>CALLBO010000009.1 GCA_937998875.1 uncultured Granulosicoccaceae bacterium
CTGGCCAATGTTATCCCCTGGCTGCAAGACGCAAGCATAAATGCCAATGTGGAAATACTCAGTAACCGTATTGAAGCGTACGTTACACAACTAAACAATCCAAGAGTGCGAATTGTTGATGTCAGAACCGGTTTCGAAAGTTCAATGATGCTCAGTGACAACATTCATCCAAATCCTGCGGGTGAACAACATATTGCATCACGCTTTTTTGAAGCATACGAAGACGCCGGGTTTTGTAGATAACCCATCAAATGTTCGGGTAGCAAACGCTACCCGAAGCTATTGCAGCGCTGACTTATAGACTAACTCATCGACGACTAACTCATCGAGCTGGTTAGGGGCAGAAGACTCCACTTCGCATCATCTTCGGAATAACCCTGCACCCGCAACTTTATCTTCTGCCCAATAGCGATAACGCTGCCATCATCGGCGGTTAAAACTGCAGACGATTTATCAAGCTTGTACTTCTGTCCACTGAAATTACTCAGTACCCGAAGATAAACCTTCACCGTGATTGCAGGACTATCAAGTCTTACATAAACTCTGGATGGCCTGAGCGACATTACTGTCCCGGACCACACCTTCCTGTCAATGGGCTCTAACGCAAGCTGCCCGCTGAACATCTGATCAATCGCAATTTTCATCACCGATTTATTAAGTTTTTTCTGTGTTTCCTTTGAACGATTGGCAGCGGCAATCACGTTGTCCCGCAATTCATTGTCGTCGGTGAGAGAAACATCACCGACATGCCCCAGCAGCTGCAAATACTCGCGATGCGTGTACACTCCGGCAACCTCACGCATAGGGGAGGAGAATCGCGCATATTGCTGAAGCTTCAACGAATGATGCCCACCGGATTCGGCGGTGAATCGCGACGCCGGGCTCAACATAAGCGAATGCCGCTGCACCGCGGATAATAAACCCGCATCCACATCATTGGCTTTCAGGCGCTCAAGGTAATCTGCAAGATACTCCCGTTTACCATATTTTCCATCCCGCCAGCGCCAGACCCATAACTCCGGCAACAGCTTATAATGTTGAATCAGACCTTTAAGCAGACGGCTGAATTTTTTCAATCGCTCTTCATCCGGCGCGTCGTGAACACGGTATATCGCCTGCACCACCGATGGCAGCCCTGCCGCCTTTAAAAAATTAGCGCCTTCTGCGTTGCAAACAAGAGAAATCTGTTCATTGTATTTTTCAACCTGCAATCGATCCGAATCCAATATATCGAAATCAATGCCGTCACTTCTTAAAATAACTTCCACAGAACTGCGATTGAATTCAACAACATTGCGCCGTCTTGCCTCCAGAATCCTCAGTTTGCCTAGCTCACGAAGTGCATTAAGTGTTGATGTGTATGCCGCATCATTCAACGGCGAATCCTGCGGGCTGTGATAATACGCTTCCACACCGGTGTAGCTTAGTTTGGCAACACTTTGCACCCGCGCCTGCTGAACTGAAGTGTTCAGCACACTTCCCTGCAGATCAAATTGAATAACAAATACCAGGGCACGTCTTAAGACTGATGCATTCAGAGACACCAGACCTTCACTTAGAGTTGCAGGTAGCATTGGCACGGAGAATCCCGGCACATAGTAGCTAGCCCCTCTTCTCAACGCTTCGTCAAAAAGCGCGGAACCTGGCTTTACAAAAAAAGCGGCATCAGCAAGTGCATAGTGCAGCGTAAATCCTGAATCGTCGGCACTTATGTGCATCGCCTGATCCAGGTCACGCGAGTCAACGTTGTCGATAGTAATGAACGGCAGATGTGTCAGATCAGGTATCGATTCATCGTCAATACCAGGATTGCTGACAACCGCCTCCACTTCCTGAACCACAGCTTCCGGAAAATACGGCTCCACACCGTGCTCTGACAACGCGAGCCAGATTGCAGCAATGGCGGTCCCGTGTTCAGCCACAACCGTTTGTATAACAGCGAGATTGTCTACAACTGAATACTGCACTATAGCACCAGCCTGATCAGCCAGGCCCGGATCCAACTTACCCGGATCTAATTGATACTCAAGCGCAGCATCGAACAGATCGATAACCACAGATCGCTCAGCGCCAGAATGTAATCTGGCATACCGATACTGCCTCATAGATTCCCCTTAACAGACCACACCGCACTCACGCTCTACATCGGCAAAAGATAGCGCATCTACACACGCCTGAGTAACTGGGGCATTATTTCTCCAGCAGGGCCGACAAGTTCAACAATATTCGCACCCGTAACGCCGGATGCTTCTGTGTTAACAACAATGACATCAGCACCTTTGTCTGTGGCAATGTCTATCAGACCTGCCGCTGGATAGACCTGCGCACTGGTACCGACAACCAGCATCAGATCTGCATTTTCAGTTTGATGCAGTGCAGATTGCATAACCAACTCTGGCAATGCTTCGCCGAACCAGACTACTGACGGACGCATATAGTCACCGCAACGGCAGCGACGCAGCGAAGGTGCGGCCTTTAGATCGACCTTTTCAGTATAACCACATCCAGCATTGCAATGATCTTCAAGCAAAGTTCCATGTAAATGTAAAACTGTGCTGCTGTCAGCACCCGATTCCTGTATTGCCGTTTCCAACAGGTTATCTACATTCTGGGTAATATGAGTCCAGCCTCGGAATGCCGCCAGTGTATGGTGCGCCATATTCGGCACAGCATCAGCCAGCGTTTTTCTGCGCTGGTTGTACCACTCTATAACCAGTGCAGGATTCGCGATAAACCCTTCCTGTGACGCAAGCTTCTGCGGATCAAAATTTGCCCACAGCGCATCTTTATCAGCGCTGTCGCGAAACGTGGCTATTCCGGATTCTGCACTGAGCCCGGCACCGGAGAAACTCACCGGGTGTGCCGCCGCTGCAATTTTTTCAGCAGCCAGGGCAATCAAATGATCCATAGGTCATTACCGCTAAAATTCATATAGCTCTTACGATGCGAAATTATACCGCCGTGTTGTCAGGGCACAGCTTGAGTGTTTCCAGACGCAGATAATTCATCAGACCCTGTCTGTCATTTTTGTACCGGGCAATCACGGTGGGATCAATCACATTACCGATCACAGGTGTCTGCGCCTTATTAAAAGCCGCCTTTATCTCGAACAGCAACAATGATTGTCGCAACGTTTCAGAGAGTATATTCGCTATCTGAAACAGCCGTGTATTCGACCCGGTAAAATATACGGGTAATACACGAGCACCGGACTGCTGAATCATCTTTGCGGTGAATGTTGCCCACTCCGGTTCTTTGGGCTTACCAAAAAATGTATCTGACGTAGATACCGTTCCTGCAGGAAACAACGCTATCACATGTCCTTCTTTTAGCGCCTGGACCGCACGCTGTCGCATTTCAATATTGCGGCGAACCGCATTTTCTTCATGCGCAAACGCCACTGGCAGCAAATATTTTTCCACCCTTTTTACACCCACCAGCAGAGCGCGGGTCAGGATCTGATAATCATCTCTAACCTTAGACAGAATCGTCCCCATAACAATACCGTCTATCAAACCATGTGGGTGATTGGACACCACCACCAAGGGTCCTTGTCGGGGTATTCGCTGGTAGTCGTCAGCTGGTATCGAGAGCTCGATATTCATTTCATCTAGCACGTCCTGCCAGAACTGTGCTCCTTCGGAACGATTACCCTGAAAGCGGCTCATTTTCCTGTGAAGCGTGACGCGAGCGGTCAGATACTCAACGGATTTTATAAACCATCGTTTATAAAACTGAGGAAAAGAATTAGCGTACGTGAGCTCTGATTCATCGTAAAGCGCAAAGTAGTCATCCGGCTGTTGTAACTTTTGGACCATCGCGAGCCATTAATCTTGGGAATGGACCCAATTAAATTTAGCGGAAGATAAAGTTGAACTGAAGACACCTCTCCACGTACAAAATTATCATATTTGCATACTGAACGTTTGCTGTCGTCAGTCAGCTACTTTTTTCTAACATTATTAGTGTTAAGGACACGCAAACTTCGGTAAACACACCAGGGGGAAAAGCGTATCACTTAGCTTACCTAATCACGCCAGACAACCCGATCACTATCAAGAACCGCTCTGGCAAACTCAGGCATCCTGAGGCCCTCTGCCACTTGGGCATCCAGGGCCGCTTCCGCCGCGAGCACATCATCCAGGTGTTCAACTACCTCATCGATTCTTTCAAACGGCACAACAACCACCCCGTCACGGTCGCCAAGAATAACATCACCGGATTCGACGCCAGTAGCACCAATTGAAACTGGAAAGCCTACAGACCCTGGTCCGTTTCGCGCTGGTGAGTTAGGCGTTACACCACAAGCATAGCAAGGCAAGCCTGTAGCAATGCAACCTTCCAAATCTCTCACACAACCATCTGTGACAACAGCCGCCAAACCGCAGTTTCTCGCCATACCCAACACCAGATCACCGATTACCGCTGTGGCTTTGAAACCATCAGTTGCAACTACAACAACGTCACCTGCTTCAGCCACATGCAGCGCACCGAAAACAGCAAGGTTATCTGCAGGGCCTGCATCACAGGTAAGCGCCACACCGCAAAAACGACTTGCATCCGAATTGACAGGCTTTATAGACGAGCACATTGCACCACGACCACCGAGACAATCCACCACTACACCGGTTGATGCTTTGGCAATTGCTGCCACTTTTTCAGTTGCAGGTCTTTTTGTAAGATTTTTTATTGTCAGCAGAGGCGGATCTTCAATCATGAGTCAGACCTGAATGGTTAATCCAGCTAATGTTCCAGCTAATGTTGCTGTGCATCTCGACCTTCTCAGTTCAGATTCCGATGTCGCATCGGCTATGACATGACCATACACCGTGTGAAGTTGACCCAGCTTTACAGTAACGAAAACATAAAGCGGCTCACGGGCTTGAAGCGCTAATGAACGCAAAGAATAAGGAGTAGATAAACAATGCAGACCTGGAGATATACAGGCACGGCTAACAGTAGCAAACCTCTGCAACAGTGGTGTTGGCACAATCAGTAATCCCGGTAGTATCCCGGCGATTCAAATTGCCTGAGCCAACGCTGTGTTAGTAACCGGGAAGGAGTGCTTATCGATTTCGCACATATTCGTTTATGTACTTTCGTGCTACCAGATTTCCAATCTTTCGAAGCGCAACTTCATTAAAGTGAACTTTAAGTGGGTCTGTGGCGATGTGTGGAAACGGATCTGAAGGCCTGTCTTCTCCACGGCTATAGTCGGTGAAGCGGCTGTTATCAGTTTTAAGTCTCCCGATTGCCTCATTCGCATACGAAGACCATCCAGTTTCGTTGGCAAGAAAATAGCCATTTGTATGGAACCAGCTTTCACCTCTGAATTTAGCAATCAAGTCATTCAGTTTGTAGAAGTATCGGTTAACATTCTGATCATTATCTGCCTCGCCTTGCATCCACCAGATCATGTCAACTTTGTAGTGGGAGGGTAGCGCATTTAGTGCGCTGGTAACCCTTTCACTTATATAAGTGAAGTGATCGTCCTGGTTGTTGCGCCAGTGATCTATTGGCATACCAGATGCTGCTGTGGCAACAAGAGCAACCACCCGGCATTCATCCTGATCTGCTATGGCTCTGCCGATTTGAAAGGCCGGGTGATTTTGTATTCGGCCTTTCCCACTGGGATATATTTCATTGTGCCAGGTCTGGTATCTCGGATTTGCTACTTCCCACCTGTTGTTAACTGTCCACACAAGTACGCGATTGTTGGTTCGATCCTCCCTGTAAGTATCTGGAAGGTATTTAGTATTGCCACCTGTTGCATTGGATTGACCTGCTGTCAGGATGACGTCGGTGACCAACTCGGTAATGTGGTAGTTGCCAGATCGAAGCTTGTCACAGTTTGCTGCAATAGATGAATTCTGCACGCCAGGTAGTGAATGACCCGAGTTATTCGAAGTGTTATTCAGGGTTTGGGAAGTTCGACAAGATGCGGATCCGTTCCATCCCCAACCGTCGCCATCGCGGTCAATACAAGCGGCGGAATTTGATGCACCGGTATCCCGGGTAGCACCCGATGATCGACAAGATCCACTGCCGTCCCAACCCCAGCCATCACCGTCCGGATCAACACAGGGACCGGTATTTGACCCACCGGCATTTAATGTAGCAGCACTTACAGATCTACAGGATCCGATACCATTCCAACCCCAACCGTCACCATCATCATCTACACAGCTTTCAGAAGACAACTGGCTGCCGGCAACTTTACAGGAATCGACTCCGTTCCATCCCCAACCATCACCATCAGGGTCTGCACAGGCTCCTGGAGCTGCGTGAGAAATAAACGGGATGATGAGAACAAGCGCCAGAATAGCGCCACCACCTATCCAATTAGCCCTACCTATCACTTTTTAATCTCCGGCATCAGGCTACGGTTGTTGCGCGGCTACAAATTCCATTTCACCACTCAAAAATCACTTAGCACTTTGTAATAAAACCATGCTCAAGCAAAAATGAGTCCGGCAAGTTAAGAATCGCTCCATGTCTGAACAACGGGACCACCAGGTCTTATCGCGGCACAGGAAATCACCTTGCAACAGATTTAATAAGTGAATGGACTTTTAGGAGAGCTATCAGCGGGAATGTGTCTAAAATAAAACCATGCCACGGGAGTGGTAGGTAAGAGCGGAGGTTGGAACAACACAAGCTTTCGATTAGAAATCATCCTGGATAGGGATGTATCAACAGCTAAGGGTCGTCCCAAATGTATTTGAACACATTTCTTCACCACAGCCGCCATGGCTGCGTTGAAAAAACTTGAAGTATTCCAATACGCCTGTGCTTTTTCGCCTTGCCCTGACAGTAGGAGATGCTAACCAGAGAACGCGGGTGGTCACAGCAACGCTACTTAAAAACCATGCAAATCAACCTGAGTCTGTTGTTGCTACAACAAGAGCAGGAATGAAAAAATCCCCCTAACCGCAATTACAGGCGAACGCGACCCTGTATGATTCATAGCCTACCGTAGGGGGATATGGCATCCAGTTTTCTATAACTTATAATTTTGATCTATAACTTTGCAGTTGAACCTTTCCTATTGGCGTGCTGATATCCACCGATAAGTAGGGACATTCACCAGCAGGCAGCGTATGAAGCTGCACAAGGTCCGCTGCATCTATCGACTGCAACGCGCTGCCAAGCCATTGCGGATAAGGATGGAAAACTTCAATTTTTTCGAGTCGACAGCCAAGTTCAGCCATATGGTTGGATGGATGCTTACTCGTATGCCATTCGATCGCATACGGCAACATCCCACCGCCCAATAACCTACCGTCCTCTGGCAGGCCGAACAACCAGCTAAGCTCACCTCTACTGACTGGTTCAGCATTGCCAAGCGAATAATTGGCAGCCAGCATCAGCGCTGCCAGGTCATTTGTGTTTACGACCCAGGTAAGCAATGCAGGCTGCTTCACCAGGCAGCCACGAATGCAGGGATCATCCAGTCCGTACCACCTCGGCCTGCCGGGCGGTGCCTGGATTTCGTTAATGGCAATAACTTCAAGGAAGGTCTCATTTCCCAGCTGCATCAGGTGGTTGTGAGTACCCATTTTTACGTGTTCACCACCAAAGGGAATCTCAACACCGAGCCTACTCTTTACATAAGCTACTCCCGCCTCAAGAGAGGTAGCAGCGATGACAAGATGATCCAGACGGGGTTTTCTGTTCATTGGAGCCGCTATTGTTAGTTACTCTCTGAAACCAGCTTATTCTCACGCAACCTGGAATTCCAGAAGCAAAAAAAACGGCGGGACAATGCCCGCCGTTTGTTGCACTGCTTAAAAGATCTACCCTACTTTGGCGTTCGCAGAATCAACTCGATCCGGCGGTTCGCCTCGCGACCTTCTGAAGTATCGTTAGTCGCCAGTGGCTTGTACTCACCAAACCCCCTGACCGACATTTTCTCGGCAGGAATACCCGTGTTGAACTGCAGGTAGCGAACCGCTGCAGCTGCACGTGCCGTTGAAAGCTCCCAGTTACTTGCATAGGTCTTTTGCAAGACCGAACCAATGGGCTGACCGTCTGTGTGACCCTCTACATCAATCTGCCATTCATCGTAGTTGCCAACTATTGAACCCACTTTCGCAAGCATCTCATTACCCTGAGGACTGAGTGATGCACTGCCCACCTCGTATAGATCTGAGGAGCCCATAGTAATACCAACAGCCTGACCGTCCTCAACCGGCTGCACCGTCACGTTGCCAATGCCAGCAGCTGCTAGTTCATCCGCCAATGACGCACTCACTGAACTCACACGATCTTTCTCAGCTTGCATCGCTGCGTCTGCTGCAGACACGCGCGCCTCCAGATCCAGCTTCTCACCGGCCAATGCCTCAAGTTGTGCTCCTCTTTCTTTCGAAAAAGCAATTGCATTCCTGAGCCTGTCGTCCAATGCCATACGCTTTTCGCGCTCAACATCGATCTGCGTCTGCGACTCGGCAAGTTTCATTTCCAGCGCGCCACCGGCTGACTCCGACGCCCGCAGTTTACCCGCCAGATCGGTGACTGTTTTGATCGCAGCACTGCGGCCTTTGGTTACCTTCGCGAGCGTCGCACTGGATTCCTGTCCCCTGCTCTTTGAAAAGGCGATAGCGTTGCGCAGCCTGGTGCTCAGCACCTTGCGCTTGTCTCGCTCGACATCGATGGCTTCCTGCGATGCAGCAAGCTCCATTTTCAACGCATCACCAGCGGACTCTGAGGCACGTAGTTTGCGCGCAAGATCGGTAACTGTTTTGATAGCAGCGGAACGACCTTTAGCTACCTTCGCAAGCTCGGCATTGTTTTCTTCAAGTTGCTGACCGCGGCTCTTGGAGAACGCAATGGCATTCTCCAGTCTGGTGCTCAGTGCCAATCGCTTTTGGTGTTCTGAATCGAGTTGCTCCTGCGTCGCCGCAAGTTGCTGACCACGACTCTTTGAGAATGAAATCGCATTCTCCAGTCTGCTGCTGAGTGCAGATCGCTTTTGTTGCTCTGATTCGAGCTGCTCCTGCGTCGACGCAAGTTGCCGACCACGATTCTTTGAGAATGAAATCGCATTCTGTAGTCTGCTATTCAGCGCCATTCGCTTTTCGCTCTCTGATTCAATATCGCTCTTTAACGCCATCATTCCAGTGGTAGATGCCACCAGTTCTTTTCGCTTGGCAGTTGCATCATCAATTGCACGATTAAGGTTGGCCTGCATCACCGCAAGTTTACTTTGTGCTGCGGCTTCATCGTCTGCGGCGGCGGCAATCTCTCCTTCCATTCTGTTCTTGGCACCGGCGACATTTAAAAGCTTGTCTTTAAGCTCAGCTATTCTGGCTTCAGCATTGATATTTTGGGCATTCATCTCTGCCATTGAGGCTTCCAGTCCTGCACGGCTGTCACGTACTGTGCCAAGCTCTGATTCAAGCTGCGCAATCTTCAACTCACTATCGTCGACAGACTGCTTGAGTCCCATTATCTCTGCAGAGTTATCTGCAGGTGCAGGTACATTGGCCAGTTGGTCTTTCAGACTCAGGATCTCTGCATTGAGAGCCCCGCTGTCTGATGACGCTGTCAATTGATCTTTGAGACTGGCTATTTCGGCGTTGGCCGCGTCAAGGGCGCTGGTATCGACAGGTTGAGCCAGTTGTTCCTTTAAACTGGTGATCTCAGCATTGGCCGCGTCGAGCGCACTGGTATCGGCAGGTTGTGCCAATTGCTCTTTTAGACTAGCTATCTCGGCATTGGCAGCATCAAGCTCGCTGGTATCCGCGGGTTGCGCCAGTTGCTCTTTTAGACTGGTGATTTCTGCATTGGCGGCGTCAAGCGCACTGGTATCAGATGCCATTGCGTTTGCAGACTCAAGCTCGCCACTAAGACGATCTATTTCACCAACCGCGGTCTCCCGATCGGATAGCGCTTCATCCCGCTCAGAGGTTAAGGTTACAACCTGATCTTTTAAACCGTCTACTTCGGTTTGCACTTCGGCAATCTGTTGAGCACGAGCCAATGCAGCAGTTGACTCAGTTTTCGGGACACAATTTTGCACACCAGCCAGTATGAGTCCGCCGAGCAATAACGCCGGCAGAGCCCAACGGAAAAGCCAGGATGCGTCTGACTCATTATCAAGCGCTGCCGCAGCCATCGCAGCACTACCAGTACCCACGGATGCAGCATTGGCAGCAGATGTCGTCTGAGTCTGACGCGGCGCGCTCTTTGGCACCGAATGATCAACCGAGGCAACCGCACCACCGGCAGAAGCATCAACCACTTCACCAAGCAGCATCTGTCCAATTCCATCAGAATTATCGAGCACTGCACCATTCAGCATCTGGCGTTTCATCACGCCCAGTACACCGGGTGTAACGTATCCAGTTACCATGCCTGCTTCTGCGGCATTCAAACCAGATGCACTTCCAACCGCTGCCGCAATGCTGTCCCGCTTATCCGAACCGAGCAAAGCACCGAGCGCGTTATTGCTGTCTGCCAGCGCCGTCTGTGCGTCTTTGGCCCCAAAAAATATCGAAGGGTCATCTATAAGGCCGTCGTCACAGTAACGTGCAGCCTCGTACAGTGCCTGCCGGCCTGCTTCGTCTTGCGCTTTTATTGAAAAACCGTCAAGCACTTCTGTGATGGCCCGGTCGACACCGGAACGAACTTGTCCAGCGGACTTGCCAGTAAGTTTTTCGAGCTGATCAGAGGCCGACCTGCCAAATTCATTGTGTACCAGAGTATCGATATTTATAGCCATTGCTTACGCGCTGAAAGCGCTCTCCATGTTCGAGTTGACCCTGAGAAGTGTAGGGGTTCGTTGCGTTTGAAACCGCATTGCGGAAGTGAATCGATGTTAAATTCGCGCGAAAACCGACGCCTGACGCCAGTTTTCAGCTTCAATACAGGTAACTATACTGAGATTTGTCCCTAAACAGGTACAATCTTGCGACGTTAACGACAAGGGCATATCCGTAAGCTCAGGGTATTATCGCCCTTGAGGCAGAAACCGCCCCCTGCTAAAGCCCCGCGCTCAAGCCTGATGGGCTTGCTTCTGATAGTGGGCTTGCAGGTGGGATTGTGATGAAAAAGCACTGGCACCACCAGTAGCCTGAACACGCCGATAGCTTCCATCAGACTGTAACTCCCAGGCAAAACAGTTATCGCGAAAGTAGCCGTCTATCGATTCTTCCAACACCCGCAAGCGTAGTTTGTCGTCCAGCATGGGCACCGCAACTTCTACACGATGGAACATATTCCTCGGCATCCAGTCGGCACTTGACAGATACACCTCCTCTTCGCCGTCAGGGCCAAAAGCGTAAACCCGTGAGTGCTCAAGAAAACGACCGATAACAGAAACCACGCGAATATTTTCAGAAACACCGGCAACCCCGGGACGCAATGCACAGATGCCTCGCACCAGCAGCCTGACTTTCACACCGGCGTTAGATGCCTGATATAGCGCTTCTATGATTTGTGGTTCATTCAACGAATTCATGCGCGCACGTATTAATGCGGGCTTGCCTTGCTTTGCTCTGTCCGCCTGCTTGTGAATGAGCTTTATCACTTTACGATGCATGTTAAACGGCGAATGCAGTATGGTTTTTACATTGGCAACTTTCCCAAGCCCGGTTAACTGATTAAATATTTTCTGTACGTCACCGGTTATGCGTTTGTTATGAGTAAGTAACCCGAGATCGGTGTACAGTTTTGTATTGCTCTCATGGTAGTTGCCGGTACCAATATGCGCATAGCGCGCCATCCTGCCTTTTTCCCGGCGTATCACAAGCATGATTTTGGCATGCGACTTAAAACCCACAACCCCGAATACCACCTGCACACCAGCCCGCTGTAGCTGCGTTGCAAGTTTAATATTCGTGTCTTCGTCAAATCGTGCACGTAGTTCGATCACAACAGTGACATCTTTTCCATTGTGTGCCGCTTCTATCAGTGCTTCTACATAAGCGGAATGTTCACCGGTGCGATATAACGTTTGTTTTATCGCAAGTACTTTTGGATCACGCGCGGCCGCCTGCAGGAAAGAAACTACGGTGTGACCGGCCTGATAAGGATAATGCAATAACACATCACGCTTTTTTAGCGTTGAGAACAGCTTCTTACCACCAACGGTTGTCTTGGTAATGACCGGTGTAAAGCTGTCATAGTTAAGATCAGGACGGTCAAGCATACCGGGCAGTTTTGATAATCTGCCAAGATTCACAGGTCCGTTACACACATAGAGATCAATCGGATCGAGTTTAAACTGATTTAGTAGAAACTTGACGATTGACGCCGGACAATCATCACCGACCTCAAGCCGCACGGCATTTCCATAGTCACGGGCATTGAGTTCATCACGCAACGCCAGCCGCAGATCCGAGACATCATCATCGGCCAGATAGAGGTCGCTGTTTCTGGTCACCCTGAATTGATAAACACCCCGGGTTTCAAGTCCTGGAAACAAGCGCCCCATATTGCGCTCGATCATCGTTGACAACAACACAAACTGAGACTGCCCACCACTGATTTCAAAGGGTACGGGGATAATTCGCGGTAACGATCTGGGCGCTCTGACCACCGCGCGACTGGCCTCACGACCGAACGCATCAGTACCACGCAGGCTGACAATAAAATTTAAACTCTTGTTTGTGAGTTGCGGAAAAGGATGCGACGGATCAAGCCCCATCGGGCTCAATACCGGAAACAACTCGGTATCAAAAAAACGACTGGCCCAGGTGCGCATTTTTTTTGACCAGTCTTTGACTGGTGGAAAAATAATCTTCTGATCAGCCAGCGCCGGCAGCAGCTCTTCATTTAGTACCGTGTACTGCAGTTCCACCAGCTGATGAGCCGCAGCGTCTATCTGATGCAGTTGCTCTGAAGGCCCGAGCTGATCCGGGCCGGTGCCGCGACCATCACTTTCACGCTGCTTGCGTAAGCCGGCTACCCTAATTTCAAAAAATTCATCCAGATTGTTGCTGCAGATGCAGAGATATCGCAATCGCTCAAGCAGCGGTACGCGCTTATCGCGCGCCATCGACAGCACACGCTGATTGAACTCAAGCAGGCTGACTTCTCTATTGATATACAGCGATGGATGCTGCAGGGCAGGTTGTAGTTCGTGCGGCCGCTCATGTGGTCGTTCGCCTGGCAGTGCTTGTGGTGACACAAGCGGCTTGCCCGGCGGGAGTGGTACAGCTTTTTTAGATTTATTATCGGCCATGATTGCTACCGTGATCGAGCTCTTCCGCAACGAGCTTCTTTTGGTAAGAACGAGTGTAGCGCATCAGCTGCGGAAAAAAACTTTCAAAAAGAGCCGCAAGTGCTGATTCGCGCTCCCAGACCAGTGGTGCGATCGTCGCCAGCGGTGCCAGACTTTTGCGACGAGCCGCAATGCGTCGTAATGTCAGCTCGATATGGTTCTGCTCCAGATTGCGGTACAACGTATCTTCAACTGCCAGTAATTCCAAAAATCGTTTCAACCCCGCCGGCAGCACCTCCTGGTGCGCTTCGAGCGAACGGGTCACCAGAGCTGTGTATTCTTTCAGCGATCCCTCACGGTATTGCTGCCAGTCACGAGCGAGAAAATGATCGTAGACAACATCGACAGCAATGCCTGCAAACCTTCGGTACGGCGGTTCAAACAACGCTCTGGCCGCCATGTTATCCGGGTGTTTGTCGGTAAAAGAATCCACCGCACGGTGACAACGAATACCGGCCCGAACCGCAGGTGGAAACGCACTCAGATCAGAACCTCGAACAAAGTCCCCACACAGCTGCCCGACAATTTTGTCCGGGTCACCATCAGCAAGGAAAGCATGTGCGAGTAAATTCACCCTGACATCATATATCAACTACCCAGAATGCACTGTAGTTTGCGCATCAACGCGGTATGCTTGAGCACAATACCGGTTGCAAACAGCCTCACAAATGAACGATGAACAACAAGAGCGTTATAGCCGCCACATAAACCTGCCGGCGATTGGTCCAGACGGACAACAAAAACTGATCGACAGCACAGCATTGATAGTCGGTTTAGGTGGCCTGGGCAGCCCGGTTGCTATGTACCTCGCTGCAGCCGGCGTTGGCCATCTGATATTGGCAGACTTTGATGCCGTTGAGCTATCCAACCTGCAAAGGCAGGTGGCACATCGTACAGACGCTATCGGTGAACTTAAAACAAACTCTGCGAGCCAAACCTGTCTGGCAATGAATCCGGGTGTAAAAGTAGAAACATTTAACGAAGTACTCGATCACGAAACACTGGCTTCACTGGTACCACAATGCGATGTTGTGATCGAAGGCAGCGATAACTTCCCTACCCGATTTGCTGTCAACGAAGCCTGCGTTAAACATCAGATACCGCTGGTATCAGGTGCCGCGATAAGATTCGACGGACAGGTCTCTGTATTTGCCGGACATGACAAAGAATTACCCTGCTATCGCTGCCTTTACAGCAGCAACGCAGACGCCGCTGAAACCTGTGCACAAGCCGGTGTCCTCTCACCGATTGTCGGTATCATCGGCACCATACAAGCCGCAGAGGCAATAAAAGTACTCGCAGAGTTCGGCAGCCCCCTATACGGAAGACTCCTGTTACTCGACGCACTCACCATGCAGTGGAACGAAATTTCGCTACACAAAAATCCCGAGTGCCCCGTCTGTTCACTTTAAGAAATCACCAGCTAAGAGGCTACGGGTGACGACAATTCAGAATACCATGCGAAAAATACATCAATATAAGGCACTGACGTTCGATTGCTATGGCACCTTGATAGACTGGGAAAGTGGTATCTGGGATGCCATGCAGCCGCTGCTAATGCACAACAATAGAAATATAGAACGAGGTGACGGCCTTAAAGCTTTCGCTGTGATTGAAACAGCACAAGAAAAAGAAACCCCGGGTATGCTCTATCCCGATTTGCTAACAAAGGTACATCAGCAGTTGGCGGAATACTTCAGTATAAAAACCAATCCTGACCTGAACGTTGCATTTGGACAATCAGTACCTCACTGGCCGGCATTCCCCGATACCGCAGATGCCTTACGACTGTTAAAACAATATTTCAAACTGGTGATCCTCTCAAATGTAGACAGAGATGGCTTTGCCGCATCAAATAAAAAACTTGGTATCGAGTTTGACGCTATCTACACAGCGCAGGACATTGGTAGCTACAAACCAAATCCAAAGAACTTTAACTATCTTCTGGAACACATAAACACAGATTTAGGGTTTACAGCGGATGAAATCCTACATACCGCCCAAAGCCTGCACCATGACCACAAACCTGCTAAAAAAGCAGAACTGGCCCGCTGCTGGATAGACAGGCAGAACCTTACTAACACTGAAAACTGGGGTGCGACAGCGGTACTGACGGAAAGACCTGACACTAACTATCGCTTTAGCACGCTAATGGAAATGGCAGAACAGGTGGTGTCCGAAACACAGGCCACTAGGATAAGCGGAGACACTTAGTACTATGACTATCGAAGCTTATGAAGAACTACGTGATGCAGTTGCCAGACTCTGTACAAAGTTCCCCGGGCAATACTGGCGCGAGTGTGATCGCCAGATGTCTTATCCAGCTGAATTTGTACAAGCACTTACCGATGCCGGCTGGCTGTCGGCGCTCATACCCGAGACTTATGGCGGAGCTGGGCTGCCTCTGTCTGCCGGTGCTGCCATCCTTGAAGAAATTCATAAGTCTGGCGCCAATGCCGCGGCATGCCATGCACAGATGTACACAATGGGCACACTGCTAAGACATGGATCTGAAGAACAAAAGCAAAAATACCTGCCCGGTATTGCCGACGGTTCAATCAGGCTACAGGCATTTGGTGTTACTGAACCCTCGTCGGGGACGGACACGGGTTCACTTACTACCACTGCAACGCTTAATAAAGGCCACTATGTAATTAACGGCCAGAAGATATGGACAAGCCGTGCTGAACACTCTGACCTGATGGTCCTGCTGGCTCGCACAACACCATTGACTGCACAAATGAAAAAAACACAGGGTTTATCCGTTTTTCTGGTGGACATGCGCGATGCACTCAGCAATGGCATGACAATCCGCCCGATAAAAACCATGATGAACCATGCAACCACCGAGGTGTTTTTTGACAACGTTCAGGTGCCGGTTGAAAATCTGATCGGCGATGACGGCAAGGGTTTTCGATATATCCTGTCAGGCATGAATGCCGAGCGCATTTTAATTGCCGCTGAATGTATTGGCGATGCAAAGTGGCTGATAGAAAAAACCGCAACTTACGCAAAAGAGCGCTCCGTATTCGGACGAGCTATCGGACAAAATCAAGGTGTGCAGTTTCCAATCGCGAAAGCCTATGCAAATATGCGCGCAGCAGAATTAATGGTTAGAGAAGCATTGCGCTTGTATGAGGCCGGTGATAATCCAGGTGCAGAAGCCAACATGGCAAAAATGCTGGCTGCAGACGCATCAAACGAAGCGGCAAACGTCGCAGTACAAACTCACGGTGGATTCGGCTTTGCTGAAGAGTACGATATTGAACGCAAGTTCCGTGAGACCCGGTTGTACCAGGTAGCGCCTATCTCAACAAACCTCATCCTTTCTTACTTGTCAGAGCATGTACTTGGATTACCCAAGTCCTACTGATACAAACGATACCGCGATTAATCGTTGTGAGTTTGTGATCTGTTAGAACTTGACACATCTCTTTTCGTCATGACATTATAGGCGCGTGCAAACCATACGCCCCTACTCAATACATGAAATTCCCATCGACGGATAATTTCAAAATATGACCACTGTAGCGCAGCAGCTGGAACTTACAGGCATGGCCCATGTCCGGGGCCTTTTGACCGATACAGAATTAGCACCGATCCGCGATGAATTGATCAGGCTGCATCGCAACTTCAACCAGCTGCCAAACAGCGTCAACAAGAAATCTGATGACAACAAAGAGGCTGAAATACGTGAGATCTCGCATCTGGTTAAGCAGTCACCGCTTTTTCAAAAATCAACTGTATTTAGCAAGTGTTTACAGCTGGCGCAGGAAATATTCGACAGAAAGCCACACTACGGACATGACGAAGCAATCTTCAAAGCACCTGGTGGACAGCCTGTGGACTGGCACCAGGATCAAACCTACTCAAAATACGATAAAGATAAACAGTGTGTGTCTGTCTGGATTCCTATGCAAGACACCAACAAAGACAACGGCGGTATGCAGTACGTGGTAAATCGAAAAGAACAGTTGCTTGAACACAATAGGGTAACGGCTGATTCATTTATGTATCGAATTCCTACTGATCTATTGGAAGAGGATATAGTGACCCTGAGTCCGGACATGACAATTGGTGATGTCTGCGTGCATACCCCCCTGTGTATCCACCGGAGTCATCCGAACAATAGCAATCAAACAAGAATTGCCTGGATCATCCAGTTCAATAAGTACGGAAAAGCCAGATTTCTACGCTTAAGTAACTTAAAGCAGTATTTCAACGGGTAATAAATAACATGATGGAAGAGCGCCTTTTGAATTCACCAGCCGTATTGGTTACCGGCAGCAGAGGTTACATCGGTGCTGCTGTTGTGCCAGCACTGCTGGAGCATGGATACACCGTTAGCGGAGCAGATCCCGGTTGGTTTCTTGATGAAAAACAGGTGCTCGATTTTTCTACACTTTCCGTTGACTATATAAGCGGTTTTGATGCAGTAATTCATCTTGCAGGTCTCTCCGATGACAAACTCTGTGATGCCTTCCCCGACAAAGCCGAGGATATCAACGTAACTGAAACCCTATCCTTTGCTGCACGCTGCAAACAGGCGGGTGTTAGCCGGTTCGTTCTGGCATCAAGTGCGGCGGTGTATGGAAATACCGATAGTGCGGTAAGTGAAGATCATCCGCTGAATCCACAAACGGTCTATTCAAAAGGTAAGTCAGAGGCCGAACTAAGGCTGTTGGAATTAGTCAGCCCGGAATTCGACATCGTGTGTTTGAGGTTCGGGTCTGCGTATGGGTACAGCGCACAACCGCGAGAGGACCTTGTGCTTAATCGTTTGGCCAAGCGTGCAATCAATGAAGATGAGATTGGTCTTTTCACCGATGGACGTTCCTACCGTCCATTCGTGCATGTTGAAGACATTGCCGCTGCTATTACTCATGCAATATCCTGTGCCGAGTTAACCCGAAAACACCATATCTTTAACGTATCGCACCCACAGGGCAATTTACCCGTCGGCAAAGCGGTCGAGATACTCGCACAAATTTCCGGTGCAACTCTATTGGAGCCACACGATAAAACTGATCCGCGCTCGTATGCTATCGATGTAAATCGATTCATAGAAACGGGGTTTACTTATCAGTGGCCGTTGGAGAGGGGATTAGATCATCTGGTACGGCAGTTAAGATATCTGTCATCTCACAAGCCCGAACAAGATCGAATTGAAAAACTCTCCCTAGTATTCAAGGAAAACAACAATACTCCTTCTGATCAAGTTGCGTCGGTCAGTCCCTCAGTGCTTGGTGAAGAGTCAAGTAAACGCTATCTGTCAGATGTCGGTTCAATCGTTCAGAACTCCCGATACCGTTTGGCCGGAGCGCAAAGTTGTACTGCCGCTCAATTGCTACAGCAGGAATATCAAACATCAGACAATCAGGAAGCGCTCATGCTCAGGAGCGGCACCGATGCACTGACGCGCGGGCTTCAAGTGCTCGGAGTAAAAGCCGGTAGTTCTGTGGCAATGCCCGATCAGTGCTTTCATGCGGTGGCGGCCACTGTTCTATCTCTCGGTGCCAAACCTGTGCTTATAGACATACGCGGTGACGACTTCAACCTTGACTCAAAAGCACTGGAAGCTTTTCTGGCAAATAACACAGTTGATTGCGTAATAGTTGTTGATAACTACGGCACACCGGCAGACTGGGCTGCTATTTCTGCCGTGACTCGCTTACACAGAATATCGCTTATTGTCGATGCGTGCGAAAGCCTCGGTGCATCCCGGCAATCACAAAAGGTAGTGGACTATGCCGATGTGGTTGTTGTCAGCTTTAGTTTTACCAAGCCCGTTCATGCTGCCGGTATGGGTGGCGCTCTGATCGCAGATCGCTCGATCACCCAAACCATCGAATCCAATGAGGCTTACTTATATCGACAGCTACGGCTTCCGGAAATCAACGCGGCGTATCTGGTCAGAGCATGGGATCAATTACACTGCAATATTAATCATCTGCGCGATATCTATAGCAGTTACAGTGAAGTGGCACATCACTTTGGTCTCTTGCCGCAGAAAGAGCACGGACGGAGCACCCGCATTCACGCACCGTTTCTGGTTCCGGTCGATTGGTCAGCTGAAACCCGGGATATCCTGATAAAGAAACTCGCAGGTGAAGGCATACAAGCTGCCACACAGTTCCAGTGCCAGTCCCGTTTATTGTCATTAGACAGTGATTGCAATGTGTCTATAGATACCGCGAATCGCGTTATCACCCTACCCACGGGAGGTGGATTGCAAAAAAGCTCGATCAAACGCGTGCAAACCGCGCTCAACACCTGCCTCGAAAGTCTCCTGAACTCGAACGCAACCAGCAACACCTTGGCGGAAACTGCGGTCTAACCGGACTAACTCCCGTATAAAAAGCGGTTTCAGTTTATTACAGGATTCTCGATGCTCGTATCAGTCTGTATGTGTGTATATAAACGCGAAAGTCTTGAAAGAACGCTCGCGAGTATTATTAGGCAGAAGCTACCTGATGGCTATTCAGTCGAAGTCGTCGTCTTCGACAATGATATTGACGAGTCGGGCCGGGCACGTTGCGAAAAATTCCAGCAAGCTCAAACCGATGTAGATATACGGTATTTCGTCAATGGTGTACGAAACCTTTCCGTACTCAGAAATGCAACCATGGAACACGCTAAAGGTGAGTTACTGCTTTTTATCGATGATGATGAATGGGCCAGCACTGATGACTGGCTTGCGCAACTGATTACCACCATGCACGAGTACAACGCAGACATTGTATTCGGCCGAGTCCTGGTTCACTACCCGGAGGGCACACCCAAGTGGATAGTTGAAGGCGACCTGTTAGGTAAGGTCCCACATGCACACGGCAAAAAACTTACTAAAGGAGCAACATCAAACGCACTAATGAAAGCACATTGGGCACGGGAGCGGGAATTTCGCTTCGATCCGTTTTTTGGGAAGTCCGGTGGAGAAGACACTGATTTATTTAATCGCATCTACAAAGCGGGTGGGATTCTGATCTATGACGCGAACGCACTGGTCGAAGAAGTGGCAGAACCACAGCGCCTGAACCTTGAATATATTAAAAAGCTCAATATTCGGATTGGCCAGACTCACTACCATTATCTATGGTCAAAGCAACGCGGGTTTGATGCAGCAAAGACACTTTTATTTGTAATTGCGCAGGTTGCAGGATACGGACTACTAACTCTGGTCACCCTGCCATTTAATAAAGGCTGGGCGCTACGATGGTATGTACGCCTGATTCGAAATATGGAAAAGCTGACCATGATAGTCACCGGGGGTAGACGGTCAGTGGAGTTATACGGAAACAACTAGTTTCAGAACTACTGATGTTCCATCTAGCGTGCATTATTCATGAGGATTCGGCATCCACAGTTAATAGCGCTAAACAGGTCACTCGATCGCCTGAGAAACGCGGCTAGCCACGTGCCGAAGGGGATCGGGTGAGATGTGACGCGCCTGCTCCCATTAACCACGGGGTCTCTGGTATCGAATAGACAGAGTGCTATTTCTGATAACAGGCTAAATTACTATTAAACTCTATAAATACAGACCTTAAACTGCTTGGTCGCCTCATGAATAATGCAAGCTAAAGACTCTACATCTTTGGATTCGTTCGGGAGGAGGGAATTTCCACTAGAGCTCTCAAACGCGCAACTCTGCCATCATCCCTGCATCGTGATCAAAAAAAACAACTACCATTAGCGCAAATAACGTCAATCAGCATCACCGCGTTTGCTATTATTAGGAGTTATCTGAGCAGATTATCCCAACCTGATTCACTGCTGCATCGGCATACCTCCTGCTGATCAATCTACACTCACCAGCAGCAGTGATGCAGAGAAGAAAGTATGAATGAAAAAAACACAGGCTTCTGCGTCTCTTGTGGTGTTGCAAGAAACTACGGCGACACGTGCGACTACTGCGGCAGGCACTATGTCGAATCCACAGACGCTCCGCATAAGCGTGTTACCGCGTTACCAACCAGGTACAAAATAACCCGGCAGCAAGACAACACTGCCATCACCTGGCGCTGGGCAGGAAAGTCCGGATGGATGATGATCCCGTTTGCATTGATCTGGATTACGATGACATTGCCGATTGCAGCTGACTTTCTGCAGCAACCGGCAGGTAATTTACCCATCGCTTTGCTGCCAATGGCTGTAGGCTTCATACTGCTGGGTCACACGATCATGAAGATGATCAACAAAACAACAATCTTCGCCGGCAAGCAATCGCTGTACATGAAGCACCACCCTATCCCCTGGCGTGGCAATTTTAAAATTCCCACAGATAACATTGAGCAGGTATTCGTCTCCCGAACACAGCGCTCAAACAAAGAGACGAGCTGGCATGCGCCGGCACTACAGCTGATCACCAAAGACGGACAAAGACACCAGTTGCTACGCGGCAGATCAGAAGCAGAGTTCTCAGACTTTGAGTCTTTGCGACTTATTGTTCTTAAAGCACTGGGTATAAAACCAGAGACGATAGCAGGCGCGCATGACAGCTTTAGTTAACCGCCATCAGATTTTTTATTTCGATTTTTTCTTCACGGGGATCGACTGCAGCGTTTGAGTTAACCACCGGGCTCCCCGGTTGGGTAACAACGCGATATCCGTAACAGGGTTTCCGGCAACACCCCTGGCTTCACCATCAGGGGATACTCCGTTAGCACTGCAACCAGCCAATGCCAATGCAACAACAAAAAACACAATACTTAAACACTTTGATTTCACAATAACCTCTCCTTCCTTTTTGTACTTCAATTAATCGATTGTATAGAGCTCCGGTTGCTTACGTTCTGTTGGCAAACTCCCTGCCGTCGGCAAAGAACCTAATAAGCAAAAAAAGCATAGCAATCGGTATCCAGGCATAAAAAGAGCCACCACCGCTGTAGCCTTCGCGAACATTAATGCTGGCAACTTTCTCGTCCTTGACTCTGGTAGCAAAGCGGGCAAGCTCTGCTTCAAGGTTAACTGTCATGTCAGCAACAGCGTGATCAAAACTTTGCAGTGATTTTTCTAGCAACGCATTGTCGATACCGATAGCCGTTGTTCTTTTGGTGAGTTTGTTTATCCCGGGTGCTCTAAACAGCATTTTTTTACTTTTTACATCGAAAACCGCTGTATCGACAAATGTTTGAACTGTATTTTCATTCCCGGGAATGACGTACATGCCAACAATGGTCCAGTAAAGCAGTGCAGCATTATTTTCAAGAGATTGTGATACCTGATCGTATGAAACAAGTGCCATCACATCAACATCGTACAATCTTGCAACTTGCTCAATCGTCAGGAAGCCCTTACCCCCTTTCAAGTAGGCATCAGGTATCACCTCTATGCGATCAATGTACTCATATTTAAGAAAACCGTTTTTTACTTTATCCAGAAGCTCTATTTGATCTTTACTATGTATACCATCTCGATGCCAGTTTTCTGAAGGTACAAATGCCAGACCCACTGTAACCGGCAAGGTTAACGTTGGAATTTCAGGCGTTAATTCTTTTTGCAGTACTTTTTCATGCTCTACATCTGATCTGTGTCTTAGCTCTGGATACAGAAAATCCATCAAGCTGCTCGACTGGGCATTCCTTTCCCCGTTTCGGCTGACAAGCGTGCTGCAGGATGCTAACAACAACACGTTCAGCATCAGAACCATAACTCGGGTTAACATCGACATCCGCATGATCGCTCCTCATTTCACCAATCGATCGAATGAACGGAATTCCGCAACACTCGTGGAAAAACGATGATATGTCTGCCGGTGAACGCACAAGGCTAGCTATGCTAGACCCCGGGGCTAAACAGACCGGCTAGTTCGTGGAATGTGACAATGGTTTGCTGAGAGTGTCGAGTCCGACCGATCTTTCTGAGCTAGTCGACTCTGCCTCTGGAGTTGAACCCCTGGCTGAGTAAATCACCGGGCCATAGTTCAGGTGCTTCATCATCAGTGGCGCGCGCAGAGGAGGCAGCACCGCGATAAACAACGCGCATCATCTCGTTGTTATCAAACTCTCTCATATCGCCGATGGACGATTTACCGTTATCGTCATACCTAACCAGCCATCTTCGATCAGTTAAATCTATCTCGATTACGTGGGTTTGGCCGGGCTGTAATGTGAGCGGCTCTACCACATCCAGATCAGTGCAACTGTTCGGTGCCTCGCTATAGCGTGACTCAAGGTTGGCAGGTTCCAGTCTAAAACCACAGTTCTCTCCGGGATTATTGAGCGTCACTGGATCTTCAGAGATGTTCTGGATAGTCAGAGTGATGTGCGGACCACCAGCATCTGTGTTCTGGTTGATATTCTGACCGGCATTTTGATTGGCATCTGGCACCCTGAGACGAAAGTTGTCACTCAGTTCAATCTGAATTCCCAGATCACTCCACTGATATCCAGTCAGTACAGCTGTACCTTTTTTGTTAACCGCAATCTCAACCTCCATGGCAGTCTGCATTCCACCTCGAACACCTCGCTTTTCTTCGATCGCAATACCACTGCCCTGTTGAACAAACAATTGTTCTATACCAAATCGAACAGATGCACGCGACCCTCCACCACGCAAAGCCCGACCTCTTCTTCCGCGTAGAAACAATCCGTCTTCAGGCTGCATATCGGTAAAAAGAACCACCTCATGCAATCCGCCTGGCTTTTCCTCAAGCAGCGCATAAATCACATCGCCTCTCTCTGGTTCATTGTCATTATCAGACCATTGCTGCGGTGCGGAGCTGATGTTATTAGCCGGGTATTGCAGCCGCACAAAGTCTCCCCGGAACGGATCCCTGGGATCAATGGGTGCGGTCGCCATGTAAATACGTTGTCCACCGGTAACTACCGATTCACGACCGTAGACCATATAGCCGAGAACCCCAAGCTGCACAGCAACACAACACAAAATCAACGCACTACGCATGATTTTGCTCTCTCAGCTTTCGCTTTGAGTATAAGTGCCCGATGAAGAACAACATCGCACCAAGCACCACAAACACCAGTGAGCGCATTAGCAGGCTTTCGAACAAATCGTTAAAGCGTGCATACACCAGTGCACCCAGTACCAGACATCCAATGGCTACCTGTTGCCACTTTAAATTGTCGGTTCCTCTGATGATCAACAGTACACAGTGTGCCGCGAGTATGGCGTCATAAATTAAACTAAAGACCATTGCTGGCAGCAGTAAATCAAAAGCACCCTGCGTCAGCATAACCAGTATCGACAGCAGAATTAATCCGTGCTGGAGCAGTTTGGTTCGCTGGAACTTTGCTTTTGTCCCGTATACAAGCATTCCTGCCCATGCCAGCGCGGCAACACCCAGCGTTACCCACAGGACCATCAGCTCTGCCTGGGTATCAAGCGTTGGAATATTGCCGACAACACCACGAACGAATGTCATTGCAAATAAAATCAACCCGTAGACAGCAGCGCCGACACTCCTCAACACATCGGCACTTTGCGGGAAGCTCGTTCTAGCTACCGCGTAAGACAACGCAATCAGCAGCACGCCAACTGCAAACAAAATGTACACAACAAGGTCACCACTTACATGGGCGCTAATATTCACAAGCGCAAGGCCGATAACGGCCACCAGACCAAACATTAGTAGAACTCTGGAACGCAGCATCCATGCAAGCGGCAAAACACCAAAAAACACCAGCACTACGCTTAGTACATGTTGGCGATCAAAGTCTATTATCTCGAATGACCCCCAGGCACAAAACAGTGCGGTGGCAAAAACCCCTTGTATGGCTGACGGCAATACCCAGCCAAACAGCAGCGCTGCCGCCCCCCACACCAGAAACGCGTTCGGATAGTGTTCGTCAATATGATAAATCTGCGCTATCAGGAAGATACCGGCACCAAACAGCATGGTACCGATCAGATGAAACCCTTCAGAAAGATTAGTTTGCTCTGCATTTTTATATCGAGTGAACCAACCGAGTAGATGAAAAGCTGCAAGTGCGACAAAAATCATTGCGAGCTTTGCTGCCTTGGGGAGGCTTTGCCAGTTGTAAGCAAAAAACAGAATTACACCCAAACCGAAAATAATAGCGCCGATTGCAGTCAGTAATGAGAACCCGCGACTGCCTGTTGCATCCGCAGCGTAGCGCGACTTAAGCAACTGACCGGTCGACTGGTCAATTAACCCTTCACTTACCCACGATTGTATTTCTGACTGTAACCAGTCTGCGCGACTACTCATCGTCTAAAGGGTAGTGCAAGTTACGCGACATTCCTACCAGATAATACCCATTAGCTCTGAGGTTAAGGCCTGGAACAGAAAGTTTTCGCTAATAAGATAAATAGGATTTGACATTATTGTCATGACACAATAATCTTTCCAGACCATCATTGCCGTCGTACTGAATTATGTTGAAGTTAGCTTCCACCCTGTTCCTCCTTTTATTACCGCTGTTTGCAACCGCAGACACCCCGTTATGTTTAGATCAGACAAGTGACACAGATGGTGATGGCTGGGGCTGGGAAGGTGGCGAGTCCTGCCTCATCGATATCCAGCAGATTACCGGGTCGGTTAATCAGAATTGCATTGATTCCGATGGCGATGGTTGGGGTTGGAACGGAATTGCATCCTGCAGGGTAGGTACCCGACCCGCCGCTCAAACCGTTAATCCTCAAACCGTTAATCAGAGTTGCACTGACTCTGATGGTGATGGCTGGGGTTGGAACGGCATAGAATCCTGCCGTGTTGATACCAGGCCTACCACTCAACCAGACAGTGAAACCTGTATTGATTCTGACGGCGATGGTTGGGGTTGGAATGGCGTTGAGTCCTGTGTGTTACAAGGTTCCGATGCAGACCCTACTCAAACAGATAACGCCATTGAAACAAATACACCTGTTTATCAAAACCAATACGAAACCGCTACACACGCAGATTGGGAGACAACAATCTCTGACGAACCCACTGTGTGGGTCGATATGCCAGATCAATACACATCCCTCATTGTCGCCTGTGATGATACTACTTACGTCAATGGCCGCAGAATAACGGACCCAGGTCGCAGCCTGGCCGATCCGACTTATCCCGGTTACTACTACGATCCTGTAAAAGCACAAGGTTGTGCAAAAATAAGCATTCAAGACTACGCGGCTTCAGTCCCTGTCTATTCGCCAGAACCAGTTTTATTTTCACATATTGGTATAGAGGTACTGTACGAGAACGGCAACGAATGGAATTGCACTGAAGAAACTCGATCAACGCTCGACGAAGCCTTTAGCACAACAGATTCAGCCAGTTTGCGATTCGATGCTAACGGTACTGCGTATGTCACCATTGGGGCTAACTCTTTTTCAGGACAGTGGAGTTTAAATCGACTTTGGAATGGAGATCTGTTTTCGTTGGAAGTTTTCGACCGAAGTGACATCAATACAGCTAATAACAGATTGTTTCGCGCGAATCCGTCTTACGCAGACGGTCGACTCACATTGTACCGCTCAGGGTTAAGCCGTTTGAGTTGCAATCGAGTGTCAGCACCCTATCCATTCAATCAATATGGTGAGTATGCAGACACATATCAGGATATGTGGAAAACAATTATTGGCAACAGTACCCCGGCCTCCCAACTCTCCTCTTTCAGCGCACCGGAATTCAACTTGAATCTTCTTCGCGGCGATCAGCTTAATGGTCGGACTTTGCAATGTGCTGCACTGTACTCGGAAGATTACAACAACCGGGAGTTTGCATCACAAGCAAGTACACTTCCGACGCAAGAAAGGATTATCAACATTGAATATACCGGAGTGGATCTCAGAGGTAACAGGGAGACCTACGACTTTGGCGCCTTCGGTGAGTGGGTACAGAATGATCAGGGACAATTCTGGGCTGGTAGTCGTAGTGAACTGAATATCTTTAGATATTCGGATGAATTGTCGCTGCTCTACTACTCCATTGGTGTTCAACGCATCACAACTCAATTATGGGCTTGCCGGGATATAGGTGGCCCGTCACTGTGTCAGGATCTGGATAACGACGGTTTCGGTTGGAACGGTTTTGGTACTTGTGTGCCGTAGCTGACAACGATTGCCGACGGTTGCCTGCGTTCACTTCACTATAGCCTGCCAGGTAATTCGCCAAACAAACAATCAGGCAATCAGATGACGTTCTTCTTCATCCACAATAAAGCCACGACACTTCTTACTGCCACATAAACAGGGAATCGCAAAATCCGCTGGCCATGCATAGTCGATGGTGAGTTCTTCTCCGGCTTTGACTTTGCGAATAACCCCGAGATACAAATCTTTGGTACCGGTTTTTGAATCAGGAGATTCATCTTCCCAGTCGAAGATTTCGCAGTTCGGGCGGCAGCTGTGGTTTAGATAGCGAAAAGGCGCTTTGGGTACGAGTACTTTGTCGTTACCAAGCTCCATCACGTAGCGGGGATCAAGATTTTCATCACTTGCGACTTTGCCTTTTATGCGACCGATGACAGCATCTTTCTTAAAATCCTTTTTGGCATACAAACCGAGGCCGCTGCCGCTTTCCTGCACTAGCACTTTTTCTTCCAGCTTTTTACTTTTCTTTTTACTCAACTCGTGATTCTCAATGTTCATTTATAAACGGCTGCAGATTTAACTGGCATGCATTGTTAGCCTTGGATCGTTAATCCTGAATCAGCTCACTGTAGTCACCACGAAGCCTCATTGACACTGTGATGTCACTTTTATCGCGATTGCGCCAGAACCAGCCATGTTTTCCAGTAAAGGCCGCAGTAATAGCTCCTTTACCGGAGCCTTCTCCCCGGCCTTTTTCATAAGTCACCGACTGATTATCACCGTGGGCATGCAAATCAAAATTAATGCGTCCACCTTCAGCCACCCATTCGTAGCTGGCTAAGGCACCGCTCACCATCACGAGCTTCACTTCCGCTGATTCGCCGGGTGATAAAGTAAAGGAAACCTTATCTTTCCAGGTATCCTGGGCATGTGCTGTTCCTACAAAGCCATTTAAAATCTCAAGCCACAGACTTGAACTTTCATCAGCATGATCATCGTCGTCATGATCTTGTTCCGCCTCGTGACGCAGCGCGTGTTTGAGCTTACCCATTTCAGTTAAACCAAGTACACGCCCGACACCAGTTGGATCAAATCCATATTCAGCAGGCAGCACGACCGTGATCAGCGTCGCAAGTGCGACCACGCCCGCGAGGATCGTGGAACGTATGAGTTGCGCTGAGCTCGGCAATTCTTCAAGGCTGGGTTTTTCTGAATTAAACATGGTTGCCCTTTAGGTACTTGCAAAGAAACCGGCGGCTTGAAAACCCGCCAACATAAACCCGAGTGACATCAGAATCACATTGGCAGTATACGCCTGACGGAAAAACCGCGGACTCTTACGCCAGAAACTCATGAAAATCAAAATCACAACGAGCGCCATTATCTGACCGATCTCAACACCAACATTAAAGGCAAGCAGGTTGGGCAGCAGTCCGTCAGGAGAAATATCGTAGTCCAGGATCTTGGTCGCAAGACCAGTTCCATGAATCAAACCAAACACAAGCGTTGCGATCTTTGTATTTGGTTGTACACCAAACCACCTCTGGTAGGCGCCGAGGTTATCAAGCGCTTTATACACAACCGAGAGCCCGATGATCGCATCGACAACATAGGCATTAACACTTAAGCCAAACCACACCCCTGCCAACATCGTCAGCGAATGACCAAATGCAAACAAAGACACATAGATCGCTACATCTTTCAGTTTATAAAGAAAGAATACGACCCCGAACAGAAACAGAATGTGGTCATAACCGGTCACCATATGCTTGGCACCCAGATACGCAAAAGGGGCTAAATGGACACCCCAGATCTCCTGTATGTAACCAGCATCACCCTGAGTGATATTATGCGCCAGGGCATTTTCTGAAATGAATGCGCTAACAAGAAGCGCTACTGCGGTGCAGAGCAGCACAAGGTATACGCGATCATCGCGTTTAGTGGATGGTATTGTCATTTTCCTGCACGCTATCACCACGGAAAATTGCTTCGACATCAATACTGTCGAATGTGTTTTTTGAGTTGCAGAACTCGCAGGTTATTTCTATCTGACCTTCTTTCTTAAGAATATCTATCGCTTCCTCATGACCGAGGCCTGCGATTAACCCGGCAGTTCTTTCACGCGAGCAGCCACACTCAAATCGCAATGGCTCTGGATCAAAAACTCTAATGTCATCTTCCGCAAATACCTGTTGAAGCAGTTTTTCGGTTTGCTTCTCCATCAACTCATCCTGCTCAATGGTGTCGGCGAGCAGATTAACTCGATGCCAGTCATCTTCGCGATCACTCTTACGGCTATCGTCTACCGGGAGTTGTTGCAACATAAACCCGGCGGCGCGATCTTTGGTGCAGACAAGCCAAAGTCTGGTGGGTAATTGCTCAGAGTTTTCAAAGTAGCCGGCCAGAGCATCCTGCAGGAGTTCACCTTCTATACCCACGACTCCCTGATACACATCAGCATCCTGATTCGCCCCACCCGGGCGGCTTTCAATTTGAATCGTAAGCGTAGCATCGCCAAAAACCTTTTCCAGCGGCCCTGCGGGTGGTTCTTCTTTCCACCGGGCAAGCCCACGCTGGCCACCATCGGCACTGCCCTGCACCACCAGCAGCGTCACCGGACCAGACCCGCGCGCCTGCAGCGTAAGTTTGCCGGTGAACTTGATCATAGATGCCAACAGCGGCATCGCGGCCATTGCATGACCCAGCACCTGTTGAACGTTGGGTGGATAGTCAGCCAGGGCCAGCACTTCACGCCAGGTGGTATCGAGGCGCACCAGCACACCACGAACCTGTGCTTTTTCAAGGATAAAACGATGTCTGCTGTCTTTATCTTGCATCTTTGCCTTAACTGACTTGCTACGAACAAACCGGCTTCTCCGGCTTTATCCGTCTATTTTGACAGAAGCGTAAGCTTTGTGCTTTGCTGCAGGCAGAATCAACCGTTCCGTCATACAATAACTATAGCTCACTGCCTCAGATCAGCGTACCAAATTGAAAACACTGCACCGGACGTTAACCATTATTTGCTGTTTCGCCGCAGCGCTGTTAATTGCATGGAAGCTGCTGCATCTCGCGAACTACAATTATCCGTTCTGGTACTCGCAGCTAAGTATCGAACAGCACATCACCAAGTTTGCACCACAGAACCGTCAGGGCAAAGCCGGTTTTGAAAAAACCACCTACGAGGAAAGAATAGAACTATTCCGATCCATCGGGCACGCGGTAAACAACAGTGGCGAGGGTTTGCGCACGCTTGAATACCAAGCGCACCCCCAAGCCGCCCCGATACTGCTACTGACCGATCCAGAGGCTACTCACCTTGAAGATGTAGCAAACCTGATCGATCTGCTCGAACCGATTGGTCTGGCAGCCACCGCGCTACTGATCGTATTGGTGCTAGTGGCATTCATAACTCGCATGCCGTTACCCGGACTCAAAGTCTCCCTCCTGACACTGTTCGTGCTCGCACTACTACTGACACTGACTATTGTTGCAGTAGGGCCTCACAATGTTTTCAAAGCGCTGCACGAATTCGTCTTTCCTGCTGATCACGCCTGGTTTTTTTACTATCAGGATTCTCTGATGACCACGCTCATGAAAGCACCGGACATCTTCTTCGCGATTGGTGCTGTCTGGGCCCTACTGGCGGTGATTGTTTATCTGCTAATTACACTGTTGTTCAGATTTATTGATCGCTCAAGATACTGATTAACGGTTGATTTTCATACAATTTCTGAAAGCTGGCCCGCAATGGCTCAATAATTGAACACCAACGTGTCCCTGCAAAAGCAGATTCGACATGGCACGACAAACTCAAGATCCGGTAACTCGCAACCATCAGAATACGGTGGCAAACAGCGCGCCGGCAGCACTAACTATTGCAGACATACCGACCGGGCAGGGATTGACAGATCGCTATGATCAGGTGCTCCTGCGGGTCTGCGAATCTTCACCGTTAACAGATGCATTGGCTGAAGACGCAGCAACACGTTTCTGCCACCATCTTCGGCATGCACTTAACGCAGACACTGTGTATGTTTGCAACCGGGCATCCCTGTCTGTCGTCACATCATCTTCGTGTAACAGTGCACGGGAATCCTGTGACGATACTCGCGTACTGCACTCTGCATTGACCACTATGGTAAGTGACCTGTGGAATTGCGACGTACCATTCTGCCCGCCCGATATCAGAGTATTCCCCGATGATGCGTGTTTTCGATACTGTGTTGTACCGATGAACACGCAACATGATCACCTGTTGATTATCACAAACGCAGATCTGGATAGTACGCTTGTTGGCGACTACTTAGCGGATGCGCTGTCTGAAATCTATGCTTTGTTTATACAAAGCAGCCCAGCGGTACCCGCTCACTCAGATCTTGTGCCTACCGTACTAGACACACTGCACAGCAAGTATGGAATCAGCAGTAAAGCGATCACCCAAAAACGAATTGAACACTTTACAAACCAGCTTAAAAAGCATGCCGTCGAGTTCGAAGGGCTGTCATTGGCGAGCAAAAGCGCCAAACCAGGCGCCCTAAGCACAACTCTCCCGAATTTTCTGTACCACGTCGCAAAGCTCTGGAACAATAAATTTTTAACTGCACTGGACTGCAATACACTGGTTGAATCTGCACATGGCCATAAAACACTCTGTGAGAGCGAAAAGCTATTTAAATTCAGTGACAGCAGATCACTCAAGGTTCGGGTGCATGCAGAATCATTATCAAACCTCCACTACATCAACGAACTGCAGGTTCTGTTTGAACAATCAATCCTGCACCCTTCAAAATTGAATTTCAGTGTTATTCCTCAACCAGGAATCAGTCACCTCAAAGCACTACAAAGCCTGAAAGAGCGATTCGGTATACCACAGACGCCAAAAACAAAGCCTGCTCAAAAAAACTTTGCAGAGGAATTTAATATTCAACAGATTAATGGAGTGGGTCCCGTTACCACTGCAAAACGAAACCAGGCCAGCAATACCTGAAAAATACCCCGTAGCTTACCTACCCTGCTGTTAACCAACCCAGGGAAACAGCATGCGTAGTTCCATTCGCTCCAGGGTTTCCAGGCGGTTGATGTTTTTCTCAGGTATGGCAAGCGTATCAGTAGTTTCTACCGCTTTGGCAACCGTATCAGCCCGCAACCACTGTATAACCGGATACGGTGCGCGATTGGTGTAGTTGCCTGCATCATCTTTATCAGTACCTGCAAACTGATATTGCGGGTGAAAACTCGCAAGTTGAAACTGTGACTCAAGATTTTCCTGCGGCAACAACGCTTCTACATCAGCTAGAAAATCATTGAAGTCGAGAAAATCCGGCAACGCAGTAATAGAGGCAATCAGGGTAGTCTCGATGGTGTCCGGGTTACCCTTCAACGCTTCGAGCTCAGTCTTTATCGTAGCAAGATAACCTTCTACGCAGTCACTATCACAAATGACAACGCGAACACGACCTGACCGATACGGGGCAGATGCAAACGGACACAGGGACAGTCCGATCACACACTGCTCTACCCATTGAAGCATCCGGCCTTTGGCTTCTGATATTGTGTTATTCAACGATTTAACTTCAAAGTATCATCTAAACATCGCGCCTGAATACCGGACCAATCAAAGGGTAACGGTGAAATGAATCTTCCCGCTGAATATTATCACGTAACAACCTCTATATAACCACTAAGGATCCCGAAGAGATTCTTCCCGCTTGCTTGCTCGAACGCATGCGAATAATATAATTTCACTGCACGCACAGGCACAGGCACAGGCACAGAGATGAATCCCAATCAGGCACTGGCCCAACTCAAATCGTCAATGGAAACACACGCCCTTAGCGGATGGAGTGCATGTCTGGATCACGCAGTGAAAAGATTTGGTGTTTGCAATTTCACGAAGAAACAAATCAGCCTGAGCAGATCTCTTTGCGAGCTGAATTCAGACGAAGAAGTTACCGACACCATCCTGCACGAAATCGCCCACGCACTGGCTTATGAGCGACACGGTGAAAATTGCGCCCATGACAAACGCTGGAAAGAAATCTGTATTGAAATTGGCGCAAGGCCGGAAGCCTGTTTCGATGATTCAATCGTAACGCCGGAGGCACCCTGGTTACTGGTGCATAAAACCACCAATGAAGTTTTTCATAGCTACCACAAAAAGCCACGCCGCAAATGGTCGCAGATGTGGATACGCGGCAGAAAAGAAGAAACCCTCGGTCAGCTGGTTATTAAATCCAGACAACAGGTACAAAGCGAAACTAAAGACACCGAAAAAGATTCTTCAAAAAACACCGCACCGGAACCCATCCAGAGCTTTACACCACAAACTGTCTTGCAAGTGCAGGAAGACCTCGTAGCGATAATTAAAACCTATGCCAGACAACACGGATTGGAAACAGGTGCTACCAAATGCAGATATAACGCGCAAACCTGTGATTTCACCATTGCGCTGGCAACACCCTCAACCGTTGATGTTGAAAAACTTCAACGCATTGAGTTTGAAGCGCTGGCCCCCGGGTTTGATCTTACTGCTGAAGACTATCAGCGACCGTTTAATTTGAACGGCAAACGTTTTAGATTAGTTGCGCTGAAACCTAACAATCGGAAATATCCGATCATCGGGGCTGATGACTCAGACCAGCAGTACAAATTCACGCTTGATGTGATCAAACAGTTCGACAACGCATTCTGAGGTGAGCTAAAACAATTCAACCATAACGGGTATGTAACACTTAAGGGAAGTCTGCACCTAAAAGTGGTCTAAATATCGCCTGCCAGTTGTTAAGCTAACACTGGTACCGATCAAAATTAACATACCCGGACTTTTCATCTCTTCGGCAGTTCTGCTGAGCATTACCGCCTGTAGTGCCGACTCAGAGGAACACCCGGCCTCAATTGCGCAGATACCACAGAGTGTTGAAAGCTCCAATCGTGATAATGACACAGCAATCGGCAACCAGGAAAACGGCTCTGTTGACGCTGCCACAGACGCACCCTCCCTATCAACACCAGAAAACCCTGCCGAAACTGTTACTACAACCAACAGCGAAGAACCCGTTACTGCCGCAAACGCACAAAACCCGCTCACGGAGAACGCAAGCCCGGCGCCGGACACCGACAATAACACAGTCGAGCCAACCATCAGTGCCGCCATTGGCACTACTATGGGCACCACTCAAAGCATTTGCCAGACAGCACCTTCTCTTGCACCGCCCGCAGAGTCAGATCCCGGCAAGACCATTGTTACTATTAAACCCGGAGACGACCTAAGTGCTGCTGCCTATGAAGCGGCACCTAATACTGTAATACTGATCGAGCCAGGCGAATACCTGCTTGAAAATGTAGTCGCAGTCACCGCTGATAACGTCACACTGCGCGGCAATAGTGACCGCTGTGATGATGTTCGACTCATTGGCAAAGGCATGGAGAACGCCTCTGGTGCAGCCGCGGTACCACACGGAATCTATACCGAAGCCAGTTTCCTGAAAGTTCAAAACCTAACGATTGAACAAGTGTACTACCATGCCATCGCCATTCAGCCCGGAGCCGACTCACCACAAGTCTATAATGTCGCCATGCTTGATACAGGCCAACAGTTTGTAAAAGTCAGCGCCGATCAGGGCAAAGGCGCAAACAACGGACGCCTTGAATATTCAGTAATGAAATATACCAATGGCTCACCCGTAACAGATCACGGGCCGGGTATCGGCTACACACAAGGTATATCGCTACATGGCGGTAGCAATTGGTTTATCAGCAATAATCGTTTTGAAAATATTAATACCCCGGATACGGCAGATTACTTATGGAACCCTGCCCTACTGGCTTGGGATTTATCATCAAACACCATTGTAGAAAACAATCTGTTTATTGATGTCGATAGAGCGATAGCGTTTGGACTCAGGCAAAGGGCAGACGGCCAACCTGATCATTCCGGCGGAATTATCAGAAATAACATGATAATGATGCGCAAAAACCGATACAGCCAGAATCGCAAAGACAACGCAGATGCACCGATAATCGTCTGGAATTCACCTAACACTCAGGTGTTACACAACACCATACTGACCAACGGCAATACACCACTGGCTATCGAGCTTCGCTTTGACAGTAACGGTGGGACCATAGCCAACAATCTCTCCGATGCCCCAATCCGTGATAGAAGCGACAATGAGTATGTCGATGTTGGTAACGTACTGTTTGACGATTCGTCTATTTTTATTAATCCAACAGACGGAGATCTTCATCTCGCCTCTGAAGTAGAAGGCATTACTAACGCAGTCGTGACACTCGATAGCGCCGCACAGGATATCGACGGAAAAAACCGGAGACTGATTACTACCGACGCCGGCGCAGATGAACTCTAGCCTGCATTATTCATGAGGATTCGGCATCCAGAGTCAATAGCGCTAAACAGGTCACTCGATCGCCTGAGAAACGTGGCTCGCCAACTGCCGACGGGATCGGGTGAGATGTGACGCGCCCGCTCCCGTTCACGACGGGGTCTCTGGTATCGAATAGACGGCGTGTTATTTCTGATTACAGGCAAAATTACTATTAAACTCTATCAATACAGCCTCTTATCTTAAACTGCTTGGTCGCCTCTTGAATTATGCAGGCTAGATAGTTGTTTCAAGCGGCAGGTTCGATCGCAAAAAAAGACACACACCCGGCTGGCAGCGGCCTGACTTATACCGTTTCTGGCTCTTCCTTCCTGTCCTTGAGTGGTTACCATCACTGGCTAACTAGAGCCTCAGCTTACTACGCACTATCGTAACAACCTTGGTGGGTGAACCGGCAGGCATGTTAGCTGGCAATATTCTGAGCCGCACAGTAGAACCGGCTGGCCCGGCGATCAGATCAACCACTTCATCAACTGGCAAGCCAGTTATATCTTTCATTTCGTCACCATTGCCAACTGCAATAATTCGATCATCCGCATTTATCTCCCCGCTAAGCGCAGCCGGCCCGTTATCGACTACCCGCACTACCTTTGTGTAATCACCTTCTGTGGTTAACGCGGCACCGATACCTTCCCTGTTAAAGCTCTTGAGCTTTCTCCATTGATGATCAATGTATCCATCACTTGTTAATTCACCACCAAAATCATCGGCGTTACGCATGTGGAACGCAATTAGCCAGATATGGCGAAGTAAAACGAAGGTATCGACAAGCTCAGAGTCCGCCGCGCTAAACTTACGAACCGATTCATAGCCTTCCACAAAGGCCAGCCACTTTTCAGAGTTTGAGTCTTCCAGATTAAAGGCCCATTTGAATGTCGCCAGATCAAAAACACGATACCCGAAACCACACTCTTCAAAATCAAAGTGCGTCAGCACACCATTGTGCAGATGAGCGTTACCGCCATGCACATCGCCGTGACAAAACCCGACATCCATACCCTCTTCGCCAACACGAGCTACCTCATCTCTGGCGTCACTGGCATATTGGTTCAGCAGTTCAAGCTCCTTCGGCCGGTGTGAAAGGAAAGGCGTTATCGATTTCACCGAGTCATCGATGAAATTGTTAAGATCGAGATCCTTTTTCTTGTGTGATGACGTGAAACCTTGAGATGCTTCATGAAGGCGGGCAAGCGACTCTCCGTATAGTCGAAACTCATCTACCGATTCACATTCGAGCGAACTGCCTTCTGCAAACGCCGTTACTAACACGTAGCGCACCCCTTCCGGTGCCGCAATTTCGGTAACGTATCCACCTGCCTTCCGCGCTATCGGGAAAGCCACTGGAAACCCCTGATTGTGCAGGTAATTCAGTGCATCGACTTCGAAGTCTATTTCATCACGCGGATAATTCTCGTGCCGATAGATACGCATTGAATATCTGGCATTGGCACACCGGATCACATAAGTATCATTAGATCCTCGCTCCCAGAAAACGCAATCTACGGGATCATCTATACAGTAATCCGGGATAACTTCGGCCATCAGCGCTTTGCTGCTGATGGTCGAATAACTGCACTGTAGCTCTATGGTCATGGCGAAGATAATACCTAAATCAGGTTACGCTATACCGAATACATAGTGATATGCCCACTCACATGATCACACATTGCAGGCTAAAGCATGGCAGTTCAGCTGGTAGAATCCCCGACGCTTAAGAGACTACTCTTTCTCACGCAAAACAATAAACTGTCGAACGCTGTAATAGCCGGGTGATTTTTCCCACTCCAGTTTATTCAGCGCGTCAATTCCCGCAGCCCACGGTTCGTTGTTCGCCAGTGCTTCAACGGTATGCTGTTCTGCCACGTTGCAAAAGAAGCTTCGGAACCAGTGGGTTCCGAGCAACGTAGTTTCGTTTCTGATGGCGGTTTCAGTCAGCTCTACAAAACCTTCAGGAATACTCGCGTCCGCTTCAACACTGCCGCGAAAGCTGATACTACCAATATAGGCATTGTAAAGCGTCCCGGATGCAAGCAGCTCTTTGCTGGTGACTTGTTCCGGGTCGTTAATTTTCCAGAACGCCGCAAGCAATACGGGAAACGAGTTCAGGACAAAGCTGTTCATTGCGTCCTGAATTCCGGCTTCCTGCTGACCAACCCCCGCAAAACACTCATGAATAATGCGGTTATCCTGCAGTAACACTTCAACATCAAGCCTGCCACTGTTTTCACCGGCGAACCAACTGGTTCGGATCGCAGGTAACTCGCCATACGGAATCAGCCACTCACCCTCCTGATCAAACACAATATCGCGTGCAGAAAGCAGATCTGCCATTTGTGACTTTAAAGACACAGGTTCCATATAATCCACTACACCAATGAATCAGATCGTGTTACGGCTGAAGGCATCCAGTTAAGTACCCGCTCATCAGCACTGTTTGCCATAGGATGATCTTGTCTGTCAGCCAGCGCGGTAGCTGTACTATCCAACGATTGGCCAGGCGAAGATATCTCATCTCGAGCTACTTCAAGACCGGCAAAATCAAACAGATTACGATCGGCCAGCTGTGAAGGCTTTACATTGGTGAGGGAGGTGAAAATTGACTCTACCCTGCCGGGGTTGGTATTATCCCACTCACGTAGCATCTGCTTAATGTTCTGACGCTGAAGGTTCGGCTGAGTACCACAGAGATCACATGGAATGATCGGGAAATCTTTTTCCTGTGCATATTTTTCAATGTCTTTCTCTTTACAATAAGACAACGGCCTTATCACCATATTCTTACCATCATTACTCCGCAGCTTGGGAGGCATAGCCTGTAAGCTGCCACCATGAAACATATTCAAGAACAAAGTCTCGATGATGTCGTCACGGTGATGGCCCAGCGCTATACGATTAAAGCCATGTTCTTCAGCGTAACCATATAACGTTCCACGCCTTAGTCTTGAACACAAGCCACATGTGGTTTTACCCTCGGGGATGACCCGCTTCACGACGGAGTAGGTGTCTCGCTCGATCACATCGTATTCAACACCAAGTGATTGCAAATATTCCGGAAGAATATGCTCCGGAAAATTTGGCTGTTTCTGATCAAGATTCACTGCTCTGAGCGAAAAACTCACCGGGGCTTTCTTTTGCAGGCTGAGCAGCATGTCGAGCATGGTGTAGGAGTCTTTGCCACCGGACAGGCAAACCATCACCCGATCGCCGTCTTCGATCATATTAAAATCGACAATTGCCTCAGCCGTATTGCGGCGCAGGCGCTTTGTAAGCTTGTTGAAATCGTACTGTTGCTTGGGCTTCGGCATGATTGGACCGGCAAAACAACCAGTCTAGCTCGAATTAAACAGGCGTGCGACCTGCAAACGCATGTGACAACGTGCCACCATCTACATATTCAAGCTCACCACCCAACGGTACCCCATGCGCTATACGCATAACAGAGAGTTGTCTGGCACGAGCCAGTTCGCCGATATAGTGGGCGGTTGCCTCACCCTCTACCGTTGAGTTTGTTGCCAGAATAACTTCGCGAATCGTGCCGGAGTCAAAGCGACCCGTCAGCTCATCAAGCCCGAGCATCTCGGGGCCTATGCCATCAAGCGGGGACAACTTACCGTGCAGTACAAAGTACAGCCCGCGATAGTCTGTGGCTTTCTCAAGCGCGGCCAGGTCCGAGGGCGACTCGATGATGCATAACTTCTCATGCTCCCGGGTATTGTCCGAACAAACTCTGCAAACGTCCGCTTCGGTAAAATCACGACAGACAGTACAGTGGCTGATGCGATCCATAGACAGGCGCAACAGCTCTGACATACGCCGACCACCCTCTCGATTACGCTGCAGCAAATGAAAAGCCATACGTTGCGCAGACTTCGGGCCGACACCCGGCAGGCAGCGTAACGAGTCAACTAACTGGTCAAGCAGTGGTTCGGCCATTAAGTAAGCGACACCCTAAAACTACAACTAGATATAAAAATTAGAACGGCAGCTTCATACCGGGAGGTAACTGCATTCCCGAGGTTGCCCCTTCCATCACTTCTTTGGTTTTGTTTTCAAGCTTTTGCGATGCATCGTTAACAGCGGCCGCGACGAGATCTTCAAGCATTTCTTTGTCATCTGTCATCAGGCTTGCATCAATGTCCACTTTGCGCAGCTCATGCCGGCCGGTCATCAATACTTTTACCAGCCCGCCGCCAGACTGACCTTCGACCTCAAGGCTGGCTACATCAGCCTGCGCCTTCTGCATTTTTTCCTGCATTTCCTGCGCCTGCTTCATCATGGCGCCTAAACCACCTTTCATGGTTAACCTCTATGGTTGTTCCCTGCCCTGTGGCTGTTGTAAACCACGCCAGAGATATAGTTAAAAGTTTTAAATTCTATCCAAACCTTAAGCAAAGTTATTAAGCTCAGGTATCCGTTTGATCATCCACAGGTCTGATACTGCCGGTGCTGACCTCGGCATCAAACTTGGCAACAATTTCCGCCACCACCGGATCATCAGCAATAGAGCTTCTGGCTTCATTAAGCTTATCTTCTTCCGCTTGCTTGTCGAGCATAGCAGGTGTGCCTTGCGGCGCGTTTTCCGGAATGGTAACTTTCAACTGCACTTCACCCTGCGCATACAAAGACATTTTTTCCCGCAGACGCTCCTTACTGCGAGGGGAACCAAGCGTTTCATATTCAGGATCAAGATGAAGGTGCACCTGGTCTTTGGAAGCTGAATGAAGAATACAGTTTCTGCCCAGCTGCAATGGCATACCGGAAACTTCGATCTCGGATAATATCTGCCGCCATTGCTCGGGCTTCCACTTAAGTTTTGCCGGTGGCAACTGCGGCTGTTCCTCTTCAGTACTTCGCGCTTCTGCGGCTGTCTCCGGTTGCCTGACTGGCTGGGACTTTGGTGATACTTGTTCTCGTGGTGCGTTTTCGGCAGCTGAAGCTGCTGCAGCAACAGGTGCAGCAGGCGCTTGTCCGGTTGCTCTGCCTGGTGCCCCGGGTGCTGTTGTCACTGCCCGGGGTGCCGGTGAGGATGCAGGTTGCACTGCACCTGCCGGTCCAGATGCTACCTGCGCGCTCTCAACGAATGGCTTAAAAGCAAGCATTCTGATTAATATCATTTCAAGTGCCTGACGCTGGTTAGGTGCATAAGGCATGTCACGTCTTCCGGTAATACCTATCTGATACCAGAGCTGTACGTCCTGCGGTGAGATATCCTTTGCAAATTTCTGCAGGCGTTTTTCATCATGCACGCTACCCTGTTGCACGCTATCTATCGTTTGCACGGTTGCAATCTGGTGAAGCAGCGATAGCAACTCACCCAGAACATAGTTGTAGTCAGGCACATAGGCAGCAAGCTCTTCGACCTGCTTGAATACCTGGTCAGGCTTGTCGGCTGCAACTGCGTCGAGCACATCATACAATCGCGATGGAGAAAAACGGCCAAGCATTGCCTCTACTTCAGCGGATTTAATCGCACCCTGTCCATACGCTATCGCCTGATCAAGTAAGCTGAGTGCGTCGCGAACACTGCCATCTGCCGCCTGCGCCACATGCGCCACCGCCTGTTCTTCATAAGTGACTTTTTCACTGTCGAGTAACCTGGAGAGGTAAGGTCGCAACAGCTGATCCGGCATCTCCTTGAGATTAAACTGCAAACATCGAGACAATACCGTGATTGGCAGCTTCTGTGGATCAGTGGTCGCGAGCAGGAACTTCACATGCGGAGGGGGTTCTTCAAGTGTTTTCAACAGTGCATTGAAACTACTCTTCGAAAACATGTGTACTTCGTCTATCAGGTAGACCTTGTAACGACCGCTACTGGGTGCATACGCGACGTTATCGAGTAGTTCACGGGTATCATCAACACCGGTACGTGACGCCGCATCAACCTCGATTAAATCGAGAAATCGTCCGTCATCAACCTGCTTGCACGCAGAGCATTCGCCGCACGGTGTTGCACTCACGCCTTTCTCGCAGTTCAGGCTTTTGGCAAAAATACGCGCAATAGTGGTTTTGCCGACGCCACGGGTGCCGGTAAAAAGATAGGCGTGGTGCAGACGGTCCTGATCGAGAGCATTGCTCAGCGCCCGCAGTACGTGCTCCTGACCGAGCATGTCTTCGAAACGTCGTGGTCGCCAGCGGCGCGCCAGTGCTTCGTAACTCATCTGAAACTCACTCCTCGCCGCACGCGACTGAAGAGCGGCGAATGCCTGCAACACCTGCCACGATGACCGCCATTACACCAGTTGAATTCACCAGAAATAACACGGGAGCGGGATGATCCTTTCGGGACAGGGAATTGGGTGGCACCTTACACCAGCCACATCCCGGCACCCGAATCCACCGCTGCCGCTGCTCCCTTCCGGGCCTGACGGGGTTAACGGCTTCTCGTCGCGAGAGGGCCGATGCAAAGCACCATTGAACCCGACTATTGTCGGGGTTTGCCGTCGCTCTTTCAAGGGGATTCTGATAATAGATGCTGACAGGGAATCAACAGCTTCGCGGTGTCACCGACATCCTTTCGCCGTCAGGGACAACAACTGCGATCGAGAAATTTCAACACTTCCCGATGAAAAATAACCGAAAAAACCACCCATCGCAGGAACAAGGCAGAGTAAACTGCCGCCATGTGAACAATCCGTGTGGACCATCTGCGTGGACAGGCTACCTCAAATCCTTGTCGTTGAAGATGAATCAGGCATCAGACAACTGATTAGTGATGCGCTTGTGGGTCATGACTATGACATAGTTATGTGCAATAACGCTATGACAGCAAAAACGCATTTCGCACAGGCAACACCCGACCTTGCCATCATTGACTGGATGATGCCGCAAGTCACCGGCATTGACTTGATCAAATCGCTACGCAGCAAAACAGAAACAGCTGACCTGCCGATCATCATGCTTACCGCTCGCAGTACAGAAGACGATACCATTGCAGGCCTTGATGCCGGTGCGGATGACTACATCACCAAGCCCTTTTCACCACGTGAACTCCTCTCGCGAGTACAAGCGGTGCTGCGACGGCACACCAGGCAAAAAAACCCGAATTTGCTTAGCCACGGTGCTATAACACTTGATAATAGCTCACTGAGGGTCACCGTTAACAATGAACTGGTATCAATGGGTCAAACCGAGTTTAAGATATTGCAGTTGTTGTTAAGCAACCCGCATCAGGTATTCAGCCGACAGCAACTCATTAACAATGTCTGGGATGCGAATGCTATAGTTGAGGAACGCACCGTAGATGTGCACATACTTCGACTGCGTAAAGCATTACGTGCCCATGGTGTTAGAAAGTTTATTGAAACTGTGCGTGGTACCGGCTACAGACTCGCAGCCTGACTACCCATTAAATAGCCATGCCAGCCAAATCACATTTATCTGTTGAACGATCCCGAATCATACTGATCGGTTTGTTTGGCGTTGCTGTTGGCTGGGTGATCGGCTCAGTCTGGATGGGCCTTGCAATCTCCTATTTTGCCTACGCCTGCTGGCTTGTTTACCAGGCAGATCAAGTCGATACCTGGCTGGACAAAGGTGCAAAAAGAAGTACTGCGCCTGATACCGATGGTGTTATTGGTAATATTGAAAAGCTTATTTTTCGCAGCAAACAAAGCGATAAAGACCGCAAAGCACGGATGAAAAGAATTCTTGGCTGGTATAACCGATCCGCCTCGGCACTACCGGACGCAACAGTTGTCACCAATGATAACTTTGAAATTATCTGGGCAAACGAAGCTGCACAAACCAATCTTGGTATTCGTGGCAATCGGGATGCTGGCCAGCGAATAGACAACCTTGTACGTGATATCGGTTTTCAAAAATACGTTAGGGATAACAACCCTGAAGAAATCGAAATAGAGTTCCAGTCACCGGCAAACAAAAACATTACTTTAGCAGTCAGACGGGTTGCCTACGCAGAGAACATGTACCTGTTCAGTGCACGTGATGTGAGTCAGCGCGTACAGTTGCGTGAAACGCGTGCAGCCTTCATTGCTAATGCTTCACACGAATTAAAAACCCCACTTACCGTTGTGAATGGTTATCTGGAACTTCTCGGTGAAGATGCATCGTTACCACTTGAAGCCAGACAAAAAATTGCCATTGCAGAGGAACACGCGATCCGCATGAAAGATATCGTCACTGATCTACTGACGCTATCCAGACTGGAGAATCAGCAACTCGAACAATCCAAACTGACACCAATAGCAGTCGGCGACATGCTCGAGTCGATTTGTGAAGACATAAAAGACAACAAGCTGGGCAGCAATCACACCTTTGAAACCAACATTGATAACCGTATTTACTTGTCCGGAAGTGAATCAGAGATCAAAAGTATCTGCACCAACCTGTGCATTAACGCAGTACAACATACTCCCGCAGGTACCGTTGTACAGATAGGATGGCAAGCCACCCCTGATGGTGGTGCACGATTGCTGGTCAGTGACAACGGGCCGGGTATACCACCACAACACATTACTCATGTCACCGAGCGCTTTTATCGGGTCGACAGCGAACAGTCACGCGAATCCGGTGGTACCGGTCTTGGGCTGTCTATTGTCAAACACGTTGTCCACCGCCATCAGGGTGAACTCCGGATCAGCAGCATGCCGGGCCGTGGCACCACCTTTGAGATTCTTTTTCCGGTAGAGAAAATCCTCACTGAACAGGAGGCTCACGCGGCATCGCTCTAACATTGAGCGCCTAATGCCCGCTCGCAAAAGCGTGCGAGCATCCGGCAGGCTTGTCACGAAAGGTTCATATTCGGGATCTATACTAAGGCAATTGTAAATAACGTAGGGAATCAACCATAAATGACTAGAATTAGCGCAATCTCAAAAACCGCGAAGAAAACTGCCACTATCGCCGCACAGGTTACAGCGCTGCTGCTAGCCAGCAGCATGGCATCCGCTCAGACAGCACGCGATCAGATCAGTATTGTCGGCTCCTCAACGGTCTATCCATTTGCGACGGTTGTCGCCGAAAAATTCGGCCAGACCTCCAAACACAAAACGCCTAAAATCGAATCTACCGGTTCCGGCGGCGGTATGAAGTTGTTTTGCAATGGCGTTGGTGTTGAGCACCCTGATATCACCAACAGCTCACGTCGCATTAAAAAAGGCGAGTTTGAAAGCTGCGCTGAAAATGGCGTTACAGAAATTATTGAGGTGTTGATTGGCTACGATGGCATCACCCTGTCAAACTCGATCGACGCCGAGCTGTTCGAGCTGACTCGCAAAGATATCTTCCTGGCTCTGGCTAAAGAAGTTCCAGATCCGGATGGCGGTGACGAGCTGATAGAAAACCCTTATGTGCAATGGTTCGATGTTAATCCTGACTTACCAGAAATAGACATTGAAGTAATCGGCCCACCCCCAACATCGGGTACACGTGATGCATTCGTCGAGCTTGCAATGGAAGGTGGTTGTAAGTCGATTGAATCTATCGCAGCGCTGAAAGAGTCTGACAGCCAGACGTTTAAAGAAGTCTGCCACACCATTCGTGAAGACGGTGCATTCATTGAAGCCGGTGAAAATGACAATCTGATTGTGCAAAAGCTTGAAGCGAACCCGGATGCACTGGGCATTTTCGGTTTCAGTTTTCTGGAACAGAACAGCGATCTGGTTCAACCTTCTTATATTGACGGTTTTGAACCAACCTTTGAATCGATTGCCGACGGCAGCTACCCTGTATCACGACCGCTGTATTTTTATGTAAAGAAAGCACACGTAGGCGTAATACCGGGCATTGATGAGTTCCTGGCTGAATTCACCAGCGAAGGCGCCTGGGGTGAGGAAGGTTATCTTGCAGACAAAGGCATGATCCCGTTAGGTGACGACATTCGCGAAGAAAGTGCAGCAAGCATTGCCGCTCTTGAAACGATGACGATGGACTAACCCGTATTTTTCACGAGAGTGGGCTTTGCGGGAAGTTCGGTGGCACTTTACTTTGCCACAGCCCGCTGACTCACTTATCATTAGTTACAATGAACAACGGAGCTGGTGAGGCTCCGTTTTTTTGCGTTATAAAACAACGCATTCATGCAGCGCCAGTAACGAGCTTGAGAACCTATGCAATTTGAGATCCTGGCATCATGAGCACCAGCATGTTGTTTCTGGTCATTTTCATACTGACTGCTATCGCTTATGTACTTGGCAGATCACGTGCCGCGACCTTGCGAAAAAATGGCACATTAATGCATTCGCTGCCACGGTACTACGGTTATCTCACCGCAATTTATACTGCACTACCTGCATTGATAGTCCTTATCATCTGGTCAGTCGCGGAACCAACAATACTTAAGAAAAGTACCATGGGCACCTTGTCTGCAGAAGTTCAAAGCCTGCCGGAAGGTGAGCGCAATCTCGTACTCAATGATATTAAGAACCTTGCAACCGGTGGAATATCGCAGTCAGCGAACGACTCTGTCCGAACCGCTGCAGCAGCTCACTACGCAGAAACCCGGGACCGCAGTCGTTTACTGAAAAGCATTGCCGTTATTCTCACGGCTTTAGCGGGTTTCTTTTACGGTCTTAAGAAGATCCATTCCAACACCCGTGCAAGAGTGGCTGTTGAGCGCGCAATTATGATTGCTCTTATCGGTTGCAGTTGCATTGCCATTTTCACGACTCTGGGCATTGTGCTCTCCGTGCTGTTTGAATCCCTGCGATTCTTTAACAAGGTGCCGTTTACCGAATTTGCTTTCGGTTTGCACTGGAGTCCGCAAACTTCCATACGTGCAGATCAGGTTGGCAGTTCCGGGAGCTTCGGAGCAGTTCCGATCTTTGCAGGTACGCTTTTGATCTCGGCTATCGCAATGCTTGTAGCGGTACCATTCGGCCTGATGTCTGCAATCTATCTTGCGGAATATGCAAGCAGCACGGTTCGCGCCTGGGCCAAACCACTTCTGGAGATTCTCGCAGGCATACCAACCGTGGTCTATGGCTTCTTTGCAGCGCTCACCGTCGCACCACTGATTCGCAATGTTGGTGAGTCCATCGGTCTCGACGTCGCGTCTGAAAGCGCGCTTGCTGCAGGCCTGGTGATGGGCATCATGATTATTCCGTTTGTCTCTTCACTGTCTGATGATGTTATCACTGCAGTACCGCAAGCGATGCGTGATGGATCACTCGGGCTGGGTGCGACCAAATCTGAAACGATTAAGAAGGTGGTTATTCCTGCCGCGCTGCCCGGCATAGTTGGTGGAATACTATTGGCGGTATCACGTGCGATAGGTGAAACCATGATCGTAGTAATGGCAGCCGGCCTTGCTGCAAACCTCACCATAAACCCACTCGAAGCGGTAACCACTGTGACCGTGCAGATCGTCACTCTCTTAACCGGGGATCAGGCATTCGACAGTCCAAAAACACTGGCAGCCTTTGCCCTTGGCTTAATGTTGTTTGTCACCACACTGATTCTTAATGTGATCGCACTACGAACCGTTCGCAAGTATCGGGAGCAATACGATTGAATAACGAATCTCAAGATACTTCGGCCACGGTATCCGACACCACAGAAAAGGTGCGCAAATCACTCGGCAAACGCTACGCGCGGGAAAAGCGTTTTAAGCTGTTTGGCGTTATTGCCATAGTTGCGAGTCTATCCTTTCTTGCCGTGTTGATTATCAGTATCACGATTCGCGGCTTGCCAGCTTTCAAACAGACATTTTTAAATCTTGACGTCACTCTTGATGCAGACACACTGGGAGTCGATGAGAATCCGGATGAAGATGCACTGCGCAAGGCCAATTACAACGGCTCGATCAAAAACTCTTTGCTAGCGCTATTTCCCGACGTAAAAAAGCGCAAAGACAAAAAGGCACTGTACAAGTTCGTCAGCACCGGCGGGCAATATGACTTACAAGCGATGGTAATGGCAGATCCTTCCCTTATTGGTCAAACGATCAACGTATGGCTACCGGTAGGTGATGATGCCAGTGGCTACCTTAGAGGCCACATCGACACCTCGGTACCGGAAAAAAAGCGGCGATTTAAAGACAACCAGATTACCTGGATAGAAGAACTCAAAGCAGACAATAAGGTTCAAACAAAATTTAACCATACATTTTTCAGCCGCGGCGACTCGCGTGAACCTGAAATGGCGGGCATAAAAGGCTCACTGTTCGGCTCAATACTGACCCTGATGGTTACCCTTGCGCTGTCTTTTCCAATTGCCGTTGCAACCGCCATCTACCTGGAGGAGTTCGCGCCAAAAAACCGCTGGACAGACATTATCGAGGTGAATATCAATAATCTCGCGGCTGTCCCCTCCATTGTCTTTGGTCTGCTTGGTCTGGCAATATTTATCAACTTCTTTAACCTGCCCCGCAGCGCACCGATAGTCGGGGGTCTGGTGTTGTCGTTGATGACGCTACCCACCATCATCATCTCCGCACGTGCAGCATTGAAGTCTGTACCGCCGTCCATACGCGATGCAGCACTTGGCCTGGGTGCTTCAAACCTGCAAGTCGTATTTCATCATGTACTACCTCTGGCGATGCCGGGTATCCTTACCGGTACTATTATCGGCATGGCTCAGGCGCTGGGTGAAACTGCACCACTTCTCATGATTGGTATGGTGGCATTTATCGTAGACGTTCCAACCTCACTCACCGACCCTGCGACCGTATTGCCGGTGCAGATTTTTCAATGGGCAGACTTGCCTGAAAAAGGTTTTGTCGAGAAAACTTCCGCTGCCATCATGGTGCTGTTGGGATTTTTAATCGCAATGAACGCAATTGCGGTACTGCTTCGACGCAAGTTTGAACAGAAATGGTAGTGTATCGATTAACGCTTACCAGTAGCGAACACACTGGACTTATTCGCCAGTACCCCAAAATGCGCGCAGGAATGTACGCAGGAAATTATCATGAGTAAAGAAAACAACGTTCCCGCGCTTGATCTTGAGCCGGACACGCCCACCGAGCAGACAATTGAAGAAATTGTTGCCTCTCTGGGTGACACGGTTGGTGAGACGCGGGTAGACAACCCGAAGATGTCCGTCTCCAACGTCGACGTTTTCTACGCAGAAAAACAGGCTATCTTCGGGGTAGATCTGGACATTGCCAACAATGAAGTAATCTCGATGATCGGCCCCTCTGGGTGTGGCAAGTCCACACTTCTACGCTGCCTCAATCGAATGAATGACACCATCCCGATTTGTCGCGTCACCGGTGAAATAACGCTGGATGGCGAAGGCATTTACAGCAAAGAAACAGATCCGGTTTTATTGCGGGCACGCGTTGGTATGGTTTTCCAGAAGCCAAATCCGTTTCCAAAATCTATTTATGAAAATGTTGCCTACGGGCCTCGACTACATGGGTTAAACCGCAACAAGGCAGATCTTGATGACATCGTTGTGAACAGCCTGCGCAAAGCCGGTATCTATGAAGAGGTGAAGAATCGACTCGACGATGCAGGCACAAGTTTGTCAGGTGGTCAGCAGCAAAGACTGTGTATTGCACGCACAATCGCCTGCAGCCCTGAAGTGATACTTATGGATGAACCCTGTTCTGCACTCGACCCGATAGCCACCGCAAAGATTGAAGAATTAATCGATGAGCTGCGCGAGAACTACGCAATCGCTATTGTTACTCACTCTATGCAGCAGGCGGCACGAGTATCGCAACGAACTGCTTATTTCCATTTGGGTAAGCTGGTTGAAGTTGGTGACACAGACACTATATTCACCAACCCGCGCCATGAACTGACCGAAAACTATATCACCGGCCGCTTCGGATAGCGGTAATCGTATTCACCCTGTCTTTGTCGCAACCAAGCGCAATAAATAAAGCCACTACCGAGCACAGCCATGAGAACATTTAACCCGGAAGGACATACCGCTCACGCTTTTGACGTTGAATTAAATGACGTAAAGCACAAGGTGATGACGATGGGTGGGCTGGTCGAATCAATGGTTCACAATGGCCTTCAGGCAGTATTAACGATGGATGAAGGTATTGGCCTGCAAGTCATGGAAGACGATCATCAGGCCAATCAGTTCGAACTGGATATTGATGAAGACTGCACAAGAATTCTTGCCCGCCGACAACCCGCTGCCAGTGACTTAAGACTGGTGCTTACAATCATCAAAACCATCAGCGATCTTGAACGCATCGGTGATGAAGCTGAAAAGCTGGGCCGTATCGGCGTGAAGCTATCAAACGAAAGCAACGTTCCGACCTACTATAACGATCTTCATCATTTGGGTGAGCAAGTTAAAGGCATGCTGCGCGACGCACTTGATGCATTCACCCGCATGGATGTCGAAGCGGCTTTTCACACCGCCGCAAGGGATGAGGCGATCGACAAAGAGTACGCAAATTTCTCACGCCTGTTAATTTCACACATGATGGAAAACCCTGCCAACATCAGCCATGCGCTCGACGTAAGCTGGTGTGCCAGATCACTTGAGCGTGTCGCCGACCACGCCTGCAATATCTGTGAATATGTGATTTATCTGGTTGAAGGACAGGATATCCGCCATAGCAACCTGGATGAGATGCGTAAAAAGTTACTGTAGCAGGTGACATAGGTTAGGCACATCTGGAAGGTGGCCATAAAGAAGGTTACGCTAAGCAAACCTCAAGATAGCAAAACCCCGAGCCATACAACCACAACCAACCCTAAAGCAAGCAACACAGCAGCCGATCCGGCATCTTTGGCGGCACCTGAAAGTTCGTGGTATTCATCACCAATGCGGTCGACGACTTTCTCTATTGCAGAATTCAGCAACTCCACGATCAGCAACAACAAGACGCTGGCAATAAGTAAGGCAATATCCCGTGACGAACCGCCGACAAAAAAGGCAAGCGGCAGCAAAACTAACGCAAGCCATACTTCCTGACGGAAAGCAGCCTCAGTAACATAAGTACTCTGCAGGCCTTTCATAGAAAAACCGAATGCCGAGATCAGCCGTGCAAATCCGGTAGCTTCATTTTTCATACAGCCACTCTTGTATATCTACTGCTACAAGTGCTACAGATGTCGACCTTAATGGAGTATAAGCTCTTTGCCTGCTGGTTCCGTGGTATTCCAACCAAGATCCTGCTTAACGCGCTCGCAGGTTTGTTGCTCCCACGCCTGGTCAAAACCACTTACCGCTTTGCTCAGACTGTGACCCTGAATGATGCCAACGCCGATATCTTTAACCAGTTCATCAAGACTTAGCTTGCTGTGGATATCAACGCCCTCGAGAATGACACTTGCCCCCTGCTTGCTCTGGCTGTCAATTAAGTACCGGATCAAAGTACTCGCCATCTGCGTGTCGAAAGACAGAATATCACGATCAATTTTTACATAATGCGGCTTGAGCCGATCAAGTCTTGAAAGAGAAGAGTTTCCGACCCCAAAATCGTCAATCGCAAAACGCACACCGGTTAGCTTGATAAGCTGATCAACCAGTTCACGATAATCATCAAGTTGCTGACGTGCTTCAATCTGATACTCCGGTGAAACCACAGTTTTTTCCGACACTTCCATAATCAAATGATGCCCGCTGAGCACCTCAGACCTCGCCAGCAGCTCATACAACAACTCGCGATATGCCACTGATCTCAATGTAGCCGGGTATATGTTTAACGACAATGGTTTGATATCGGAAGCTGGTAGTGATTCCAGAACCTGCGCCTCATAACTTGCCAGTGAAATCCGCAGCAGCGTTGAATCCAGCTCAGACTGAAAACCCATTCCCCACAGACTAGCTGTATTAAAGACTTCAACCGGTGCACCATTTGAGCTTTCATGTTCCCGCGCCAATGCTTCGTAGGCGAATACTTCTACATGTTCGGTTTCACGATCAAACCGAAACATTGGTTCGAAATGAATATTCAGATTTGCCAGTTGATTGCGGAATATTCGACGGCGATCTTCGTACATATCTTTGCTGACAAAGCGATAATTCCTGCGCAATGCGTCATATACACGCGCCTTAAGTTTCTCAAAGGTTTCAAACTTTGACCATGCCAGCTCATCATGCAAAGTGTTTATGACAGTACTCAGGATCTCTGTAAGTGGAAAACGAGTAAAACCACCCTTCGCAGCCACAAACACACCGCAGTTCGGTAATTTTTCGTTTACCACAACCATGCACTCAATACTGCTGCCGGACTCGGGAGCCAGCTGCGGTAAAAAGTTTTGTAGTCGAAGCGAACACTTACTCAACTCATGCGAGTAAACCTTCAGCGCGTCTTCAAGCACACTATGTACAACGGATGCAGAGCACTCATGCACCGGTTGATTGGATTCTGCTTCATATATATGGAGAGTTCCGTTCTTGCTACGGTAATAACAATAAACCATCTCGGCCCCGAGCACAGTTCGCACTGCTTCCGAAAACAGATTCAGATTGCGTCGACGGTCATGCATGCGCATTACCTGTAATCGCCCGATTAAGTGTTCGATAAAATCATCATAAGCGCTCATATGGCACGGCAGCGGTTCTACCGTTTCTGCTATCTGAGAAGCACCTTCGAGCCTTGCATCAAAAACCAGTTCAGAGAACTGAAATGATCCGGCACTGGTAACGTCTGTAGAGACAGCCTGACTTTTTCTAACGATACCCTGGCCAAAGAACTCCCTGGCGCGCTGCTCAAACGTCACAAGCGCTGCGTCGAGATGCTCACTGTAAGCGCACACCGGCGCCATGAAACTTAAAGGCGAGTTTTCAAATGCGGTGTCTGCTTTGGTTATCAACGGGATAACGAGCGCCCTGCCGGTAACCGATTTACGAGTTGCAAGATAAGCAGCACGCGATGAGCATGCTCCGTTTAAGCTGTCTTCATCAATTAAAAACACCAGCAACGTGGCATCGTCTGAGACCGAGTCCATCGCATCCGCTTTGGTGACATCACAATAATCAATGCAGTTGATTAGCTTGTGCGACTGAAGTTTCTCGAGCAGTCGCGAGACGCGTTGCTGGACTTCATCACTACAGCTGCTCGCTGCAAACACAACAGCGTCCTGACACTGGACACGGGTCGCGCTTAGTTGGCTTTCAGATTCGACCATGTTTGGTAACTCAATATTGTTTTTATAGTTATTATTGAGCAGAGCCCTGCACCCCGCTGGACACTGCACGCACTTTGTACCACGAGGTAAGCAAGTCGTACTAACGCGTTTTCCGGCGAACTTAAAGTAAAGTCTCACGAGGGTGCGAAAAGCTACAGATAACTATCTGTTTCTAAAACTGGACATTAATATTACACAACGGACAGCTAATTGCCTACCTGCGCCAAATTGGTCTATACGGATGCAATCCGCGCAGAATTCGCTCAATAGCCGGTCCGCCAACACTGTCGGTAGAATAATCAATTGAAAAAACAACAATTTAAGATCGCGGTATTCGAAGGTGACGGAATTGGCCCGGAAATCATGGCTCCCACGGTCGAGGTGTTGAACCAGCTTCTGCGTGACTCAAATACCTTTTCACTCGGTTTTGAGACTCTCCCCGCCGGCGCTCTTTGGCATGAAAAAACAGGCGAGTGTCTGCCACCGGATTCAGTTGCTGCGGCAAAAGCCTGTGATGCAATTCTGCTCTCCGCTATGGGGCTGCCACACATCAGAAAGCCGGACGGCACAGAAATGGTGCCGCAAATTGACCTTAGAATAGAATTGGATCTGTTTGCCGGCGTGCGCCCGGTGTTCACTTTCGAAAACGGGCCGCAGGTCCTGTCTGACCCGCGCGCCGCTAATCTGGACTTTGTCCTCGTTCGTGAATCAACTGAGGGGCTGTTTGCGCATAAAGACGAAGGCATCGTTGTTGATAATGAATATGCGACCGAACAATTACGTATTACCCGCAAAGTGTCCGAACAGTTATTTGATTTCAGCTTTCGCCTCGCGCAAAGCCGGGCCAGACTTTTAGACCGACCTTCAAAGTTGATGTGCGTTGACAAGGCCAACGTGTTCCGTTCTTTCTGGTTCTTCAGAGAAATATTCGAACAGCGTGCGGCAAACTTTCCGGACATTGAAACTTCCGCTATGTACGTAGATGCCGCCGCGATGAAGATGGTGCAAAGCCCATGGGACCTCGATGTCATGGTTACCGAGAATATGTTTGGTGATATTTTGTCGGACCTCGGTGCAGGGCTTATGGGAAGCCTCGGGCTTGCCCCGTCAGCTGATATTGGTCTGGACCACGCGGTCTTTCAGCCTTGCCATGGCAGCGCGCCTGATATTGCAGGCAAGGGCATGGCCAATCCAATGGCGATGATTTTATCTGCTGCTATGATGCTTGAATGGCTGGGTGAAACGCATCAATGTGATGAGGCCAGCCAAAGTGGACTAAAGCTTCGTAACGCGGCAACCAGAGCTTGCGCAACGCCGCAGGGCTGTGGGCGGGATCTTGGCGGTACAGCCGGGACCGAATCTATCGCGCAGGCTGTACTGGATTGCCTTTAATTATGCGCAGTAGTGTTGGTGTGGTCGTTATCGGTGGCGGTTACTTTGCACAATTCCATATCAATGCATGGTTACGACTGACCGACGTTCGACTGATTGCGATCGTCGAGCAGGATCTCAGCAAGCACGCTTCATTAAAAGAGAAAGTTTGTTCGTATAACTCTGCTGACACACTAATTACAGACTCTTTGAGTAGCGTTATAACGGTCAATACCGTGAACAGCGCGGATATACAAATTGTGGATATCGCCACACCACCGATTTCGCACGCAGAATTAATCTTAGAATCTATTGCAATCGGGTGCCCCTATATTATTTGCCAGAAGCCTCTCTGCGGTTCGCGAGATAATGCGATTAACCTTTTCGATAAAACCAAAAACAGCAATGCCGAAATTATTGTCCACGAGAACTTTCGTTTCCAACCATGGTATCGGACGATAAAATCAGAGTTAGATAAAAACACTATAGGAACAGCACTACAGGCAAACTTCAGGCTACGTCCCGGTGATGGTCAGGGGCCGGATGCGTATCTTGAAAGACAACCCTACTTCCGTGAGATGAAGAAATTTCTGATTCACGAAACCGGTGTACATTACATTGATGTTTTCAGATACCTTTTTGGAGAACCACAGGCACTAAGTGCCGTGCTGCGAAAACTCAACCCGGCAATTGCCGGAGAAGATGCCGGTTATTTTGTTTTTCACTATGCCAGTGATCTGCAGGCACACTTTGACGGCAACCGACTACTGGATCATAGCGCAGACAATACTCGCCTTACTATGGGTGAGATGCTTATAGAGGGAACTCAAGGGAGCATCGCACTTTACGGCAATGGTGAATTGCTGATTCGTCACTTCGGTGAGACCGACTGGAACCCGATAGAATATTCATTCACCGACAACGACTTTGGCGGTGATTGTGTTTACCACACACAGAAACATATTATCGAACATCTGCTACACAACACTCCACTCGAAAACCGTATTGAAGACTACCTGAGAAACCTTGAACTCGTAGATCTGGTCTACCAGGCTGCAGCATCGCAAACAAAAATGGAATGTTCCGTATGAATGACGTCTGGGAAATCTACGCACTTAAATACGCCGAGCGAAATACGCGCTCACGAAAAGACTCATTCATTTTTGATGATAATCACGATGCCCAACATGGCATGGACTACTATCTTTGGTTGCTGAAAAGTTCCGGCCCGAACAACACTAGCCGTACAATTCTGGTAGACACTGGCTACGACACGGCAGAGGGCATTGCCCGCAACCGTCCAATCCAGATTGATCCCGCAGATCTTCTGAAAAGATTCGGCGTAGCACCGGACTCAATAGACACCGTTATTGTCACCCATCTTCACTACGATCACGCAGGATCACTGCCGGCCTTCAGCGCTGCAAATTTTCACTTGCAGGAACAGGAGATGGTTTATGCAACCGGCCCCTGTATGTGCCACGACGTATTGAAAGAACCGTTCAGCGGCGAACATGTGGTTGAGATGGTCAGACGACTCTATTCGGGCCGGGTTGTCTTTCACAACGGTTCCGGTCAGGTGGCCCCCGGTGTTGAAGTGCACCTGATCGGCGGTCATTCGCGCGGCTTACAATGCGTGCGGGTTTTAACCCGCCGTGGTCACGTGGTTCTGGCATCTGATGCCAGTCACTACTATGAGAATTTTTTAAAGGCCAAGCCGTTTCCGATCGTCGTGGATCTTGAAAATATGCTCAGCGGATTCGACACCCTCCGAGCGCTTGCCGACAGCGACGACCACATTATTCCAGGCCATGACCCGCTGGTCAGAACCTACTATCCAACACACGGTGAGGAAGACTGTATTCTGAGGCTCGACGCAGAACCGAAAAGCCCGGTCCGCTAATTCGCTGGCAAAAAGTGTTGTAGGTTAGACTCGTTAATCTGCATTCAGGCCCGACACCCTTCTCCTGATATCACTGCAATTCAGGATTCTGAGGTCGCAAGCTCTGCTACTCTACCGCGCAAACCTCTGGCCTGTGCTATCATCGCGCGCTCGGTTTTAGAACGTCCCGTACAAGACGGATTTTCAGTGCTGTCCGTCCCTCAGCCAACCGGCATTCCCGCTGCCTGGAAATTTGTCGATGTCACAAGAACACGTATATCGCATCCGTTTTATCAATCAGGATAAAATATACGAACTCTACGCCCGTGATGTTTATCAGGGCGAGTTGTACGGATTTGTTGTGATTGAAGGGCTGATGTTCGATGCCCACACCACAGTGGTGGTTGACCCGTCGGAGGAAAAACTGAAAACTGAATTCGAAGGTGTCAACCAGACTATCATCCCGATGCATGCTGTTATCAGGATTGACGAAGTCGAAAAGCGCGGCACACCGAAGATTGCCGATGTCGGCAGCAATGTGTCGGCTTTCCCTTCCCCGATCTACACTCCCAAGGGGAGCGGTAAAGAGGGGTAGTGGTAGAGGGTTAACGATTTAGAGTTGTGTTGTATTTTAGAGTTTTGGAGAGGTGTCCGAGTGGCTGAAGGAGCACGCCTGGAAAGTGTGTATACGTTTATAGCGTATCGAGGGTTCGAATCCCTCTCTCTCCGCCAAATTCAGCCCGTCGATAACGACGGGCTGGTTTGACTACAGATCTACCCCAATAAATTCAACCAGCTAACGTCTACCCGGTCGACGTCCGCGCGCGGGCTTACGACCGCGTCTGGTCGAATCAAATTCCAGCCTCAATGGTGCTTCTGTATGCTTCGGTGAGATGCCGGCCACCTCATAAAGATGCGTAAGCAAGCCCTCTTCCACATCAGTAATTTTTCCGGCCCGCAGCCAGCCGGGTAAATCCACCGGTCCGTATCGCACACGAATTAGGCGGCTCAGCTGATAACCAAGTGTTGCCCATACCCGTCTGACTTCACGATTGCGGCCTTCTGTTAAAACAACCCGGTACCACTGATTGTTGTCGGTGCCTCCATCAAACCAGACACGTTGAAATTTGGCTATGCCATCTTCAAGCTCGATACCGTCATGCAGCCTTTTTAGATCTTCATCACTTACCGGTCCGCGCACACGACAGGCATACTCGCGCTCCACTTCTGAGGAAGGATGCATCAAGCCGTTAGCAAGATCGCCGTTGTCAGTAAACAGCAGCAAACCGCTGGTGTTGTAATCCAGCCGTCCGATAGCAACCCAGCGCGATGACTTTAATCGCGGCAGATCCTGAAATACGGTGGGACGGTTGCGCTCATCAGAGCGTGTTGTGACCTTACCTTCGGGCTTGTGGTACGCAATTACGCGCGCCGTTTCAGCGCTGCCCTGCGCCACACGATAGCGTTTACCCGCATAGCGCAGTCGATCGCCCGCTTCAGCTTTAGCGCCGAGAGTAGCAACTTCACCGTTAAGCACAATCTCACCGGCGGTGATGGCAGATTCGATTTTACGTCGCGATTCAATACCGGCGCGAGCCATCAATTTTTGCAGTCTTTCTGACATTTCGCGTTTATCCAGCATCGAAGAAAAGAACCCAATCAACAGACATTGGTGAGGTCGCCTATTCTCGCACAGCACCGGCCCTAATAACTAAACCTGGTGAATAAACCCGGTAACCAAGGTGACCAAATTCGGACACGATAACTGATAAGATAATTGCACGCTCAATTGCTTGAAACAGTTATGACCGACTTTGACACTTTCAAACCACTGAACATTGCCGTGCTGACCGTCTCTGACAGTCGCACAGAAGCTGATGACAAGTCCGGCAAATTGCTGGTGGCAGAGCTTGAGTCCTCAGGCCATCACTGCATTCACAAGTCGATTGTAAAAGACGACAAATACCAGATCAGAGCAGCGCTCAGTAGCTGGATCGCAGATGCCAATGTAGATGCCATTCTGAGCACGGGTGGCACAGGTGTTACCGGCAGGGATGGCACCCCGGAAGCCGTGCAACCACTGTTGGATAAAGAAATTGACGGTTTTGGAGAAATGTTCCGCGTGCTGTCTTATGAGGACATAAAAACCTCAACGCTGCAATCACGAGCATTGGCAGGAGTTGCCAACGCGACTTATATTTTCGTTATGCCGGGTTCTCCTGGTGCCTGCAAAACCGCCTGGCAGAAGCTTATTTCAGAGCAGCTCGACAGCCGCACACGACCTTGTAACCTGGTGATGTTAATGCCGCGATTGAACGAGAAATAGCCCGATGATCCAAATAGCCAGCTTATCGAAATAGCCTGATCATCCGCAGGGCAGCCGGAGCAGAAACACTCCGGCTTTAGTGTATCAACGGCCTAACCCGGACTGGCTAGCATTCGTTAAAATCTTGAGTAGATAAGCCGTTAAGGACTGGATAAGTTACGATCTCCCGATCTGTTGTATCGCCGTCGTTGTCTTCGTCATCAACATCCGGCCCGTCAATGGTCAGCGTACTGTCACTTCTGGTAACTATGTACCCGTCGATTGTCACGGTGTCACAATTCAACTCCGGTTCGTCATAGAAAGTGCTCGAATAAGTTGCACCCCCGGTCGCAGTCAATGCAGCCTCACCTGAAAATATGAAATAGCAATTGTCGCCCTGCTCAGAGTCATCCTGTGCGTAGTCGTAACTTATCAAGTTGCCGCTGGCCGAGATTTGAAGATAGATAATATCAGTGCCGCCTCCGAAATCGTTACTGAGATCATAGAGCCCTGCGATGGGAGAAACATTCCCTGACCCGGTAAGTGGCGGGCAATTGGCCGGTCCGACTGTTTCGTTTCCAGTATCTCCGGGATCTGTTGTGTCAGTACCCCCGGTAGTACCCGTGTCTCCGGTCGTATCAGTACCAGTGGTATCTGTACCTCCCGTTGTATCTGTACCTCCCGTTGTATCAGTATCACCGCTCGTATCTGTATCACCGGTTGTATCAAAACCACCGCTTGTATCAGAACCATCCGCTGTATTGGTGGCGTCAGTATCTTGAGCAACGGGCGCACTGTTGTTGCCCGATGAGCCGCCGCATCCTGCTAGTGTCAATGCCCAAAGTACAACCACGCCGGTTAGTGTCGGAAGTGACTTACTTTCACTCGGCGTCCAGTGATATTCAACTCGCTTTACCATGGTATTTCCTGTCGTTAACTTCGAGACTGGAACTTAACATAAAGCGAGGATTTTAGTGTTCAATATGACTCGACCCGGTGGTCACGCGCCAACCTGCCCACAGATACGCAGTTTTTTTCCGCAGCAAGTTTTTACCATCCTTTGGCTTCTTTAATGAGTTCATAGGCAGCCTTTATGTGCTGCGTTTTTTCGGTGGCAATTTTTATCATCTCCTCCGGCAAGCCTTTGGCCACCAGTTTATCGGGGTGATGCTGACTCATAAGTTTGCGATAAGCACGTTTCACTTCCGGCTGTAATGCCGTTGCTTTAACCCCGAGGAGTTTATAGGCATCCGAAATTGACAACCCCGATGTCTGGTCGACACCCGCGGCGTTACCGGAAGATCGGCCGGAAGTTCTTTGCTTTCCACCGGAAGACGAAGCTCTACCCGCTCGTACCAGAATTTCCATTTGTCGAAGCATGAACTTTGGATATTTCAGGTACTCACACACATCCTCCAATACCTTTTCTTCGGCAGGATGCGAACTGCCGTCGGCATAAACGGCATGTAGTTGAATTTCCACGAACATCTGCATCAGGTTGGTGCGTCTGCGACACTCGATCCGAAACTGCTCTACAACTGCTTTGAGATCATAATCCGGCTCTTTTCCCTGCTGAAAAAGATCAATGGCGACCTTGCGCTGCTCAGCGGACAACTGCATCTGTGACATGACGCTCTCTGTCACTTTGATTTCATCCGGTGTTACTTTGCCGTCGGCCTTGGATATGTGTCCCATGGTGGCAAATGTGGCGGTAAAAAAAGCCGCCTGAACACGCTCTTGTGTACCCGGCTCAAGGTTCTCAGCTTCCCCTTGCTCATGTTGCAGCCGTTCCAAACCCGAATCAAAGTTATGACCGAGCACCGCACCAAGTAGAGCACCGATAGGGCCGCCAATTAGAAACCCGAATCCACTGCCGAGCAGCTTTCCCCACCAATTCACGATTCATGCTCCTGATGCAACTCCACAATTTCACTTAGCAACGATGTTGCGTAAGCGCCGCGCTGCAACCTAAAGGACAGTGCTAATGTGCTCTCGTCTGGCCAATGCCATTTTAGATCCACCGCTGTTGCCCGTAACGCACGCCTGTCATTACTCAATCCCGCAAGCTCAAGCCCGTCGCAAAGAAGTTGCTCTGCCGCCAGACACGCTGACTCAAGTTCATACACAGCGCCTGTTGCCATAGACTGCCCTCGTCCGTAAAGCGGCCCTGTCACGTGCAAGTCGTGCCGTTCATGACGCAGTTGAATTTCAGCATCGGGCTGTTCACAGTTAAATATACTATTGCTACCATCTAGCATGCATACATCACCGGCAAGTACGGTTTGCCAGGTATTCGTTTTGATGCGCTCATCCAGTACTTTATTAAACAACCAGGAACGTGCCGCAGACAGATATAACGACCTCTTGAAACGGGTAAGCTTACGTTTGCGAGTAAACATACTACGCGCATGATCGACGTTACGGCCATCAATTCCAAACCGTTGCACCCCGAAATAGTTTGGAAAACCCTGTCTTGAAATAAGACTGAGCCGATTATCAATTTCGACATGACCGTCCTTGATGTCGCGCAGGACAATTAAAAATTCATTGTCACGATGAATACCTTTACGAAGTTTTTTACTGCTGCGGGTCTGCTGCATTACCTCCACATTCAGCTCATTAAACAACGCACCCGTCTCAGGCATTCCACTCGCGATCGGGTAAGCCACACTGAGCCACTGGGTTGTAATAGCGCGCTTGTCTTTAAGTCCCGAGTAGCCAATGTCTTTGGGTGCCACCTGCAGATTTTTTGCAATAGCGTCGACCAGCTCCTGCGTGTTGCAGCCGGTTTTTCGTACCCGCAACCACAGATGCTCGCCCTGCCCGTCGGGCTCAAAGCCCAGATTTTCGACTACCTGAAAATCGCCTGCATCACGCTTGAAAACCGATTTGGGAAGCGGGTCGCGACTTTGGCTCAAGGGTGGGTTACTATTCACAGACGCTTCAAAGGAGGTGACAGGCAGCATCGTCCCTCAATGCAGCAATAATGGCAACCCATCGCCAACCGACGCGCTCCTAAAGTGTCGAACGATTTGCGTTGGCTAACTAGCAATAAACATAAATAATGGATCAGCCTCGCGGAATGAATGAAGTAACACACCGCAACACGCTCAGTAAACTGAAGCGCCATAGATCGCTCAGTGAAACAATGCAATGAGCAACCTGGATGACATAGATCGTCAGGAACGGCGCCAGATTCTGATTCGTCTTGAGAACGAACACGCCACTTTGGACAAACAGGTTGCCGAACACTCAGCTGCATCAGGAATTGATCAGTTGGCGTTGAGTCGCCTAAAAAGACGCAAGCTACAATTGAAAGATGCCATCGTGAGACTCAAAAGCAGTGTACTGCCTGATCTGCCAGCCTAAATTGTAGCCTGAAATACTGCTTAAATTGCCAGCTGGATTGCCGGCTGATCACTATCGATTCTTACCACTTAACTAGGCCACCGCCAGAGACCCACATGAATTTGCGATTCTACTTAGCGGCAACAGGATCACTGTTTTTGATCTGTTCTATTAATTGGGCTGCCGGCTGATAGCCTGGAATCTTCGTACCATTATCGAGGTAAATGAGCGGTGTACCTCGCAAACCGACCTGTCGCGCTAAAGCCATGTGGCTTTCTATTGGATTCTCACAGGTCGCCGCCGGCACCCGTCCACCGGTTTTTGCAATAGTCATTGCTTCCTGCTGATCATCAGCGCACCAGACACTTTGCAATTCTTCTGAAGATGCTGATTCAATCCCCGCGCGTGGGAACAACAGATAACGCACCCGGATATCTGCATCTGTGATTGCATCAATTTCCTGATGCAGTTTCTGGCAGTAACCACAGTCTGTATCGGTAAACACGGTAATCGAGCGCTCAGCATCTCCCGCCTCGTTATTAAACACCAACATCTGATCTTCAGGTACTTGATTGATCACTGACATTTGCAACGATCCACGACGCTGCTCACTGATATCAACCCGGTTCTCAAGGTCGATAATACTGCCCTCTAGCATGTATTTTCCGTCCGGTGTCAGATAGAACACCTGCGCACCGCTCACGAGTTCATAAACACCTGGCATCACAGATTCGGAAATAGCGGTGATCTCCATATCTGGTGCAAGCCGCGCCATAGATTCGCGAAGTTGATCCTCCGGCGGTTTCTCTTCCGATGTTTGGGCAAACAAAGCTCCACTGGTAAGAGCGAGAGTTAACAATCCCAATATTGGGTAGATTTTCATAGTTATTCCTGATTTCCATCTGACCTGATTTTCAACAGGCCGGTAACCCGTCCGGTAACGAACAAGGTAGCTCGTTGACTGCAGATTTCGCCAACTTTCTACTGTTTAGAGCCGGACGGTCAAATTTAGTTCTTTTTACTGCCTTAATGATTACTGTCTTAACTCCGGCAATTCTAGCACTCCGGTGATAATTCGCTGCCGTTTGATTTTATATTAGAACGGTCAGGACGTTACAACCCGTTGATCCTGTAGCCGCTCAACCCCGGGGATGATGTTCAGTGTGCAGCTCTTTCAGTCGCTCAGTCGCGACGTGAGTGTAAATTTGTGTTGTTGAAATACTGCTGTGACCCAGGAGTAGCTGCACGACGCGCAAATCTGCATCGTTGTTTACCAGGTGTGTTGCAAACGCATGACGCAATGTATGAGGCGACAATTCCTGACGAATATCTGCATCCAGAGCATACTTTTTCACCCGATACCAGAACGCCTGTCTTGTAAGTCCGGTGCCGCGACGTGTCACAAAAACGTGATCACAACCGGTTTGTCGCTTTAATAATGTATCTCTGCCCCACTGCAAATACTGCTCCAGGTATTCAAGTGCAATATCTCCGACCGGCAGCAGTCGTTCTTTGTTGCCTTTACCGTTTACTTTCAATACACCAGCGGTTCGATTTAGCTGCGGCAATGTTAATGCGATCAACTCACTCACTCGCAGACCACTGGAATAGGTCAACTCAAGCATCGCTTTGTCACGTATGCCCTCCGGTGATTCCAAATCTGGTGCGAGCAACAATTTCTCTATCTGAACTTCGCTGAGCGATATCGGCAGTGGTCGCCCTGCTTTAGGTGCTTCTACCAGTGCAGTGGGATCTATATCTATCAACCCCTCACGCGCTAACAACGTATAGAAACGTTTAAGGCTCGACAAAAATCTCGCTGTGGTTCTTGTACTCGCACCTTCACTGACTCGTTTTGCGAGATAGGCAAGGATGTGCTCTGTGCCTGCGTTATCAAGTGTGACTTCATCGGGCAATATCGACCCGGCAAATAGTTTGACATCACTTGAATAAGATTCGATGGTATTTTCGCTCAAACCTCGCTCAAGCCACAAATAGTGTCTGAATCGCTCCATGAGATCGAGGTTTCGCCTGGAAAGCGAATCAGATTGCGTTTGCGTTGAAGCCAAATTGTCACACCGGATAGACACCTGAGTATAATCAGGGATAGCAGAGCCCATTACCATTGCATGACTTACACACATTAAAAATTCACTGCGGTTGCATCACCCCCCAAAAAACAATTAGAAACAATCCGGTAATCAACATAACCCGTTATTTCAACGTAACAATGTGAACAGGCAATGCCACAGAAAAATCAACCAGGCAGCAAATTGCATAGCAACGAAAATACAAACACCAGCGCTTTGACCGTTGACGAGGCAAGATCTGCAATTTTGAGTTCAATAGAGCGCACGACTCTCATAGAAACAATCCAAATCACCGCAGCAGTTGGTCGAACTATCGCCGCAGAACAAGTAGCTAAAATAGCCATACCTCCTTTCAGAAACTCCGCAATGGATGGTTACGCAATCCGCAGCAAGGATGCAGTCGCTGATCAGACCTTTAAAATCATCGGTAAATCACTTGCAGGCCATCCTTTCAACGGCACAATAAAAGCCGGTGAAGCAGTACGAATAACCACTGGAGCGCCAATACCCGAAGGTGCTGATGCCATTGTTATTCAGGAACTGGTCAACGTTGACCGAGGCACGTTCACCACGACTGCGAGTATCTCGGCTCAACAATATATTAGAAATCCGGGAGATGACATCCAATCCGGACAACTCTTATGCGCTACCGGATCCAGACTTACCACGGCAGATATTGGCCTGCTTGCAGCACAGGGTGTCAGTCATATTGATGTATTTGCCACTCCTAAAGTAGGTGTGTTTTCTACCGGAGATGAGTTACTCACTTCTACCGAAGAACTTACTCACGGTCGGATTTTCGATAGCAACCGTGCAACAATTTGCACCATGTTAAAAAATGCTGGAATTGAATCGATAGATCTGGGTATCTGCAAAGATGACCGACAATCTATTGATAATGTCATGCAATCAGCGTCCGGGTTTGATTTTGTGTTATCCAGTGGTGGTGTCTCTGTCGGTGAGGCAGATTATGTAAAAGATGCTCTCGAGGCAAACGGCGACTTACTATTCTGGAAAGTGGCAATGAAGCCCGGAAAACCTCTGGTCACTGGCAAACTGGCAGACGGCAGTTACTATTTTGGCCTGCCTGGAAATCCGGTTTCGAGCATGGTCACCTGCTTACAATTCGTTATTCCGGCAATTCACGCATTTTCGGGCGTGAAATACAGTGCACCGCCGGTTATACAAGCCAGATGCCTCGATTCACTCAAAAAAGAATCCGGGAGGTTCGAATTTCAGCGTGGTATTGCCTCGATTGCTGAAAACAATGAGCTCACTGTCTCGACTACCGGTTTACAGGACTCACATGTTCTGAGTTCGATGAGCAAAGCGAATTGTTTTATATGCCTCGACCAGTTTGCTGATGGAGCAGGGATAGATGAAATGGTAAATATCGTGTTTTTCAGCGCGATCAATGGACTGTAGCCATCTCAGATGAGTTATTTCTACAGTTCAAGCTCATCAACAGGTTTTCCACAACAGCGTTACGATAAGTAACACGAAAGAGCCAGAGAATTCTAACCTTCAGTTGTTGTCGAGACTGGTTAAACATAATCTCCAGACGCAGCAAAGGTGGCCGGAGCCACCTTTGCATCGGAGGAACACAACTGGTTCGCATCATATCTGTCGAGTCTTCATGCTCGCTAAGATAAAACGCTAAGTCTCTGATTTTCAGAGACTTATTTACAATCAACCAGTTATCGTTTCTTCTTTGAACGTCGCTTCTTGGAAGCTTTCTTTTTAGAACGCTTTTTCTTGGAAGCTTTCTTCTTAGAACGCTTTTTCTTGGAAGCTTTCTTCTTAGAACGTTTTTTCTTGGAAGCTTTCTTCTTAGAACGTTTTTTCTTAGAAGCTTTCTTCTTAGAACGTTTTTTCTTAGAAGCTTTCTTCTTAGAACGCTTTTTCTTAGAAGCTTTCTTCTTAGAACGCTTTTTCTTAGAAGCTTTCTTCTTAGAGCGCTTCTTCTTAGAGGCCTTCTTCTTAGAACGCTTCTTCTTAGAAGCTTTCTTTTTGGAAGCTTTCTTTTTAGAAGCTTTCTTTTTGGACTTCTTCTTTGAAGCCTTCTTTTTTGAAGTAGACTTCTTTTTTGAAGTCCTGCGTTTCTTAGTCACTGTGCGTTTTTTCTTTGCAGCAGCTTTCTTCTTGGTTCGAGCCATTAAGTTCTCCTGAGAGTTGTAGGCGTCTGGATTATAATCGTTAATTCATTGAATTCAATAAAAAACACGCTTTTTGCACCACTTTTAATACAAAAAAAACACCAATTACTGCTGAATACGCGTTTTATTAAGCAAATAAGCATAAAAATTACTCATTTTTTATAATCAAGCGGTATGTTTCGATAACTTACATTGTTCAAACTCAATGCTTAATCTTACACATCGACACTTAAAGACAACTTTTTAGCGTTTAAACAGTGATTCAAATGTCCTGATTGTTAAAATTAAGCATCTATCAGGCAACCTTCCTTTGATATATCCATTAACACCTAACAAAATATGCAAAACACTCCCGTGGCATCACTTACCAGACGATTACTTGCGATCTTTTATGATTTTCTGCTTCTGTTGGGGGTTTTATTTACAGTTAGTGCCTGTGCAGTCGCGTTAAATCGAGGTGAAGCAGTTACTCATCCCCTGTATTACCTGATACTTGTCGCCACTACTTTTGTGTTCTACGGGTGGTTTTGGACGCATGGTGGTCAGACATTGGGTATGCGCACATGGAAAATCCAGTTAGTTACCGATCAGGGTGAAAATTTAAACTGGAAACGATCTGCGATACGATTTGCAGCCGCTGCGTTGGCTTTCATACCTGCTGGTATCGGGCTGTTATGGATGTTATTCGACTCTGAGCGCCTTGCATGGCACGACAAGCTCTCTGCAACCAAGTTAATAAGCCTTAAGAACTCTAAAAAGAACGCTGCACATCAGGAAGTTCATGAGAAATAGCGTCGATATGCGATATTCAGTGCTACCTGGCGCTACTTGAGCACCAATTGGGTGCTTAACGAATCCTTGTCAGACCCAATATTGATAGCAAACCAAACAAAGTGAGTGGTATCAGCGTACTAATCGCAGGTGAAAACCCGTTAGCGAGGCCTAAATGGGTAAATAAGCGATTAACCAGGAAGTATCCGATGCCGAGTAGTATGCCGATAAACATTTTCTGTCCAACGCTGCCGCTTCTTTGAGAAGCAAATACAAATGGCAGCGATAACATCAACATTACTAATGTTGACAATGGGTTGGTGATTTTCGTCCATAAAGCCAGCTCTATTGGACTACTGTCGAGCTGATTACGGCGCAGGTAGCCTATCTGAGTAAAGAGATTACGCGCTGACATAGACTCCGGTGCAACTGACAACCCTTGTAGTAACTCCGCATTGACCAGGTTCTGCACCTGTTTTTCATCAATTCGCTCTGTCGTTAATGAATCGAGCAGAAAGCTGGTTTGTGTAACATTATTTAACTGCCAGACATCACCGGAACGCTGCAGCGCACGTTCGGCATACACAACTCGCCTCAATTCCCGTTTGCCACCGAATTCATAAATACTCACGCCAGCCAGTGTCATATCCGGCAGAACAGATTTGATGTTAACGAATCTAGAGTCTGATTTGGCCCAGTAACCAGTGCGAGACCGGATAGAGACACTCTGAGACAACGCGGCAGTACGCAGCTCCTGCGCCTGCCTTTCACTCGGTGGCATCACAAACTCGCCCAGTAGTGCAACCAATCCCATGAGCAGCAAGCCGATTAACGCAACGGCTCCCGCCATCTGCACAATCGAAATACCAGCCGAGCGCATCACCGTCAGCTCACTATGAGAGGCCATTGCACCAAGACCGAGCAAACTGCCCAACAACACCGAAGACGGAAACAACTCATAAGCTATACCCGGCATGCGCAACAGAATATATATCAGTGCCGTTCTGACTGAATAATCACCTCTACCTACTTCATCAAGTTCACCGATGAAACTGAACAGTGCGGACAAAGCTACCAATACCAACAGCACCAGCAACGTATTGAGAAAGACTGTTTTACCGATATAGCGGGCAAGCAAACTCATGATGCGACCATCGTTGATGTTGCAACTTTATGCTGATAACCGAACAACCAACTCGTGCCATAACGTCGTATTGTCAGAAAAAGAATCAAGGCTATCACCAGCAGATGCACCCAGATCAGGCCGATCCACGGTGGAATTGTTCCAGCTGCAACCCATTTTCGACTCAGTACCAGCAAGTTCGCATACGGCACGTAGATAAGTATGGCGATTGCAATTTTTGAATACCGCCCCTGTCGTGGTGAGGTGTAGGACAACGGAATTGCCAGTAACGCGAGTAGAAGTGCGGCCAATGGTATGGAAAAACGCCACTGCAATTCTGCTTTTGATTGCAGATCATCGCTGTTGATGAGCTCGCTAAACGACTTGGCAGAATTTTCCAATGCACGACTGGCTCGCTCATTGCGCGGAATTCTCACCCCATGGCGTGCAAATCGGGTTTGTTGATAGCTGTCAGCACCGGGTTTAGAAATTGTGCTCACGCCATTTACAAAAACAATAAACTCTTCATCTGTGTCCTGATCCCGCTGATAGATCGCGTATTCCGCCGTCTCAACTTCAAAAGCACCATCTTCGAGGTCACGATGCACAAATACTCTATTAAAGCGATCTTTGCCGGGCGATAATGATTCGGTAAAAACCACTGCACCACCATTGAGTATTTCTACAAAACGACCGGCATCCAGCAAACTGCCAACGGATTGCGTCGCAATTTTTTCGGTCAGTTGTCTTTCATAGCGTGCCGCCCAAGGCGATGCCCAGAAGGTCAGTAATGTAATTAGCAGCATGCCGATAATGCCGTTCATCACAGCCGGACGATAAAGCGCTCCCAATCCGGTTCCACAAGCAGCAACTGCAGACATCTCACTGTCACGATACAAGCGCCCGAAAGCCAACAGCACACCGAGATAAAGGCCCAGCGGTATGAGGGTCACCAGCAGATTGATTACTTTTACACCAACCAACAGAAAAAGCGCATCAGCCGGCAGTGATCCGTCAGTCACTTTTGAAAGAATACGCGCCAGCACATTCGCCACCATAATGACCAGTAACACGATGGTGACAGCAAGCCAGGAGAGCGAGATCTCCTTGAAGATGTAGCGATCAAGCGTGCGCATTGTGAGAATTGAGTATCCCGGAGATCAAAGATCGAAAAAGCACAGGGTGGTCTATTCGGCTAAAAATTGCGAGTTCAATGTAACCGCATTCTGAAAACGGACATTGGATCTTGAATCCGTAATTATCAACTGGATGGACCACCAGTGCGTGATGATACCAAACCCAGTAATATTCGTGCTTTGGTTTAACTGACAATGGCTCCGTACAGCGAAGCAGGCTTGCAACATGAGCAGCCGTTTTGCATCAGTGGTGCTCTAAACCCAACCGACATGACTCAAAGGACAATTCCGGTGGAATTAAAACTCTCAAACACCAATCCGCTTAAATCCAGAACCGGATGTCTGGTGCTGCCAGTCGCCAATCAAAAAAAACTGACCGGTACTACCGCTTTGGCAGATAAAGAGAGTGGCGGATACCTGCGTAAAATTCTGAAGCAGAACGACCTTGCAGAAAGTCCCGGTGCAACGCTGGTGCTGCACAACGTACCCGAACTGGACGCACAAAGAGTGCTGCTTGTCAGCGCCGGTGACAGCAAAAAAGTTTCCCCGCAGGCATTTGACCGTATGACCACCGCCACCGCCGTCGCGCTTTCGACGCCCGGAATAAGAGATTGCGTCAGTTGTTTAAATGATCTTGAAGTCGATGACAAAGACCTGACCTGGCAGTCCCGTTCCCTGGCTCAGGCACTGGTGAGCAACACTTACAAGTTTGATCTGCACAAAAGTGTCAAAGCTTCAAAGCGTACAAAATTCGACGGCAAGGCCACTATTTTTGTCAGCCAGAGAAGCCTGAACAAATCTGTAGAGGCCGGTATTGTTCAGGGAACCGCGATTGCCAACGGCATGAGCCTGGCACGGGATCTTGGCAATACTGCCGCCAATGTCTGCACCCCGACCTACCTTGGTAAAGAAGCCAAAAGGCTGGAAAAGACATTTCCCGCTATAAAAACGCGACTGCTGAATGAATCACAGATGGAAAAGCTTGGTATGGGTGCGCTTTTGAGCGTGTCAGCCGGCAGCGTGGAAGAAGCAAAGCTTATATGTATGGAATACAAAGGGGCTGCGAGTAGTAAAAAGCCGGTCGTTCTTGTTGGAAAAGGTGTGACCTTCGATACCGGTGGTATCTCCATTAAACCATCCGCTGGGATGGATGAAATGAAGTTTGATATGTGCGGGGCTGCGAGCGTGTTTGGTGTAATGCAGTCAATCGCGGAAATGAAACTTAAAATGAACGTAATCGGTGTAGTTGCTGCTGCTGAAAACATGCCGGGCAGCAAAGCCACGAAGCCGGGTGACATTGTGACTTCCATGTCCGGCAAGACAATCGAGGTTCTCAATACCGATGCTGAAGGCCGCCTGGTACTTTGCGACGCACTGACGTACATTAGTAAATACAAACCAGATGTAGTGATTGATATTGCGACTTTGACCGGCGCTGTGATTGTTGCTCTTGGAAATCACACAACCGGACTAATGAGTAACGATGACAGCCTGGCCGAAGATTTATACACAGCCGGAGTAGAAGCTCAGGATAAATGCTGGAGACTGCCACTTTGGGATGAGTACGAAAAACAACTCTCCAGTAACTTCGCAGATCTGGCCAATATCGGTGGTCGCTCAGCCGGTACTATCACCGCAGGATGCTTTCTCGCGAGCTTCGCCAAAGAATACAAATGGGCACACCTCGATATCGCCGGTGTTGCATGGAAACAAGGTGGCGCGAAAGGCTCAACCGGCAGACCGGTCCCCCTGTTGGTGCAATACTTACTAAATCGAAGCTGATGACAAACATTCAGTTCTACCTAATCGAAACTGACAATACGTCTGAGCAGTTTAACTACGCGCTGCAACTGGCGCTGCAGCATCTCGCGCGCGGCAAACACCTGCATATCCATACCGCTTCAGCTCGTGATACCGCTCAGATGCAGCAACTTTTTGTCGACAAACTCAGCCATGGCAGTGACCGCCTCTCGATTGATCATTCCGGAGAACTTGCAAACGAACGTGACGTACTACTGAACCTGTCGACTGAGGTACCGCACTTTTTCAGCAGTTTTGACTCGACCCTCGAAGTGATCTGTACCGGCAGCAGCGCAAAAGATACCGGTCGGGAACGTTATCGCTACTATAAATCCAGAGGTTATCCACTAATACACTGCGACGTGCCGGCGCAGTTGGCTTTGTAGCCAACCGGGTTCCCCGCAGCCCCCGAGGCGCTCCGCTTGGTATATATAAGTGTCACACAATTCTGCCATGCGCAGCCGGTCTGCGGCTAACCTGCTAGAATCCCGTCCATTCCTTAAAAAACCTGATAGCCGCAATAAATGGAAACCACTTACAACCCAACCGCCATAGAACAGTCCTGGTATGAATACTGGGAGCGCGGCGATCATTTTGCACCATCAGGCAACGGCGATCCCTACTGCATAATGATTCCGCCGCCTAATGTGACCGGCACTTTGCACATGGGCCATGCATTTCAGGACACGGTGATGGACACCTTAATAAGGTATCACCGGATGAAAGGTGACAACACATTGTGGCAACCCGGAACTGATCACGCCGGCATTGCAACGCAGATGGTGGTTGAAAGACAACTGGCTGCCCGTCAACAGAGCCGACACGATCTGGGTCGCGACAAGTTCATTGAGAAAGTCTGGGAGTGGAAAGAAGAATCAGGCGGCCACATTACCCGTCAGCTCAGACGCATGGGTACCTCTCCTGACTGGTCGCGAGAACGATTCACGATGGATGAAGGCTTGTCTCAGGCGGTAAGTGAAGTTTTTGTTTCACTATACGATGAGGGCTTGATCTATCGCGGCAAGCGACTCGTCAACTGGGATCCGGTGTTACACACCGCATTGTCAGACCTTGAAGTACTTAGTGAAGAAGAAAACGGACATTTATGGCACTTACGTTATCCGCTTAGCGATGGCAGTGGCCAACTGATTGTCGCCACCACCCGTCCGGAGACCATGCTTGGTGACAGTGCGGTAGCAGTACATCCTGAAGATGAGCGCTATGGTCATTTGATAGGCAAAACCGTTACGCTACCGCTTACCGGTCGTGAGATACCGGTAATCGCCGATGACTATGTGGACCCTGAATTCGGTTCCGGCTGTGTCAAGATTACACCCGCACATGACTTTAACGATTATGCGATGGGGCAACGGCACAATCTTGAAATCATAAATATCTTCACCGACAACGCCGAGATTAACGACAACGCTCCCGATGCTTACAAAGGCAAAGACCGTTACGTAGCACGAAAACAAATTGTCAAAGACCTGCAGGCACTGGATCTGCTCGAACGCATTGACGATCACAAACTCATGGTACCCAGAGGTGATCGCTCCAACGCAGTGGTTGAACCATACCTGACCGATCAGTGGTACGTTGATCTGACCACTGAAACACAGGCAGACGGCAGACCCGGTGGTAAGACACTCATTACTCAGCCTTCAATTGATGCAGTTAAAAACGGATCGATCAAATTTGTACCCCAGAATTGGTCAAAGACCTATTACCAATGGCTGGACAACATCGAAGACTGGTGCATCAGCCGACAGATCTGGTGGGGTCACCGCATACCTGCCTGGTATGACAAAGACGGCAACGTCTACGTTGCACAATCAGAAGACCTGGTACGCAGGAAATATAAACTCAGCGAGGATGTGGTACTACAGCAGGACGAAGATGTTCTTGACACCTGGTTTTCATCCGGTCTGTGGCCGTTTTCAACACTGGGTTGGCCTGAGCAGACCGATGCGCTTAAAACCTGGTATCCAACAAGTGTGCTGGTTACCGGCTTTGATATTATCTTCTTCTGGGTAGCCAGAATGATTATGTTCGGCACCAAGTTTATGGACGGCCAGGTGCCGTTTAAAGAAGTGTATATCCATGGCTTAGTACGCGATGCCAACGGCCAGAAAATGTCTAAGTCAAAGGGCAACGTGCTTGATCCTCTGGATATTATCGATGGTATCACTCTGGAAGATCTGCTTGAAAAGCGCACTGCCAACATGATGCAGGAGCATCTGGCAGAGAAAATCGCCAAACAAACCCGCAAAGAATTCGCTGACGGTATTGCAGGCTACGGTACCGACGCACTGCGATTTACCTTCGCCATACTTGCTTCTACCGGTCGTGATATTCGCTTTGATCTAAAGCGGGTTGAAGGTTACCGAAACTTCTGCAACAAGCTATGGAATGCTACTCGCTATGTGTTAATGAATTCAGAGGACTTTGATGCGAGCAAAGCACAGGACAGCAACATAGAGTTATCTCTGGCAGATAAATGGATTATTTCCTTGCTGCAGCAACTGGAGCTGCAGGTAGCCACACATCTCGACAACTACAGACTCGATCTTGCAGCCAAAGAAATCTATGAGTTTGCATGGAATGAGTACTGTGACTGGTATCTGGAGCTCGCTAAACCAGTCCTCAATGGTGATGAAAATTCCAATATACCCGAGCCACAAAAGCTCGGCACACAGAGGACCCTGTTATGGGTATTGGAAGCATTGTTGCGATTAAGCCATCCGTTCATGCCTTATATCACTGAAGAGTTATGGCAGAAAGTAGCACCCAGTGCAGGCATTACGGGTGACACGATTATGCGGCAGGCCTATCCGGTTTGTGACACTACAAAAATTGATCAGGACGCTATTACCGAAGTTGAGTGGATCAAATCTTTTATTCTCGGTATTCGCAAGATTCGCGCGGAGTACGATATCGCACCAGGTAAAGCACTGCCGGTACTATGCGAAAACGCAACTGATGAAAACAAAGCCAGAGTAGAACTCCATACGGGGTTACTGCAGGCACTGGCAAAGACCGAAGCAATCACTGTACTGCCAGCAGGTAAAGCTGCACCGGAATCCGCCACCGCACTGGTTGGTGAAATGCGGTTGCTCATTCCTCTGGCAGGCTTAATAGACCCGGTTGAAGAAAACAAGCGCCTTGATCGTGAAAGCGCTCGCCTGTCAAAAGAAAAAGGTCGACTTGAAGGCAAACTCGGCAACGACAGTTTTGTTGCAAAAGCACCCGCAGACGTGGTGGAAAAAGAAAAGCAGAAACTGGCCGATGTGATTGTTGCGATTGAACAGCTGGAGCAGCAGAAAGAGCGCCTGAAAGATCTGTGAGTCTTAGCCGTTAGTCGGAGTGCACGCGGTCATGATTCTATATTTTCGTAAGGTGATAAGCGCAAGCGCATCCACCAAAATGACACAATAACAAACGCTAAAAATTTACAGCGAATTGAGTCGCATGATTGTACAGGGGTACACGTATTTGACGTGTTGCACATTGGTGGATCGCAGGCTTACCCCCTGCGTGACGCTCTGAGCTCTATGCCCACTGTGTGACACAGGCGCTTACAGCGCAGATGCCGCAATACGCTCCACAGGATCCACTCGCTTCACTTTATCTGACGATCGGCACTCTGGTGTAAGCTTGTTACCGGCATCAATATCATAGATAGTGTTATCCAAACCATCCATTTCTATCTTCATGCATGCTGCTTCACAATGCTTCAGGATGTAGCCTGCTGTCAGGTTTGATCTGCGCGGCAGTTCAATAAAAGACGCGTGTGACACCAGCTGCACATCGGTTAAATAGCTGACGAGTACAGGTAGTTCGTCTACCAGTTTTTCCGCGGTTGATCGTAACTGTGCTGCACTCGCAGCTTCAAACAGTAGTAGAAATTTTCCGGCACCGATGTACTCCAGCGCTGCTCCAGATTCGGTGTAGTTGGATATTTCCGCTTCTACTATATCGAGCATCGGCTTACTTTTACCCAAACTGATACGATCTCCGGTTACTATTGCGCTCAGTTTAATATCAAGCATCAACAACCGATAAACAGAATTACCCGCAACGCTCTTAAGAATTCTCTCGATCTGCTCGCGCACAGACAGCAGTTGCGGCGCTTCCACTACCGCAGCTGGCAGCTCCTCCGGCACCACAGCCGAAAGCTCTTTTGCTAATGCAGCGGTGGCGATGGGACCGTCTACAGCGGTTGGAACTTCACCCACACCAAGTTCGCTATCGGCAACCGGCGCATCGACGGACAATTCCGTGGCAGTAGGAATAACAATACTTTCAACATCTGCGTGCACAACCGCAGCATCGGCAGTCAACTTTCTGGATTTTTGGCCCACAGACTCAAAAGTCAGTAAACAAACATCATCTTCGATGCCATATTCACTGGCGTTAATGTCCCGCCCCCTGTAAGCGACCGACAGGGTCTTTCCGCCCAGTGTACGGAACAGCGCTTTTACCGGATCCTCAAGTGATCGTTTAACCGACACACCGTGTATCGATTTTTCAAAATCGGTACTCTGCAATGCCTGTATATCGCCATCGCTAAGCAGATTGGCAGCTGACTGATTAGCAGCCAGTATATCTCGCCGTTTCCCAATTAGCAGAGCCGGCATAGCCACGTCTTGTATTAATTCTGCTATGCCACACGTTTCAGGTTGAACGTGCGCTGCACCTTCAGCTGCACCATGGCCCTTAGCATAGCCTGCAATACGGGATGACAAACCCGTTGCAATCGCATCCAGCCGGGCAAATAAGACTTCACTCGACTCCGATTTATCAAGGCAGGCTATCGCACCGACAGCAAGACTTTGCTGTACAACACTGGCGTGTTTCTTACTGGTCATCACAGCGTAAACTGGACGCGTCTTTTCACTTAACGAACCCATGTACCTGCAGAGTTCCTCGCCGCTTTCATCATGCAGAAAAAGCTCTGTCACTACCAGATCAAACTTTTTTCGGTTGAGCGCTTTACGCGCATCGGTACCAGAGCCTGCAACTTCCACATGGTATCCATTGCTTTCAAGCAACTTCCGTAAAACATGCGAGATCACAGGAGCATCATCCACCAGCAAAACACTTTGGAGCTGACCGGTTCGTGAGCGTTGAGAATGATCACTCTTTATCTGGCTAATCGCAACCGGTGCAGCAATAACCGGTTTTTCTTTAACCACCAGTCGTTGAAGCACAGTTTCTATACGTTCGTAATTGCGCCACAACAATGCTTGAGTTCTGGAGCGTCTGTGAGCCAGCGCTTGTACATCTTTATCTGCTTCTTCACTGAGTATGATCAGCGGTAAATCACTATGGTCGGCGCTGGCTAACGTAATCAACAGGTCTGAAATAATTCTAACCTCTCCTTGTGGCCAGCCAAGGACCATACAATCATAGCCCCCTGCCAACTGCTGGTTGGCAAACCTTTCAGCGAGCGCTGTGCAGGCGACTGCAGAGTCTGAAAATACATCCGCCTCAAGGTTTTTTTTCAGGGCATAGGTCTTTAGCACCTGCGCCATGGCGGGGGCGGTATCGACGATTAACAGTTTTGGTTTTCGCGCTTGGCTAGACATCTATTCAGGTTTCCGGTTCTGTCTTGTTATTGTTGTGACACCACAAACTCGATCACCAGGCAAAGCAGAATTCTGCTTCTATTGATAGCAAGCAATGAGCAATTTACACCCTGAGAATGTCAAATTGACTCGTGGTACTCATGAAGTATAGTAGCTGCTGTAAAATTGACAGAAATATGGTGGGAGGCAGATAAAAACTTTTTTATACAACAACTTATCTTGTAATTTCTTCCAACACAGCAAGGTAATGCAACGCCTGAGTACGGTCGTCACCACACATAGCGGGCTCCGGCATCAGATCGACGCAAAACTGCGGGCGCACAGCCTGACCAAACAATTCACAGGCGTTGTTTGCATCAAGGTGTATACAACGCACACCGGCAGGTTTGCCATCAGGCATACCGGGTATCGGGGTATTAATAGAGGGTGCTATGCAGCAGGCACCGCATTTTTCTCGACAGTTAACTGGCCTACACCAATCCGAAGAACGGCCTGACCCGGACAAGATCACCTGGCGCAACACCATCACACTCCACAGGCAACACAATAAAACAGTTGGCAAGACACATGGAACTCAAACGTCCTGCTCCTTGTTTACCGGTTGTGCGTACCGTTTGTTCGCCATTATCGTCCACTTCAACAATGCCACGTTGGTATTCAATTCGTCCCGGTACTTTTCGAATACTCTCTTTTGCTTTAACACTGAAGAGTTGCGTGTCAGTAGTTGAACAACCCATCATGGCTTTGATAGTTGGCAGTACAAACTCATAAAAAGTTACCATGACAGCCACCGGATTACCGGGTAGCCCAAAGAAGCGGCAGTCGTTCACCACACCACAGGCTAACGGCCGGCCGGGTCGCATAGCGAGTTTCCAGAAAGTCAGCTCTCCAAGCTCAGCAATCGACTCGCTGACAAAATCTGCCTGCCCCGCAGATACTCCACCGGATGTGATTACCAGGTCTGCAACATCTGCAGCTTTTTGTATCGCCGCAGTGGTGGCTTCCCGCGTGTCCGGTACGACACCCAGATCGACCAGTTCAACCTGCTCGCGACTTAGCAGTGCAAAAAGCGTATGGCGGTTACTGTCAAAGATTTCTCCTGGACTAAGCTTTTTGCCCGCATGAGTTTCAAGCGGTCGTAACTCATCTCCGGTACTGAAGAACGCGACTTTAAGACACCGCTTAACCTCAACAGCGTCTATACCGAGAGAAGCAATCAGGCCAAGCTCCGCCGGATTAACCAGTGTACCTGCTCTCAGGACAATATCTCCGGTATTGATGTCTTCTCCCGCATGACGGACATTGCGACCTGCGACGGTACTGCCATCAATTAATATGTGTTCGCCATCAAGTGCTACATGTTCCTGTATTACAACTGTGTCTGATCCTGCCGGCATCATGCCGCCAGTCATAATACGCACTGCCTCACCTGGCTTTAATACTATATCTACCGGACGACCTGCCCATGCAGTGTCGAGTACCGTTAACTTTCTTTCTACATCACCGGACGGTAAATCAGCGCTGTTTATCGCATAACCATCCATTGCGCTGTTCGTATACGCCGGCACTTTAATCGGCGAAATAATATCTTTTGCGAGAACATGATTGAGGGATTCCCGCAACGATACCTGTTTTGACTCAGAAACTGTTTTTACCTGCTCCTGCATACGCGCAAGTGCTACCGCCACTGGCAGTAAGTCAGGTTCCTGTGGATCATCACAAGACGGTTGCTTTTCAATCGCCATGCGTACTCCGATGTAACTCGGTTTTCTGCAGCTCCTCTTCGGTATTTATATTAACGAAGCTTTCCGCGAACTCACTACAATTGACAACTTCAAGTGTGTGTTGCTCGAACCAGCGGTCAATTTTTCTCTCACCGGACTTGAGGTAGTCTCTAAGACTGTTCAAAAGCTCAGTTTTAACCAGACAAAACACCGGGTGGGTTCGATCACCATCACTGGCGACACCAATCTCTACATCGTTTTCTACCACCGCGTTAAACATATGAGGGAGTAAATCCGGTGACTGCATCGGTGAATCGCACGGGCATGTGTAGACCCAGTCTGTTTTTGCAACAGACATTCCGGCCTCAAAACCTGCAAGAGGCCCTTGAAATCCCTCTATGCTATCCGGCACTACCTGAACATCGTACTTTTTATAATCAGCAAGGTTGCGGTTAGCGTTAATTACGACGTCTTGAACATTGGGTTTCAGTATGTCGATTACCCACGAAATCATCTCCGTCTGCTGCAACAGAACGAGGCCTTTATCCGCACCATTCATGCGCCGCCCCATGCCACCGGCAAGGATGACACCGGTAATCGAATTGCTGGTGGTAGTCACGACAGAGAATTAGTTGAGTTGTGCATGGTAGCTATCCAGAAACGCTTTAAAACTCATACTATCAGACGCCTCTATATCAGCCTGCTTCTCAATAGACTCTTTCACTAACTGCTCAAATTCCCGCTGCTTTTCTGTAGACAGCGGCGTACTTTGCGCCTTATGCTCCTGTGACTTGCGCATACCAAAAGTAAAAAAGTCTTCATTATTGTCAAACAGTTCCTGCAGCATCATACCGGAAGGCGTTAACGACGGATCGTGTAACTTGTGAAGCTGTTGCGTGAGAGAATTACAATACACTTTCGGTTGGCCTTCAACATCCAGCAAATCGCAGAGTTCACCAACCATATCGAGAATTTCCGATCCCCACTGGCGTAATGATACCGTCTCATCACCGCGCTGTAGCTGCAGGTCTGGATCCCGTCCTTTGTGAGCCACAGAAATAAGATTACTCTTGTTTTGTAGCTGTTCTTTCGCATCCATCGGCGGACTGTCGCAAAGCATACAAAAAAGCATAAAGGATTCTAGAAATCGAAGCTGTTCATCGTTAATACCCAGTGGGTCGTAGGCATTTACATCCAGTGAACGTAACTCAACATACTGAATACCACGCCTTTGCATCGCCAGCGCTGGCATCTCCATTGGTTCGGTGATCTGCTTCGGGCGTATTGAACTGTAGTGTTCGTTTTCAATTTGCAGAAGGTTGGTATTGAGCTGCTGGTATTCGCCATCTGCATCAAACAAACCGAGCGCTTCATAACGCTCTGAAGGCTGCTGAATTGCCGCTAATAAAAAGCTCACATATTCATCAACACTGTTATAGCTGGCGTTAACTGTGGTCGACTCATCACGATTATTCTGATATCCGATATCTCCCATACGCAAAGAGGTAGCGTGCTGTTCATAGTAGGTATTGCGCGCATGCTTTTTCATTACAGCGGGCGGCGGCTTGGTACCAAAGAACGTGCCGCACACAGCTGGCGACGCACCAAACAGGTAGGGAATCAGCCAGCCGAAGCGCAAAATATTTCGACTCAGGGCAAAATACTGGGCGGAGATAAAATCCTGATCTGCAGGCTGGCCTTCCACTTCGGCCAGTATTTTCCAGAAACTATCCGGATACGAGTAGTTATAGTGCACACCGGCAATAGCCTGCATTTTTCGCCCGTAACGCAAACCAAGACCGCGTCGATAAACCTGCTTCATCTGCCCAACGTTGGAGGTACCGTATCGTCCGATAGGTACATCCTCGTCCAGCTTTAATCCACAGGGCATGCTGGTACCCCATAACAACTCACCTTCAGGTAGTTTGGAATAGACAAAATTCTGCACGTCTGAGAGGTGACTCAGTGTGGAGGCTAGATCCTGATATGGTGGTGTGACGATCTCAAGCAAAGCCTCTGAAAAGTCTGTAGTAATGGAAGCGTGGGTCAGCGCTCGGCCCAGCCCGACCGGATGCGGCAGCGGTGATAAGGTGCCATCCGGTGCAACACGCAGGCACTCTTTTTCAACCCCAACCTTGCGGCCACGCAGCGGGCGTTCACTGCATTTGGCGTAAACAGATTCGAGACGGTGGCGGGCAAGCTCGTACAAAGACGTTATCTCCACAGGGCGCGTTCTCCGCACGCAAGTGCGGACAGTGCGCTACGGATCCGGTGGGATCCAGAAATGAGTTGCCATTATACTGTGTTCACTACGCATATTTATCAAACAATAATTTCTGCGACACGGTGGTATTACCCCAGGCCGTACTAACCCGAGCCCAAGTAACCGGAACCCCAGGCATGACAAACGTTACTCAACCGGTACATTTAAACTGCAAGAGCATCGGCTCACCGGCATCGCCGAACCTGATCATTCTGCACGGACTCTTCGGTGATTTAAACAACTGGAGGGCGATAGCAGACCGCCTTGCTGCGCACTACCACGTCCACAGCATGGACTTGCGCAATCACGGTGGTTCACCACATTGCAGCGGCATGAGTTACCGTGAGTTGGCGTCTGATGTCGCCTTCACATGCCACTCCCTCGATATTGAAAAAACATTCGTCACCGGCCACTCAATGGGTGGGAAAACTGCAATGCAGCTGGCGCTGAGCAATCCCGAACTGGTACATAAGCTAGCGGTTGTTGATATCGGTCCGCGGCGTTACGCACACCACCATGATCGGATCATCGAAGGCCTGCAGTTACTGTCAAAATCAGAGCTGCAGTCTCGAAAAGATGCCGACGAGTTACTCAAGCCTTATGCACCAGAAGCAGGAATTCGCGCTTTTCTTTTAAAGAACCTTGAACGCGCCGTGGACGGTCGTTACACACTACGCGTTAACATTGATGAAATTGCACTACGTTACGAAGACATCGCTGAGGCAATCACATCTGATCAACCGTTCGAAAATCCGGTGCTGTTTGTCAAAGGAGCTGAGTCTGACTATCTGACGGAAGCTGACAGAGCCCCTATTGCCTCGCTATTCAACGCTTCATCACTGAAAACGATCGACGGCGCAAGCCATTGGCCACACAGTGAAAAGCCCGATGTAGTTTATAAAATTTTGTCGGACTTCTTCGCGGCAGATACAAGCACTTCAATCGCCTGACGATGCAATTCAGGTGTTGCGGCCGCCACCACTTGCCCTCCGTAGACTGCTGTTTCACCAGACCAATCACTGATTACACCACCGGCATTTTCAACAATTGGAATCAATGCCTGAATGTCGTAGGTGCTCAAATCACTCTCCACCACAAGATCTATATGACCAGATGCGAGCAAACAATAAGAATAGCAGTCGCCACCGTAGCGCATCATTTTTACCAACTGAACGAGTTCTTGTTGCACTGCTAACTCGGCAGAGCTGAACATATCAAGAGCTGTGGACATCATGATCGCATTGGACAATTGATCACATTGACTCGTGCTTATCGGAGTATCTACCCCTTTATGTCGCAACACAGATGCGCTGTTATTGCCACAGGCGAAGTAACGCTCACCAGTGAACGGTTGGTCCATCACCCCGACAATCGGTTTGGTACCGTTATACAACGCAATCAAAATACCCCATGTTGGCAAGCCGGAAATAAATGCCCGGGTGCCGTCAATCGGATCAAGCACCCAGGTGAGATTGCAGCTGCCCGGTTCAGCGCCATGCTCTTCGCCATAGATACCATGGGTTGGATGCTTTGCGTGAATCAATTCCCGCATCACGGCTTCAGCGTCACGGTCAGCAATGGTCACCGGATCAAAATTATTACCAGATAATTTATTGTCTACATTTATCGGTTGGCGGAAGTGCCGTAATGCAATTGCCGATGCGGCATCCGCCAGTTCGCAGGCAAACTCTGTCAATGACGCTAACTCACTGGAATCTGGCAGAGTATCCGGCACATCGGTATCGGACGAGCTATTCGGAGTATTTGTTGTCATAATGGTGCGGGAGTTCGGTGTAGAAAATCAGGCACTGTCGAACACAATTATGCCTGTCGCGTATCGGTGCGACCAGACGAATTATCTTCTACAATCAGATTTGTATACTCTCGCACTCGTTGTCAACGTAAAAACATATCCTAACTATGAACAATATTTTCTCCGGTAGATCTGCCAGTCTGGCAGGGCTGATTCTCGGCATCGCATCAATGCTCTTCGCAGTTGTCTATCTGCAAATGATCGAGTATCTCGCACCCTGCTCACTGTGCATCCTTGATCGCGCGGTTGTGATTGGCCTGTGCATCGTTTTCGCACTTGCGCTGGTACACAACCCTGTCGCAACCGGCAGAAAGGTTTACGCCACACTCGCCGCACTGCTATCGCTGACAGGCATAGGCATATGCGCGCGTCATATCTGGCTGCAGCAGCAACCAAAAGACTCGGTACCTGAGTGTGGTCCGGGTTTCTGGCATATGCTGGAAAACATGCCATTCAAGGCATTTTTAGATAATATCTTCAACAGCTCCGGCGACTGTGCTGATATACAATTTCAACTGCTCGGCCTTTCATTGCCAGCTTTGACGCTGATTCTGTTTGTGGTTTTTCTATTGCTGTCACTGGCAATGTTCTTCACAAGCGGGCGCAAGCGCTAACCGGATGCGCCGAAGCTAGTGCTCTACGATACGAATTGCAGGATAGATGTAACATGGCAGATTCACTCCGCGATCAACTGATTGCAGCGGGCTTTGAAGCACCGAAAAAAGCGCTAAAAAAAGCGGAATCAAAAACCGCAAAAAAAGCCCACAGCAAAAAGAAGCGCCCCACACGACGGAATAAAGTGCCGGCTGACAGAAATGCGTCCGGGTCAAAGGAAGCTCGAAAAGGTAAATCAGCTGCAGAAGCCAAAGCAGGAGCGGCCAAAAAAGGAATAGAAAAAACAGAAGTAGAACAGGCCGAAATTGCGAAGCGCAAAGAGCTTAAAGCGCAAATAAAAACACTTATAGATAACAATAAACTTGAAAACTGGAAAGGCGATGTAGCCTATCGCTACACAGTCGAAACGCGTATTCGGGAGTTATACGTCAACAGTGCTGCGCATAAACACCTGACAGCACGCGAAGTAGCCATTACTCGGTTAAACGGAAACACTTACCTGGTACCCATCGACACTGCTGATGAGATAATAAAAACCAACCCGCAGTGGAGTGTTTTCTGTGCCGCAGAAAAAAGCGACACTGATACTGATGACAGTGAATACGCTGAGTATCAGGTTCCCGACGACCTTCAGTGGTGAAGCGTCTATTTATCGACCTCCTTGCCCACTCGCTGTGAAACAATAACTCATGTCAAAAACTTTTCTCTGGCATGACTACGAAACATTCGGTCGCGATCCGGCACGTGAGCGCCCGGTGCAGTTCGCATCAATCCGCACCGATGAACATCTTGAACAAGTAGAAGACGGCACAATGATTTATTGCCGTCAGTCACCTGATTATCTGCCGGATCCCGGCTCGTGTATGGTGCACGGCGTGCTGCCACAAACTGCCAATGAGCAGGGCTTGAGTGAATGGCAGTTCGCCAACACCATTCATCAGCAGATGGCCACGCCTGATACCTGCACAGTTGGCTACAACAGTATTCGTTTTGATGATGAATTTACCCGTCAGCTGTTGTTTAGAAACATGTTTGATCCTTACAGCCGGGAATGGCGCGACGGCAACTCACGATGGGATCTGATTGACGTTGTCAGGCTTTGCCGCGCATTACGACCCGGTGGAATAGAGTGGCCGCTCAATGCTGATAACAAACCAACCAACAAGCTAGAGCTGATTACTGCTGCCAACGGCATAGAACATGGTGACGCACATGATGCATTGGCTGATGTGCGGGCTACTATAGCAGTCGCAAAACTGCTGAAACTTAAACAACCCCGACTTTTCGAGTACGCCTACACCACGCGCAACAAGCATTGGATTCTCAGTACAGCACTCAGCCTTACAAAGCGCGATCCTGTCCTGCATGTTTCCGGCATGTATCCAGCATCTTTTGGACATATTTCAATGGTGATGCCTCTCGGCCCTCATCCTACCAACCAAAACGGCGTGCTGGTATACGACCTGCGTCATGATCCCGCAGATCTTATTAATTTACCGGCAGGTAAATTAAAGGAACGTATTTTCACTGCTGCCAAAGAGTTACCTGAAGGCACCAGTCGGATCGCCATAAAAACAGTGCATGCGAACCGCTGCCCCGTACTGGTACCTGTCAATACAATGGACGAGCAAACTGCAAAGCAATGGCAGCTCGACAGAAACACCTGCCTTGCACATCGTGAAAAATTACTCGCAGCTGAAAACGTACTGGAAAAACTTGTTGAGGTTTTTACCCGATACGATCAGCCACACAAAGATGATCCTGACTTAACCTTATATTCCGGCAGCTTCGCAAGTGATCGCGATCGAGCTACCATGAATGTCATGCAAAACGAATTAAAGACCGGCAAACCTTCAGATCACAGCCGCTATAGTTTTGATGATGACAGACTCAACGAATTATGCTTCAGACTCACTGCCCGTAACTGGCCGGAAACACTCGGCACAGATGATCAAGCACGATGGAAAGCGTTCTGCAGCCGGCGAGTGCACAATGGTCAGGATGGATTCAGGTCTTTGGCGCAATATCGCTCGCTGATAGAAGAGTTGAAATCCACAGGCACGGTTCCAGAAAACGTGAATAAGCTCGCAGAGTACGGCGAGACGGTCGCGAGTTATTCCAGATAACAATGGCCCTGTGAATTAGAAATAATCAACAACCAACAAACAATATAAGCACCTGCGATAAAGTGTCGTCATTCGCTGAAATAATGGAGAAGTTACAGTTCACGATAACACTCAACAGAGCTTCAGACACCAGCTATATTGTTATATAGTTAAAGCAGTGACAACACAGTCTCGGCCATGCAACACAGTTCAAAAATCGTCTTGTTTCAATCTCCTCCGGAACCCTGCAGCTATCTGGATGATCACACTGCGCGCAATGTTTATGCAGATCCTTTTCGCGCACCAACAATGCCGCTCTACAGCGGACTCATCCAGAAAGGCTTCAGACGTAGCGGCGACTATTTGTATCGACCACATTGCGAGCAATGTGAAAAATGCATTTCTGCAAGAATATTAGTTAATGAATTCAAACCGACTCGCTCGCAAAAACGCGCCTTGAAGAATAACGCGGATCTCACCTTCAGCACTGAGTCCGCGCGCTATACCGACGAATATTTTGAGCTGTACTGCCGCTATCTTAGCAGCCGCCATCAGGACGGGGGTATGGATAACCCTGATCGATCTGACTTCGAAAGGTTTCTCATATGCGAATGGTGCGATACCGAATTCTGCACACTACGACTCGACGGACAGCTGTTGGCAGTGGCCGTAACCGATGTCGTCAATACCGGACTGAGCGCTGTCTACACTTACTTTGACCCTGAGTTTCACCAACGCAGCCTGGGCACCGCTTGCATCATCAAGCAGATACACCTTGCAAGAACACTTGGCCTCGAATACGTGTACCTTGGATACTGGATCGAAGCCTGTGAAAAAATGAACTACAAGTCGTACTATAAGCCCCAGGAACGTTACGTCAACGACGACTGGGTAAAAGTATCTTCTTAACCCGAAGCCAAAACCCCACCCAGCTCTAGCCGATCCGCTGAGTCAGGTCAAGGATATGCGCAGTTCCATCATTCGGACTGGTTGTTCTTATCTTCTGTATCCGATCAACATATTTTTTATAGAACTCACGGCTGGTAAGATCATCCCGGCCGAGCTTTGCAAACAATCGCTCCGCATCACTCCACATACCTTGACGGTAAAACTGCATGGCCTTGTCGTGCAGTTGCAATCGTTTGTGCAGAGCAGGTGATGCATCTTCCACCGGACATACCGGTTCGAATAACCTGACGAATCGTTGTCGACCTTTTACATGCACTGTATCAAGCTCACGGAACAGATACTCCGGCACTTTTTCAACTGTGGATTCAGATACCACCACTGAAATATCATAGTAACCCGTGCAGCGCTGTAGTCGATTAGCCGTATTCACTGGATCACCAACCGCAGTGTATGTCATATGGTAACGAGAACCCATGTGTCCGACATTGGCAAAACCAGTCGCCATGCCAATGCCAATGGTTATTGGCGGCAACCCGAGGTTTTGCATCTGCTGCGAAAGCACTGCTACCTCTTCCTGAATTCTGAGCGATGCGTGCATAGCATCCGAAGCGTGCGAGTCACTCGGTTCCGGTGCTCCCCAGAAAGCCATGACGCTATCACCCATGTACTTGTCTACCGTGCCACCATGCTGATGAATCACACGGCTGACCACGCCGAAGTAGGCATTCAACCAATCACGCAACCGGTCCGGATCAAGTGTCTCGGCGGTGGCGGTAAAGCGCTTGATATCGCAGAAGAGAATCGTTAACTCGCGCGAGTCACTGACGGCATCCATACCGGACGGATTATCGATGTAATAGTCAGTGAGGTTCGACGGCACATAGTGTCTGAAGAACTCACTAACCTTACGCTGGTGCGATGTACGATCTCTGAAAGCGCCCGCGAGGTAAGCCAGAAACACAGCAGCCAGCATTGCAATCACGGCCACAAACGAAGGATCAAACCCATTGCCCGGCACCGCGTAGAAGACCACCACGACCAGCAATACCGCAAACGCAAACACCGGCAATGCACTGACAATGGAAAGTAATGCGGACCCCAGTGCCAGAGTCGTTACGATGAGTATCGATGTTACGCCACGCGCTCCGTTGTTCAACAATGACTCGGTTGAGCCGGCGCTTATTGAAAAGGACATCGGTGACGTCGAAAAATCCAGCTGCACCAGGCCAAAGCTGAACAGCCCGACCACCGCCAACGCGATCAGGCAAATGATCGTATTGCGCGTATATCGATATAGATTGGCCGATTTATGTTGCAATCTTAAACCTTGGAAATCGCATAATAATGTTGCGGACAGGGGTCATCGTGACAAACTGTTGACACATCAAGCCTTGAACAGGTTAAAACATTACACTGTGAGGCTGTTCTGGTTATGACCGTGCAAGCACTGTGCTAATCAGGAGCTTCACTCTCAGAGGGGACTGTTCCGTCAGGGAATAGATTCAGCTAACGTGATTAGAATTGTTACCGGCAAGGCGCATTTCCGGTAATATTGCTGGCAGGCAATGTCGGGATACAGAGTTTGCGTACAATCAAAAAGTATCAAAACAGAAGACTGTATGACACACAACAGAGTACCTACATAACGCTCGAACGCATTCGAGAAATGATAGTCAAAGGAGATGAATTCCGCGTTGTGGATGCCAAAAACGCTTCCGATGTTACTCACCATGTCTTATTGCAGATCATAGGCGAGCGCGAAACACAGGCTGGCACCTCAATGCTTAGCAACAAACTCCTGGCGAATCTGATCCGCTTCTATGGTGATAGTCTGCAGGGCGTCATGAGCGAGCATCTTGAAAACAGTGTCGATACCTTTGTTGCAAGACAAACGCAGTTGCGCGCTCAGTTGCACAATGTGCTTGAATCACCGACCAGTCAACCGACCCCAGCCAAGCTCTCCACCGGGTTGACCAATAACCCTTAGCCAGCCGAACTAAACCTCATCATTGCCGGTCAGTCCCGCTTCAAAAAGTAAGGCGACAACCCGGCGCATATTGTCGTACTGACGCTCTCCACATTCGTCACTCACTGCTATCCTTTTCTGCTTGTAGCATGACGGACAAGGTCCGACGGAACTCGCTTTCACACCATGAATAACGTCATTAGAAAATGTATTGAGCATTGTAAAACAAGGCAATGCCGACTGGCCTTGCCGGAAGGTGAGGATCCTCGAATCCAGTTAGCTGCGCTCGCAATCAAAAACCAGAACATTGCCAGCCCCGTTTTACTCGGTGACGCCGCCACCATTAACGAGGTGGCTAAAAATGAAGGGAATGACCTGTCCGGTATTGAAATTATCGATACCGCACTACCGATACCTGAGCACCACAGCAGTGTACTGATCGGTAAAAAGAAAAAGATCACTGCTGACAATGTAGCGGACTTTGTTCGCCTGCCGGTCTACCGCTCGGTTGCCATGCTTCATAGCGACGAAGCTGATGCGATGGTAGCCGGTGCCGTACTACCCACCGCCAGAGTGCTGGAGGCATCGTTTGCTGTCGGCCCTCAAGCAGACATTAAAACGTTATCAAGCTTTTTTATCATGGCGCTCAACCACCAGACCGAGGGCATTGCGGAATCGGTGCTGTTCGCTGATTGTGCGATCAATATTGCACCCACTGAAGAACAGCTCGCCGAAATCGCCATCACGTCTGCGCGAAGTGCTGAAAAATTGTTCAACGACGAGCCGCGTGTTGCCATGCTCTCGTTCTCTACCCACGGCAGCGCTAACCACGACAACGCGCGTAAAGTAGCCGCTGCTGTTGAGATCGTCCGGGCCCGCGCACCTTCTATAAAAATCGACGGCGAAATGCAGGTAGACACGGCCCTCTCCGCAAGAGTTGCGAGCACCAAACTCGCCGACCCGGGTGACGTAGCAGGCAACGCCAATGTATTGATCTTCCCTGACCTGAACGCGGGTAATATCGCCTACAAGCTGGTGCAGTACTGTGGGGGGGCGCAGGCTACCGGCCCTATTCTTCAGGGTTTCGCAAAACCAGTCTGCGACCTGTCGCGAGGGGCAAGCGTTGAAGACATTGTCTCTGCAGCCGCGGTCACGATCACACTCGGTGACGATTAGTCATCGTCGATGATAACGTTCCGTCAGGTGATTCACTCTGAATCGGGATGAGTATTCCGCACTCGCATTACAAATCAGGTTGAAATTTGGCAGTTTAGGCTTACCTTTATTGGTACAGACTTTCACTAAAGAAGATCTGTAATCCCAGTCCACCCCTTTTATCGTGTATCCCACAGGATTAGTGCCTCTATATGAGCGATGACGACCCGCAGGTTCTGCCAAAAAAGAAATCAAAGAGCACCGGTTTAATATTACCGGGGCAGGCATTGCCGGCTAAGATTTTTATCCTGCCAGTGTACGAGCGACCGTTTTTTCCGGCTCAGATACAGCCACTGGTCGTGGATCGGGATCACTGGCGCAGCACTTTTGAAAAACTGCACGAGGAAGATCAGCACATCGTCGGACTAATACACGTCAAAGACGATGCACAGGAAATTCCCGATCCAACCGAATTTTCAGCAACCGGATGCGTTGTAAGGCTGCACAATGTTGTAGAGCAGGAATCAAGCATCCAGTTTATTGCTCAGGGATTGCAGCGCTTCACCATCAATAAGTGGCTTCGTAAAGCCCCACCTTTTGCCGGCGCTGTTGAATATCCGATAGAGCCGGAAGAAAACCGGGATGATGTAAAGTCATACGCAATGGCGCTTATCCAGGCTATTAAAGAACTCGTGCCACTCAACCCGTTATACAACGAAGAGCTGAAAAACTTTTTAAACCATTTCAATCTCAATGAACCATCTCCACTGGCAGACTTCGCAGCGGCCATAACGACCGCTCCCGGTGAAGATCTACAGGAAGTGCTCGATACCATTCCAATTCTGCCACGCATGGAAAAAGTTTTACTGTTGCTACGAAAAGAAATTGAAATGGCACGCCTGCAGGGTGAGATTCGACAGGAAGTTGAGAACAAGATCCACAAAAATCAGCGCGACTTCTTTTTGAAAGAACAGCTGAAAGTCATTCAACGTGAACTAGGTATCGCAAAAGATGATCGTACGGCGGACGTAGAACAGTTTAAAGAGCGCATGGAGCAGCGTCATCCCCCCGAGCCTGTGCAAAAAAGATTTGATGAAGAGCTGCAAAAGTTATCTGTGCTTGAAACCGGATCACCTGAGTATGGTGTTACACGCAACTATCTGGACTGGATTACCAACGTACCCTGGGGTGTGCAATCGGAAGATAAGCTCGATCTTAAAAAAGCCCGCCGGATTCTCAATCGTGATCACGCAGGTCTTGATGATGTGAAAGAACGGATACTGGAATTTCTCGCTCTCGGTGCTTACCGCGGTGAAATTTCAGGCTCTATTTTGTTATTGGTCGGACCGCCCGGTGTAGGTAAAACTTCAATCGGGCGTTCAATTGCTGACTCACTCGGGCGTGAGTTCTACCGGTTCAGTCTTGGTGGCATGCGCGATGAAGCAGAGATTAAAGGTCACAGAAGAACCTACATCGGTGCTATGCCCGGCAAGCTGGTGCAAGCGCTGAAAGACGTACAGGTGGATAACCCGGTCATTATGCTGGATGAAGTTGACAAGATTGGCGCATCATTTCAGGGCGACCCGGCTTCTGCACTGCTGGAAGTACTCGACCCGGAACAGAACAATGAATTTCTGGATCATTATCTGGACCTTCGGGTTGATCTTTCTAAAGTACTATTCGTCTGTACAGCTAATCAAATGGATACCATTCCAAGACCGTTACTCGATCGAATGGATGACATACGGCTTGCGGGATACCTTCCTGAAGAAAAATTTAAGATTGCCACCAAGCATTTATGGCCGCGGTTGCTTGAGCGCAACAAGGTTGCGCCCTCTAAAATCAACCTGACCGACAGTGCAATCAAATTACTGATAGAGGGTTATGCACGAGAGGCAGGCGTCAGAAATCTTGAAAAGTTACTGGCAAAGGTTCTGCGAAAATGCGTTGTCAAATTATTAGGTGGCAGCCGACGGATCACGGTTAACAACAAAACCCTTCCGGACTTTGTCGGGCCACCGATCTTCAGACAGGAACGTCAGCTCAAAGGTGTTGGCGTGGTTACCGGTCTGGCCTGGACAGCAATGGGTGGAGCTACCCTCCCGATTGAAGCCACGGTGGTTCATGAAGACAAAGCCGGTTTTAAACTGACCGGCAACCTCGGTGCTGTCATGAAAGAATCAGCAGAGATCGCCTACAGCTATGTTACTTCCAATTTAGCGCAGTACAAATTTAAGACTGATGTGAGCAAAGATGCTTTCATACACTTACATGTGCCGGAAGGTGCTACGCCAAAAGATGGTCCCAGTGCCGGCATTACCATGGCCACCGCGTTACTCTCTCTGGCACTGAAAAAGCAAATCAACAGCAATATCGCAATGACCGGAGAACTCACACTGACAGGGCAGGTATTGCCAGTGGGAGGTATCAAGGAAAAACTGATTGCTGCAAAACGACTGGGTATTAAAACTGCGATTCTGCCTTTTGACAACAAGCGTGACTACGATGAGTTATCAGCGTCCGTGCGACGTGGCATCAAGGTACATTTTGCAGAGACGTTTGAAGACGTCAGTAAGATAGTTTTCAAAGGTGCTCAGGCTAAATAGCCGCCCGTATTTCACGGGCAGCTGCGACAACCTCGAGACAGCCGGCGCTGCGTTAACAATTACTCGGTGACAGTATCAGTTGAAACGGTATTACTCTGCCAGGGATACGGACTCACACTACCCTCGATTTTTTCAAGATACTGTTTCAACTCTTCCTTATCTCCAAACAATTGCAGCACATAAGCGATGACATTATTGGCAATCCCCTTCTGCCAGCTACCAAGCGAGTCACTTTCTTTCTGATAGCATCTCAGTTGCTGGTATAAATCAGCTATTATCTGACCGTTGCCAGCACCAACTGCCGGAGTGGAATCAACAAAACGCAAACACTCAATATGCGTGATGATTCTCGCGATGGCGACAGTGGCATCACATCTACCATCAACCGCGGCCTCGACCACAGATACATACTCATTCGCCTGCGATGGCGTTAACACCATAAATCGGGCAGCAGCAATTACGCCGTGCAAATGACCAGGGTCATGCTTTAACAATAGAGAAAGGCTGCTACAGAGATGCTCCGAACTGAGCCCGGCAAAACCTTTCGCCATGAGCAAACCACAAAGCGCTTCGGGGTCTTCCGGATTTAATCTGAGTGCAGTATTAAAGTGTTTGAAGGCTTGCGCCATTGCCTGTGCAACAGGTTCATTAAGCGTTGCCCCGGGTTGCAAGCCCAATCGTTTGGCAAGACATAACTTAACATGTCCCATTAAAATGTGTACGTCTACACTTTCTGGGTGTGAATTAATGATTTCCTGCAGTGCCCGCTCACTTACAGAGCCGTAGTTAAGGTTGGCAAAAAAGCCCTGCCGCTCTGCAGGCGTCATCGAATTTAACTTATCGTTCAGCGCCTGGTATTCACCACTCTTAATTAAGCTAATCGCAAATACAGAGTCTCTCGGTGATACCGCATAGTCATGTGAGAGGCGACTACAAAAACGATGTACCCTGCCCTTTGACGAGTCGATCGCATTTTGTGCCACTGCATCTTCAGTGGAATATGTGTTGAGGAACCATGCGCACAGATTTGCCAGTGCCATGGTCAGACAGGAAGCTATAAGCACATCTACCCCTGGCTGGAACCATTGCATGGCTGCAAACGCGGTGATCAACAACAGTGCAAAAAGTACAAATGTCGATCTGCGCAGGTCGAGCTTTTCAACCATCAGACAGACAACAGCAAGGCATGGAATAGTAACCAGATAAGACAAGGCAGGCTCCGGGCGGTGCACAGGCACAGCAGCTCAATTTGCCCGCTATTCTACTCGAACTCGCATGTTGTCGCCGTGATCAGCCACGATTTAAACAGCCCCATATTGGTTGCACTCTGTGTTTTCGCAACGATATGCCAGTCCGGTCAGGAAGTTTGGTGAAGCAATTCACATACAATCGTCCGACCACGCAATATCACGAGTGCATATTGCCATGGACCCTGCCGTTAAACGCTGCCTGTAGCGGCAACTGGCCGATCGGCCTTCGAATGCACCTCCCGGTGCTCTTTTGAATCGTCTCCGGAGTGAATTTGTGTGCCGTATTTGTAAAACAGAAACACTGCTATCTGCACGCCAAAAATCAAAGACGCGAGGCACAGATGCAGAGGCTGCACAAACGCAGGGATATCCATGTGATTCATGATCACACCGATAACAACGGTTGATAGAATCAACACTCCCTGTGCAATACCCAACTTGCGCATCGGATTGGACGCCGGAATATGCTTAACAATCTGGTAAACCAACCAGAAATTTGTTGCCAGTAGCACCCATGAAAACGAACGGTGTAAAATGAATATCAATGGCAACTGTTCTATCCAGATACTTCGCGTCGCTTCACTGCGGGCGATAATGTCAATCGCTTCCCGTACTTGTGTGCCCATGATCATCTGTAACAATGTCATGCACATAGCCGCTATCATCACTTTTTTAAATACCGGTGGTAGTTCTGCCAGCCCCTCCCGGCTCACTACTGCGTGCTGCGACCTCATGACAGCGCAGATAAGCATCGCAACTATCGCCTGCGCCAGGAGCATGTGCAAAGTAATCATAACCGGATGAAGATTACTCGCCACTACTCGCGATCCAAGCCAGCCTTGAAACACCACCGCAAAAAAAGCCGCCACTGAAAGTCGGGTCACCAGCTTGTTGTCTTTTCTAAAGTGCCTGGACGCCAGCATGGTTAAAAAAATCAAAATACCAATCACCACCCCCGTCAGACGATTGGTATATTCAATCCAGGTTTTGGTCGCGTTAAACTCGGTGTCTGCGTACCCGCGTTCAGCATAGATTTGCTGATAGTTCGCTGGCAACTGACTAACATCTGTTGGCGGTATCCATTGACCAAAGCATGTCGGCCAGTCCGGACACCCCATGCCCGAGCCGGTCGCACGTACAGCGCCGGCTATTAGAATCAGACAATACACTGCCGCAACAGTAAGCATTCCAAGGTGGCGAAATCGCCGTGTTCTCACATCAGTCATAGCTGTGTTCATCGTCTGCAAATTGATATTCAGAAATGCCGATAACTTGTATTGCATCACTCGTTTTGGCAACGGCATGATCCCACCAGTAATGCCGGACCTGAAAAGCGCGCCGATCATTGCGCATCGATGTTAATTTTTTGGCAGGTACCGCTATTTTCGATCTGGCTGAGAGCGAAAATGCATTATAGTAACTTTCCTGATTATATGCTGACAACTACGACGCAGGCAGCCAGGGCATGCCACGACCTGCAAGTATAGCGACTGGCTGACGCGCACCGAAATTAGCGCTAAATCACCTGATTTGTGCGGGCAGATTATAAAAATAAATTGCAGAGCGACCTCAGATTGATGAGATACACAGGACCACAGGCTGATTACCCGGATGATCAGCAGCTGCTCAACCTGAGATTCAGCCCGACACAATTCAGATTGTTGGAGCAGTCATCGAATCCGCTAAATCTCACGCCGGCAATGCAGGCCTACACCGACCAGCTTCTGGACATTGGATTTAGCTACTCACATGAAATTCTGGTTGATATGTGTATTGGAAAGCCAGCAGAGTCACCGGCACGCATGCTGGTGTTCATCAACCGTGCTGAAAGCGCCTACGCAATCCTCACCGATCTGTACCACTTGAAAAGCTGGGTCTACTTCACCCACTACTTCATGTCCGGACACAGGGCTATAACAACCTGTCAGCCAGGTGCGTTAATGCTCTCGCAAACCGCAGCACTGGCAGCCACCGCTGACTTTTCACTGCAGAATACACATTCCGGTGCGCTCAGAGCGCAAAGCCTGGACTCACAATGGAAAAAGCACCGGCACTTTATTTCAACAGAGCACCCCTCTGAAAAATCCACGCTCATGGAGCCGGATCAGCATCTGGCTGCAGAGCGCGAGGCTTATCGCAAGTACATTGACCTGCTCTTAAATTCTGTTGTGTTAAGACAATCGGATACGCAGCTGGTCAGCTTCACCCACACAGGTGCAAGCAGCTACCATGCAGCAGTAACATCAAGCTCGGCCAAAAGACCAAAGCCGAAGAAACACAAGCCTGTCAGCCACGAAGGCAAACCTGCACTATTCGATAAACTGAACTATCGCAACGCTGCGTTAGCAGCAAGTGCTCTGGTGTTTTGTCTACTGATGTACAACGTTGCCACCTATACCGACAACAGTAGTCCTGGTGACATCAACGACACGATAAGCAACAACATTGCGCCAACACCGACTGATGAACAATCGGCCACACTGCCGCCCAGTGTCGCTGTTGCTGTTGCTGTTGCTCCGGAGGTTTACGATAGCGAAGACATAATTAACCGGCCGCTACCGGACCCGACAGCTGATGATGCCCTGCTGATCGCTCCTGGGAAATCCACCAGCGACTTACCCGAGCAGTACATTGTGGCGTCAGAGGAAGATGAAATGTGGCGCATCGCGGTAGAGAACGCGGAGTTCTATCTGATGTCGAATGACGGCGATCCGGCACCGTGGATTCGAACAGCACGCAAGATGGCGGCTGGATTTACCTCCGATGACCCACGGCTGGCCCGTACCTATTTTCTAGCCGCAATGCTGGAACGTGACCCGAAAGTCGCTGAGCAACAATACAATAGAGCGTTAAGCATTCAGACGAAGACTATTGGCTTGTACCACACTGAAACAGCACAAACACTGGAAGCACTGGCATGGGTTGCTGAGGGTGCCAGAGATGATCTTGAGGAGGCGATCACTCATCAACGACTGGCGCTGAATGTGTATCGCAGCATTTTCGGAGAAGAAGCAGAAGATACGCGTGCAGCCCGATGGAAGCTCCAATACTTTGAAGATCGACTTGAAGGACGTCGACCAAAATCGGATGACAACCGCAGATTACTACCGGCACTGGCCAGATTTGCGCGGTAGTGGACGGACAAGATGACGGCCTGTGTCGTTAAGCCGCTAACCTACGATTTACGCTCTATAAAGCTCTCAATCGCTTCAACACTTAACATACCCGGATTGCTGCCCAGCAATTCGCCTTCAGGATTAAACAGTAAGTAAGTCGGCGTGCCACGAAAGTTTTCTTCTGTCACGCTAAAATAGTAGGAAGAAATAATCAGACTGTCTGCAACATAACTCGGAAAGCTTGGATTCGTTTCAGTGATATAGCGATTCACCGCGTCCATACCAGACGGACCATCCAGAGAGACGCCGATTACTTCTGCCATGCCGTCCTTATGCTTGTCATGAAACGCCGATATATCAGGCGTTTGAAGCTGACAGATGTGGCAGTTACTTGCCCAGAACTTAACAAGGGTCCATTTACCATTACCAGTCAGGTCTTCGAGATTCACATTTTCACCTGTCTCGACCGACTGCATTTCCATAGCATTGGCAACGCTGCTCATTGCCAAAGCGATTGCAATAAACGCCTGCAGAAAGGCAAATTTGATTTTGGATATATTGCGGGCTGTCATTGTCAGTTTCCAGTGAGGATCAAGCGTAGGATGGCCAGGAAGATATAAAGTTCTCGTCCATTTGTGACTTAACGAAAAAAAAGCACTCTCCCATCATTACACAGTGTTTATTCACGCACACAAATTGCGCGCCACCTGAACATGGTTGCCTGTATTGTCTGATTGACGCTCTGAGAACCGCTCTTCAAACGATGTTTTCAGCTTGCAGCAAGGACAACTCCTTCTCATCCATTCCGAGGTAACCAACCAGTACCTCCTGAGTGTGCTCACCCAGGTCCGGCCCGCCTCGATCCGTTCTTCCCGGGGTTTCAGAAAGCCGCGGGTGGATTGCTGCTACTTCCAACTCACCGCCTGAATACTCAACCGCCTCAAATAGTCCACGTGCACGATAATGTGCATCGTTAAACATATCTTCAACGTTATAGATCGGCCCGCTTGGTACCGCCGCTTCAGCAAGAATCGCGAGTACGTCGGCAGACGGATGCTGTGCTACCCAATCGCTTATTGCCTGATCAATTTCCGCCTCATGCTGAACCCGGCCGGCATTGTCTGACATGCGTTTATCATTGGCGAGATCTTCACGACCGGCACAACTCATTAATCGTTTGTATATAGAGTCACCATTACCCCCGATGACCACATACTTATCATCAGCACATAAATAAGTATTGGTGGGCACTATACCGGTAAGCGTCGAACCCGATGGCTCGCGAATCACCTGTTCCGCAGAATACTCCGGCACCACCGACTCCATCATGTTGTACACCGATTCAAAAATAGATACATCAACCACCTGTCCGCTACCCGAACGGGTTCTTGCAAACAACGCCAGCAACACACCGATAACTGCATGCATAGATGCCAGCGTATCACCAAGACTCAAATTGGGTCGGACCGGTGGCCGGTCTTTAAAGCCGTTGATATAACGAAAACCACCATAGGCTTCACAGGCAGACGCATATCCCGGCTGCGATGCGCGCGGACCATCCTGCCCGTAGCCACTAACACGGGCGAATATCAAACCGGGATGAGACTCTTTCATGATCACAGGGTCCATCCCCCACTTTTCAAGCGTACCGGGACGGAAGTTTTCAACCACCACATCCACCTTACCCATTAGTTGCTTTACCAGCGCGCGGCCTTTGTCTGTACGAAGATTGACTGTCACCGATTTCTTGTTACGCGCAATACTCTGCCACCAGTAGGAAGTGCCTGTTGCATCAAGCTTGCGCCAGCTGCGAATTGCGTCGCCAGTACCGGGGGGTTCAACTTTAATCACTTCAGCGCCAAAGTACGCGAGCACACAAGCTGCCTGCGGCCCGGCTATTAACTGACCGAGCTCAAGTACTTTTATACCTGCCAGCGGGCGTAGATCATTTTGCACAAGCTTCTCCGGGAAAACTGCTCTGATTCAGACAACTCAACATTATTCTGCAACACTTATCTTTCTAATGCTTTCAGCATAGACAACTATACAGCTGACAATGCAAACTGACACCAGCTAACACCGCTACCTCCGGGAGCCGCCCATGGGCACCAGTTCGAATCAACAAAACCTTGAAAAAAACAAAGCCAACTACACGCCATTATCGCCGTTGAGCTTTCTGGCGCGTGCCGCGGACGTCTACCCGGAATATCCGTCTGTTATCTATGGCCATAAGCAGTATCAATGGCGTCAAACCAGAGAACGTTGCACCAGACTGGGCGCTGCCTTGCAAAAGATCGGGGTTACCAAAGACCAGACAGTCGCAATCATGGCACCTAACATACCACCAATGTATGAAGCACATTTCGGTGTGCCACTATGCGGTGCCGTTTTAAATTCAATCAATACCAGACTGGATGCGACGAGTATTGCTTTTATTCTCGAACACTCAGAAGCGCGAGTATTAATTACAGATACGGAGTACTCGGATACCGTTGCAAAAGCAATTGCCTCACTCGACAACCCACCGATCATAATAGATATTGAAGACGAATCGGTTAGCACCACCCAAAGTTCCGGCAACCGGCTTGGCACAATTGAGTACGAAGAGTTTCTGCAAACCGGAGATGCAGATTTTCAATGGATCACACCAGCGGATGAATGGGATGCCATCAGCCTTAACTATACCTCCGGCACGACAGGTAAGCCTAAAGGGGTTATCTATCATCATCGTGGGGCATATATGAATTCCATGAGCAATATAACCGGCTGGGGGATGTCTGATCATCCTCGTTACTTATGGACGCTGCCGATGTTTCATTGCAACGGCTGGTGTTTTCCATGGTCACTGGCCGCCGTTGCCGGAGTCAGTATATGCAGCAGAAGTGTCAGCGGCACTGACATTTATGCTGCCATAAAGAACCATGCGGTAACCCATTTATGTGGTGCGCCAATTGTGCTGAATTTAATTATCAACACCGATGAGTCCGAACGATTCACACCGGACTACACTGTTCAAGTAATGACAGCTGCAGCACCACCCCCGGCAACGATACTTAAAGCGATGGAAGATCGAGGCTTTCACATGACACATGTTTACGGACTGACAGAAACCTACGGTCCGGCGGTTATGTGTGCGTGGAAGCGCGAATGGGACTCACTGGCACCGGATGCACGGGCACAATTAAAGTCACGTCAAGGAGTCAGGTATCAGGTACTCGAAAATCTGGATGTACTTAATACTGAAACCATGCAACCGGTCCCGCGCGATGGAGTTACCGTTGGCGAGATTATGTTCCGTGGAAATATAGTGATGAAAGGTTATTTCAAGAACCCTGAGGAGACACAGCGCGCTTTCGCCGGCGGATGGTTCCATTCCGGAGATCTGGCTGTCATTGATGCTGATGGTTATCTGCGCATCACCGACCGGTCAAAAGACGTGATTATCTCCGGCGGTGAAAATATTTCTTCAATTGAAATTGAAAACACGCTTTATGCACACCCGGCCGTCCTGGAAGCTGCGGTAGTTGCGATGCCAGATGAAAAATGGGGGGAGACACCGTGTGCATTTGTGCATTTGCAAGCTGGAGAAATAGCCAGTGAACAAGACTTAATTACCTGGTGCAGAGACCGGTTGGCTCATTTTAAGTGCCCGACCCGGGTGCTGTTCACAGAACTGCCCAAGACATCCACCGGCAAGATCCAGAAGTTTCAATTACGGGAACGTCTGCCCAGATCACCCTGAGCTGAAAAATATTCATCCAAACCTCTGTAATCATTACATTTAGTGAATTTCCTCAAAATAGGAGGCGACTTGACCAAACGAAGCGAGTCACAAAGGTGAAGCCTGTCAAGAGTTGAAAGGTGGGTTTCAAGGGATGAATCTCATTGAATAACCTCTCAAAACTGTTACTATTTCGCCACCAGAATGACTAAACGGATACATTCTGAAACAAAATGTCAATTTTATGACGTCCCGCGAAGAAACCGCTGGCGTTGTTGGTTAACCTTCACTCCTCTGAAAAGTCTTTTCACGCAGACGATTCAGAACGGGCTAATCGAGCGCTATCGTCAACAGGATTTGACGTGCGACGTAATTGGAAGTTATCGCTGCATGAACACAACTCAAAGCAACAACAGCAAACGCACCAGCGCGCGCGGTGTGGCGGGCAAACGCTCGCCTGCAGATCGTAGTGTTCTAGTATGCGACTTGAGTACCACGCAAACTGAGCTTGCCTCTGTTGTAGAGTCGGGTGGCTGGAAGGCGGATAGTGCTGCCACCTCCACCGCCGCAGAAAAATACCTCTACGCTAACGAGTATCACGTGGGCATCGTCACCATCACGTCAACCGATCAAGTCGCTGCACTGGAAGACCTCCTGACCCGACACCACCTCCACTGGGTTGCAGTGGTTGAAGCTGAACTGATCGGTGAGTTGCCGGTCGCCTCACTAATTTCCGATCACTGTTACGACTACCACACTCTGCCGTGTGACAAGACACAACTAATCGCTACACTTGGCCATGCTTACGGCATGTCTGTGTTGCGGCCGAAACCTGCAATGCAGGACATCATGGCAGACGAAGACACTAAAATGGTTGGTAAAAGTGACTCTATGTTGAGCCTCTATGCCACTATTAAGAAGTCGGCCAAAGTAGATGCCCCGGTTATGATCACCGGCGAAACAGGTACTGGTAAAGAACTTGTTGGGCGTGCGCTCCACACCCAATCACCCAGAGCAGACGGCCCGTTCGTTACCGTCAGTTGTGCAACTATTCCCGAGAATCAAATTGGCAATGTTCTATTCGGCACAGACTCAGAATCTGGCAAGCTGGAAGACGCCAACGGTGGTTCTTTATTCCTTGATTCGATCACCGACCTGCCAGCCACACAACAAATGCTGCTCCTACGTTTTATGCAGTCCGGTCAGATAGAAGATCACAGAGGTGGTCAGCGCAGCATCGATGTCCGCATCATTACTTCCAGCCACAACAGCATTGATGACGCAGTGAGTAACGGTACTTTCCGCGAAGATCTCTACTACCGACTGAACATTCTACACATTGAGATTCCTCCACTACGCGATCGCATCGGCGACGTTGACAGCCTGGCGCAGTTTTTCTTTGAGCAGTTCTCTGCCGAGTCTCCAGGTCGCATTAAAGGTTTCTCGCAGCAAGCAAAGATCGCTATGCATCAACACCACTGGCCAGGCAACGTTCGTGAGCTGCTGAACCGTGTGCGACAGTCAATGGTGATGTGTGAGAGCAGCCTGGTACAGGCAAATGATCTGGGGCTCGGCTCTCAGGGCAGCGGCGATAGTGAGCGCGATGCGCCAACAAATCTTGATGAAGTACGCGCAAAGGCGGAAGGAGATTTTATCCGCAAGGCATTGGAGCGTAACTACAACAACGTTACCGAGACGGCCGGACAGCTCGGCGTGTCACGAGTGACGCTGTACAGACTTATGAAGAAATATGGCGTTAACATTGCCGGCAGCGGTCGACGAAACGCTGCAACCAGCAAGTAACTGCAGCACCACAGCGATAATGAAAACCGGATTCTTAGATCCGGTTTTTTTTGGAATAAGCCTTAGTCCAGATAACGTCCGGCATTAGCCCGCTGCAGCCATTTGTCGACAAAGCGCTCCACACCCGCTTCCGCTGCGAGCCCGAATTTTTCAGGCAGAGATTTTTTACCTTCGAATTTCACCCGATAAACGTCCGCCGTTTCGCAGGTATTAACAATGTACTCATCACTGGTCATCACCTCATCTACCAGATTGACATTGACTGCCGCCTGACCACTCCACGTTTCACCGGTAGCAACTGACGCAATATCAGTTTGTGGGCGGAATCGTGATATGAAGTTTTTAAACTGATCATGAATGATCTGTATATCAGCCAGAAACTTTTCACGTCCCTTGTCCGTGTTCTCACCCATCACTGTCAGCGTTCTTTTGTATTCACCTGCAGTTAATAGCTCTACATCAACATCGTATTTCTTCAGTAAGCGATGAATATTCGGTATTTGCGCCATTACTCCAATGGATCCAACAATTGCAAAAGGGGCAGCAATGATTTTATTCGCTACACAGGCCATCAGGTAACCACCACTGGCAGCGACTTTATCCACACAAACCGTGAGTGCAACATTCTTGTTTCGAATCCGCTCAAGCTGTGCCGCCGCCAACCCATAGCCATGCACTGTGCCACCACCACTCTCAATATTTACTAGTACTTCATCATAGACATCAGCCACTGATAACACGGTTGTGACTTCACGCCGCAGACTGCTGACCTGACTGGCTTTAATGTCACCTTTAAAATCCAGCACAAACATTCGCCTGCGCTTTTTTTCATCAACAATTGTCTCACCATCACCACGGCTTTTGGCAGCAATCTTAGCCGCCTTCTTTTGCTCCTTTGATTCCAGTTTTTTCTGCTTTTTCTTATTCTTGAATGTGTTTTTCAGATCAGCGCCGTCAAGTACCACCGCATACATTGCATCTTTATTGTTTTCCAGGGCTTCATTGACGTGGGTTACCGTGATGCTGCCCTTCTCACGTCTGCCTCTGCCACCTAACATGGATAGGATAAAGATCACAGCTAACGCCAAAATAAAGAATGTCAGTATCTTGGCCAGAAAAAGCCCGTAACTCAGAAAAAACTCGCCCACTTTATTGTCCCGTAACCTGTTTTATGAGTACCCACACCAGGGTTTTAATTTTTTTTGATAAACCAACACTGATGGATTCTGGAGTTTCTGGAAAAATCCCTTTGAATGCTCCACTTTGTGCGTTCTTCCACGTGGTATTTCTTTGACACGTTCGACGCTAATCGAAAGCGCCGATAATTGTTCGAAAATATCAATGTGCCATCATCATTAAGTATAGCCATACAATCATCAATCATCGACTCATGGTTTTTCTGCACATCCCAATCGTGCTCCATCGCGGTGGAATTAGAAAATGTAGGCGGGTCTAGAAAAATCAAATCGAATCTGGCTGGTTCTGCCCCTGGTTCTACGGTGGGCGCGGTGATCTGTGATTTTACCCACTCGCTACAATCTGCCTTAACCAGCAGATGCCGCTCCGGGTCCAACTCATTCAGCCGGTAGTTATTCCGCGCCCACTCAATGTACCCGGGTGATAAATCCACACTGACACTCGATTCAGCTCCACCTACTGCCGCATGCACGGTAGCGGTTGCGGTGTAGCAATACAGATTCAGAAAACGCTTACCTTGTGCGGAGGTCGCAATCCATTGCCGCACCTTGCGATGATCGAGGAAAAGCCCGGTATCGAGGTAATCATGCAAATTAACCAGTAAACGGCAATCTCCTTCAGCTACCTCATGGTACCGATTGGTTTTCTCAACACGCTGATATTGCGATTCTCCTCTCTGCCTCTGGCGACGTTTAATAGCCAGGTTATCCGGTGGGCACGCCAACAGCTCGCACACGACAGGTGCGGCAGCATCAATTCGTCGTTGCGCCAGCACCGGATCAATATGTGATGGAGCGCGATACTCCTGCAGGCTCACCATCACACCGTCGGTTGTCATGTAAACATCCAGGGCGAATGCAAAGTCAGGCAGGTCTGCGTCATATACCCGGTAGTTACTCACCGATGCAGACTTGAGCCAGCCTTTTATAGCACGAATATTCTTTTTAAGTCTTCCGCGAAATGGCTCTACATCAATTGAATTTTTTCCACCGCCTGACCGTTGCCAGACGCTTGAAGTCTCACTGGCTCCATCCTGACTGACCATACTGTTATCATCCACAACAGAGGTGCTGGGAAGTGGCGGTAAATCTGACTTAAACAACTTGCAGTCAATATCACCATTACGGCATTCCAGAATCACCTGACGGGATAAGCCGGTGCGGTGAAACAATGCTGGATTGCCGGTAAACAAAGCCAGATCCCAGTTGGGTGCTTTGCGACGCAGAGACCGACCTAGCTTGCTATAGAAAACACCAATCGTACTTTCATCTTCCAAGCGTTCGCCATAAGGTGGATTAATAACAAGTAGACCCGGGCCATTATTCACCGGATTTTCATCAGCAAAGAAATCTGACTGCCTTACCGATATTGCGTCACTAAGACCGGCAGCGGCAACGTTGGACTTTGTTGCCTGAACAGCTTTTTCATCAATATCAAAGCCCGTGATCTCTGGAATTTGATTCAATCCGTCGAGCTTTTTCTCTTCTGCCTGTTCAAGTACACCCTGCCACAGCTGTTCATCATGGTGATGCCAAGACAAAAAACCAAAGTAATCGCGATTCAGTCCCGGTGCATAATCCGCTGCCATCATGGCAGCCTCAATCAATAATGTTCCCGACCCGCACATCGGATCAAGCAACGGTGCACCCCGCTTGGCTAGTGAAGGCCAGCCTGCTTTTAGAAGGATGCAGGCTGCAAGATTTTCTTTGAGTGGTGCCTCTGCGCCAAGCTTGCGATAATTTCTACGATGTAAACTGCTACCAGCCATATCCAGGCTGATGCGTGCTCGGTTTTTAAACAGATAAACGTTAATACGGATATCGGGTGCAGCACGATCAACACCGGGTCGGGCCCCCTGCTCCTCCCTGAACTGATCCACAACAGCATCTTTGGTGAGCTGCGCACCGTACTGGCTGTGCGTTATACAGGAGCTCTGACAAAAGAAATCAACCGCAAGTGTGCCGTCTACCGCCAAATGTTCATCCCACCGCACCTGCTTTACTGCGTCGTAGTAACTTTTTTCATCTTGAATTTTAAACGCTGCCAGAGGATACAACACCCGATTGGCCACACGTGACCAGAGACATACCTGGTATATATCGGCAAGCGACAGTTCACAATCCACCCCTGCACGCCGCGCCTTAAGTGACGATAGTGCAGAAAGGGTCAAACCTTTCAGTTCATGTAACAGCAGCTGTTCCATGCCTGCTGGACAGGCGACAAAACATTTTTTTAACGAAGAGGAGACCAATGGCTGGCAGCGATCAGGAAAAGAAGGCGACACACTACCGTGCAGCGCCTGCAAGGTAAAGCGTATTTGAAGGTGATGACTCACCGGCCGGACACAACCACAGGCAAATAATATATTGCTGTTAAATTAGCCCAATAACAGGTTGTCAGCGACCACGCTCTCAGATAGTGCGTCGATCAGTCACGGGCCAAACGTTACCGAGCTCTTTTATCTGACCACCCGGCCCGAGCCGACTATACCTTGCAGTCAATTCCCGAAGCCGTTCGGCCAGACCTGCATCAACCTGCGACCAGTCAAAGCGCCATCGCCAGTTACCATCCACCGTTCCCGGTAGATTCATTCGATTACCTTCACCCAATCCCAGAATATCCTGCATGGGAAACACTGCTGTCTGGGCAACCGACATCATCGCACTTCGAATAAGTGGCCACGGCATATCGTGATCACCACATTCAAGGTAGCTACACACCTGCTGTTTTGTATTGTCACTTTCAGAAAAAAACCAGGACGCGGTAGTGTCGTTATCATGCGTACCGGTGTAGACCACCGTATCTTCACTATGGTTGTGTGGCAAATGATGGTTGTGCATGTCACCATCAAAGGCAAACTGTAATACTTTCATACCGGGCAATGAAAACTGCTCTCTAAGCTGATCAACTTCCTCAGTGATAATACCGAGGTCTTCAGCAACCAGGGGCATATCCGAGAATTGTTGTTGTATCTTTGAAAGCAACTCAGGCCCGGGAGTTTTAACCCACTGCCCGTCTTTTGCCGTGGCAGAAGAAGCTGGTACCTCCCAACAAGATTCCAGGCCACGAAAGTGATCTATTCGTACCATGTCAAAGATACTGAAGTGAGTTCTGAGTCGATCCGTCCACCACGCAAAGTCTGTCTTCTTTAACGCATTCCAGTCATAGAGCGGATTGCCCCAAAGCTGACCGTCTTCAGTAAATGCATCCGGCGGCACACCGGCGACCACGCTACCGACACCATCTTCATCTACCGAAAACACCTCTCTGTGCGCCCAGACATCAGCACTGTCTTCAGAGACAAAAATAGGTAGATCACCGAATACGTAAACACCATGAGCATGCGCGAAGCGGCGCAGCTCTCGCCACTGCCTGAAAAATATATACTGCTCAAACTTGCGCAGCTCGAGTCTATGTTCATAATCTTTAAGCGCCGCGGTAACCGATGCCCGATTGCAACGACGCAAATCTTCAGGCCAGTCCTTCCAGCCCGCACCATGCTGAAGTTCCTTTAGCACCACAAAATTTGCAAAGTCCTCTATCCAATAATTTTGCCCGCGTACAAACCGATCAAAGTCAGATCGCATCGCGTCATCCATGGATTCAAGTGCGGTACGGCAAGCTCTCTCAAGCGTTTCAGCGCGCCATTGGTTTGTATTTTCAGCCTTGCTCCAGATATCCGCTTCCAGCCAGCCACGGTCTGCCAGCCAATCAAGACTAATGAGCTGGGTATTTCCTGCATGGGTAGATAGACACTGGTATGGACTGCCATCCTCGTGTGGCATTCCCAGCGGTAGCATCTGCCAGATACTTTGTCCTGCCGATGCCAGAAATTCTATAAAGCGATAGGCTTGATGAGAAAAATCACCCGCACACCAGGGGCCCGGCAACGAGGTTGGATGAAGTAGAACGCCACTACGGCGATCCTTAAAAGGGCTGTGTAGTTTCACACGGGTTTTGCTCGTGGTTTTTAAACTACACGATGCAACGATTGACCCAACATATCAGGAGTTATCAATGTCACGCCATTGGGCGACACATGGTAATTCTGCTTGTCGGCCTCCACATCAAACCCTATTTTCGTGCCGGCAGGTATGACGCAGCCTTTATCCACGACGGCATTACGAATTTCACAGCGACTGTTTACCACCACATCAGGCATCAGCACGGAGCGCTCCACGGTTGAAAATTCATCTACAGTGACATTCGAAAACAATAATGATCGACGCACTTCGGCACCGGAAATAATACAGCCACCGGACACCATTGAGTCAGTTGCGATGCCTTTCTTTTCATCGGTATTAAACACAAACTTCGCCGGTGGCGCCTGCTCCTGATGCGTCCAGATTGGCCAGTCCTTGTCGTATAAATTTAAATCGGGTACTACATTGGTCAGTTCAAGGTTAGCCTGCCAGAAAGAGTCAACCGTTCCGACATCTTTCCAGTAGCTTTGTTCGCCACTTTGTTTGTCAAGAAATGAGTATCCATAGACCCTACTGGTTTCAATGACTCGCGGAATAATGTCTTTGCCAAAATCGTGAGATGAGTTCTTATCGTTATGATCATCGATCAACTCCCGAATGAGAAACTCCACATCAAAAATATAAATACCCATGGACGCTAAAGAAATTCCAGGCTTACCTTCAAGTTCTGCAGGATGCTCTGGCTTTTCCTGAAACGCTTTTATAGATCCATCTTCCGCCATTTCCATCACGCCAAATGCATTGGCATCCGCGATCGGTACTTCTATACACCCAACCGTTAAGTCTGACTGTTGCGCGACGTGATACGCGAGCATCGGCCCGTAGTCCATTTTATAAACATGGTCTCCTGCCAACACGACCACGTGCTTTGGACCAAGACTCCGGATGATATCGATATTCTGAAACACCGCATCGGCGGTGCCTTGATACCAGGAGTTCTCATCCGTTCTTTGTTGCGCAGGAAGTAACTCTATAAAGGGTCCAAAGTCACCACCAATCATGCCCCAGCCGCGTTGAATATGGCGAATAAGGGAGTGTGCCTTGTACTGGGTTAGTACACCAACTCGCCGGATACCGGAGTTAAGACAGTTAGACAGCGGGAAATCTACAATGCGAAATTTTCCACCAAAAGGTACCGCAGGCTTGGCACGCCAGTCTGTCAAATTCTCCAGCCTTGAACCTCGACCACCTGCAAGCACCAGCGCCATCGTATCACGGGTTAAACGACTGACAAATCGCCCCGTTGGCGTGGGATTATCGTTTTGTACGTTTATTGTCATTATTCTTGGCACCCCTCAAAGTTGGACTGAGTGAGTCGGCCCACACCACCACACTACCAGATCAATCCTTAAATACCACTGTCAGCCATGTACGGAAGTTGCAAACAGACTGCAAAAGACGCAACCTGTCGTTATACGCAAGTTAAGTTCCCGATTTTCCCGGGATTGCAATCGCTTACATCACCTCAAGTAAATTACGAGATCAGATCACAAATATAACATGGCAAACAATACGGACAACAAGCAAACCTGCCAGGAAGACCCAGACTCGACCTTACTGGACAGCGTACAACACGTATCCGCTGAACTGCTGAAGATTATAGAGGCACGGCATCATGATCCATTCTCCATTCTGGGAAAGCACGCTGATACCATAAGAGTGTTTGTACCACATACGCAGGAAGTATCACTTACCGATGATCAAAACTCATTGCATTCATTTACGCGATTGGAAAACACCGACTGCTTCACACTGACACACCCAGATCTCCCGGATCGTTATAAGCTGACGCTCAAAGATGCGAATCACAATGTACGCACAATCGATGACCCGTATCGATTTGCTCCGCAGATTGGCGACATCGATCTACATCTTTTCAATGAAGGTAAACACTGGCAACTGTACAACGTACTTGGTGCACATCAGCGTAATGTCGATAATGTCCCAGGCACCCTGTTCGCAGTATGGGCGCCAGGTGCCGAGCGTATCAGCGTTGTCGGTGAATTCAACCAGTGGGATGGCAGAATCCACCCGATGCGCAGCCGTGGTGAGAGCGGTGTATGGGAGTTGTTTCTACCCGCTATAACACCCGGAACACAGTACAAGTTTGAGATACGCGATAAGAGTGGTGCAATCTATCTGAAACAAGATCCATTTGCCAATCAATTTGAATTGAGACCGGACACTGCATCCATAACCTTTGAAACCACATTCCAATGGACCGATCAGACATGGCAGGATCACAAAACTAATTCAGCGTGGCAGCACACACCCTATTCAATCTATGAAGTGCATCTGGGTTCATGGCAAAGAACTGATGACAATCAATTTCTAAACTACAAAATCCTCGCTCACAAACTCGTAGAATATGTGCTATTTATGGGATTTACACATATAGAGCTACTGCCAATCACCGAGCATCCGCTGGATGACTCATGGGGTTATCAGGTAACAGGCTACTTCGCTGCCAGCAGTCGATTCGGCACACCCGATGAGTTGCGTTATTTTATAAATCACTGCCACAACTCCGGCATCGGCGTCATTCTCGATTGGGTGCCAGCGCACTTTCCCCGCGACGCCCCGGGCCTCGCACGCTTCGACGGCACCGCCCTGTATGAACACGAAGATCCACGACGCGGTGAACATCGCGACTGGGGTACGCTGATATTTAACTATGGCCGCAATGAAGTTAGAAATTTTCTTATCGCCTCAGCACTTTACTGGTTAAAAGAATTCCATATAGACGGACTACGCGTTGATGCCGTTGCCAGCATGTTATACCTTGATTACTCACGCGAAGACGGTGACTGGCTACCCAATCATACAGGTGGCCGAGAAAACCTCGAAGCGATAACGTTTCTCAAAGAACTCAATACCATCACCCAAACTGAATCACCGGGTGCTTTGATCATTGCAGAAGAAAGTACTTCATGGCCGCAGGTATCCAGACCACCGGAGATCGGTGGGCTCGGCTTCACAATGAAATGGAATATGGGTTGGATGCATGACTCGCTTGAATATATCCAACATGATTCCGTGCACCGAAAGCATCATCACCACAATCTTACGTTTGGTTTACTGTATGCATTCACTGAAAACTTCGTCCTGCCGTATAGCCACGATGAAGTTGTTCACGGTAAAGGCTCAATGCTCGAAAGAATGCCCGGAGACGACTGGCAGCAATTTGCCAACCTGCGATTATTGTACTGCTTTCAATTCACTCTGCCCGGTAAGAAGCTACTTTTTCAGGGACTCGAATTTGCACAACGCAGAGAGTGGGATTTTAAAAACGCACTTGACTGGCACCTGGCAGACGCACCGGCACATCGAGGGATTATGACGCTGGTAATTGCACTGAACCAGTTATACAAGAATCACCCGGCTTTGTACGAACTGGACTTTGATGCGAATGGATTTGAATGGATAAACGCCAACGATGGTGAAAATTCAATACTGAGCTTCTACCGGCACTCAAAAAACCAATCTGAGTCTCTAATGGTGTTGCTTAATTTCACCCCGGTCCCGAGAGACAACTACGAAGTTGGCGTCGATGCCGCCGGTACCTACATTGAGCTCTTCAACTCTGATAATGAAAAATACGGCGGCAGCAACTATGGCAATCACAGCGCAATTGTAACCCATCACTACGCAAGTTCAGGCCATGAACATACATTGGCGATCAAGTTACCCCCTCTGGGTGCTGTTGTTTTAAAATACGTGTCAGATCACTAAGACCTAAACATCTTCGGCTAAAACGAAAACCCGAAACACAAATTTGTGAAGCACAACGATTTACATATTCTGTTTGCCTGCAGCGAACTTACCCCATGGGTTAAAACCGGTGGCCTGGCTGACGTTTGTGGCAGCTTGCCGCGCGCTCTACAGCAACACAATGTCGACGTCCGGGTAGTAATACCCGGCTACAAAGACGTTCTGGATCGGATACAGCCACCGGCATTTGTAGCATTACTCAATCTGCCTTTAGGTACCGTCACCCTATGTCAGTCTACGCTGAACGGCGTCGATGTCTTGTTGGTGAATCATGAGTTATTTACCAATCGCACCGGTAACCCGTATATGTCTGACGCGGATCGTCCATGGCCAGACAACGCACTACGTTTTGCGCTCTTTTCCCAGGCAGTTTGCGAGATAGCGAATCGTGCAAGTGAAACAGAATGGCAACCGGACCTGGTGCACTGCCATGATTGGCAGACAGGCCTTATTCCCGCGCTACTGTCACTGCAGATTGATGCCCCTGCAACAGTATTCACCATCCATAATCTCGCCTATCAGGGCAATATAACGATGGGTGAATATCATCGACTGCATCTGCCGGAAGAACTGCTGGTACAGGATGGCCTGGAATTCTGGGGACAGGCAAGTTTTATCAAAGGCGGCATTGCCTATGCGGATCGAATCAATACCGTCAGCCCGACCTATGCGGAAGAAATAACCGATAGGGAATTTGGCTGTGGTATGGAAGGACTGCTACTACACAGACGTGGAAGTTTGTCGGGCATTCTCAATGGCATTGATTTACAAACCTGGAACCCTGCAACAGACCAGCACATAGCATGTAATTACACCGCTGACACGATCGAGCTTAAAGCAAAAAACAAAATAGATCTGCAAAAACAACTGAACCTTGCACCTGAACCGGACGCACTGCTTTTCGGTGTCATCAGCCGACTCGCAATCCAGAAAGGCATTGATCTGGTCATAGAAGCATTTAAGAAGATAGAATCAGACACGCCTGATCAGAACTTTCAGCTGGCATTACTTGGTTCCGGCGACTCTACATTACAAGCACAACTGGAAGAACTAGCCGATGCCCACCCAAAACGTGTTGCAGTGGTATTTGACTTTGATGAAAAACTTTCACACAAGATTGAAGCTGGTGCTGATGTGTTTCTGATGCCCTCACGTTATGAACCGTGTGGACTCAATCAAATGTACAGTCATCGCTACGGCACCCTTCCGCTAGTCACCCGTGTAGGCGGATTGGCAGATACCGTAAACGATTACACCGATGGTCTGGATTCAGCCAACGGCTTTGTTATTGAGTCCGCCGACGCAACATTATTAGGTAGCGAAATGCTCAACGCCGTAGAGCGTTTTCGCGACAAGGCGGGATGGCACCAGATGCAGCGCAATGCAATGTCTGCAGACTACAGCTGGGCCGAAAGTGCATCACACTACATTCGAATGTACAGCGACATTCTTGAAGAGCGCAACGTCATATAGGCAGCGATTCTGAATCCGAGCCATATTCAACAGGTTTCTAAAGCGAATCGAATGCTTTGGTAAATCCACTCAGTGAAATATTGATATCAATCGGTCCTGCCCCTTCTGCCGCAACAGTCACCAACGCATTGTTGCCACGCTTTAAACTGGCTATAACATCAGTGCTGAGCGGTTCCCGAACAAGACACCCGTGTTGCTGACAGATACGAAACGGCGCACCGCGCTCTTCACCATCATCAATTTTCAGCCGAAGCCCAAACTCCAGCAAGACACCGAGTGGTGTGATGATATCTGCCACCGCTGCAATCTTAACACCTTCAATCTCAGCGTTTTCATCATCGACTTTTCTAACCACAAACTCTATTGCAGGCGAGCCTTGCGGGTCCTTACCCAGCTGAGTCATCGCACATGATCCATTTCCCTCAGCATCACAGATCACACCCCAGTCACCGATTTGTGTGACTTCGGGCTGCACAGCTGCTGCATCTTCGCTACCGAGGTCACTGATTTTTTGTGCCTGTGCTGCAGACAACGGCAGGGACAATAGCAGCGCGCCGTAAATGGTATGTTTCAACTTATTCATCGAATAATTCCGTCAATTTTATTTAGCTCACTTCCAACAGGCAATTGTCAGCGCAAAGCATCAATGAGTGTGAAACTGTGCCAAGCTGTAAGATCAATCGCACCGTAGAAAGTTGCACTTGAATTGCTGCACTCAGGATGCACCGGGTCTGTACTCAGGGTTCCGGTACTGTTTCTCACCCTCGGCCACGCCTCTGCCTGCCTCTATTGAGGGGAGCTGCTTTATCAAACAACTCCACCAACTGCGTTGTCATTACACTCGCCAACTCGCTGACATTCCCAATCGTTGCTGCCCGTTTGTAGTACTGGGTGACGTCGTGACCTATGCCAATTGCTGTTAGTTCAATTTCAGGATCATTTTCGATCTGTTTTATCGTTTCCTGCAAATGACGCTCAAGGAACTTACCCGGGTTGGCAGACAAGGTGGAATCATCTATCGGTGCGCCGTCTGATATCACCATGAGAATTTTGCGCTTTTCAGGTCGCACCATCACTCTCTGATAGGCCCAGCTAAGCGCCTCACCATCTATATTCTCTTTCAGCAAACCTTTACGCAGCATTAACCCGAGGTTGTTTCGACCACGCCGCCAGGGCGTATCAGCTGCTTTGTAAATGATATGGCGCAAATCATTAAGCCTGCCTGGGTTGTGTGGCTGTCCGGCAATTACCCACTTGTTTCTCGCCTGTCCGCCTTTCCAGGCCCGTGTGGTAAAGCCGAGAATTTCAACACTGACCCCGCAGCGCTCAAGTGTGTGCGCGAGTACATCAGCGCAACTTGCCGCAACTACAATGGATCTGCCGTGCATAGAGCCGGAATTATCTATCAGTAGCGTGACTACGGTATCGCGGAACCTGGATTCTTTCTCCTGCTTGAAAGACAGGGGCTGCATCGGATCTGTGACGACGCGAGTCAGTCTTGCGGTATCCAGTACCCCTTCTTCCTGGTCAAAATTCCAGGAACGATTCTGGTGCGCCAGTAAGTGTCTTTGCAGACGGTTAGCAAAGCGGCCAATTGAAGTTTGCAGGTCACCAACGTGTTCATCGAGCCTTTCACGCAGACGACGCAGCTCAGGTACATCACACAAATCAAGCGGTGCTACGACTTCGTCAAACTCGGTGGTGTAGACGTGATACTTGGCTGCTGCAGCACCACTGGCCTCCTGAATTGATGCGCCCGGTGTTTCTGACACCTCAGCACCTTCAGTACCGGGATCCTCTTCAGGCTCATCCCCATCCCCTTCCTCACCGGCACTCTCCGGTAACTCTTCACTCGAGTCTGACTCGCCCGGTGGCAGATCACTGTCTGAGTCATCTTCGGGCGTATCCTGATCATCAAAGTCGTCTTCTGCGTCTGCGGCGTACTCACCGGCTTCAGCACCGTCAACAACATTCATTGCCACCAGCAAGTCGTTAACCTGATGGGCAAAATCCTGTTGATCGTTTTGCGTTTCACACAGTTTATCCAACCATTCTGGCGATACCTTCTGCAAAGTTTCACTGCAATGCGAAAGTACTTCTCTGCCTCGATCAGAAACAGGTCTGTTCGTCATCCTATGGCGTAGTAACAAAGCCAGACCTTCAGCCAAAGCATCTGCGTAATCGCTGTCATTGTTTAATGCATCAAGACGATTGTTTAAATTTACCTCGAGGTTACTGGCCACCCCGTCAAGGTACCTGGCACCAACTGATTCAACCCGGGTTTGCTCCACGGCATCAAATAGTCGCCTGGCTACCGGATCCGCCGGGGCATTGCGTTCATGAATGTTGCCATCGTGATGCGCATGCCACAGCGCCACTGAATCCGCTTGCCCCCGGGTAACGGCAACTGACTCATCGTTTAAGCTATCTTCCGGATCTGATAGCCTGGTTCCTCCAACATTGGTAACACCCTGCCCGCGTTCGAAAGTTACCGCCAGCGATTCATCGTGCGAGACTGCACGCGCGCACGCGCTGATAGATCTCTTTAGATCTTCCAGTTCTGCTGCAATTTCGGTGGATGATTTTTCTGACAATTTTTCTGGTAAATCTTGTGGTAAATTTTTCTAATAAATTTCCTGGGTAGTGTTATCCGGCTACCTGGACGTAAGAGGTGGCTACCAGTACGCACCGCATAATTATGCCTGACTGCCCTCCTGGCTGATCTTTAGCGAAGACATATCGGCAGCGTCAGCTGATAAATCGCGATCAAACACACGCTGGTACAGTTCCTCCAGGAGATCGCGCTCTACCGGATCGCACTTATTTAAGAAGGTCAATTCAAACGCCAACGCCTGATTGTTAAAAAACTGCGTATTCTGCGCCCAGGTTATTACGGTGCGAGGACTCATCACGGTAGACAGATCACCATTTCTAAACGCTGAACGAGTAAGATCTGCAAGTGTCACCATGCGTGCCACTGTCTCTTTGCCTTCTGTGTTGTTGAAGTGCGGATTTTTAGCCAGAACAATTTCTGTTTCCTTTTCGTGTTCCAGGTAGTTCAGCACGGTGGTAATAGACCAACGATCCATCTGTGCCTGATTAATCTGCTGGGTGCCATGATAAAGACCGGTTGTATCTCCTAAACCAACCGTGTTTGCCGTGGCGAATAGTCGAAAGCTCGGATGCGGGGTAATCACGCGGCTTTGATCCAATAGCGTAAGTCTGCCGGCTGATTCAAGCACCCGTTGAATCACAAACATCACATCCGGCCTGCCTGCATCGTATTCATCGAATACCAGCGCCACATTTCTTTGATACGCCCAGGGTAGAATACCGTCCTGAAATTCGGTTACCTGTTTGCCGTCTTCAAGCACAATGGCGTCTTTGCCAATCAGATCAATGCGGCTGACATGACTATCGAGATTGATACGTAAACAGGGCCAGTTGAGTCTGGCTGCCACTTGCTCTATGTGGGTGGATTTTCCCGTGCCGTGAAAACCGCTCACCAGTACGCGCCGGTCAGTCGCAAACCCGGCCAGAATTGCCAACGTGGTTGACGGGTTAAACAAGTAATCTGTATCGAGTTCGGGCACCAGGTCGCTGCCAACACTGAATGCAGGCACTTTCATGTCGATATCAATGTCGAATGTTTCCTGCACTGATACTTCAATATCCGGTTTAGGTGCGTTGATGCTTGTGTCTTGAGTTTTCATAGACCGTGGTCGTCACGTAAAAATGCCCCGAACTTCGTCAGGGCATTGTGTTTCAGAGAGAGATGCCGATGGGGTAATTCTACCTTTGTTTAGCGTTCCCTGCGCAATTTCACGCATCGGTGATGGGGGTTTGCTCACAACCTGCAGGACCGGAATCGTGGCTAATGGTCTACGGGATCGCGATCAGCCTCAAGCACCAGAGAAGCATTGCGTAACCGGCCACAACAATGACGTGCCAGGTACCGAACCGGGCAGAATCGGTCCGCGGTTTGGGCTGACACTGATACACTGTGTTTTTTAGAATATCCGGACGATAACCATGGCCGTCGGCACGTCTTTGTGGACCTATTTCAACAACACTTGGCAACAGGGCAATACCCCGATTCTGGGTGCAGCAGATCATGCCACCTGGCTTGGCACGCTGGTTTTTGACGGGGCCAGAAAGTTCGACGGTGTGTCGCCTGATCTCGACACCCATTGCGAGCGTGTCAACCAGTCTGCAATCGCAATGGGACTCGCACCGGGCATCAGCACTGAAGAAATGATTGGTATTGCCAATGAGGGCCTGGCAAATTTTCCAGCGGATGCAGCGATCTATATCAGACCGATGTACTGGTCAAAAGAATCCGGCCCGAGCGTGGTAGGTGGTGATCCCGATTCGACCGAATTCTGCATGTGTCTTGAAGCGGTACCCATGCCGCCAGCAGACGCCAGCATGACCCTAACCACCACGCAGTTCTGCCGCCCCAACCTGCAAATGGCATTGGTCAACGCCAAGGCCGCCTGTCTGTACCCACATAACGCAAGAATGCTGCGTGAAGCCAATGCAAAAGGATTTAAAAATGCGATTGTCTGCGATTCGATTGGCAACGTCGCAGAGACAGCAACCTCTAATATTATGATGGTTAAGGATGGTGAGGTGTTTACACCGGCACCTAACGGCACTTTTTTAAACGGCATTACCCGGCAACGCATCTCCATGCTTTTAGCGCGTGAAGGTAAACCCGTGCACGAACGAACACTGTCAGTTGAAGACTTTGCAAACGCAGATGAGATTTTCGCAACCGGCAATATTTCCAAAGTGACACCGGTTACACAACTCGAACAGAGAAAGCTGCAACCGGGGCCTGTCGCGCGAATGTGTCGAGAGCTCTATTGGGACTGGGCACTAAGCGACAAAAGCTAAAGTGCCACAACAACCAACCTAATAGCGTCATGCATTCACAACCGATCAACTTTAGACAGAAAGTAGAGGACGTCTATCAGCCAACACCCGAAGATACTGTCGTGCTATGCACGCTGAACGCACGCTATATACACGCATCGCTTGGCTTGCGTTATTTGCATGCAAATATGGGAGCACTAAAAGCCAACACCCGAATTCTGGAATTCACAATCAACCAGCGTGTTACTGACATTGCAGAACAGCTGGTGGCAACCAATCCAAAAATAATCGGCTTTGGCGTCTACATCTGGAACATCAAAGAAACTACCGAGCTGGTATCTTTGATAAAGAAAATAAGACCCAGTATAAAGCTTATTATTGGTGGACCCGAAGTCAGTTACGAGTTTGAAGACACTAAGATTTACCACACCTGCGATTTTCTAATTACCGGCCAGGCCGATTTCGCACTGAACAGGTTGTGTGAAGAACTATTCAAACAGAAAGCGTCACTACCCAAATTACACAGAGCAGAGACTCCTGCAGTAAAAAACCTTTGCCTGCCTTACGATTTGTATAACGATGAGGATATTAAAAACCGGGTGCTCTATGTAGAAGCATCGCGTGGCTGCCCTTTCAAGTGCGAATTCTGTTTGTCTGCACTTGATAAAACCGCGTGGCCTTTTGAGTTAAACAGTTTGTTGCGGGAACTTGCGATCTTATACAATCGCGGCGCCCGGCAGTATAAGTTTGTAGACAGAACCTTTAATCTCAAAATATCCAACTGCACCACTATTCTGCAATTCTTTCTCGACCGCCTTACTGATGACCAAAATTTATTTCTGCATTTCGAAGTCATACCAGACAAACTTCCCGACGCACTGAAGGCACAGATCGAGAAATTTCCACCCGGCACCTTACAATTTGAAATCGGCATACAAAGCTTCAACACATCAGTACAGGAAACCATAAATCGCAAGCAGAATATCGCAGAAACAACAACCAACTTGCAGTGGTTGTATGAACACTCAAATGCCCACATACACGCCGATCTGATATTCGGCTTGCCTGGTGAAACCCTCACCACCTTTGCCAGCGGTTTTAATCAACTCGTCGAGCTTAAACCTGATGAGATACAACTCGGCATCCTCAAACGTCTGCGCGGCAGCCCGATAATCAAACACACAGATACCTTTCAAATGTGTTACTCGGATGAAGCTCCGTATCAACTGCTACAGAATCGTGATATCGATTTTCAGACAATGCAACGGGTGCTGCGATTTTCACGCTACTGGGATCTAATCGCGAACTCTGGCCGATTTAAAAATACACTTCCGCTGCTACTCGGGAGTGCCCCGTTTGAGCGTTTTATGCAACTGTCAGACATGCTGTTCGACAAAACCGCGCAAACACACAAAATTTCCTACAACCGGTTACTGGCATTGGTCTATGACATAGCAACCGACGTAAATCTTGCGGAACAGTCCGCGCTGCTCCAAGCCCTGGCACAGGATTGCACCAGCAATGGTGACGCACATCCCCCTCGTTGGTTGCGAGAGCACATGCCTGTCGACCGGCCAAGCTACAAGAGCGAGGCTAGTGCTATCCCTTCTCGGCAAAATCGTCACTTAACTCACTAGCAAAAGCGGTGTAAAACAGAGCGGGCTATTGCAAGCAGATTCCGTATCGCCTGCTACACTCTGAGTGATCAGGCGGCACCGCACCGTCGGGACTACTTAATTGACAAAATACCGTAATTGATAAAATACATCGGAGAATAATCGATGATTGAAGACCTCACTCTACAGACGCTACTGATCTACGCGGTTATTGGCATCGTACTCGGCCTGATTCTCGGCTTGTTGCTGAAAGGTCGCGGGTTCGGCTGGTTCGGCAACCTGTGCCTGGGCTTGCTGGGTGCTTTTCTCGGCGGCCTGGTGTTGACTTTCACCAGCCACGTAGTTGACAACAACCTGATCATGAACGCCGGTGCAGCTGCTGCGGGCAGCGTGCTGCTGATACTGCTCGTAGGTATTCTAAAACGACGCTAGACCTCAGAAACTGAAACTCATACGCGTTACATAAGGCCGGCATTTAGTCGGCCTTTTGTTATGTGGCCCAACGGATTGTGCCGCATCACGCTCAGACGGCTCCGCAAATCCGGCCTCAGCCTGTTACGCTCAGACAGGAAGCGCTATCATCCGCTGTCTGACACAACCCAGTTTCACCAGACACCCTCGGAGTAAGTCTTGGAAATTCAGTCCTGCGGAGCAGCACAAGAAGTCACCGGTTCCTGCCACCTGATTAAAGTCGGTAAGCAAACAGTTCTGCTTGATTGTGGATTGATTCAGGGTCGCCGCAAAGACGAAAACCGCAACCGGGATCCATTTCCATTTGATCCGGCAAAGCTTGATGCTGTCGTGCTCAGCCACGCCCATATTGACCACAGTGGGCGATTGCCTCTGTTAATTAAGAGCGGCTTTAACGGACCAATCTATACCCATGAAGCCAGCGCTGACCTGTGCGACACACTGCTGAAAGATTCTGCCTACCTGAACTACAAAAACACCCAGTGGGAAAATAAGCACCGTGCACGTAGAGGCAAAAAACCTCTCGAGCCCCTGTATGAAAAGGAGGATGCCGAGAAAGCACTAAAGCTCTTCAGCACACTCGAATACGGCGAGACAAAAGAAATTCTGCCGGGTGTCAAGATCAAGCTATCAGATGCAGGTCATATTGTTGGCTCATCCATCGTGGAGCTTTGGCTGAAAGAAAATGAGCTTGAAAGAAAAGTTGTTTTCAGTGGTGATCTCGGCCATCGCGGAACCGCCATACTGCGAGATTTTACGATGATCGATGATGCAGACCTGGTGCTGATGGAAAGCACTTATGGCAGCAGGTGCCACCGTCCCTGGGATGAAACCTGGGCTGAGATTGACGATATCGCTGCGGCCATTCAGAAGAAACCCGGAAATGTGCTGTTACCGGCGTTTTCAGTTGGACGCACGCAGAATATTTTGTATATGTTTGCGCGAAACTATGAGAAATGGAATTTACAGAAATGGCAGATCTTTCTCGATAGTCCAATGGCTATTGAAGCTACGGAGATCTACCTGCGACATCACAAGCTCTACGACACAGAGGCTGCAAAATTCTGGAAAGAAAACGGCAAGCAGCTCGGCCTGCCCAACCTGCGATATTCCAAAAGCTCACAGGATTCGATGAATATCAATAAAATCGACAGTGGGGCAATCATAATCGCAGGTAGTGGCATGATGACCGGCGGGCGGATCAAGCACCACATTAAACACAACATCTGGCGAAGCAGCAGCCACTTAATAGTGACCGGTTACCAGGCGCAGGGCACTATGGGTCGCAAACTGGTTGAGGGCGCAAAAACGATAAAACTGTGGGGCCAAAGCATTGCTGTAAAGGCTAAAATCCACACCATCGGTGGTTTGTCTGCACACACTGATCAGAAGGGCCTGATGGACTGGTATGGCAACTTTAAAAATCGCCCACCGGTCTTTCTGGTGCACGGCGAGGCTGACACCATGGAAGTACTGCGCAAAAAACTACGCAGTGATCTCAATGCACCTGCACACATTGCACATGCAGGAAAAACGATCGATCTGAACAATATTGATCAGTACAGATAAGCAAGAGAAGACACAGGTTTTTATACCTCATGGCAAAAATTGCAATTACCGGATCCTCTGGGTTGATCGGTAGGGAATTGATTAAACAACTATCAGCACAGCATGAATTGATTGAGATCGATATCGCCCTTGACGAGCGTAACTATGATATCAGCGACGCTAATATTGCTAGAAAACTTACTAAAAGCTGCGAAGGAATAATACATCTCGCCGCAGTTTCGAGAGTTGCCGAGGCTCAAGAGTTTCCACTACGAACATGGTCGAGCAATGTTTCCGGTACACATAATATACTCGACGCTGCATTACGCAGCAGTTCCAGGCCGTGGGTGATTCATGCGAGCAGCAGGGAGGTTTACGGGGACCAACCCAGGCAGGCAATTACAGAGGATACGCCAATGACACCGTTGAATATTTACGGACGCTCAAAGGCCGCTGGAGAGGGGATGGTTTATGGTGCGCAGGACGCTGGTGCAAATGTCGCGATTCTTCGCTTTGCAAATGTTTACGGTGATATTTACGACTACTCAGACCGTGTAATTCCGGCATTCTCACGAGCAGCCGTCAATGGCACAACCTTACGCGTCGATGACGCTTCAGTGTGCATGGACTTCACTCATGTTGTAGATGTGTCAAAAGGTGTAGTGAAAGTCGTTGATCAGTTAACCAGTGGTGAAAAAAACCTGCCGCCGATTCACTTTGCTACAGGTACCGGTACTACGCTCGGTGAGCTCGCAAGACTGGCTGTAACTGCAAGCAACAATACTTGTGAGCTCAATGAGGTCGAGAAACGCGAAGCGAGTGTCGGTTGCTTCATTGGTGATCCTTCGAGAGCAAAGTCTCTACTTGGCTGGACACATGAAACTCCTATTCAATCTGGTTTTACCGAAATGGTCGAAGCATATAGAGCAGCAACCTCCTAACAAATTCCCCGGTCTCACCATAGGTACTGGCCCGCTTGGGAAACTGCCTGTGCGTTAAAAACCGGTTCAATTATGACTGCTCGACACATTCAAGGTGCGCGCGTGGGTTGAAATTCCAGTCAGCTTCAATTTCCTTTAATCTTCCAACAGAATCTGCGTCGAGATCGTCGGGTACGACCACCTGCACAATCACAAACTGATCTCCTGCAGGTTTTACTGGTAACCCCCTGCCCTTTATCCGCATACGCTTTCCGCTGCTGGTACCCGGCGGTATCTTTACATTTACCTCCCCCGACAAAGTTGGCACTCGCACAGTGGTGCCTTCTATCAGCTCAACCGGAGTTACCGGTACAGTCAACACCACATCCACCCCATCCATCTCGAACAGATCATGAGGCTTATGCTGTATGGTTAAAATCAAATCACCGTCGCGGGCTCCCGGCCGCCCCTGACCACGCAGACGCAACTGCTGACCATCAGTTACTCCGGCAGGTAGTGTTACGCTGAGAGTTTTTTCCGCATAACCCGGCGCTGCCGGTACCTTAATCTTCGTTTTACCACCACGAAAAGCATTTTCAAGCGATACCCGAACGGTAAGCGCAATGTCGTCACCTCGCGAGTGCCGGCCAGCTCTCTGACCAGCCGTGCTTTGACCTGGGTGACCCGCAGACCCAAAGCCTCGATTAAAATCAGCCTGCCCGAAAATAGATTCAAAGAAATCACTAAAATCACTGCCACCGCCGAAGTCACCGCGGTTAAAGCCACCCTGACCGGCGGCACCTGGCTCAAAATTCCAGTCACCCTGCCAACCGGGCGGCCTTCTAAAATCATCCCCACCCTGGAAACCATGTCTCTTCAAGCGATCAAACTCCGCCCGACGCTGATCATCCTTCAGAACTTCGTAGGCCTCATTAATCGACTTGAATTTCTCCTCAGCATCAGCCTCAGCACTGACATCAGGATGGTATTGACGTGCTTTCTTCCGGTAAGCCCGCTTTATCTCCTCCTGCGTGGCTGAGTCACTAACGCCCAGAGTCTGGTAGTAGTCTTTGAATTTCATTAAGGTAAACTGATTTTTGCTGGAAATAACTGATAACTACATGGCTGATAACTATATGGAGATCAATTGACGTTGATACAAGCCATGTTTACAACATTTTACAGCAGTGACAGCGTGCACTCTTTTAGCAAGGCCATAAGGCATGAATATCAGCATCTCGGTTGTCATCCCGACATACAATCGCAGCACAGTGGTCCGGCGGGCGATAGACTCGGTACTTGCACAAACTACCCAGCCAGATGAGATCATTGTAGTCGACGATGGCTCAGCTGACGATACAGCGAATCACCTTCATCGCCACTATGGTGAACGCATTAAGATCATTCAACAGAATAATCAGGGGGTAAGCGCTGCCCGAAACCGCGGCATTGATGCATCACGCGGCAACTGGATTGCGCTGCTCGACTCTGACGACGAATGGATGGAGAACAAACTGACGCTGCAATTGGACGTAGCGGCCAATGATGACAGCTGCGTTCTCTGCCACACGGATGAAATCTGGATTCGCAACGGCACCCATCTGAACCAGATGAACAAACATAAAAAATCGGGTGGTGATATTTTCAAGAATTGCCTGCCGCTATGTGTAATATCACCCTCTTCGGCTTTGATTAAAAAGACCGTATTCAACCGGATTGGCCAGTTTGATGAATCACTACCTGCCTGCGAAGACTATGATCTCTGGCTCAGAATATGTGCTGAATACCAGACTCACCATATTCCACAACCCTTGCTCATAAAATATGGCGGCCATGAGGACCAACTATCAAAAAAGCACTGGGGTATGGATAGATTCAGAATCAAGGCACTGAAAAATTTGCTGGCAACAGCATCGCTCACAAATACACAGCGGCAACTTACTCTCAACATGCTGGAAAAGAAAACTATTATCCTTTTAAAAGGAGCTATCAAACATAACAATCGCCGCCTATCTGACGAATGCTGCTCGATTCTGCAGCAACACAATCTGGCAATTCCGGATTCGATTCAATGCTAGGCCTTATCACCGCTACTCTGGCTGAAGCAGACCCCGTCATTCACGCCCTAAAACTAAAAAAAATACCTGCTCCGTTTAGTTACTATAAAAACGAAGAACACCATCTTGTCGTCTCCGGAATTGGAAAATGCAACGCTGCAGCGGCCTGCGGTTGGTTGGCGCAAAAAGCGTCATACACTACTTCTATCAGTACAACGTCAGTCGCCTGGCTGAACTTCGGAATAGCAGGTCACCCGGAAGCGGAGTTAGGCAGTTCGTTCTTTGGCCATAAGATTACCGACAATGCTTCCGGGAAAGTCTGGTATCCACACCGTATTAATTCAGATCTGCCGTCAACCAATCTATTAACAGTAGACAAACCACTAGACACCTACAAGCCCGATCAATTGCACGATATGGAAGCAAGCGGATTTATAGAAGCAGGGAGAAAATTCTCCGACGCAGAACTGGTGCAAACACTGAAAGTTGTATCAGACAACTCGACACACCCATTATCTGAGGTGAACGCAAAGCTTGCCAAAACACTGATAGCGGAAAACATTGAATCTATTCTCCATGGCATTGACACGCTTAAACTTCTCAGCAAAGTCGTTGATAGCACCGACAGCGCAATCAGTGTAGAAATTCAGAAAAGATGGCACTTTAGCGTATCTCAGGCAATTCAGCTTAAGCGAACGCTGCAGCGACACAGGGCACTACTCGGTGAATTGCAAGACATTCCGGACCCCTTACAACAAGCAGCGTCGTCCAAAGAATTTCTAACTCTGTTGCAACAGACGGTGGATATCGCAGGTTCCAAATTATGATCCAGACTATTTATATTGAAGAAGAAATTCTGGATCATCCGCGAGTACTGAGCATTTGTGATCGATTTCCAAAGGCAACAACAATAACGTGTGAGCGATACACCAGCGTATTCAATAGCAACTCACAGAATTTCCGGCTGCAGAAAAAGAATCCGGCACTGATTCTGGCAAAAAAATACAACAAGCACGTGCTACCCACGCCGCCTGGCTACGGTATTGGCAGTGATCGAAACTACTACTTCTCGCATATGCTCAACTGCCTCTACGACTGCCGCTATTGCTTTCTTCAGGGTATGTTTCGCTCAGCCAACTATTTGGTATTTGTTAACTATGAAGATTTTTTCGATCAGATTGAGACAACAGCATCCGAGTCCTCAGCAGATGACACTTGGTTTTTCTCCGGCTACGATTGCGACAGCCTGGCTATGGAACCAGTAACAGGTTTTATGAACGAAGCAATCGACTGCTTCTCGTCGCTTAAAAATGCTCAATTGGAGATACGAACCAAAAGCACGCAAATTCGCTCACTACTAAACCGTGAGCCGATTCCAAATTGCGTCGTCGCGTTCAGTTTTTCTCCGGAAAAAACCGCCAACTCTCTGGAACACGGAGTACCGAGCATTCAAAAGCGTGTCAATGCGATGCAAAGATTACAAGAGAAAGGCTGGAAAACAGGCATACGACTGGATCCGATCGTCTATTCACAAACCCTTCAAAGTGACTACGCAGAATTACTCGATCATATTTTTTCTGCTGTCGAGGCTGATCGGATACACTCGGCGAGCTATGGAATGTTTCGGCTTCCCAAGCCGTTTTTCAGGAAAATGGTGCGACTGTATCCGGAAGAAAAGCTATTCTCGGCACCGCTTACCGAACATAAAGCCCAGGTATCTTTTGGTGAAGAGGCAGAAAGCACAAGTCTTTCGATAGTCCACTCAGAACTTCTAAAATATGTAGAGGAACAGGTAATTTTTCCGTGCAAATAATATAAAAAAGAGCCAGGTGAGGCTACTCAAAATCCTGCTGTTTTGATCGATCCGGATTTTTCAATATACTCGCTAAACTTTTTTTCAATTCCAGATCCCATCTCACGCCACCACTTATTGTTACCCCAGAAAAAAGACCCGGGCTGAAGATCAACAGGCATAGCCTTTCGATAGACTTTATCTATAAAGTCAACCTGAAGTCGATTAACCGGAGCATAGCCCAGAGCAGTGGATAGCTGTACGTTTCGCATCGGTTCCAGCATATATCGAAGAAATTCCAATGACTGCTCTGGTGCGGTAGCACTCAAAGAAGCTTCAGCGCGTAAACGCTGCTTCGGTACAGTAAGCATGCTCATGTGCGCGATTACATCACTCCATACAACACCATAGTGATCAAAAGGAAGTTCGGATTTTCTCCTCGCATCAATCCGGCGAACCAGATTGTAGTTAGCAACCATTATAAATCTGACAGCACCCGCATCCAGCAGCTGCAGTGCCTCGTGGTCCGTATCAACCCAGACAATTTCAGGTTCAATTAGCCTGAGAGTATCCTCAATCTTATCCCACGCGTTCTCTTCAGATAACATCGAATATAGTTCAACTGGCGAGCCACCGGACAGCAACAGTATCCACTCAGCAAGCGACCGCGGTGATTTTTTTAAAGCACGCTTACCGGGAAATGCATCAGGATCAAAAAAATCCCTGATCGAGTTCGGCGCTGGCTGATTAATATACATGGTGGCGTCGAAGGCAATAAAATCTGCCCAGACTGAATGACCAATACCACAGGGGTGCAAACCGTTGCTGACGTAATCCGAAAATTTATTGCGTTTTGACAGTATTCGATCCAGTGGCAACAGATTTATATCACCGCTCTCACATGCTGCTATCGCATCATGAAGTGACATTTCGACAATGTCTGAACGGTATTCCCGATCACCTTGCTGGCCAAGCTTCGGCACAACCTCAAAGTTCAGCTCATGAGAGTGGCTATCATTAAAATGCATCCATAAGGATTCACCGTGACCCTTCACGCGACTCTCAACAATCAATCCGGTAGCGTGATGTTCACTTATGTTAGTATTTTTTTGTGCGTGAGCATTGCTGACAACTAAGCCTAACGTCGCCATTGTCAGCAACAACACTATTTTCTGCATGCTAGTTCTCAGACATTCGGGAGTCTACCCAGAGAAGTTAGCAGTGAATAGAATTACTGCAAACGCATTCCCGTAAATAGACCTAGTCTGCTGAACTCTCAAAGCAGTGGTGTATGCCCCCGCTCACACCAGCTTACCTAACGCCAGTACAGAACCGGGTATCCCAGCTCCCTGGCACGGGAAGCAGCCGAAGCGGAGGGATCAATTACGAACGCCTGGTTTGCCAATGAAAACATCGGCAAGTCAACTAAGTCATCACTATAGGCAAGCTCGATGTCATCCCACTGCTCAGCTTCGCACAGTTGTTGAATCCGATTTGCTTTCTCATCACCCAGGCAGTTTTTACCGTCAAGTGCACCGATAATCCTGCCGCTCGCATCGAGCTTCGCCTGACTGCACAGCAAATGATCCATACCAAGCTCCGCAAATAGTCGCTCAGCGTAAAAGCCGAAGCTCGCCGTTGCGAGGATCAGCGTATAACCTTGTACCTTTAATCGATTTAGTTCTGCGAGCGCTTTAGGCTTGATATTGCGCTCAATTGTTCGCGCGCAGAACCGCTCACAAAGACTGTCAAACTCAGCCCCACCCAAGCCACCTGCGACCGTACCGAGATATTTGGCCTTCAACCAGTGATTGGAGCGTAAACCGGCCTTATACAAACAAAGGTACAGAATCAGCTCACCCCCACGGAGAATTCTGAGCGGCCTTTTTTTTAGACAGAACAATAAAAAATCAACGTAGGTATCTTTGTAGGTAAGCGTGCCATCAAGATCAAACACTGCAATTTTTTTATCGCCAGAAGATAACCGCATGTTTTAAAGTGGTAGCTTTTTAAAGATGAACTCCGGGATACTCTTGATTACAAACATGATGTAGCGCCAGAACCAAGGTGTATAGAGAATATTTTTTTTCTTCGTTATCGCGGTATCTATATCAGCTGCGACTTTATCCGCACCGGCCCAAAGTGCACCTTTTTTAATGTTGCTGGTCATAGGAGTGTCTACAAAACCGGGCTTTATCGTCAGAACATGAACATCGTGTTTCTGCATATCACTTCTTAAGCCTGCCAGAAAGCTCTCGACTGCACTCTTCGCTGCCCCATAACAATAATTACTCCTGCGACCTCGATCCCCTGCAACGGAACCAATAACAGCCAAAGTTCCGCCCCCTTGCTTCGCCATCTGCCTTGCAATACGCGAACTCAAAGCCAGGGTACTTGTACCATTCAGGTGAAATTGCTGCATCGCATAGTCAACATCTTCTGCGCATCGATTTTGATCTGTCAGCACACCATACGAAATTAGCGCACAGTCTATTGATCCCGATTTTGCAATCACTGTCTCTACAAGTTCTGAATGACTGATGCTATCTGCAAGATCCGCGGTAATGGTGTCCACATCAGCAGCGCTAATTGTTGAAACATGAGACGCCAACTCAGAAAGTTTCTCGCTGTTGCGGGCGACTAGAACAATTTTCTCAAACCGGGATGCAACGAGATCGACATACGCGCGAGCAATTCCTGATGTCGCACCCAAAATAAGCAGACTTTTCATGCGCCTTGAACCCTTTGCCAGAAAGTGGAGGTGTAAGCTGGATCGATATGCGGAGTGAACTCAGAGAGTCGCGGAAAGGACTTCTCAAACGTAGCGGTACTCATCGTTGCATCCTTGGCCGGATAAATCGCCCCCTCTGCCTCTACAATCATTTGTTCAAGAGTTGACAGCAATTCTGTTGTTCTTCTTCCACGATTGGGGAAATCCAGTGCAAGCGTTACCCCCGGTCTACAAAAGGATAGTATCGCTGGCGAAGTTTTATCACCCATTGTTTTCAGAACCGACAAGAAAGATCCTTGCTTGTCAGTAGATACTTTCTTTAGCACCTGCGTGAGAACATCAGCATTTTCGAACGGTACAACGCATTGGAATTGATAAAAGCCCCGCCGGCCGTATATCCGATTCCAGTCCAGCAGTGAATCAAGCGGATAGAAGAACTTTGCAATAGTCTCGTCATACTCCCGAACTCCGCGATGACTGCGCAAATAGAAATAATTAAACAGTCTTAGGCTCAATTGATTCACCAACGGAAATCCCGCACCTACTATCACCGGCACACTGCGAGCGTTATCACCGAGAGAGTCATTTAGATTGCCGCGCTCTCCATGCCGCCCCCTGAAGAAAACACCGCGACCCGCAATATTGAGACAATCTACCCAGGATACGCAGTATTCGTGCGTCCTTTCAGACTCTTGTGAGAGCGAGATAAATTCGTCGTAAGTTTCATACGCAATCGATTCAACTACCATTAACGAGTGTGTAATTTTTTTGAGTGAAAGTTCCACCCAGATAATCGCACCGGTTAAACCAAGACCTCCGATAGTCGCTGCGAACAACTCCGGATTCTCGCTTGCACTGCAGGTTAAATCGCTCTCCTGAGACCTTCTCAATCCAAGGCTTTGCACAAAACAACCAAAGCTTCCAACTTCATGATGGTTCTTTCCGTGAACGTCGTTGGCAACGGCACCACCAATAGTTGCGAATCCAGTCCCCGGGGTTACCGGTAAAAACCAACCTCGGGGCACGACAAGCTTCGCAAGCTGCCATAAGGTAACCCCGGCTTCGCATCGAATAGTTCCTTCTACAACATCGAAAAAGATAAACTTATTCAGGCCGCTCAGCTCAACAACGGTACCGCCATCATTGATGCAAACATCGCCATAACTGCGACGGTTGCCGATAGCCAGCATCTTTTCCCGAGCAGGCAGCGGATCAGATCGCCAGTCAAGAGTGATACTTGATTGATTGGATCGATACAGATTACCCCACGAATCACTCACCGCAGATTCTCGTAGTGCATGATACTAACTCTGCGGATTCTTCCAGGAGTCATACGCCGCTATAAGCATTTCTATGTCATCATCCTTCGGCTCCCAGTCAAGTTCCTTTTTGGCCTTCTCCATAGACAGAATGCAAGTCTCATCCGCAATCAGATACTGCTCAGGATCGAGTAGTGGCTTATTGATTTTGTCCAGCAGGCCCAACACAAATTTCACCGCAAAAGCCGGTGTTGGCACAACAATAGATTTGCTGCCGGCAGACTTTATCAATGTGCTTAATAATTTTCGCACTGTGGGGGGATTCAGTGAGCCAACGTTATACGCCTCGTTGGGAACACCTTTCTCCACTGCGGCGAGACATATGTCTGCACAGTCACTGACTGAAATAAACTGATAGAAATTTCTACCACCCCCAATAGTGGGTACCGGCAGGTTTTTGTCAATCAACTTAAATAGCGACTCAAGAATGCCGAGTCTGCCCGGACCAATAATTAATCTCGGTCTGAACAAAGTAATGTTAAAACCCCGCTCTCGATACTCCTCGCAGAGGAGTTCAGACTGATACTTGGCATCCCCATAAGGTCCGAGCGGTATCCGTTCATGAGATTCGGGCCTTGGGTTCTCAAGAGTATGACCGTACACCATATCTGTGGTGTAGTAGATCACCTTGCGACAGCCGGTCTGGTTTTCCAGGAAATCGAGAAGATTTTTGGTACCTTCGTACAAAACACTGAAAAAGTACTCGTGACGATCTGGCCTTTTAATGATCGGAACCAACAATCGTGCAGCGAAGTGATAAACGATGTCATCATCATCAACAGGAACTGTTGCCAACGCCGCTTCGTCGGTGATATCAATCATCATAAAATCAATATCATCATAGTGAGGTGAGCTGGTTTTTTTTATGTCCAGTGCCAGAACTTTCTCACCGCGAGCGACAAGTTTTTTGGCAAGCTCAGTACCGAGGAACCCATCCCCGCCAGTAATAATATGCTTCAATATTGTGTATCCGGTATTTAGTTATTAATGCGGGTGGCTGGCACGCTGGTCGCTATCATTAAACGGAATGTCTGACAATTCAAAAGGACTCCAGGGCTAGTGCACAAGAAAGCACGCTCCGCTGCAGCTGGCCTTTCAATCTTGTCAATTTATTGGCACACCATACGCGCACGATATTCGAGACTCTAAAGTTAACGAAATTCCGTACCAATAAACACCTCGTCGTCAGTGCTTGTGCAGACTGATTATGGACGACAAGCTTTACTAGATGTCAACCTAAAGTACAATCCAATGGGTCCTAATTCTGAGCATGTAAAAAGATGAAGTACATACCGCTAATTCTATTTACAGTGCTAACCAATTTTTTGTCTCAAATCATGCTTAAAAAAGGTATGACGCAGGTTAAATTGGAGTCACTGGGAGCGTCGAATATTCTACAGGCGTTACCTGGCATCCTTCTGAATTTTTTTGTGATGGGAGGACTATTCGTCATGGTCATTAGCATGGCATCCCACTTATTAGTATTGTCGAAAGTTGACATAAGTTACGCTTATCCTTTTCTGGGACTATCGTTTGTACTAATCACCGCATGGGGGTATTTTGTACTCTCCGAACCAATCTCGGTTTACAAACTGGCCGGGGTTTCACTTATTGTTTGTGGAGTAGTACTAGTTGCTAAATCCTGAATCTAACAATCTGTCAGCATCAGCGTACTCAGTGACTGAGGTGACTTCACATCAGGCGTCAATTCCACTCATCTGCGCACTGAATGGCGCACTATTAAAAACTGATTTAACCTCAGAGAGGCGGCTGCGAAACTTAAAACATAAGCTTGAGCGATTTATGTCGTCAAAGTTGGATAAACAAAGAATAGAGCTAGAGCAAGCGGATACTACTCACAGTGCTTTCAGCATTCCTATCAACGAGGAAGTGTACCAATTTCTGTCGCTGGAGAAATCTAAGGGCCGTAAGATTTTTCTGGATACCTCAGAATCCATTGAAACTGTCACCGAGATACTGGCCGACCAAAACCCTTTTGATCAGATCGCTGATTTTTCAAATTCACCACTACCAGATACTTACGACTACATTGGTAATGCTGCAACACCAGAGCAAACAAGGTTGACGGCTACAAGAAATTACCTTGTTGGATCAGACTCCCCACCCCCCAAAGACTATGCAGGCTACTTCTCAAGTACGTCGCTGGACTTACAACAATCTTTCACAGCCCTTCGAGCCTATCAATGGCTTAAAAATCTGCTGGTCTTTGTACCGATAGTTACTTCACAACAATTCACTGAGCCGTTGTTGCTGGAGAATGCACTGATTATGTTCGCCTGCTTCTCAGCAGTAGCGTCTTTCGGGTACATCGTAAACGACCTGCTTGACCTACAGTCTGACCGGGGGCACCAGTCAAAGCAAAACAGACCTTTCGCAAGTGGCGCTTTAAGTGCAAAACAAGGAATGCTGATCGGCGGGTGCCTGCTGTTTATTGCGCTTGCTTGTAGCACATTCCTCCCCACTGCCTGCTCGTGGATACTACTGGGTTACCTTTTACTTACTACTGTTTACTCAGTCTATCTAAAAACCAAGGTTATGATAGATGTAGTATCTCTCGGTGGACTCTTTACACTTAGAGTTATTGGCGGGGCTGCAGCGATAGAGACGGAATTATCCTTTTATCTACTCAGCTTCTCGATCTTTCTTTTCTCCAGCCTCGGTATGGTGAAGCGCTATGCCGAGCTACATAACTTAAAAGTCGCAAATAAACTATCAGCACGAGGCAGAAGCTACCGTGTTGAAGATATGGCACCGGTAAGGATTATCGGAATATCTTTGGGATATATGAGCGTTTTTATTATGGGGTTGTACATTAACAGCCCGCTAATAACGCAATATTACAGCAACCCAAAGGTCATCTGGCTTCTGTTACCTCTTCTCACCTACTGGCTGGGAAGACTATGGATTCTTGCAAACCGGGGGGAAGTAAACGAAGACCCGCTTATATTTGCAGTTAAAGACAGAACCAGTTTACTGGTCGCAGCACTATCGGCAGTGATCTTGCTCATAGCAAACTAGTTGAATCGACTTAAAAAACTAATCAAACTAAGAAAAGCCGTGCTGCCTGATTATATCTATTATCCGGGCGCACCAATCTGCCCGAACTAGAAGAAACGTTCTTCGATTTCGATTACGTCTCCCGGCTCAATTGTCTGAGACATCTCGACTCTGGTACGGCTCTTATCACCGTTAATCTCTCTGGTCAGAAAAATCTTCCGCCTTGACGCTCGATCAGTCATTCCACCCGCGAGTGACACGGCCTTGGCCAGCGTTAAACCTGGCTCGTAAACATAGCTACCGGGCCTGCTCACTTCGCCATCAACGAAGAATGAACGATACTGTTGCACCGTGATATTTACCGACGGGTTTTTCAAATAACCATCACGAAGCTTCTCGGTTATATCGTCAGTCAATTGCTGAGGGGACTTACCGGCTACCTGAATGGTACCAAGATAGGAATAGTTAATAGCTCCGGATTGACCGACCGTAGCTTCCATCGTTAGATCCTGCTCATCGAAAACCTGAATGTAGATTTTGTCTCCAGCCTGCAGAATGTACTGGTCAGCATCACCCACTTGCTGAGCGTGGGCTGAACCCACAATGCCTACGACAAAAAGTCCAACCGCTACATATTTCACAGCAATATTAAATGCTACTTTTAGTTTCTCAAACATAACTTTTCCGTATTAGGTAATCCAAACGAAGTCCTTTCTCATCCAGACAAAAACGAGATATTAACACCGCTGCACAATAATTCTTTGATCAAAAGCAGACTATTGCGCATTCGTACGAGGCTGATTACCGCTGAAATCAACAATGCGCCGCTTAATTTACCCTTAATACGGAATCAAATTGTGCCATTCGCGGTTAAGCCAATAACTGTTCGGTCGTAGTCGTTAACATCTCCGCCACCTGCACGGGTATCGATAAAAACAAAACCTCCAATGTCGAACCAACGACGAACGTTATAACTAGCGCCAAAGTTCAACCCGGTAGTCCGGTTTTCGGAACCATTTTCAATATTCTCATTTATTCCGTATTCGACCTGCAGCCGGGTTGAGAACCGATCCTTCCAGAAGTGCTCCCAGTCCACACCCAGACTTGTTGACAGAGATAAATCTCTGGAATTGAACCCACCATTTCGAGTTTCTCTCTCACCACTGATTGTGACTGTAGAGAAGCGTCGCGGCCGCCAGGTCACATCGACGTCCAGTCCGGCATAGGTCAGGTCATCTCTGATTGTTGCCAGAAAATCCTCTTTCACCAGGCTGACAGAAACAGAGCCCGAGGTGACCGCTTCGGGATCTAGCTCCACACCGAAGCGGTATCGAGAGATGTCTCGTTCGTTGTTCTTGTTGATCGAGCCATCGTCATTGAAGGAAATGCTGTCACGAACCTGGCTAAGACCAATCCCGGCAAACAGCTGTGTGCGGGACCCAACCCGGTAGAGAAGCTGACCAAATGGAGATACCGCAGAATCACTCTGGTCATCTAGATTGACCGCTCTTTCAGAGTTAAGCTCGTTATTTTCCAAAAAAACACCCACTCTGACTTCCCCGCGAGCCTGAGACGCGCCGTAAGACAGCTGCGCACGGGCCGTTCTGGTGTTCCAGTAATCCGGGCTTGTCAGAGCATTGAGCACACCCAGGTCCGATGACAAACCTGTCCCAAGGGGCTGATGATCGATAATCTGAGCCAGTTCAAGGGTGGCGCGCAAGCGTTTGCTCACCTCAAGAAAGCCATCTAGAGACAGCCTGTGATTCTGAAAGCTCGCCTTATCAAAAGTGGGTGATCCCTGCAGGCAGTCGCCAGGACGTTCCAGACCCGGCTGAGCCTGGCAATACTCCTCAAAATACTGATAGAAATCACCGGAGTATCCGAGCGTTAGCCGGTTATTTCGCTGCTGAGCCAGGTACCTGACTGACGGCTGCAAGCGCAAGTACATTGTCTCTTCCGATCCAGCTGCGGCACGTAACGGGTTGTTGTCGCTACCAAATTCCAACCGTACATGGGGAGCAATAGCACCGCCATCGCCCAACTGATAGACGGTGGGCTGCACAGCCTCAGCCGCCGAGGTCACCAATCCGGCAGCTACCAAAACACACCGGCCGAATTTCTTGCTGAGACCTGGGCCATACTTGTGATCGAATAAATTCAACGTTTTGCTTTCCATTTTCTTCCTGGAGCTGGTGTTGGAACAGTGTGTCACACTGACGAAACACAGGAGTTTGCCAGCACCTGAGAAATGTTCAACTACAACAGTCATAGAATTGCCTGTTTTGTCTGACTGTGAGAACCAAGACCACTATCCAATTCTATCACACAGGCTCTATAACGTCATTACATGAAAACAAGCTGTCAGCTGTGTATCATAAATCCTGGGCGTAGTATCCAAAAACCACATTTACCGGTATCGAATGTCGGAAATTCAGCGACGTTTGAGCCTAGCCTCTCGAATTGTCCGGTGTAAACCAGTTACTCTCCGACGGCTTACGGTTACGACGAAATTACCCGGATGGAGATACATCGATTCGCTTTGATTGGCGCCGCTGGCTATGTCGCACCTCGCCACATGGCAGCAATTAAAGACACGGGCAACACTATGGTTGCTGCGATGGACAAACACGATTCGGTTGGCATCATTGACAGCTACTTTCCGGAAGCTGACTACTTCAACGAGTTCGAGCGATTCGACAGACATGTGGATCTGCTGCGACGCAATGACAAACCAGTTAATTACTTTTCTATCTGTTCTCCTAACTATCTGCACGATTCACATATGCGGTTCGCAATGCGCTCAGGCGGAGATGCTATTTGCGAAAAACCCATCGTTTTGAACCCATGGAATATCGACGGGCTGCAGGACGTCGAGAAGGACACCGGTCAAAAGGTAAACACAATCCTGCAGCTACGCATGCACGATTCGGTCAACGAGCTGAAGGAACGCGTTGAGAGCAGTCCGGCAGACAAAAAATTTGACGTTGACCTTACTTACATTACTTCCAGAGGCAAGTGGTATTACACCTCGTGGAAAGGTGATATTGAAAAGAGCGGGGGCATAGCGACAAACATCGGAGTACATTTTTATGACATGCTGCACTACGTCTTTGGTGAGTTGCAGGAAAACGTACTGCACTACAGCACCGCGTCTACTGCCGCGGGTTACCTGGAGTATGAAAGAGCCAGAGTCCGCTGGCTACTTTCAATAGATGAAACCAACATTCCCGAGGCATCACGCGCCAAGGGAATGAGAACCCATCGCAGCATTACGATAGGCAACGAGGAGTTCGAATTTTCCGGTGGCTTCAATGATTTGCACACGCGAAGCTATGAAGCAATACTTCAGGGTAAGGGTTATGGACTTGAAGATAACCGGGTCGCTATCGAAACAGTTGCCACAATCCGCAACCAAACACCGAATATTCACGCTGGTAGCGTGCATCCGGCAGTCGAATATCTAAAGTAGTCCACTTGAACAACATATACATACACGACACCGCAGTAGTAGACGAGGGAGCAACTCTCGGACCCAACACTCGGGTCTGGCATTTCTCTCATATATGTTCAGGCGCGATTATCGGGGACAATTGTTCGATTGGCCAAAACGTCTTTGTCAGCAACGCCGTCACAATCGGTAACAACGTTAAAATACAAAACAACGTATCTGTTTATGATGAAGTAACCCTTGAAAATGATGTCTTTTGTGGTCCCAGCATGGTGTTCACCAATGTTAATAACCCGCGCTCGGCAATCAACCGAAAATCAGAGTACCGACCAACCTTAGTACGGCAAGGTGCAACGCTCGGTGCTAATTGCACAATAGTCTGCGGCATTACTATCGGGCGTTACGCGTTTGTCGGCGCTGGTGCGGTGGTCACCAAAAACGTACCGGATTACGCACTGATGACAGGTGTACCAGCACGCCACACGGGCTGGATGAGCGCTTTTGGTGAGAGACTTAACCGTCTTCCCCTGATTGGCAATGGACACGAAGTATGCCAGCACACGGGTACCGAGTACATTCTGCAGGCGGGTAAACTTAGCACCAAGGTGTAATTTTCAGTGATTAAATTTATTGATCTTCAAGCACAGCAAGCGCGCATTAAAAGTGAACTCGATGTGGCAGTAGCAAAAGTACTGGCTCATGGTAAATTCATCAATGGCCCAGAGGTTGATGAACTTGAAGCAGCACTCTGCGAATACACCGGTGCGAGATATTGTATTAGCTGTGCGAATGGTACAGATGCGCTTCAGATTGCATTGATGGCGCTCGATGTCGGACCGGGCGACGAAGTTATAACTTCCGGTTTCAGCTATATCGCAACTGCGGAAACAGCAGCATTACTCGGAGCAAAGCTGGTTTATGTGGATATAGATCCTCGAACCTATAATATCGATGTAAATGGCCTTGCGGCAGCGATCACTGAAAAAACCAAGGCAATAATTCCAGTTTCGTTATACGGTCAATGTGCTGACCTTGATGCAATCAACAAGATTGCCGCTCAACACAACACCACAGTCATAGAAGATGCTGCTCAGAGTTTTGGTGCAAGCTATCGCAACCGTAAATCCTGCAACCTTACAGAAATTGCGTGCACAAGTTTTTTCCCGTCCAAGCCCCTAGGCTGTTACGGTGATGGTGGCGCGATTTTCACCAGCAACGAAGCACATGCTAAAAAACTAAGGCAAATTGCGCGTCACGGCCAAACACAACGATACCATCATGTCAGGATTGGAATAAACAGTCGCCTTGATACATTGCAGGCTGCGATTTTGCTGACAAAGCTACGCATTCTTGATGATGAGATCGAGAAACGTGAACGCGTTGCCAGCAACTACGCTGAGCTACTTGGAGGTTCAGAAAAAGTCAAAATCCCCATCATTGAGGGCGAACAGAGAAGCGCGTGGGCACAGTACACAATACGCACCCAACACCGTGATTCGATTCAGGCAAACTTGGTAAAACACAACATTCCTTCAGCCATTCATTATCCTGCGCCACTGTATGAGCAGCCAGCTGTTAAAGACAAGTCTGTTAGCCTTCAGCATTGTGAAGAGGCATCACGTCAGGTACTGAGTCTGCCACTGCATGCGTATATGTCTGAAACAGATATAGAAAAGGTCACTCAGGCATTACTCGCCTGATAATACAGCACAGTAGATTAGTTGTTAGATGGCTGGCAATGAGGCAATATAGCAAAAACTAGTGCTATGGTAGTCGCGCTTATTGAACCGGCAATTTTGCCAATGCCTCGCGAAGATTCGCACGCCAGTGTGGTGCTGTGATACCCAGTGCTTCCCAGGTACCGTTCTTATCTAACACTGAATTTGACGGCCGAACTGCAGGCGTAGGAAAGGCCTCTGTTGGCAGGGGATTTATTGGAATTGGCTTGCTGAGAAGATTCAGCGCTAGTGCTTCCTCTTGAATTGCAACAGCAAAATCATACCAGCTCGCCACTCCGGCATCTGTCCAATGATAAGTACCGGCGAGCTCTTTTTTCAGTAACAACCAGCACGCTTTGGCAAGCCCGACCACGTACGTAGGTGAACCTATTTGATCCGCTACAACACCCAATGAATCTTTTTCACGCATCAAGCGCAACATTGTCATCATAAAGTTACTACCACCCGCACCATAAACCCAGGCAGTGCGAACAATCGCTGCGCGTTTGCCGTGCACTGATAGTACCTGCTGTTCCCCGTCTCTCTTGGTTAAGCCATAGACACCAAGGGGATCAGTGCGGTCTTCAATCTTATAAGGTGCTCCGGACTGCCCATTAAAGACAAAATCCGTTGACACATGCACCATCGGAATATTGAGCTTGGCCGCCGACAAAGCCAGATTCGCAGGACCTTCTACGTTTGCAGTTTGTGCGGCCTCCACTTCTGACTCAGCGTTATCCACGGCGGTGTAGGCGGCGGCGTTTATCACTCCATCCGGACTATTCGCGCCAAACCATGTATCCACGCTTTCTGAATCAGTGATGTCCAGCGCCTGCCGGTCTGCCACCAAAACGCTATATCCATCTGGTACACACCTAGCCAACGTACTACCAAGTTGCCCATTGCCACCTGTAATTAAAATATTCTTCATGAGTCAAGTACCTGATATGAACAGTCTGGTGCTAGCTGAAGAACGGTGCTTGCGCAAAGGGCAGTCCCGTCGCATCCTTGCCGGACAATATCGGTGGTGCACCATCTACCAACGGCCACTCAACTCCAAGTTCAGGATCATCCCACGCAATAGACTGCTCGTATTCAGGCGCATAAAAATCTGTGCACTTATAGTTAAAATCTGCTGACTCACTGACAACATAAAAACCATGGGCAAACTGCTCCGGCACCCACAACATCCTTTTGTTGGTTTCACTTAGTTCTACACCAACCCACCGCCCAAAAGTTGGCGAGGACTTGCGAAGATCCACGGCAACATCATACACAACACCAGAAGTCACTCTCACAAGCTTCCCCTGGGTATGCTCGGTTTGAAAATGTAAGCCACGCAAAATACCCTGCCCCGACCGACTGTGATTATCCTGAACAAAGTGGGTGGGAAGATCATTTTCAGCAAACGCTTTTTGATTCCAGGTTTCCATAAAAAAACCCCGGTCATCTCCAAACACCGCAGGTTCGATTATTTTTACATCAGCGATTTCAGTATCTATAACTTTCATCAATAAATTCTTCTTACTGTCATATTCAAACCGTGCATTACTTAACACCAACTTTACCCGACCGGACTATACCGGTTATCTGCAGTACCTGGTTCAGTAGTCAGAGCAATTCCGGGATTAAGCCGCTTTCAACTGAGCCGACTGGCGTAATGGCTCCCACCACTGAGGGTTATCCAAATACCAATCTATAGTCTTTGCAATGCCGGTCTCGAAGGTTTCTGTCGGCTGATAATTCAGCTCTGCATTTGCTTTATCAGGGTTGATTGCATAACGTCGATCATGACCGCGACGGTCGTCGACATACTGAATCAGTTCAATGCTTTTTTTACCGTTAACCACTGGGGCCAGCGGGAAGCGGTCACCCAGCTCCGGATTTTCTTCTAAACGATGGTCTACTTCCTTACATAGCAGATCGACAATATCAATATTCGCCCATTCATTGATACCACCGATATTATACGTCTCACCAATGGTTCCCTGTCGAATCACCTTGTCTATGCCACGCGCATGATCATCGACATACAGCCAGTCTCGTATTTGTTGACCATCACCGTATATTGGCAACGGCTGATTGTTCAAAATATTGGTTATGATCAACGGGATAAGTTTTTCAGGAAAATGATACGGTCCATAATTATTTGAACAGTTGCTTGTGGTTACCTGCAAACCAAACGTGTGAAGGTAGGATCTAACCAGATGATCCGAAGCTGCCTTACTCGCCGAATAAGGTGAATTTGGTGCATATTGGGTTGTTTCACAGAAAGCCGGATCATCAGGGCCCAATGCCCCATAGACTTCATCTGTAGACACATGATGAAAACGATGCTCAGATACAACTCCTTCGTCTATCCACACCTGACGAGCCGCCTTCAATAAACTATGAGTACCGACTACGTTTGTTTCAATAAACACATCCGGACCACTGATTGATCGATCAACATGACTTTCCGCAGCAAAGTGCACAACCGTGTCAATTTCATGCTCTCTGAGCAAGTTTTCTACTAGAGACTGATCATTAATATCGCCCTGCACAAATCTAAAGTCCGGATTACCTTTCAGACCGGCTAAACTTGCGAGACTACCTGCGTACGTTAGAGCATCCAGCACAACAAGTTTGTCACCTCCATACTCTCGCAACCAGTAGTGCGCAAAATTAGCCCCGATAAAACCCGCGCCACCCGTGACCAGTAGCTTTTTCATATTCAGACTCTGTGCTTTGTGATTTCAAGTTAATCTCAACAGCACGATTCAAACCAAATTGATGACCAGTTCCGCAACAAATTGGCCAGTTACTGGATCTGGTGTCTAAATTACGGCCAATTTCATCGCAAAATGACGGTATCAGCGCATTGCCTGTTTCATGACACTGCTAACTACCTCAGCACATTGAACTATTAAAGCAGGTGTGATGCCCGGGTGAACATTCAGCATTATGCTAGTTTCTCCCAACTCTTTAGCCACCGGAAACGAGGCTTGCTCCCCGTAAAGATCAAGGAACGCCAGCTCACGGTAGATTTCCGGGCAACTTCCAGTAAAACAGGGGACGCCTTTCTGGTGAATTTCAGCCACAATACGATCGCGATTCCAGCCTTTTTTAAGCTTTTCACTCGCTATGAAAAAATAATACTTGTAGCAGGCATGAAAAGCTTGATTGTCAGGGATAGTCACCCTAATACCGTTAACTTCCGAGAGTGTCTGATTGAAAGTCTCCACATTCTGCCTTCGTTGAGACACCCACTCGTTCACCCGGCCCAGCTGATAACGGCCGAGCGCCGACTGCATTTCTGTCAACCGCCAGTTGGTACCAATGGAATCATGGACCCATCTAAACGTTGTGGAAGACGAAGGGGTCTGAACTTTCTCGAATGATTTGCCGTGATCTTTAAAAGACCACATCTTCTGATACAACTCTTCGTTATCCGTGGTGATAAAACCACCTTCACCACCGGTTGTCATGATTTTATCCTGACAAAACGACCAAGCACCAATATCACCAAATGTGCCAACAGATCTATCTTGATAACGTGCACCATGTGCTTGTGCACAGTCTTCAATCACAGCAATTCCATGATCACCTGCCAATTGCACAATAGCATCCATTTCACAAGGCCAGCCCGCAAGATGCACACAGATAATTGCTTTAGTTCGGGATGTTAAGGCCGGGGCTATGGTTTCAGCTGTTACATTCTGGCTATTTCGGTCCACATCTACGAACACCGCGCGTGCACCCGCATTTACTACCGGGGACGCAGAAGCAATAAATGACCGTGATGTGACAATTACCTCATCCCCATGCCCAATGCCCAATGCATAAAGCGCTAGATCCAGCGCAAGGGTGCCATTGGCCAGCGCTATGCCGAACATGGCTTCAAAGTGTTGAGCGAACTCACATTCGAACTGTCGTCCTTCGCCACCGGTCCAATAGTTAACCTTATTAGACAAAAGAACATTTTTAACAATTTCGGCCTCATCGCTGGAGAAGTTGGGCCAAGAGGGAATTTCAATCATAGTGTCGACAAAGTGCTTGCAGCGAGCACTATATCATCAACCAGCGAGTTCCAGTGATTCCTTCTTTTTCAGGCGTAGGCACTTTTTCCGGCGTAGGCACTTTTACAGGTTTAGGTACTTTGTTTGGGGTATAGCCCAGCACCACCGCCTTTAAGTGATCCACCATTTCGTTGTCGGGATCATTTTGCATAACAGATTGGAAGTGGTCCAGAATAGGCAGTAGTCTCTTCCACTCAATGAATCCTTCCTCGGCTCGAGAAATCTTCGGGTGCACGGTAGGCTGAGCGGTTTCGTCGATTAACAACTCTTCGTAAAGCTTTTCACCATCACGCAGCCCAGTGAACTGAATTTCGATGTCGCCGCGGGGATTATCATTATCTTTCAACGTTTTACCGTGAAGGTAGATCAAAGATTTGGCAAGATCAACAATCTGTACAGGTTGCCCCATATCAAGCAAGAATACATCACCACCTTCACTGAGCGCGCTCGCCTGAATAACTAACTGCGCAGCTTCCGGAATTGACATAAAGTAGCGCACAATATCTTTGTGTGTGACGGTAATCGGACCACCGTTTTCAATTTGCTCTGAAAACTTCGGTACAACCGAGCCGGAAGATCCAATTACATTGCCGAATCGAACCATGCAAAGCCTGGTGGTCCCGGAACCTGCTGCAGCTCTGGCTTGCACTACCATCTCAGCCACCCTCTTGGTGGCACCCATTACATTTGTCGGCCGTACTGCTTTGTCAGTGCTGATCAAGAGAAAATTTTCAACACCATTTTCAATTGCCGCTTCAACACTTGCCAGACTACCGAAGATGTTCGTGCGAACTGCAGGCTGAGGATTACACTCGACCATCGGCACATGTTTGTAAGCGGCCGCATGAAAAAGTGTCTGAACACCATAGGTTCTTATCGTGTGTACAACTTCGTTCTTAAACACAACATTACCCAACACACAATAAATTGGAGGTATTTCCAAGTCAGTATCTACTGATTCTAGAGTTGTGCTAAGCGTTTTAAGATCGCTATCAATCTGATACATAGCCGCTTCAGAAATATCAAAAAGTACTAAAACCTTTGGTTCAAGCGGTAAAATCTGTCGACACAATTCGCTACCCACAGAACCCCCTGCACCCGTCACCATAACCACCTTGTCGGTGATATTTTCACACATCAATCCCGGATCAGGCGCTACTGGTTGACGACCAATAAGCTCCAGGAGAGGCACCTTTTTAACGTCTCTGGAGGTAACCCTATTAGCCATGATGTCATCAATAGAAGGCAACGTGCGGACAGTACAGTTAAATCTTTGCAGTGACTCGAGCACTTCTTTCATGCGCTTACTGCCGATAGAAGGTGCTGCCATTAAAATTGTCTCAACACCCAGTTCCCGCAATCGCGCAGGTGTATTGTCCGCTTTCGGATCAAGTATGACGGCCTGCGATAGGGAGCGACCGTGAAATTTTTCATCATCGTCCAACCAAACTACTGGCCGATAATCAGAGCCATCCCTGCATATTCGCATGACCTGTCTACCCAGAACACCGGCACCGTAAATGGCCGTGGGAATACCAGCGTCTGTCGCAAAATCCATTGCTCGCACTTTCCACAGGTGCCTTGCAGAAGCACAAAGTACCAACAGCACTAAACCATAAATGACGAACAACGATCGAGGGTTGTTATCGAAGCGGAAAAGAAATAACAGAATCAGCAGAAGAAATGATGAAAAAACAACGCCCTTTGCCAAAGGCATCATTTCCTCCAAGCCGCTGAAGCGAACCATCATCGTGTAGACGCCAAAACCGCTAAACAATACAACCGTGCACGCTGGCAAAATGGCGAATACAGGCCACACATGAAAAATTTCAATTTCTCCAATCCGCAGGAAGTACGCTATCCCCAGAGCACAGATGGAGAAGGCCCAATCGCTAACTATTGCGAGCCACTGTTTAATACTATTTCGCGTATTGCTCACGTTTTTTGCAAAAAAACTCAGAGATTCACTCATCCCTAGCAATAACGCTAAAATAGATTTTATCACGTGCTGCATTTCCATTATTAGCCCAACAAAGCAAAGATTAACCCCGGCAACAGCACTTCACTGTTACTGCGCGAAGAAGTGACATAGTTGTGTTGCTTTGTTCCATGGTTAAAACATCTCCCTAACCAATTATATAGCTCTTTTGATTTTCGTCAATGTCATGACGAAAAAAAACTAACCCTCCCGGGTGCAACAGTGACATAATCCACAAATTCTACCCTGAAATTACCCTCACGTCCGTGAAGCGGAACACATGCCAAAGTGCGTGCGGTGGTTTGAAACGAGTAATTAAACCCAAACGTGCTGCAGCCTCTGTAAATAATTTATACGTCAGCCATCGCAACTGGGGTAACTCGCATCGTAAGCTTCGGACTTCGCAGCATACACAGTGGAGTATGAACATGTGTACTGCACAAAGTTACAAACTAAGTTCAATTGCATCGATCTAGAGTATGGTGATTAGTCTGAGGATAAACATATGACCTCAACAGATCATATCTCAGAATATTTTTCTAGGGGAGAATGATGAATATTTGTATGATTGGTCATGGCATGATGGGCGCATGGCACTCATTGGCTTTGGCTGACACGAACTGTGTATTGCACACCGTTGTAGGCCGTCGAGAGACCGCTACATCTGCTTTTGCTCAACAACACGGGTATCGTCACTGGACAACTAACAGTGCAGATGCTTTTGCAGACCCAAGCATAGACGTAGTAATCGTCGCCAATCCAAGTGAGCTTCATGCAGAAACTGCAATCGCTTCCCTGCAGGCAGGCAAACACACCTTCATTGAAATTCCAATCGCAATGAATCTTAAAGACGCCCAGTCGGTGGCACAGGTGGCGAAAAAAAGCAAAAGAATAGTAGGTGTATGTCATCCAATGCGGTTTCGACCAGAAAGAGCACCTATGAGGGCTCGTTTCGCTACGGGTGAAGAGAGCCTTAGACAGGTGGTTGGCAGATTTTATATCCACCGTTTAAAGAATGTTGGCGCTACAGGTTATTCACGAAGCTGGATAGACAACATTCTGTGGCACCACACAACCCACTTACTAGACTTAGGTTTGTGGCTGGCTGATGGTGCAACCATTCGCAACATCAGCTGGTCGATGCCCGGGCCGGATGAACAAACAGGGATCCCTATGGAGGTGGCCCTCATCGTTGAAACAACCAAGGACCAAAGTATCATCTGTACCGGTTCCTATTACGCTCGCGAACGTCTATATGACACTTTAGTAGTGACTAGTGCTGATTCTTATAGACTGGATGTCCTGGGGGCGACTTTAACCACCGCTGAGGGTACCGCGCCAATTTTGAGTGAACAAGACAATTGCGCTCTGGCTACACTGGACTTCGTAGAAGCTGTGGCGGCCAATCGAGCACCTCGTGTAACTTGTGATGATGTGTTGCCGACCATGCAAATTCTACAGCAGGTGCAAGACGAGTGGGACAAGAGACATGACAGCCCCAGTATACCGGGTCGGCCATGATGATCTTGACAGAACTCAACCGCTTAATACTGATACACACCCAAACTAGTGCCATATAGATGACAACACCCCTGACCAAACAAACGCATCGAAGCCACTTTGTTTCTTCCAATCGACTTTACTTAGAAACAGAACAAACATGCTTGGCGCTAGCAACCCACCAGTCGGCGCATATAGCTGTTTCTTCCAACTTCCAATAGATTCCATAGAAAGCCAACAATATAGCCATGGAATTCCCTGCAAACAGGCAACTTCACGAGTTGTAAATGACAAAGATCTCCGACGAGAAATCAGGCTATTGGCCAATTCCAAAGTCACAGCTGACCAAGGATATAGTTATATCCGTCTCCCCTCCAAACCGTATAGCTTCGAGTTTTAAATTCGGCTGTAAATTTCTGCATTTTTTATTATAGAACCTACCAACTTGGGACATTGACTCAATTGTTATGAATCCGTCTAACGGGGCTGGTTCACAGATGACAATTGCTTGTTCAATCACATTATTGCCCTAGACTTGCAGAAAAATTCCTACGACAATATTTGCGAGTAACAATTTAACGTAGTGCTGGCAAACGACAGCCATCCAGTATTATAAAAATCAATCCCTTAGGAGGGTATGCCATGCCAACAAAACTTAGCGTAGAGTGCCCTAAGGATTTTATTAAGTTTTGTAAAGACGATGTTCAACAAGGGATTCATCAGCGATTCGAACAACAAACACTTCACCATCCTGCCAGCATTGCATTAAAAACAAGAGAACTGGCTTCAACATATGCGGAAACGAACGGCATCGCCAACTCGATCGCGGATAAAATTCTTTCGACATGTGGGATCAAACTATCACGAGCAGCGATTCTGATGCCCAATACACCAGCAATGGTTTTTTCAATTCTTGGAGTGATGAAAGCGAATAAAACTTACGTGCCGCTGGACCCTAGCTTCCCCAAAGATCGCCTGCAATTGATGCTGGAAGATGCCGAGCCCACAATCCTTTTAACCGACAACGAACACTTCCAGTTCGCTGAGGAACTTGTCGGTAGGCAACACATTACAATTTTTAACATAACACAAATCCAACATCACTTTGATGCACCAAATCCAGAAGCACCCTGCGACCCCTTAGATCTCGCTTATATCCTTTATACCTCGGGCAGCACGGGCCGACCCAAAGGAATGGCGGGTTCACATCGCAACCTTTTGCACACCACAATGTGCCTAACTAACCGACTTTTTTTCTCACCCAGTGACCGTGTTACCTGGTTGCATTCCGCAAGTTTCTCTGCATCATTCGTCGACATTTATTGCTGTTTAACCAATGGTGGAACGCTCTATCCGTGGGAAGCGAAGACACAAGGATTCACAAGGCTTGCAGAATGGCTCGACAGCGAACAGGTCACTACGTTTCAATGGATTCCAAGCGCTTTCAGGCAATTTTTGCGTACTGTACCAGAGGACTTTGTTTTCAAAAATATTCGTATCGTCGTAATGGCCAGTGAGCCGCTGACGGTGCGAGAAGTTGAAAAATTTCGCCGGCATTTCCCAATGGGCAGCCACCTCGTAAACCAGCTAGGTTCAAGTGAGTCTTATAACTACCGCCTGTATGCAATCGATCACCACATTCCCATAGAAAACGCTAACGTAGCTGGTGGTTACGCAGTTTCCGAAGACCGGCAAGTTGTGATTTTGAATGAAGACCATTGCTGCATGCCAGTCGGTGAGGCAGGTGAAATTGGAATAAAAAGCAACTATATGTCAGCTGGTTATTGGCGTGACGAATCACTAACGCAAAGTAAATTTATTAATATTCAAGGAGACACTACGCCAGTTTTTCTAACGGGCGATATTGGCAAACTCGACTCAGATGGCTGTCTGCAACATCTCGGTCGCAAAGACTTTCAGGTGAAGATTCGCGGTTTCCGTGTCGAACTTGCCGAAATAGATCATGTATTGTCAAAAGCACCAGCCATCGCCGACTCGGTCACCTGGGTCGTAAAAACACAATCTGGCGAGGATCAACTCGTAGGGTATCTGGTGCTGGATGAAAACGGCCAATTCGAAAAAGCAAGAATAGACAGCCACCTACGATCACAGCTGCCTGAATACATGGTACCAAGCTGCTATGTCATTCTATCCTCACTACCGACTTTGCCTACAGGAAAGATCAATCGCGGGGATCTGCCAAACCCATTTGAACAGGCTGAGCATATGGCACAAACCTCTTTGGAATCGACAAATGAAAATTCAGCTACTCAAGAACAATCGATGTCCGGGATTGAGGTAGACGAGATCCAAAAAAGAATATTGGGGCTGTTCGAGGAGTTGCTGCAAGTTGAAAATTTAAACTCTGATTCTGATTTTTTAAAGTTAGGGGGTGACTCGCTTCTTACGGCGATATTGATAACGCGGATCTATCAGTGGTTTGACATTGAGATTACCTTTGACGACTTTATTAACACCCCGACTCCGGCTCGATTAGCAAACCTTGTGACTCAGCAACACCCTAATTAGAATCGCCACCAACGAAATCGCCTACAATTGCCCACTACCATATAAAGCAAGAGATACTCTCGGATTCTTAATCATATGAAGACAAACCTCATCATTATTGGAGCGGGCCAATTTGGCCGAGAGACTTTAAACTGGGCATCTCAAGCGATTGCTCACGGTGCACCTTGGAAAATCAAAGGATTTTTAGATACTCGTCCTGACGAACTTGACGGATTTGACTATGATACGAAGATCCTTGGTGATGCTGAACATTATACAGTCAAGGAAAATGATGTGTTTATCGGTGCGATCGGTAATCCAGCGGAAAAGTTACACTATTACAATCCAATCCTCAATCAGGAAGGTAGGTTCATTAACATAATTCATCCAAAGGCTAGCATTGGAAAAAACGTACGAATTGGCACTGGAAACATTGTTGCCCCATTTGCGTCTATCACCTGTGATGCGCAGGTTGGCAATCACGTAGCGCTATTGTCATTCAGCAATGCCGGACACGACACCGTGATCGGCGATTGTTGCCAGATCAGCAGCCATTGCGGTATCAACGGTGAGGTTAGAATCGACAACAAAGTGTTCCTAGGGAGCCATGTCTGTATCGTTCCGCAGGTTGTGGTCGGAGCCGGTGCGTACGTTGGTGCTGGTAGTGTTGTCCTTAAAAATGTTGAGCCTAATGCGAAAGTTTTTGGAAACCCTGCGCTTACTATTGGCAAACAAGCGGTATAGTCCATTTGGCAAGACATCAGATACATTCGCTGACAAACCGATGGTTTTAACAATGCTCAAACGTTCTTTTGACCTTCTATTTTCTGCGTTTGCACTAATCATTATTTTTCCAGTTCTACTAGTAGTGGCTTGTTTAGTGGCTGTGAAGCTTGGTCGGCCGGTAATTTTCAAACAGGCAAGGCCTGGTTTAAATGGCAAAGTGTTTGAATTGTACAAGTTCAGGAGTATGACAGATGTGCAGGGTCAGGATGGATCTCCACTCCCGGATGCCGAACGACTGACCCCGTTCGGTATTAAGCTTCGAGCTACAAGTCTCGATGAATTGCCAGGATTTCTGAATGTTCTGAAAGGAGACATGAGCCTGGTTGGCCCACGTCCATTGTTGGTTCAGTATCTATCGCTGTACAGCCCTGAACAAGCGAGGCGCCATGATGTGTTGCCGGGACTCACAGGCTGGGCGCAGGTTAACGGCCGCAATAACATTACCTGGGAAGAGCGCTTCAAGCTTGATGTTTGGTATGTTGAGAACCGCACCTTTCTGCTTGATATTAAAATACTCCTTTTAACTATTAAAAAGGCGGTTGCGAAAGAGGGCATCTCAAATGATGAGCATGCAACAATGCCGGCTTTCGAGGGTAGAAAAAAAACCTGATCCGACGAGACCGGAGGGGTCCTAGTTTAGAAAAGCCATTTTCTGGACTGAACTACTAATTATCCCCAGAGAGCAATACTAGTAATTCAGATGCCACGGGCCAAAACGAATTCTTGTCGCCGCGTTCAGAGCTTCGAATTGCAGGCGTATCAGCCAGTGTTAAACTGAAACTGAGGTGCATGTGAAGTGCAGCGAGATCTTCGTTCGGTTGGCCGTCGCGACAATCTTAAAGCTGCGTCACCAAAGCCAAGCTTCGACCAGGCACAATTCGATCCAGATACCAGGAGCATGACGACTTGTCCACATTACTAAATATGGGCAACACAACGCATTATTTTCTGAAACGACCACCTAAGCTTATTAAAACAGAACGACACGGAGGTTGAAGGTGATCAGATTACTAACAATTTTTTTTACCGCATTTTTTTTCGCGTGTGTTTTCATCAGATTCTATTTGGCGTCGGTGGATCAAGGCGTTGAGATTTGGAATCATTGGTTCACAGGAGAGACAGGTATTCTCGATGCGGCTGAAGCTGTTATGTGGGTTCCGGTGATAGCTATCAACATCTTGTCTTTAAAACTATTGGACGATGATAGGTTTAGCTATGTGTGGCTTTGGCACGGTGCTCTGGCACTCGCATGTATGGTGTTTCTTGGGGAAGAAATAAGTTGGGGGCAACATCTGTTTGGGTGGACGACACCTAGTGAGTTAGCAGTTGTAAACGTTCAGAATGAAACTAATTTTCACAACCTGAACTTTGCAATGTTGCTAGGTGTTAGTGAGGATTCACGTTTTTACTGGATTTTGTCACATGGAAACCATTTCATTAATCCTCTTTACTACTTATTCGCTATTTGCGTTTGGATTGTGATGCCGATTGTGCTGCGGAAAACACGAATACTTCCAAAGATTCCCGTAATAGATTCAGGAGTTTCTTTGTACCTGTTTATTGGAGCAATAGTGTACCTTGTTGTGGACAAGTTGTTCTACAACGTAGGCGAGCTATGGGAATTTTGTATCACCAGCACTTTCTTACTCGGTTCTCTCGATATGTATTTAAAGCACAAATCACAGACAGCAGTGGCATCAACAGGAATGCCCAAACGCCTACTAAACTGAATGAAAGTGATTTGAGGAGAGCTTGACATTCGCGACAATTGTGAAGTCATTACAATGGGTAAAGTGTCGGCCTATTACCAGGCAGACTTTGTCGTAGCCGCATCATGATCCAACGTTCAATAAATTGTACGGCTACTTCGCATTTGATTTATCTTTGAATTTGTAAGGGCGATCTATACAGACTCAATCAAATCCAAATCAAATCATTCTTACAGTTAAATCGCGACCAACTCTCCAAACAACTCGAACCGCAAACCACCGAACTCCCACAGGATCAATGGCACGTCAGCATCGTTGACAACACCAAGGCTGACGCCACTCTAGACCGGCTAATGACACAACGCTCACAAACTCTCATGGTGTATGAAAGGTGGCGAGTCCGTGCGTAAACGATATGCATGCGTTATTGACTGAATATAAACACTTGAACCATAACTAACCCCACAATAAATGCGCTTGGAATGCGGTGTTCACGTTCGCCAGAATACGTTGTCAACGAAGATCACATTCATGCCAACCGATGCAAACTACCGAAGCCATAATAGAGTTCTCGTCGGACAACCCTCATCTTGGGCAAGCTCAAATCTCAAACCACCTCGGAAGTCCGGCGTGCTATCGCTACCTGTGTTCGTCTAACAGGCTGCGCGTCTCATGGGTACTAACTTACCTATCGACTGGTTTTCTCATATTTTTTAGCCTCGTCAACCAACACAGCATAGGGCCTGAAAACAAACGAGCAATTCTGCCAATAATAATGCCGCCAATACCACCAGCTAAATCGACATAGATGTCCTTTACGCTAGTAGTTCTACCACTCACTAACATTTGCAAAGCTTCAGTCGAGAATGCCACTACCAAAATAAAAACGACCGTAAGAGCCATACCGATTTTAGTGGTAAACCATCCTAGAATGAGTCCGATAACGAAAAACATGAAAAAATGACCCAACTTACTAATTGCAGCAGATCCGCTTAGTTCATCGCCATAAAATTTAGCAGCCGCAATATGCAGTACGCTTAGTACTGATTCAGGCGTTGTCTCGCCCAGCTTCTCATTCAAATCTCTTATTACATGCTCAGACGACAATACACCGAAAAGCAGAACCGTCGTACAGATAGACATGACAAACAACCAAACAATATTTAGCCTTGTAGTGAGATACTTTGCCGCATAAATACAGAAAATTAACCAGCACACTACAACGAAAATTCTGACGGTGTTGTACAATTTTTTTTCCGTAAGAAGTCCAATCACTGGATTCAAGACACTAATAGTACCGTCAGATCTATAGAGTCCAACAACGAAGGCTATGCGACTAACACTAGTTGGCACATATAATTCTCGCTCGTAAATGGCAGTCGCGGCAGGTGATGTTAATCGAAATATGGGTTTCACTCCAACGCGATCTCCATCACTGTCATACATAATCAATGATGCTTGTGCTCCAGCCCACCAAAGATCCGAAGGTTTTAGAGCTTTTGTGCTCGCTTCGATCGATACACTTACGTAGGTCGGAGTATCTAAAGCTAACCATTGTTTTACCGTTCGACTCGAACCCTGATCTGAGGTAATTGTTAAGACACTATTCTTAGCCGATATCGTTAAATCGTTGCTTTTACGCCAATGAATATCATCGAGTGAAAACGACGGATCTTGCAGTACTTGGCTTTCTAATACATGAAAGCGATCAACGCCAGCAAGAGCTACAACAGTAAAAACTGCGAGAGACAACGCAATACCAAGGAGAATATAGTCGCCAGTTATAGAGTCACGTGAGATATTGAAGCCCCTAATTACCAAATTCCTACCACCAAGAGCAAATAGCTCTACTGGATTTCGAGAGCTCAGTCTATCGTCCCAGTGCGTGTGCCATTGCTTTCTCAGGATGGCATCAAATTCATATTGGACAACTGCTCTCTGTCAATCATCCCAATCTGACGCCAAGAACAGCGTATCAAAGGCGGACTAGTGTTGCCACACTCAGAACGATTCCGTGTATTTTTACAGCAAGGGCCAACTACCCAAGTTTGTTAAAAAAGTAAAATATTGCTTTAAGACCCCCTCATACGTCAAGATTTTTACGCGCTTATTCAGGACATCCATTCTGGGGTGTTGGAGCAACATTTTGATTTAAGTGCCACACCTCCATTTGGTCCACCGTGCTACATTTTCATTACGACCGTAGTCCAAAACAGGCCATCTCTGGCAGCTACATAGCTTGCTTGCTGTTTTGTCTTTCCCGGTCGTAGTGCTTTGTCCATTGTCCAATAATTTACTTGCGTCCCCATTAGGCTAATGGCTATCTCAGCATTAGACACTAGTATCAGGATATTCCATTGAAACTTTCGTTGCTCCCATTTTGCCAAGGTCTATCGGTGCTGCAGTGGTGCATTGCACTTTCATAAAGTCCCGCAATACGCTTAATCTCGCAACCGGCACACCAACATTAAAAATCAAGGTTTTGGGTGATTGCCACAGCATCCAGGTCAGCAAGCTGCTGCAGGCAGAGTTCTTTGATCGGTGTGCTAATCTGAATTGAGGATCCTTTCCCCACCGACGAATTGCTCACCTTGGCACTGATGGTAATACTCGGGGACTCTAAATTTAGAAACTGATAAATACCGTTGATACCTCGCTCCGGGTCCTTCACAAACCGCTCATAGCGAACGGCAATTACCCGATTGTCTGCCTGTAGGTTTTGATTAAAAAAGAGGTGGTTCCTTGATAGCCAGAATAATGCTGCAGCATCCGCCAGCGAATTTATTGAGTCTGGATGATACAGACGGCGTATCACATTTCTAGTGTTTTCTGTGCATCCTGCAGACCGCCAATCTGAAATGTTTTCTAGTATTGGGTGAATATCACTAACTCCGTTATCCTTTCCAAATCGCTTAAGATTTGAGGACACTACGTCAAGTGGATTTCGATACATCCAAACAGCGCGGGAATTCGGTACTGTGTCAAGCAATTCACCGATGCGGTGCGACTCGACCAAGGGTTTTGCAACTACCAAAGGCGCATTTCCACCGAGAAGCTTCCATTTTACGTCTTCCAATGAATCCCACACGAGCCGCTGTGGATCGTGCGTGGAGAGCTTGCTTTGCTCGTCGAATGAGTGAGAGCGTAAGTCTCTATCTAACAACCGACTCAACATCGTAGTGCCAGAACGTTGGCAACCGACAATGAAAAGCACCTGTTGGCTCTCATTGTTTTTTAGCAGACTCTGGTACACTCTTTTATAAAAACGCCAAACGTGCCTAGAGGCACTATCTTTAAATTGCCGAATCTTTTCATTCATCATAGTCTTAATTTACGCGCCCGTTTCGCATTCATCAACAGTAGATAAATATGCATTCTTATGGCTTGGCTGCCTCTGTTTTTAATTTCCACATAGTACAGCACTTTAGTGTCGGACTGCCTCTTTGAGAAAGTATCTGGTAAACGCTACATTTTGGGCATTCGCAGGACAAACGCTGGGGACTTTTTTTTCTTTCGCGAATATGGCGGTACTCTCCCGTCTCATTTCACCAGAACAGATGGGCAACTACCTGCTTGTACTGAGTGTCGTGATGGTTTCCAGCCTTTTTGGGATGTTTGGACTTCCAGAAACAATGATGAGGAATACAGCAAACCTTATTGGCAAGAATGAACCAGCAAAAGCAAAGGCGACGATTCAGGCAACGATTACGCTGGTACTCATTTTTTCCACAACCACCGCTGTAGTTTTTTTTGTAAGTCCGTTGATAGATTCTATCGAGAGCGCCTTTAAATTACACGTAATCGGTATCGGCGGTCTATTGATCGCTCTTTGGTTAGTACTGCATTGTGTTCATACGACCGAAATATACATTTTCCGCGGACTACAAGATATATTTCGCGCATCGATATTTGGTCAATCGATGCGTGGCGCACTGATGTTACTCACTCTCACAGTTCTGGGTGCTAATTCAGCGGTAAACTCCGCCGTCGATGCAATACTTGCTAACTGCATCGCTCTGGTAATTGCCATTGTGGTCACTGGTGTTTATGTACGCCGGAAAATAAAGGCTCTTCATCAGCGAGCAGATAGATGGCCAATGCGAAAGCTGTTGATGCAGGCAACTCCTTTTTTTGTAGATAGCGTTGTTTACCAGGCTTTCATACGCGTTGGTCTGTGGCTGCTAGGATACTACGTCACAAAATCCGAGGTTGCCCTTTATGGGGCAGCTGTTCAAATGGTTACCCTTATCATGTTTCCAATGCAAGCCGTGAACAGCCTTCTGCCTCCAATAATAGCTAACCAATATAGCAAAGACGGAGACAATAGGTCACTTCAGAAGTTAGTTCGGACGGTAACCACACTTGTGGCTATACCTTCAACAATATTAACCATGATATTCATTTTTTGGGGAGGAGAGATATTGGCATTAGTGTTTGGGGGGTTTTATTCACAGGGTCACACCATCCTCGCTCTATTATCAATTGGCTACCTGTCAAATATTGTTTTGGGGCCTGTTGGTTTCTTACTTAAAATGTCATTCCATCAAACAGATCTTTTGAAAATAAATTTAGTATCGAGCCTTTTTACAATACTGATTGCCGCCTATATGGCCAAAAACCACACAGCTGAGGCAGTTGCAGCTACATTCGCTGCAAGTATGATCTTAAAGAACATATATACTTTGATGAAAGCGTATCAGAAAACCGGAATTACGCCGGCAATACTTGTGAGATCACACCAATACCGTGCATTATTAACTGAGGCAAGTGAATTGCTTGGTCAACTACGACAACGATAACTTCCCAACGATGACTGCAATTCTCACATCTCCTAAAATGCTCCTGCGGTAGCCAACACGTAAGCTTTGACCTCGTCAGTGGGTAAAGGATTATAGGTGTATGGAATATAAAAAAGGCTTGGGTTGTCAGTATACAGCACATTTTCTGCACCTTGCACTCGTCCTCCTCCAAGATCGTCACCGTTGCTGTGTATGTACCCCTCCAGGCCTGCAGACTCGGCGTACGCACGGAGCGCGTCGGATCCAGTATCTTCGAAGACATTATGCTCAGAAATTATATGAGCTGGACCGGGGCTGGTGCGCGAGTTTCTGCTGTATTGTGACGCGCTAAGTCCAGCCATTTGACCGGCCCATTGGGCATCATGAATGTAATTGTTCCACATATGTACATACGCAGCACCTTGGTTCCAAGGATTTCGTTGGCGTCCAGCAAGATCAGAGCTGTGGATTGAGACACGCTTATCGGGATCGTGCGGATAAAACATGTTCATTGTTTTATCGGTGTTGAAAGTCTTAACTTTGCTAAACGTAGCGTTTGTTGCACCGTAAACCATATCAAAGGCATCATCCCAAAGCCCCGATACAGTCACTTTGTTAACCCAAATCCCGTCATTGCTGAACCGTATCCCGCCAACATTGTTACTAGAGCCATCAGGGTAGTAGTTGGCCTCCAGCGTGATATTGTTTATTATAAAGTTTGGGCCTCTTGAGTACATCATAACGCCACCGCCCTGAAACGACTCAGAGGGCTTAAAAATCGCACCTGGAGCATCAGAGCCGTCAATTGTAATGTTTGCTGCATCAATATCAATGGTATCCGATATATACAAGGTTTTGCCAGTTAACGATGGGTCTAACCGAACATAGCTATCAGACTGCGATACAGCTGCAACGAACTCTTCAATACTTCTGACAACTATCTCGTTGGCCCCACCTGTTGTCGCGGCCCCAAACCCGACCAAATCAGAGCTGGACAGCAACATTTGCTGCTTGCTGATGTTTGCATTGCCGGAATCAATATCGTTGCCGGCAGAAGCATTACCACTTTCCTCCAAAATAATTGTTGCTTCAACTTCATTCAACAGTTCGATTTGAGGTTGACTCGGCGGTGTAAGATTGGCTACTTGCGCAGAGACGTTTGCTTCAGCGAATAAAACGAGTGCCAAGGCAATTGCGCTAGTGACAAATTGAGAACTGTGTTTATTTTCCATTATGGAGCCGCGGCAGGTTACGATTTAACTTCGAAGTGAGCGGCACAGATAGTTATTGCTTTAGTCGACCATATTTGTACAGCAAGACAGACAATGAAAAGGGGTAATTTTGTGAACTCTGTCACGAATTGGTTATAGCCAACAATTTCTCTACAAGTCTGTCGGCCGTAAAATTGTGAGACATAGCGTAATTGTTGTGGGCCAATCGCGACAGTTGATCGCGATCAAGTGCTAATTGTTCTATTGCCGCCACAAGTTCGCTCACACTCATTGGTGAAACGAGAAGACCGTTGTAGTCATGTGTAACAATTTCTGGTATGGATCTAAAATTGGTAGAAATCACAGTTATTCCAGCCATCATAGCCTCTATGAGCACACCCGGATGTCCCTCAGATTCATAGAAGGTAGGGAGTACGAGCAGATCACGTTGCGATAGAGTTTCGATAACCTTCGTCCAGCTAAGAATGCCCGCGTATTTGGTGTTAGCAAGGTCCTGAACAGTACGTTCAAACTCGTTTTTTGCTGCTGTGTGTATGCTGCCATATATAACGAGTTCTGCATCGACTCCCTTTTTTGCAAGCTTCCTCATCGCTTCAAGCAATACAAAAATCCCTTTCTCTCGTTTTACAATTCCAACAAATACAATTTTTAACCCCGAGCTGTCAGACTTAGTGACATCCTCAACCAGTTGAATTGGTGTTTGCCTATAACCAGATACATAGTATACAGAAGAGTCTTTCAAGGACGCTTCAAAATAGTTCTTTAATAATTTTGTCTGGACGATAACCCCAGAAAAATTGCGGAGCGTTGCCAGCGCCAGCCATTTCTTTAAGGGACTAAGACTTGAAATATACTGATCGAGGGAACCGCCGAATACTCGAAAAAAGCACTGTTTGCCATTTACTTTTGCTATGCTTAGAAGAATTGGGGCTAGAGAAATAACAAATCCGTTTGACCCAAATATAATTGTATTGTCCGCCTTCTTTATATGCCTAGCGAAATTCACAACAATTAAAATTGACTGTTTCACATTTTTCAGTGAAATTTTAACTGCTCCGCTTTGTTTTAAATATTTTGGTGAAGAATCTACAATTAGTAGAGAGCGAACTGCCGGTGAATTTTTAGCTTGCTCACAAAAAATATCGAAACTAACAGGTGTTCCGGTCAAGGGCGGGGGAAGTGGTCCAACTGCTAACAACCTACTCATTGGAAAATCTCACCAAGAAACTTGTGCTCGAGATGATAGTACACTGATTTCTAGGTAAAATGTTTATGGATGTTTATGGATATAATTCACCAGCTTAGTAAGAACCGCTCACTGACGTCACAATCTGTGAACCAGAGCCTGGGTTTCAGTGAGCAGTAAGTTAGGGAACATGCGGGAGCATCAAATATTATTGACTTAAACATGTCCAACTTGAACCTCAAAAAAATGGGTCTTTTTGTGATAATTTAACACGCCATAGCAGCGTAATTTTATTCGGAAAGTAAATGTGCGGTATTGCAGGCTTTGTTACAAACGATAATTGTTCGGACGACGAGCTAAAATTTCGCTCCCGCTGCATGGCAGATGCTATTTCGCATCGCGGACCAGACAGCGAAGGTTATTGGACTGACTGTACCATGGGCGTAGCGTTAGCCCACAGAAGGCTGTCAATATTAGATTTGTCCGAACGCGGTGCCCAGCCAATGATCTCTCAGTGTGGCAATTTAGTCATGGTTTACAATGGCGAGATTTATAACACACTTGACATTTTAGAGGAGCTCGGTGATTACAGCCCGCGTGGCACTTCAGATACAGAGCTGATTTTGGAAGCTTGTGCACGGTGGGGCATTGAATCCGCGGTGACCCGGCTTGTTGGCATGTTCGCTTTGGTGATATGGAATCGCAAAGAACAAACTTTAGTGATGGTGAGAGACAGGGTGGGGATCAAACCTCTCTACTGGACTATTATTGAGGGTACATTAATTTTCGGCTCAGAACTAAAAGCCCTAACTCAGCACCCGAAATGTCCGACGTCTCTCAATCGCAACGCTATTGCAAGCTTTCTTAGGAAAGCATACATCAATGGCCCAGACTCAATTTATGAAGGCGTCAACAAGTTACTGCCAGGCCATATTTTAACGTTTCCAAAGAATGGTACACCATCCACAAAAAAATATTGGTCTTTAAAGAGTATTGCTTTACGAGCTCAGGATAACCTCTTTACTGGTTCAATCGACGAAGCAATTGGGCGACTTGAGAGCTTGCTTGTTGATGCTGTTTCCAAACGCATGATTGCTGACGTGCCTCTCGGTGCATTTCTATCTGGTGGAATTGACTCTTCTACGGTGACCGCCATTATGCAACGACACAGCACCAAACCGATTAGGACATTCTCAATCGGTTTCGGTGAAAAAAAGTACAACGAGGCTATCTACGCGGCAGCAGTATCCAAGTACCTCGGCACACAGCACACGGAGTTGTATGTAGACGCTAAGCAGGCATTAGAGGTGATTCCGAATCTGCATAGCATGTTCGATGAACCTTTTTCTGATACGTCCCAAATTCCCACCTACATCGTATCCAAGATGACACGCCAACACGTAACAGTGGCGTTGTCTGGTGACGGAGGAGATGAACTATTTGCTGGCTACACACGCTACTTCGCCACACACAAGTACCGAAATATACTCAATCAACCAAAAGGCTTGCGAATCCTGGAAGCAAGATTACTCGAGTCACTTACTCCGGAAATGGCAAGTCTGATTGCCAAATTTTTACCAAAGCAGTTGGGTTCGCTTCTGGATAGTCGAAATATTCGACGAATACCCCCATTCCTTAGGAGTGGCCGTATTTCGTCATTGTACAAACGTACCAGGAGTCGGGTAGAGAATCCCGAGAATTTGCTGGTTTCTGGTGTTGAGTTATCGGACCCAGTATGGGAGGAGGCGGACGCCATGAGATTTGGCGATGACTTTGCACTGATGCAATACATTGACATGCTTGACTACCTTCCAGGCGATATACTGACAAAGTTGGATCGCACGAGCATGGCGGTCTCATTGGAGGCAAGGGTACCATTACTCGATCATCGTTTGATCGAGTTCGCGTCTACTCTACCTTTGAATATGAAGTATCGGAACGGTGAAGGTAAATGGCTACTCAAACAGGTATTGGCCAAGTATCTTCCAAAGGAATTGATTGAAAGACCCAAGAAGGGGTTTAGTGTACCTATAGGGAGCTGGTTAAAAGATCCGCTCAAGGATTGGGCAGAGGATCTATTATCAGAGCAATCCCTACTTGAAACCGAGGTGTTTAAACCAGAAATCATAAGAAAGCGCTGGCAAGAGCACACAAGTGGGGAAGTAAATTGGGATCATCATCTATGGGATGTGCTTATTATGCAGGACTGGCTAAGGCACAATACGTAAAAGGAAATTCTCGCTCTGAGCATCCTGGCGTTACAGAATTGTATATGGTTGATGCTACTAACTAGCTTTTCGTAAAGCCCAATCTGCGGCACTTTATTCACTCTGCAATTGATAAACTTCGATAGCGCAGCCATGAGTTACAGATTCAAGTATGAAATACACTTTTTGCGCTAGACTTAACTTAAATCACATGCACTAGTTAGGTGTCCACAACTGGCCGTTGGTAAGAATATTCCAAATTTATGAAAAAGTATAAAATTGCTTTGTACCTGCCTTCCTTGGCAGATGGCGGAGCAGAGATTGTCATGGTAAATTTGGCGAACGAGCTATCGCTTCGTAATGATGTTTCGATTGATATGGTACTTGTCAGTCATTCGGGACCATGGAGGGACTTTATTAGTTCGAATGTTCGCCTGGTCGATTTAAAATGCAGAGGAAGCGGAACAAGCTTGCTGCCATTGCTGCGTTACTTAAAGAGAAATCGGCCGGATGTTCTGCTCTCAGCTCTCAACACAACCAATATTGTTTCGCTAATAGCGAAATTACTCAGACCTCGCTCTGAAACGAAGTTTGTTCCAGCCATACATAATACGTTATCTGCTAGCCTGCCCGATAAACGCACTTCGTTAAAAGCGCGCTTTGTTACACCGCTTCTAACAATGCTCCTACGAAAAGCTGACGGAATTATAGTTGTTTCTAAAGGTGTGGCTACAGACCTGATTCGTACAACGGGTATTGACACTTCGAGCGTCGAAGTTATATACAATCCAGTGATCACATCACGAATTAAAACATTAGTTCTGGAGAATTGTAGCCATCCCTGGATTCAAGATAAGTCAATGCCAGTGTTGATTGGTGCTGGTCGATTGACGACTCAAAAAGACTTCGCCACGCTCCTTAAGGCGGTCGCCATCGTCAGAAAAAGTGTCGAAGTACGTCTAATAATACTAGGAGAGGGAGAGCTAAGGGGGGAGTTAGTATCACTGTCACATTCACTTAATCTTCGTGATTACGTCGATTTGATAGGCTTTGTTGACAATCCCTATAGTTTTATGGTTAACGCGGATGTTTTTGTTCTAAGTTCTTTGTGGGAGGGGTTGCCGACTGTGCTTATTGAATCCTTGTACTGTGGCATTCCCTTAGTATCCACCGATTGTCCAAGTGGACCTAGGGAGATACTTCGAGATGGGGCGTATGGCTCGATAGTTCCGACTAGCAATGCTCAAGCTTTAGCGGATGCTATTATCGGAAAGCTTGCCGATCCATCAGCATCGCCCCCGCCCGCTAGCTGGCAAGCATATACAGTGGAAAGCTCCGCCCAACATTATTACGAATATTTGATCAGTCAAAACCACAAACTGGGTGGCAACTGCTAAAATGCAAGCTTGCATTTGAATCCTTGATCACCACCGAGGAGAAATTGTTTACAAAAAATGTCTTTCTGAGATTTACTCAGCTGTAAGCTAGGAGTCCCAGCTCTAAAACCAACACAACTGCTTGTATTGCTTTATACCTCTACTGATGAACTATAAATAACGAATCTTTGATGGCTGATATTCCCAAGACAAAACGTCAAGACAAACGACAAAAAAAAAGAAGGTCTAATAAGTTATCGAGCCGAAATATCTCGCAACCCAAAAAGCCTGCTCGTAGGAGTGTCGGTAAAGTTTTAAAATGGCTGCACAGTCGTTTCGAACCTCTCGCTTATTGGCTGACGTTGATTTACATCTTTACCATTCCCTTTGAGAAAATGTATGAGATCGAAGGGGTTGGCACGATTAGTCGGTTAGCTGGGATACCGCTGTTAGGGCTATGGTTATTTGTGATAGTGTTAAAACCCAATATTCGGAAGTTAACTGCATTCCACTGGTGTTCCTTGTTGTACGTAGCCATCTGTGGCATGTCTTTTTTTTGGTCGGTGTCTGAAGATAGAACTTCAGTTACATTTTTAACATATGTCCAGTTATATCTCGTGACACTGTTTATATGGTTCGCATTGAATAACGATAAACGTTGTTTTTGGGCAACCGTGAGCTATCTCACTGGGGCGTGGATAGTTGTATTTCTTATATTTTACAACTTTTATATGAATAACGTTAGTAAGTGGGAGGGACGTGTTTCAGTAGCGGGTTCTGATGCAAACGAAACAGCTTTAATTCTGGTTCTTGGGATGTCTGTTGCGTGGTACCTCGCCACTAGCATACACGGATTCGGCCCGAGTAGATTGACTCTCAAACTATTGGCATTCAGTTATATTCCGGCAGCAGTGGTGGCTCTGGTGATGACTGGTAGCAGAGGTGGTGTGTTGTCAACAATACCGGTTGTGTTGTACGTCTTGGTAAGCTTCATGAAGATGAAAATATCCAGCAAACTTGTTTTAATCTTGCTGATTGTTGGGTCTATCATTGTATCGATTCCCTACTTACCAGAAAAACAAATTGAACGAATTTCTACAACCACTGAGTCGCTAGAATCAGCGGATCTGAATAGTCGAGCAGATATGTGGCGACTAGCATTTTCCGTTTGGCAAACAGATTCAAAGACTGTTCTTGTTGGTACAGGCGCAGGGTCGTTTTCATCGATTAATCTTGGCCACGGAGCTCATAGCAGTCATGTATCTGTTCTTGTTCAAACAGGTTTATTAGGGTTTATAGCCTACTTTCTTATAATTTTGGTGTTGTTCAGGGTCAGCTGGCGCTCACCTCCTGAAGATCGCTACTTCCTACTCGCGATCCTCGGAAGCTGGTTGATCGGCGCTAGTGCATTGACTTGGGAGTATCGAAAACCCACTTGGGTGGTATGGTCGCTTATAGCGTGTATCGCATATACGCGAAGCCAAACACGCGCTCGTGGCAAATTTTCAAAACGGAGGATTTAGAGGAGAATTCTCGAAATTTGGGCGAATGAGTTTATTTACTAAATAGTTAAGGATTGTGTATACACATATTTTTGCAGCGACCATTGCCCCCAACTTACAGCGCTACTGGTAACTAGTATTCACACTGGTTTTCGTAGTGTGTTTGAGCACGCCCATTACAGCCGAAGGATCCAACTGATTCCTCGGATTTGGCTTGGACAGCTTTCTTCAGTGGGGCTTCCACACTACTTTCTTCCACAGCCTCTTTGTAACGGTAGAATGCGATGTGATTTGCCATTTCCTTGCGAGAGTGAGAAGTACTCTAAATTAATCCGCCAGATTCAACAAACCGACTTTATGAAAAATGACTTTTCCATACTACTAATCATTAAGTTGCGTCTTAAGTTTTAACTGAAAGTTTACACCTCTGTTTAATCCCGTAACACTGACTTTTTAAGGAACTGTTTCTAGTCTGTGTTTTAAAGTATGGTGTCAGTTTAAATTCGAACTTCTGAAATTAGTCTTGTTCTGCAATTTAGTCTCCTGAACTTGGCTCTTTTGGAATCATAACCTTTATGAAATACGATTGACGAGAAAAATAACACGCTAGGTATTCCTTTGAAAATTCTATACATTCATCAGTACTTTACATCACCAGAGTCCCCGGGTGGAACACGTTCATATTTCATAGCGAAAGAAATGCTTCGACAAGGCCACTTAGTCACTATGCTTACGTCAGACCAATCTGGTGAAGGCAAGCTTGTAAGACGTGAAAATCTAGACGGTATTGATGTGATACGAATCAGAAATCATTATAACAACTCGATGGGAGTACCTCGGAGAATCCTGTCATTTCTATCATTTATGCTCATGTCAACGTTTATTGGCCTACGAGAGAAAAACGTTGGGTTGATATATGCCACTTCAACTCCTTTGACTGTTGGAGTCCCGGCATTAATCAACAAATTCCTCCGCGGTGTAGACTATATTTTTGAAGTGAGAGACCTATGGCCTGAAGTTCCCATCCAAATGGGAGCACTAAAATCTTCTGGAGCGATCAAATTGCTGCAGTTATTTGAAAAAACTATTTACAAACACGCGAGACTCATAATCGCACTCTCACCCGGGATGAAGAGGCCCATCGACAACCTAGGTTTTGCTGAGAAAACGATAATGGTTCCAAATATGGCCAAGCCCAAAGAGTTTTATCCGAGAGAAGCAAACGAGTCCGTAGTCGATCAATTTGATATCAACTCTAAAGCGACAAAAATCGTTTATTTCGGCACCTTGGGGCTTGCTAACAATGTTCCGTACATCACCGATGAAATAGAGTACGCTGCACGATGTAACTTGCCAGTACAGTTTGTGATCATTGGTGACGGTGCTATGCGAAAGCAAGCTGAAGAAAAACTCCGTTCCTGTAGCAAAGATTACTTCACTTTTCTTGGTAAATTGAACATGGAAGATGTGTCGGCTGTGGTGAACGAATGCCATATTTCTCTAACGTCTTTTATGAACTTACCTATACTGGAAACCAACTCCCCTAACAAATTTTTTGACACCCTCTCTGCTGGCAAACCAACGGCGATCAATGTCAGCGGATGGATAAGAGAGATCATTGAGGAGCATAAATGTGGTTTTTTTGTTGACCCGGAAGTTCCAGGTGATCTGACGAAGAAGTCTCTAGATCTTGTTAAAGATACGACGCGCTACGAGCAATACTGTCGAAATGCTCGGGAGCTGTCCCTCGAACGATATGATCGAAGCAAGCTGTCGACGGAAATTGTCAACTCACTAAGGGATTTGGCAGGTAGTCCGAAAACAGTGAGCTAGCCTATTAGAAAGACCGCGCTTTCACACGAATAGCTCCTGAAGGCTTTCTATCTCGAGAAAAAGGGAGAGGGAGGGCCTATAGAGCTCTGCATGGGCGTTTATTGTACACTTTCCGATTGCATTTTATCCAAATTGAGCATTTTCAGCTTTACGCAAAAATTCAGTCTAGCCGTTAAGGCGAGGACAATATGTTGATCAACAAATAGATTTTACATTCCACTGCCGAACACTAATTTAAAGAGCCGTCTTCATTGTTTCACAGCTAAAATTTGATCCTCCAACATCTCTACTTTATTCAAGTTAGAGCAACAAGAAAGGCCCTAAATCATCCACAGAAATCACAGATAGAAGTCCGCTAGAAGTACTACTAGAAATTGTTTAATGCTTCGAATTCCGAAACAAGAAAATCAGATAGCTTCCTGATAGTCGGCTCATTGTGGATGCTCTCACTATAGACTAATCGCACCTTGATCCCACCACTATGAACTTTAGCGGAAATAGCAAGCGGATATGCTCGCAAACCGTCAGGACTATGGTTACCAGCAAGAAACCCCTCGACTGGCGTCAGTCCATTGTGAGGAATATCATCTCTAATCTCTTTTCCAGAGTAGTTAAACAATATTTCGGCTTTTGGAAGTTCGTTCAATTGTGTCATCAATTGAGAGTCAGCCCCAAGAGTTCTTACAATATCAAAGGATTTATCAGGGAATTTCTGTAGTTGCTCGATGGTCCGTTTAACAGATTTATTATCAACACGAGCCCCCAAAGATGAAACAAGAACCGGTGAATATGACACGAAAAACCCAACCGTACTGAAAACATCTATATGACAATCTCCAAAATCTCTGCCATGCCAAAGGGTGTCAAATAAAACGGTTTCAGTTTCCTGCCATCTCGACAATGCGCGAGATAAAACGACCAACAACCTCTTTTCTATTGATAAGTCTGTAGAAACGTTTCTACGGTTGATGGGACTGTGAGTAATTTCGAGGCGAATTTCCCTTGCAGACCCGTTCGTATTAACACTTCCCCCCCCCTTGTCTTTTGGGATTCCTTGTACTCTGTGCCAAGGCAAATCAATCAACTCTTTGGCCTTGTTCATATACTCGCTAGATCTAGCCATTTCTCTCAAATGGCTTGACCACATGTCTATATTACTTGTTTCAGACCCTGTAGCCGATGGAAGTTTACGAACGAGGTTTGAATAAATTTTAAAGAAGTCGTTAACCAATATTCTCCAGGAAATAGTGTCTGATGTAAGATGATGTGCCAAGATAAACAGATACTGCAGGCTATCCCCAAAGTTGAAATGCACGACTTTAAAAAGAATCCCTTTCTCCAAGCTAAGAGATTGCTCTTTGGTCTTCACAATAGATTCAACATATTGAAGCGGATTCTCACCGCAGCTAGAGGTAACCTGCACAGTTTCAAAATGCTCATCACAGGGAATGCTGTACCCATTAGCGCTCCATCTATTGCCATCAAGTTTAAAAGAACTTCTTAGAGATTTATGCATCGACAATAGCTCGATAGTCGCCGCCCTCAAATGCTCAACGTCTAATGTATCTTTCGATACAAATAGCTGAGATATATTCCAATGATGCGGATCAGGCGAGTTTCGTTCGAAAAATCTTATTTGACTAGGTAGAAGCCTGAAGGTTTGATCTTTCGTATTGACAGTTTTTGCTTGTAACGGACTATCTTTCTTGGACAGCAAGCCGGCAACAGTCGGATAACGGTTGAGTTCTTTCAGGGTTATGTGAAAATTGGCAGTTTTCATATCCCTAAGCAGATGCATAGCAACCATGGAATCCCCGCCTATCTCGAAAAAATTATCGTGGATTCCGATTGAATTCAAACCAAGTGAATTCACCCAAACTTCAACCAATTTCCTCTCTAAGTCAGTACGTGGTGGTGTGGATGTATTTTGTTTGCCTAATGTCTTCGCGTGCGCTAGCAGAACTTCTCTGCTAACTTTGCCACTAGCTGTTAACGGTAAGGAATCGACAGCTACGAACTGACTGGGAATCATGTGCAATGGCAATATCTCAGTAAGTTCTAGTCTTACTTCTTCAGTGACATTGCCCGTCATTTTTACAGGCACAATAAAAGCGATCAGTCTCTTGTCTTTTTCATCTTTCGTTGGGATCACAGTACACCGACGGATATTAGAAATCGCGACCAATGCACGCTCTACCTCCGCGAGCTCAATACGATTACCACGTATTTTGACTTGATCATCTGCACGGCCCAGAACTTCGATGCACCCATTTGGTCCTCTAGCTCCGAGATCACCCGTCTTGAAAAATCTTTTCGAACCACCATGATGAGAAATACCGAAACGCTCAGCGGTTAATTCAGGCTTGCCCCAATATTCTGTAGCGATATATTCGCTGTAGACTACTAATTCTCCGGGCTCATTTCCAGCAACTGACTCACCTTGAGAATTGACGATCGAGATATTGTAGTCACGAGTTTCCCACCCAACCTCTAAATTTTTTTCTGGAACCTCGCAATCTAATGACACCATACCCCAACTGGAAGTCAAAGTTTCGGTACAGCCTAAGCCGTTAACCAGCACACAGCGCCCCGTAAAATATTCTTTGAACAACTCCACATCTACTCTCGTTACCGGTTCACCGCCAAGCCTGACAACACGAATACAATCAACCTTTGCGTCCTGTTGCTTTAGAGATAGAAGATGCCTAAATATAGAGCAAGGAGAATAGTAGATGGTGATCCGCTCTTCGATCAGCCATTGCCGTAGATCGGCCAATCCGAGCTTTTGGACGTCGAATATGTGCAGAGATGCACCGCTCAATATTGCGGAAAATATATCTCTGATAGCAGCTACAACTCCACTGGAAACGATCAGTGTTATTCGATCATCCGGACTGATCCCAAGACCTGCCACGCAATTCCGAACAGTGTGTAGTATATTTTTATGTGTATGTACAACCCCTTTGGGCTTTCCCGTGGAACCAGAGGTGTAAAGTATAAAGCAAGGATCTGTGTGCCGAATAGATAAGTTCAGGTTGTCACACGCAGCGGAGAAATCAATTAAATCTACATTAACAACCGCAACACCGCTCGGCAACATTGTATTGCTTAGGAGATCGGTGTTAGAAACTACAATCTTTGCTTTTGAGTCTTCAATTATGTAATCGTTATGAGGTTGCGGAGCGAGGGGATTTAGCGAGATACAGATATCGCCACACTTGAGGATAGCAAGCATGGTTGCAATCAACTCGGCGCCACTCTCGAGCAATACTGCTACACCTAAATTTCGACATTGATCTAACGCTTGAATATTTACTGCAATATGGTTCGCGAGTTGATTCAGCTCAGAAAAGGTTGTAGTACGACCCTGACACCGAACCGCTGTTTTTCTACCATGATCGATCAGCTGGTACTCAAACTTGCCAGCCAGTGTCTGATCTGATCTATCGTGCAGGTCTTTACTTTCAGGTAGCTTTTGAACACCCGCTTTTAGTTGGCCTTCCATTATGTTCATATACCTAATTTGAAAATTACGTCCATTTCTGCAAATTCCCCGACTTTAAAAAATTTTCATTTCTATTTCGAGAATATGCAAGAAACACAAGCCTGATTTTGTTTCACCGCTCACATGCGCATTTTCCCACTAGACCGCCTTACCAAATATGACGAGGTTTTAAAACTCCATCCTTTTCTTTCTTAGCCTTGCGTGAGGACTATGAGTAATTTTGACACAAACAGAGATTCCTACCAGTGAAGTATTTGAGGGCGAGAGTGAATCTGGATAATTACAACAAAAAACGGGGTTATTATATCGTAAACACACGGGCTTTGAGCCGGAGTACAATACGCGCAATTACCATAACCTTCTCTAAACATACGCATTTTTAAGGTACGATTGTTGCCTTAAATCGTAAGCTGATTCCCGAGAGCGAGACATGCAACCTGTAGACAACAATTTCCCTGTAATTCTAGCCGGTGGTTCGGGAACCAGATTGTGGCCACTCTCCAGGTCACTGTATCCAAAACAATTTTTAAAGCTAAATAGCAATAAATCACTATTGCAGAACACCATAGATCGAGCATCACAGGCGTGTGGTGGTCAACTGATGGTTGTCTGCAACGAAGATCACCGATTTCTGACAGCAGAGCAAATGCGCGAAACCGGTCAGGAAGGAGTCATCCTGCTGGAACCTGCAGCCCGCAATACCGCACCTGCCATTGCATTAGCAGCTCTGCATGCATTGAAACAGCATAAAGACGCTGTCATCTCCGTGTTTGCCGCTGATCACGTCATCTCAGACGTACAGCAATTCGCAACCCATGTAGTAGAAGCCGTGAACTGTGCTCGAGACGGAGCCCTGGTGACTTTCGGCGTTGTTCCGGATCGCCCGGAGACCGGCTACGGGTACATTAAGGCGACTGGCGATGGGGTTAGCGAAATCAGTAGTTTTGAGGAAAAACCTGATGCTGACACAGCAAAACGATATGTTGACTCCGGTGACTACTACTGGAATAGCGGCATGTTCGTTTTTAAGGCGAGTGCCTATCTTGATGCGTTGAAAAAGCATGCGCCACAAATGCTGGCATCATGTACAGCAGCATACGAAAGCGCTGCTGAGGATCTCGATTTTATTAGGGTTGATGCTGAAGCTTTCGCAGAATGCGAGAGCATTTCAGTTGACTATGCGGTGATGGAAAAAGCAGACAACGCGATGGTTGTTCCATTCAAAGCCGGCTGGTCTGATATTGGCTCGTGGGATGCGGTACACAGCATTTCAGACAAAGATGCCGATGGAAACGCGATCACCGGGGATGCGATGCTGGTGGACAGTGAAAACTGCTACATCAACGCGAGCACACGACTGGTAGCAGCCCTCGGATTGCAGAATATATCAATCGTTGAAACAAGCGACTGTATTCTGGTTGCACACAACGACCATGCTCAGGATGCTAAAAAATTCGCAACCATGCTGAGAGAAGCAGGTAGAAACGAAGCTGATACGCACACAAAGTGTTACCGCCCCTGGGGAAGTTATCAAACCATCAACCTTGGCCAACGATTCCAGGTGAAGCGAATCACGGTCAAGCCGGGCGCAAAGCTATCACTTCAGAAGCATCATCACCGGGCCGAGCACTGGGTGGTGGTTGAAGGGACAGCAATCGTTACCTGCGACGACAAAGAGATCATGTTGACTGAAAACCAGTCTACCTATCTACCGTTAGGAGCTACTCACAGGCTCGATAACCCCGGTAAAATTCCACTTGAATTAATAGAAGTACAATCCGGCAGTTATCTGGGAGAAGACGATATCGTCCGGTTTGACGATGTCTATGGTCGCAGTGGAACAACCAACGATTCCGGTACCGCCTAATTTAGTTTCAGGTTTTAAGAGTCAGTCTTCGTTCCGGCGACAACGAAGATCCGAGGGGGACCACGAGACAATAAAAAAGCCGTCTGAGTGACGGCTTTTCTGATACTAAATAATACTTCTGGAACTCAGTCCAGAAACATCAGTGCATGATTACGCTCTGAAATCCTCATCAAGCGACGGATCCATTGATGGGTCAGTACGGGTATCAACTTCACGACGCTTGAGTCGTTTAACCTTGCTGGCCTCTCTGGCATCTTCACGTGCTTTAGATCGTGCGGCAAAACTTTCATCCCCGTCACGAGTAATCGCCTTCTTTTTCCGGGAGTTTTTGCTCTCGCCATATCCATAGTAGTCGTAGTAACCCTGGTAGTAGTAGTCGCCACCGTATCCGGATATCTTGGCCAGGTCGACCTGTGAGATCACCGCTCCAGCTACATTAATACCAACCTCTTGCAGACGGTCAATACCACGTCTAATTACCGGCAAAGGCGTGCTGTCAGATTTAATTACGTATATAGCAGAATCAACATACTTACCCACCACTATTGAATCGCTCACAGCCTGCACAGGAGCAGTGTCAATAATAATCCTGTCATAACGACTCTTAAGCAAGTCGATCAACTCGGCAAACTCCGGTGACGACAAAAGCTCGAGATGAGTCTCAGGTACACGACCAGCAGGGATTATGTCCAATTGGCCGATTGCATCAACACGCATGCAATCTTCAAGATACGCCTCGCCTTCCAGCAAATCAGATAAACCGTTCGATCGAATGCCGAGTGCACGCCCAAGGCCCGGGCGTCTCATATCAGCTTCAATCAATACGACATTTTCAAGCTTGGACATTGAGTGTGCAAGGTTACTCGCCACAGTCGATTTACCCTCAGCAGGTACCGAGGAAGTCACCATAACCACTTGATTGCGAGTTTCCAGCTCAGCTACGGTAGCACTGGTTCGGATAGTACGGATTGCTTCTTCAAAGGCACCACGTCTGTCGTCAAACTCGCCTGGTACTAGGGGGACGGACTTCTTGCCAAACAGCTTGCCACGCATGACCGGTACGATACCAAAAACCGGAATAGCAAGTTTCTTTTCAACATCATGAATACCCTGCACAGTCTCCTTCATGCTCTCATAGGCGAAGAACAATGCAGAGATGCCGAATAAGCTGAGCAGAAAACCAAGTAGCACCATTAACGTTTTCTTTGGCTTAGCCGGTAAGGTCGGCACAGTAGCTGAATCAGAAATATTCAAAGGCACCTTAGCCAAATCTTTCTCTTGAATGTCGGCGAGCTCTGCAAGCGCCGCTTCATAGAACTGCTTATTTGTGTCACGATCAACTTTTATCTCATTGATTGCGGCGGCGTCAGCGGTTTCCTGGTAATTTCTGTCTTGCTCACGGTTTATGTCAGCCTGAATGGAATCAACCAGTCTTCGCGCAGAGATAAAATTGTTTTCAACCGATACCAAAACGTTGCCTATCTGACGGTCTAGATTCCCGGTGGCAGTGACGAGGTTTGACGTAGCATCAACAACTCGAGGGTGCTTTGCACCATAACGGTTGCTAAGTTCACTTAGTTCACGCCGGGCTTCCTGCACGCTTAGCTTGGTCCGCTGAACCTGGGCATCTGAGTCAACAACAGTGAGGTTTTCATAGGCAGTGTCTACGTACCTAAAATTACCGATTACTGTTGGCTCTGCGCCATTTTCCCGGAGAGTAACCTCGCTTGTACCACTGCCGACTGAATTCCTAACGCGGCGAACCTCATCCCACTCTATTCTGGCGTCCTCGAGCTGGGTCTTTGCATCAACGAGACGACTGGTGAACATCGCAATTGTCTGGTCTGTCAGGGTGCTGCCGTCACCGGAGATACCACGGCGCTGTCGCTCTGAAAGCAGTAACTGTTCTGCGCTTTCGTACTTCTGCTTCAAATCAGCTACTTTCTCTTCCAGGAAAGTTCGCGTTTCAACGTTCTTTCCATCAGTCTGATCGAGATGTAAAGACACATACTCTCCACCAATACCGTTGGCAATTTTAGTTGCAAGCTCCCGGTCAACACCGTCAACGCTAACTTTCACCAAGTTGGTATTCTTCAACGGAGCCACGGTCGTGCGACTCATTAACGTGCGAATCATTTGTTCACGCACCTCGCGTTCGTCAAGCTCCAGCTCTACACTAACGGTCTCAGGAGAGGGCAGATACTCTTTTATCAACGCCGTGAGCGGCGCTAGCGGACCAACATTTACATATTGCTCTGGGGTAGGGAGCGCCGGATTATAGTCCCAGTACTCTGAAAGCTCCAGATTATCTACAACTCGCTTTGCCAAAGCTCTCGACTTCAGCACCTCCACCTGAGTCTGAATGTCCTGTTGGGTACTTCCGATACCAAACTGATTCTCGAAACCACTGCTAGATGTGCTGGTATCAAACATCAATGTCGCTGTAGAGCGGTAGACAGGCGTCATGCTAGAAACGATCATCGCCGTAGCAGCCGTTGCAAGCGCTGTAGTCAGGATAATAGGCCACTTGTACTTCCGCAACGTTATAATGATGCCTCTCAGATCGATTGAGTCATCATTCTGTCTGGAAGAGTCATCCTTGAACCGGTCTGACCGGATCTCTCTTACTGAGGTTTCGCTCATTAAACTGCCGCCTTTCGTCTAATTGTTTCGGATCTACTGCTGTTCCACGTGGCCGATACCCGGCAACATCCTCCAAAGAGAACGTATACTTGGAATCCGGGCAGGTGCGGAAGCATAAGGTAATGAAATCTAAATAACAGTGAATTGTATTCCGAAATCTGAACACTCACCGCAGAAGACCAACACCGCTGCTCAAATGCATCCTTGCTAAAGTACTATTAACTACATGATTTATAGAGATATTTAAGAAATCTCTACCTATCAATCCCAGATTTTCCAATCCACTGTTACGCAGACATATCTGTTACAAAACTGATCTCCGCTAGAAATCACTTTGTCAGGACATTATCCACCATAAAACCAATAAACTCAATCACCTCGTATGAGAATGACCAAACAGTTTTATAGTCTGTAATGCGCCAACTTCAAACTTCTGCCATCACAAGCTCACTAGCCCCGCTGTTGTTCAGTACACTCACCACAACCAATCCCTCGCTAGACACAAAATTTGAGAATTGTTTTCTTCATCATCCTGTTCGGTGTCGCCTATCTGGCATACCACCTCTACGGGAAAAAGCTGCTACAGCAGAAACCGTCAAACCTCCTTAAGCCAATCCTAATAATCGTCGGGATACTTCTGATACTCGCAGTTGTCACCGGCAGGGCAAACGCGATATTCGCTGTGATTGGCGGCCTGTTGGCGTCCGCTTTCCGGGTCGCACCGCTCATTCTCAGGTTCTACCCGCAAATTCGTGAGTTGTTATACAAGTTCGGTATCAACGCGCCAGCAGGGCCCGGAAGTTCTAAAATGAAAACTGCCACGCTTGACGCATCGCTGGATCCGTTGAGCGGTCGCATTGACGGAAAAATCACATCCGGAGAATTCAAAGGCCGGGCTTTATCCACAATGTCCGTTGAAGATATCGCCGCCTACTACAACCTGTGCTCTGAAAATGACCCGCAGGCGCTGCGGCTGATAGAAGCATTTGTGCAACGGGAATTTCCAGATGAAATTAACAACGGCAATTGGAACGCCAGCAACAAGCACCAGCATCAGGGACCAGCAGGCACTGAGGCAGCGATGTCTGTGGCGGAGGCCCGCGAAATTCTTGGTGTTGCAAACGATGCGAGCAAGCAGGAAATTACCTATGCTCATCGAAAGCTAATGGCAAAACTGCACCCTGACAAAGGCGGTAGCACCTTCCTCGCCACCAGAGTCAATCTCGCAAAAGACACATTATTAAGCCACATGGCCGCTTAAAGTTCTGTCCTCACTCTCCCACAACCATGAGACAGTGGTAAGAATCGCCCGCAAGCTTCCGCTTTGTATCATCATCGAAACAATCTCCAAACCCTACAGAAAGGCAAACAGGTAAGACCAAGTGCGAACACTGCTGTCCATACCGCTGAACATGTTTTTGTTGTTTGCCTATAACGTGCTGGTATTTTCCAGTACGCCGCAAGACTATCTTCCGGATACCCTGCTAGCGTCATTTGAAATCCCGTCATCCGGGGCAACTCTTAACATCACATGGAACATTGCCTTCGTGCTGGCTGGCATCTGCATTTTGTATCTCGAAATACTAAAGTCGACCCGCACAAGCTATCACGCCGTGATTGATCATCTGCTGTCGCTGGTTATATTCGTAATCTTTCTGATTGAATTTATCGTGCTTCCAGATATGGGATCAGCAACCTTTCTTATTCTTACTCTGCTCTCGCTGATCGATGTAATTGCCGGATTCACCGTCACGCTTTCCGCGGCCAGACGTGATATTGCTTTTGATGGCTAACCTCAGCAGCACCTTAAACTTCCGTAACAGACTTGGCCCAAAGGTCATAATCACCTGCCGCGGTAACAGTTACGTCAGCAAACTCACCTACGGTGAGGTGATCTGCTGATTCTATAATCACGCTACCGTCAATCTCCGGTGCATCTGCAGTGCTGCGACCTAACACATTACCCTCATCATCATAACCATCAATCAACACCTGCATAGTTCTGCCGACTTTTTGTGATAACCGATCTGCACTAATCACCGCCTGTGTCTCCATAAACCGATGCCATCTTTCTTCTGCGATCTCAGATGGAACAGGATTCGAAAGCGAGTTAGCAGACGCACCGTCTACCGGTGAGTATTGAAAACAGCCGACACGATCAAGCTGTGCTTCCTGAATAAAATCCAGCAACTCTTCAAATTCCGCGTCTGTTTCACCCGGAAACCCGACAATAAAGGTGCTGCGCAAAGTTATATCCGGACAAACTGATCGCCACGCTTTGATACGATCCAGATTTCGTTCTGAAGCGGCTGGACGCTTCATAGACTTCAATACCCGTGGACTTGCATGCTGAAATGGAATGTCGAGGTAGGGCAGAATTTTGTTCTCAGCCATTAACGGAATAATGTCATCCACATGCGGATAAGGGTAGACATAATGCAGCCTTACCCAGACACCGAACTCTGACAGAGATTCACACAACGCTTTAAGCTGTGCCTTTACCGGCCGGCCATTCCAGAATGATGTCGCATACTTCGCATCTACACCATAGGCACTGGTGTCTTGTGAAATCACCAGAATTTCTTTTACACCTGACGCAACCAACCGTTCCGCCTCACTCAAAACATCGGCAGCCGATCTGCTAACAAGCTTGCCACGCATTGACGGAATAATGCAAAAGCTGCACTTGTGGTTACACCCTTCGGAAATTTTCAAGTAAGCATAGTGCCGGGGAGTTAGCTTGATACCCTGTGGAGGTACCAGATCAGTCAGAGGATCATGTTCAACCGTCTGCGGCAGATGGCTGTGCACTGCATCCATGACTTCTTCATAAGCCTGCGGGCCGGTTACAGACAGCACTTTCGGATAACGTGCCTCGATCTCTCCAGGTTTTGCACCCAGACAGCCGGTTACAATCACACGGCCATTTTCATTCAATGCTTCTCCAATGGCGTCGAAAGATTCTTCAACAGCGCTGTCTATAAACCCACAGGTGTTGACGATCACAAGATCAGATGACTGATAATCCGCTTCTATCTGATAACCTTCAGTACGCAATTGAGTGAGTATTCGCTCCGAATCAACCAGCGCTTTGGGACAACCAAGGCTGACAAATCCTACTTTTCCAATATCTGACACTCGGCTTCTCCGCTCTCTCTCGCGCTCTGACTCGTATTGGGGCTTGTCGATAGCTTGCACAGCGACCAGCGCTGTCGACAGGAAATTAAGATTAGCTGATCATTCTACCCGACAGATAATCTCAATTCCTTATCCTGACAGGTAACAAGTCAATCAGATACAAGGCATCACAAATAGTTACCGGAAAAAACGCTCTTACGCAAACGCGCCAAAGACCTGATGTGCAAGTAGACTTAACATCAAAATTGTCGAATACTCGCCTCGAGTATTGAGGAACAGCGACCCGAAATGCAAAGTACAGATGCGAAAACAGGAAAGCAGCCAGCAAAAATCGCAGGAGGTTTCAATTGCATCAATGATTTTCTGTCAGAGCATGGCATCAAGCCAACACGCCAACGCGTAGCAATAGCAACCCACATATTCGAAACCGAACAGCACTTGTCTGCAGATACGATTCTGGAGCGAGTCAACGACGACGCCACAACCACGAACGTTTCCAAAGCAACTGTCTACAATACGTTAAAGCTATTTGTCAGGGAGGGCATTCTCAAGGAGGTAGCCCTTGACCCTCAGCGAATCCTGTTTGACACCAACACTCACCATCATCATCACGTGCTAAACCTGGACAATGGTGACATCCGGGATATTCAGCCAGTCAGTATAAACCTTTCAGAAATCGAAGGCCTGCAACAGCATCATAATATTTCTGATGTAGATCTGATTATCAAAGTTCGAGACAACAAAGACTGATTCCCGCTATTACCTCGGCTACCCTTTACCTTCAAGTGCATCAAGTATTTTTTGTAGCCTGGCCGAGTGAGCCTCTTCGGCCTTGGCGAGTATCTCAAACCAGTCCGCAATCTCCTTATGGCCTTCGTCTCGTGCCTCTTTTGCCATTAGCGGATACATCTCTGTATATTCGCGGGTCTCACCGGCAATAGCTGATCGCAGATTTGCCAGAGTACTGCCAAACGGCATGCCGGTAGCCGGGTCTCCACACTCTTCCAGATACTCCAGAATGCCATGGGCGTGACCGGTTTCACCTTCAGATGTTGCGCGAAAAGCATTGGCAATTTCGTTGTGCCCTTCAATTTCGGCCTTCGAGGCAAAGTACAAATAGCGTCTATTAGTCTCAGATTCCGCTCTAAAGGCAAGCTTCAGGTTGGCTTCTGTTTTACTGCCTTTTAAAGACATGGTGTATTCCGTTTAAGCGATTGGATCCCGGTATCATGCTCCGAATACAACGCGGTAGTTTACGAGTTGCGATTGTACACACGATTGACCTCATTTAGCGCATTACACCAGCGCCAACTGGTTAAAAAATGCAAGCGTCGTAACCGATACAGAGATTAACTTAGGCAGTCGCTGGTCACCAAAAACACCATTCGGAAGAGTTAGGAAACCCGTGTGCCGGATTCAACCGGAAGACGCCCGCGCGCTAATTCAGGCACGTCGCCAGTAAGCCCCATCGCAGCACGAATACAAGCTTTGTTCAACGGCCCGATTTGATCGGCAAGCTGAAATACTGCCGTTCTGGTTGCCTTCATGACACCACTACGAATTGCGGAATCGTCGGCCGGTTGAAACGCCTTTTGAATACTATCAAGCATGCGGATCATTATTTCATTCGACGGTTGACGCCAGCGTTCGTAGCGGCGCAATGCTCTAAGATCTCCTATCTCGCCTCCCTGAGCCGATCGATCCATCACGCATTGAACCAGTGCGGCAGCGTCGAGCATGCCCAAATTGACCCCTTGTCCTGCAAGCGGATGCACCGAATGCGCAGCATCCCCCACCAACGCAAAACGCGGTTTTACGTACTGTTTTGCATGACTCCAGCTCAAGGGGAAACTGCCGGTCTGCTCAACCGAAATCAGTTTGCCAAGTCGCTCGGGAAACTCGGCCTCCAGAGCGCTCATAAAGTCGCGCTCAGAGAATGTTTTTAACTCTGCCACGCGCGCCGGTGAGTGGTACCAGACGATCGATGCACGATTACCGACAAGTGGCAGAAACGCCTGCGGTCCCGTATCTGTAAATCGCTGCCAGGTGATATCCTGCTGAGGGAGTTCGGTATTAACGGTAGCAACCAGTGCCTGTTGCTCGTAATGTTGGCCCTCTGTCTTTATACCGGCAAGATCCCTGACGGTTGAGCGAGCCCCATCTGCGGCAACCACCAACTGTGCCTGTAGTGCCTGCCCGTTATCTAACGTTACCACGGCCGTGTCATGCTTAAACTCAAGCACAGAAACAGAGGCTGGACATTCAAGGCTGACATTCTCAAGCCGTTGTAGCTGCCGCCACAGAGCGTGTTGTATCAAACTATTTTCAACAATAAACCCGAGTTGCTCATAGCCGACATCAGCACTGTTAAATCGCGTTTGAGCAGAGCTTGCCGCATCCCATACTTGCATATGGCGGTATGGGCAGACTCGTATGCTTTGCATGTCATCCCATGCGCCCACAGCCTTGAACATCTGCAGTGTTGCATGGCTGATGGCAGAGACTCTTATATCGTGCCCGCTTGCATCAAACTTAGACGGCAATTGTTTTTCAATCAGCGCTACCTGCAGATTGCAGCGGGCAAACGCCAGTGCAGTCATTGCCCCTACCATTCCGCCACCAACCACAACCACATCTGACTGTCGGGCCATTACTCCGCCACAGCTACCTGATCCGGGCTCAACGTTCTACGCTGCCACTTGTTATTGTCATAAGACACCTCCACCGTTGGCCAGAAGTTATACTCAGGCTGCACACTGACAACAGAACGGTAGCCGTTCATTGCAATAACCGTCAGATTGACAGACTCCGTCGGTTCTTTACTGGATATTTCCCGTACAAAATCGTCCAGTGAGCTGATAGCCACGCCATCAATCTCCGTGATAAACCGATTACGATATAGTCTGTCCTGAATAGAAGGCGAGCCTGCCAGCGTCCCGCTGATAAATACACCAGGCGTGTAGTTGCCGCGCTGATAAGCCAGCTCAAAATGTGGCTCCTGTATTAAGGACCCAGCCCATAACAACACCCGGTGTGTACCGTTGGTGATATGTTCGATGGTCTGTATATCAATATTCTGAATCACACCGTCACGCAAAACGGTAACGCTCACTGTTTCTTTCTGAAACCGCGCCTCAAGATCTCTGAAGTTTGCGGGTATTGCGCCATCCACCTCAAGCAACACGTCGCCTACCACGAGAGTTCCCGACGAGTCACCCTGCCCCACAGACTGCGATACCGTCATTACCCGACGATGCACAGCACCTGCCGCTGCGATTTTTGCAATCCATTCATCAGTCAACCCACGCTCACGGGCGACATCAAGGGAGTCATACTCAAACATGGCTGGTGCAATGTAGTATGGCTTACCGGAAAGGTACTGCTGCAAGGTGTCATTGACCAGAGCGGCTGGCATGGCCCACTCACCCTGACTTGTATCATCGCCATCCTGATAAGCAAAACTCTGCCACAACGCCTGCACCGTACCTTCATCATCAAGCAACACGCCGCCAAGCGTCGGTCCACCCAGGGTCACGTTCAACACATCTACAGGTATCTGCTGAAACCGCGACAACTGCGGTGTATTAAAATAAAGCGTTACCTCGTTGGCATTAGTCGCCATCTGCTTCCTTATTGTGCCGTCATTGCGATAGCCGATCATTTCAAGCGGTTCTTCTATAGCCGGAAACTCTGTTGCTAAAGTTGGAGTATCTATTTCTACATCACCTAATAACGCAGGATCGTACTGCAACAATGCAATGTTATGCAGCGGATGCAGATAAACGACCTTACCCGGTACTTTGTAGGCAGAAAAGAACGTAACCTCAAGATCCCCAATATCTACCGGAACCGTATTACGGTCGGTGACCACCAAACCTTTTTCTGCATCAACAATCAAACCCACACCACTAAAACTTTTGGCGTAAACGTTATCAACCGCATACGGGATATCGTAGGAAAGCCGGACCAGGGATGGTGCGACTGATTGGATACGATTATCGCGATAACCCGGTAACACAACACGCTGAAGAGGTTTCGCAACTGGGGCACTTGCAGGCAGAGTTATTTCTTCACAGTCCCAGAACCGCGCATCATCGCGCCGGTCGCAGGATCGAGCAGCAAACCATTTTGAATTGATATCGACAAGACCAATTGAAGATGTGTACTCGCTACCGGGCATGGTAAAACGCAGCCGCCACTTCTGCACATCACTCTGCGCATCAACCAGTGCGAGGACGTCATCAACAGATTCTATGGCACGACCATTAATCTGAGTGATAAGAGCCCCACGTGGCACTCCACCACGCGAGAATTCATAACCGGACTTTGCCACCACAACACCTGACTGAGGCAGATTCATACCACGTGCCCGCTGGATAGAAACGTTATGAAGCACAGAATCTCCGATTTCCAGCAAGCGTGAAGGTTGCAGTGCTTCCAGATCCTGCACAGGCAGGGTAACGGTCAGTCGAGTGCCACGACGTACAATCTCAAACGCAAGCTCACTACCTACCGAAGAATCAAGCAACTCGGCAAGCTTTACAAAATCACTAAGCGGCTCTGAATTAACTGCAAGAAGAATGTCGCCCTCTTCAAGTACATCAACCGCAACACCGCCAGGTAACACCTGCCTGACAAGCAACATACCGTTGCTTGCAGGGAAACGTGTTTGCATATCCCTGGTGGTTTCTGCATCCAGCCCCAATCGACTTAGCAAACGATATGGACGCTGCTCGAACACAGTTTGCACCGTTCCACGCGCAACCGGCTCACCCGCCTGGAGCTTTTCCAGCGCGTAGGCAATCCGGTCAAGCGGCAGAAAGAAACTACTGGCAGTACTACTGTTGGCAGCAGCGTTAAGCGCAATCACCTCGCCCTTCTGATTCAGCACAGGCGACCCGGAGGAACCACCAGAGGTTGAAGAGGCAGCCTGAAGGTAGAAGGTATTAAAATCATTATGTCCGTATCTGCCATAGTTTGGTGAACGTCGATCCACCCGTGCGATGGTGCCTGCAAGAATTGACAACTGCTCACCACCATCGCTGCCTATTACTCGAATATCCGTCCCCACTTTTGCACCGCGCGGGTTAAGCGGAAGCGAGCTAGGTGAGTTACGTTTAAGGTCTTCAGGGTTGTAGCGCATAAAGCCAAAATCATGTACCGGGTCCCGGTAAAGTGGTACCGCATCAACTCGCTCAAGATTCTGAAATGTGGCTGTGATGTTGACCGGACCACTGCCAACGACGTGACGGTTGGTCAGGATAATGCCTCTCTCGGCATCGACGATAAAACCCGTAGCAGAAGTAACCCCTTGATTGACCTCGACAAAATCCCGGACAAAAGACAATTGCAGCGACACTACCTGAGGTGCGGCTTTGGCAACCACATCGGCCCACAAGGCATTACCATCCTGGCTGTTACCGGGTGTAGATACGCCTAAAAACAGCAGTGTCAGAACTAAATTTGCTACGCTTCTCAAAGTATTCTTACCGATTGATTTGCCGATTGATTTGCCGGAGCCCATCGGTTTAGCGATTGGGCCTTACCCATTGATATACCTTCTGAATGCAACAGAACACTGCATGCTCAGCAGGATTTAGTGACGGGCCGGAGTTTCTCGTTGTTTGACAGAGTATAGTGGCCATTACCAACAACGATACAATAAAAACACCGGCTGGCGACCCTCTCGCTCCTGAACCCGCTATGACTGACGAAACCGAAAAAAATCCGGCGCTCGATTTTCCGATTCACTGGCTGCGCCAAACCTCCCCTTACATAAACACTCACCGCGGAAAAACCTTCGTCGTCTGGTTCAGCGATTCGTTGATAGAAGCCGACAACTTCACCACCCTGGTTCATGATCTGACACTGCTTAGCCACCTAGGCATCAGACTGGTACTGGTACATGGCATGCGTGTTCAAATAGACGCCGAGCTGAGCCGCAGACAAATTGCATCTCAGTACGGCACTGACTCCTACAGCAAGCGGCGAATGCGCATTACAACAACTGAGTCGCTGCCGGCAATAACTGCGGTTATCGGGGATATCAGATGCCAGCTTGAATCTGCATTCTCCACCGGCTTACCGAACTCACCGATGTCCGGTGCGCAGATATCGCTTATGTCGGGCAACCTCATAGTTGCCAGGCCGTATGGTATTAGAGATGGGGTTGACTACCAGCACACAGGCGAGCTAAGGAAACTGCGCGTGCAGAAAATTCGCACACTGCTCAACGCAGAGATGGTCGTTGTCCTGCCACCGATAGGTTACTCCCCTACCGGTGAAATGTTTAATCTGCTCTCAGAAGACGTCGCGATGCAAGCCGCCATATCACTTACCGCAGACAAATTGATTTTTCTTCACTCCGATGCTGGCTCTATTGGCAGCAATCTGCACGAAATCTCTACCAGCGATGAACAGGGTAAAAATGAAGAACAGCAATTTGCAGACTCAATCAGCAGCGTAATTGAACGCTCAACTTATGCCTGTAAAAACGGCGTCAATCGGTGCCATATTGTTGATGCAAACAATCCGGATGCGCTGCTACGGGAGTTATTTACCAGGGATGGTAGCGGGCTGCTCATCAACAGCGGTGATTATGACAATATTCGCCTGGCAGATACCAATAGCGTTCAAGGCATCATGGCACTGATAAAACCACTCATGGCAGATGGCACACTTACCCACAGAACCGAGCAAGATCTCGAAAGACAAATCGATAGCTTCTATATCACTGAACGCGAAGGCAGTGTTATTTGTTGTGCAAGTCTGCAGATAGCTAACAATGCTGCTCAACTCGGATGCCTGGCTGTACACCCAGACTTCAGAGCCAGCGGCAAAGCATCGGAAATGCTCGACCATCTGATCAAAGTAGCCAGGCAGAAAAAATGTACTCAGCTGTTCGGACTGAGCACACGCACCGGGGACTGGTTTCTTGAACATGGTTTTAAAGAAGGCAGTGCAGAATTACTGCATCAGCTGCAACGTGCAGAAAACACGCGCGGCTCAAAACTATTTGTACTTGAAATCCGTTAATGCATCGCTTTATCAGAATGCCTAACCGAAATTACTATTCAGAACTACCGGCAACAATACCGTGCAGCACCGAAAGACGCTCAACCGAATCACTCATTGCAACCAGCTCATGGCGTTGTGAGACTGTCATCGGCAACAATTCAACCAGGCGACTGCTTACCCAGACAGCATCTGAAAAATCCACACCAGTATATTCTAACAACGGTCCAACCTGATCCAGGGCACGACGCAACAATTCCGCAAGCTCTACATATTCTGCCGGAATGGCAACTTTATGTTCCGCCGGCAGCAGCTCAACATCACCAACCAACAATCCATCCGCGTTAGCCGCTGAGCTGGCAATTCTAAATCTTTGTTTGCCCTCAGCAACTATTACCAGTAACCCGGTATCTTCCTGATCCCAGTCAACAATCTTAACCAACGTGCCATAAGCAAAGGTCTTTGCCGGGGTGCCGACTTCCGCTCCTTCAGCGATCAGGCAAATACCAAATAATTGATCGCCCTTTAAACACGCACTCACCATTGAAAGATATCGGGGTTCAAATATTCTCAACGGCAGTCGTCCACCGGGCAACACAATGCTTGAGAGGGGAAACAACGGCAGTCCGTTCATCGCGGACCGAACTTGTTATTACAATGACAATTCAATTGTGTGCATCAGCTTGGGGTGGGTAACAATACTACACAAACGACTGACATAAAAAAATCGGATCCTTGACGGATCCGATTTTTAACTAACATCTCAACCACTACCCGGGCTGCGGGCCGGACATTACCGCGGGTGCAGCACAACCTCTACCCGGCGGTTCTGTTCCCGGCCGGACTCACTGCCGTTATCGGCAATCGGATTGAACTCACCATAACCAACCGCAGACAGTCTGCTTGAATCCACGCCGCTATCACTTAAAAAACGTACCGCAGATGCTGCCCTGGCGACACTGAGCTCCCAGTTACTCTTGAATATACGCGCCAGTACCGGACCAATTGGAATATTATCAGTGTGACCTTCTACCCGTATATCGTAGTCGGAATAACCAGACACTTTAGATCCCACCGTAGCAAGGACATCCTGTCCAGCTGCACTCAGATTCGAGCTGCCAGTTTGAAACAGACTGCCGCTCGCGACACGAATGCCGATAGAGTTGTCACCTTTGACACCAACCGAAGCATCAGTGACGCCCGCATCTCTCAAGTCCTGCTCAAGAATCGCGGCAATATCCTCAGCTCGCTGCCGGGCCTGTCGTGCACCTTCTTCGGCTGAGAGCTTACCCGCCATTAGTTCCTCAATCTGACCACGCGCAGAACCAAGTTCATTTTCAGCGGTGCTTAGCTGACTGCGTAAAGAGTCGAGTTCATTTTGCGCTGAATCACGCGATGCACTGAGCGACGCTAGCTGGCTGCTCAACTCCGCCATCCTGGATTGAATGTTAGCAACCTCGCCCTCCAGCATTTCAGATTTCTGGCCGCTGCCATCAAGCTCTTCAGTGGTTGCTGCAAGCTCTGCTTCAAGCGCTGCCTTCTGCTCTTTGATATCCTGCAGCTCCGCTTCCAGACCAGCCGTTTCACTGGCTGTGGCTTCTGCTGCTGCGCGCTCTTCATCAAGTTTTGAGAGCAAATAGTCACGCTCTTTGGACACGACGTCAATCTGGCCAGACAGCAGATCAACCGAGCCTTTCACCTCATTTAACTCAGAGGTAACGCTATCTCTCTCCGCCATGGATGAATCATTGCTTGCTTTAAGCTCATCAATAGCTGCCTGAAGTTCTGCGAGTTTCGCACCGGATGCGGCTTCGTTGTCACTCATCGCAAGCTTCAGTTTGTCGCGCTCGTCGGTGATTGAATCACGTGCCAGTTTCATATCAGATAACTGAAGATCCAACCCACTTATCTGAGCTTCGGCATCTGTTTTTGCTGCAGTGGCCGTTTCAACATCTGTCATCAGTGATGAGATGTTTTCCTGCAGTTTGTCTCTCTGCGCTTGCAGCGCTGCCAGCGCTTCTGCGCTTTCTGCATTTTGTTTTTCAAGATCACTTCGTTCTACCGTCAACGTTTCAACTTGACCGGTCAGATCTTCAATCTGTGCTTCCAATGTAGACACCTTCGCGGTGCTGTCCGTCTTGAAAGCATTCATCGCGCTGCTAATACTGTCGCGCTCTGTCGTTAATGCTGCCAGTTGCGACTCAAACCCGGATGTTGAGCTCGCACTCTCGGTTTCAAGCTTCTGCTTCTGGGCATTCAATTCTTCCATCTGCGCCATCAACCGTTCGCGTTCGGCAGTCAGATCGGCAACACTTGCATCCATTTCAGATGCTTGAGACTCAAGCTCGCCAATCTTTTCCATCTGCGCCTGACTCTCGGCGCTGAGACCGTCGAGACTGGTCTGCAGTTCATCCCGCTCGGCAGTTAGTGTTTCTACCTGACCGGTTAGTGTTTCGATTTTGTCTTCAAGTTCTGCAACGGTGTCACCGCTGGAAGTCTTTAACGCGTCAAGTTGAGAGGCAAAGTCATCACGTGATGACATCAGACCGGCTATCTCGGCAGAGCTGCTTTCCTTGACTTCACCAAGCTCTGTCTCAAGTGCTGACTTCTGTCCCAGCAACACATCCCGGGCAGCAGTCAGATCTACGATCTTTGAATTTAGAGAACCAACCTGCCCTTGAAGAACGCCGGTTTGTTCATCACTGGAGCTCTTCAGCAAGCCCAACTGCGATGAAAAATCATCACGTGATGACATCAGACTGGCTATTTCAGCAGAGCTGGTTTCTTTGACATCACCGAGCTCTGTTTCGACATCACCGAGCTCTGTTTCAAGCGCTGCCTTTTGTTCCAGCAACGAGTCTCTGGCAGCAGTAAGATCCGCGACCTCGGTATTCAGCGATGCAACCTGATCCTCGAGTCCGGCGATCTGTTCAGTCGTCTGAGATTTAGTCGCTGTAAGCTCACCATCCACAGCCGACAGCTTACCCTCAAGTTCTGTGCGCTCGCCCGTGAGATATTCGACCTGACTGGTCAGCGTTGTTACCTTCGTATCGAGTGCTGCCGCATTGCTGTCAGCTTCCGCCTGCAGTGCTGCCATTTCAGTGCTTAAGGCATTCTTATCCGCATCGAGAGTTGCAAGATCCGTTTCCAGCGTCGACACCTTCTCTGTCAGCACGTCCCGCTCCGCTGCCAGATCTTCTATCTCGGCCTGCTTTGCTGCGATCTCGGCTTCGAGTGCCTCTTTCTGCGCCGTCAGATCCTGCGATTGCTGTGTAAGCTCTGCATTTTTACCGGCTAACACCTCGTTGTCTGCTTTAAAACCGGCAACCGTACCTGCCACATTGCTGAGTTCATTTTCCAGTCCAGTGATCTTTGCCTGCGACGATGCCTGCAAGCCTGCATAGGATTGATTCAGTTTGTTAAACGCTGCCAGCCCTTCAGCGTTACTTAATTTTTCTACTTCCGCTGTTAGTTGATCACGCTCAGCACTCGCGCCTTCAAGTTTGGCTAACAAGTCGTCTCGCTCCGCAGTTACTGCAGCATGTTCTTCCAGCATGCCGGAAGCACGACCGTCAATTTCATCAACACGAGCCTGCAATGCATCACGCGCTGCGGTCAGCTCTCCAATCTCTGCCTCCAACCCCGCTGCCAGGTTACTGCCTTCGGAAGATTTTGCGCGCAGAGATTCTATCTCTTGCACAGAGGCGGCTTTGATGGCCTCAAGTTCTGCAATAGCGTTGTTTTGTTCGTCGATCTTTGCCTGCAGATCCGCAGCACCGGCAAGGGCCGCTTCCTGCTCGGCTTTTGTTGCTTCCAGTGCATCTACTTTAGCCTGCCACTCAGCGATTACAGAATCCTGCTCTGCAGCAGACGCCTTCAGTTTGCTTATTTCATCCTCATAGCCGGAAACCTTCGCTGTAGAAGCATCAAGATCGGCCTGAACCGTCTCGAGCGATGCTTCGCTTTGAGTTAAGCGCTGAATTTCCTCGTTCTGACTGCAACTCTTTCCAGTAACACCTATGGCCAGAAGACCAATCAAGCCGGCAGCGCCGTACTTCACTGATTTCCGGAGATTCGTCTCATCCGGGAGCAGATGCCGGTCTCTTATGTCTTCCTTGTATACTGCATGCCCGTCATGCCTGTTGTTATCGTTTCTATTATCAACCATGAAATGTTCCCCTTAAAAAACTGTAGTCGGCAGGCACCGCTCACCGGGTAACTTTACGGTACCGGCGGCTTTCCCATTTGTCATCTACTCATTATAACCCCATGTGTGCTCAGATTGCCCAGAGAAGCGAAGTCAATTTTAGTAAACACCTTACATTGCCAGTCACTTAACTCAGGCACTTTCTGATGCGGAATTTCTGCGCCGACCGGCGGCAAGCCGGATACCCGGCGAGCAATCCATCCAGTGTCGTCCTCAGCGCAAGGCGGGAACCCCCGGCATTCAAATCAGCGGGCAGAAAAACACCAACGCAATTGCCGTAGGACGGCAGGGTAAACCCATAACGGCAATCTTCCATCCCAGCGAGGGCTGACCGATAGGCAAATCCGCAATCACGAAACTGTGCCGGGTCTTCGAAATTTATAATCAATGCGCCGCCCGGGCGCAGCAATCCTTTTAATCGTTGGAACCAATAAGTTGACGCCTCAGCAACACGTACAGGCTCACCATCGGATTCGGTGAACAAGTCTTCAATCACGATGTCGAAACCCTCGCCACGATAAGACTCTACCCAGTCAATCGCGTCTGCCGCAATCAGTTCAACATTGTGCTGCCTAACGCCGAAGTGCTGTCTGGCAATTTTTAGATGTATCGGGTCGAGCTCAACACCAATCAGCTTTTCAATTGGCAGAAAGGTCAGGTACTGCCGTATGACCGCACCACCGCCGACACCAAGTAGCAATACTCTTTTTACCGCACTATCCTGCAAAAACAAGGAAGGAATAAACAGCAAATCCCACACACCACCGGACAAAGGCCTGTTTTCATTCCATTGACTGTGAAAGACCTTATTTTTATACAACCTCACCGAGCCACCCGCAGACCTGACTTGATAGTGATCATCACCCTCGGTCGATTCCCAGATTATTGCCACGGTCAGGCCACCCGAACAATTGACATCAATTGACCCATTTTGCACACACCACGTAACTTCAGTGACTCCGAGCTGCTACTATCGCACAACCTCCACAAGCGCGACGTCACAAGTGAACATCCATCTTCGAGCACTCGGCTGCCGACTCAATGAAGCAGAACTAGAGAGCTGGGCACTTGAGTTCCGCAATGCCGGTCACCAGCTTGTCAACGATGCTGTGGATGCAGACGTCACTGTCGTCAACACCTGTGCGGTTACCCGCGAGGCAGTTCGCAAGTCACGCAAACTGATCAACCGATTGAGACGCGAAAGTCCGTACGGCAAACTGGTAGTCAGTGGATGTGCCGTAGCAACAGGGGAGACAGGCGATGCCTCCGATCTTGGTATTGACCTGATAATAGATAACAGCAAAAAGACCGAACTGGTTAAAACTGTTACCGATACTTTGCCAATCAGCATCATGCCCGAGGGCGCTACTCTGCCGGCAGAGTCCGCACTGTTTGCCAGAAATCGCCAACGGGCGTTTATAAAAATTCAGGATGGATGTCGTTACCGATGTACCTACTGCATTGTCACCATGGCACGTGGTGACGAGCAAAGCCGGCCGCTGAACGAAATTGTCGATGAAGTAAACCAGCTGCATGTAAATGGAGTTAAGGAGATAGTCCTGACCGGCGTGCATGTGGGTGGCTACGGTTCTGATATCCAAAGCAGTCTTGCAGAACTGGTCAACCAACTGCTCCGGGAAACAGACATACCACGCATTCGATTTGCATCTGTAGAACCGTGGGATCTGGGTGACCGCTTTTTTACGCTGTTTGAAAACTCAAGACTAATGCCGCACATGCATCTGCCACTACAAAGCGGCTCTGACACTATACTGAGGCGTATGGCCAGGCGTTGTAAAACGTCTGAGTTCGCATCCCTGGTAGATCAAGCCAGAACTGCTGTGCCAGGTTTTAATATCACAACCGACATCATCGTTGGTTTTCCCGGTGAAACCAATGAGCTTTGGCGTGAGACCCTCGATTTTGTAGAAGCAACGAGCTTTGGTCACATTCATGTTTTCAGCTTCTCACCACGTGAGGGCACCAAGGCTGCAAATATGGATGCACAAGTTGAGAGCGATATAAAGAAACAACGCAGCGCAGAACTACGCAACATTGCCGCACGACAAAGACACGAAGCCATTGAACGGCAGATTGGAACTACCGCAAGCGTACTCTGGGAAGGTCACAACAGCAGTGACAATGATTCACAGGTATTCGGCTATACCGAAAACTATACCCGCGTTGCCACCTCTGCAAATCGGGCACCAGGCGCAGGTGGTATTGCCGCCTGTAAACTAGCAGGTGTCGAGCCACAGGGAAGCTATGCGCAAGCGGAACTGTTGTAGCGAGCTATAAAGCTTGCTTTGCGATAAACAACGAAACACCGCCCGACAGTGGAACTCTCATCCAAGAACCCGTTCCAAGTCTGCACAACCAGACTTGTTGGTGAGCAAACACCCTGTCCGGTCGGTTTCTCCCTGAACAAAAGCAGCCCGCGAACATTTGTGAAATTCACTGTGTGCAATTTCTACATTTCTGACTAAGCTGGTTTATACTTAGAGAGATCGAAACAACCTGCCGCGCAACAAACTCATCGATAACCGGCACATCTGTTGCGCCTCCACCTTTAAAAACCCCACAGCCAAGCGCTAGCACTAAGAGGGCACCATGCGAGAAACTCAGGATACCGATCCACAAGAAACCCGCGAGTGGCTCGACGCGCTGGATGCTGTGATAGAACACGAGGGACCAGAGCGAGCGCACTACATTCTCGAAGCGCTGATCGACCAGTCACGTCGTTCCGGTGCGAACCTGCCCTACAGCGCTTCAACCGCGTACATCAACACCATTCCTCCGCATCTGGAAGCGACCAGCCCGGGTGACATGGAAATAGAGCATCAACTGCGCTCGATGATCCGCTGGAACGCCACTGCCATGGTGCTGCGTGCTAATCGCGATGATTCAAACCTCGGCGGGCACATTTCAAGTTTTGCATCTGCTGCGACTCTGTATGACGTTGGCTTTAATCACTTCTTCCGTGCTCCAGGGCCTGACTCCGGTGGTGATTTGGTATTTATACAAGGTCATTCGGCACCGGGTATCTATGCCCGCGCTTATCTGGAAGGCAGGTTAAGTGAAGATGATCTGGACAAATTCCGCAGAGAGGTGGATGGGAACGGATTGTCTTCCTATCCGCACCCTTATTTAATGCCCGACTTCTGGCAGTTCCCGACGGTATCGATGGGCCTGACTTCCATCATGTCTATTTATCAAGCCAGGTTCATGAAATATCTGCACGATCGATCACTCACCAAAACTGATAATCGTCAGGTATGGGCCTACATGGGTGACGGAGAGATGGATGAGCCGGAGTCACTCGGTGCGATTTCACTGGCAGGTAGAGAGAAACTCGATAACCTGACCTTTGTCATTAACTGCAACCTGCAAAGACTGGATGGTCCGGTAAGAGGCAATAGTAAAATCATTCAGGAACTCGAAGGTGTGTTCCGTGGGGCTGGCTGGAATGTTATCAAAGTGATCTGGGGGTCTTATTGGGATCCGTTGTTAGCCAAAGACCACGACGGCAAGTTAAAGCAACTGATGATGGAAACGGTTGACGGTGAATACCAGAACTTTAAAGCCAAAGACGGTGCCTACACGCGCGAGAAGTTTTTCGGTAAGTATCCGGAAACTGCAAAAATGGTGGCCAAGTTATCCGATGAAGACATCTGGCGATTAAACAGAGGGGGTCACGACCCGCATAAGATTTACGCAGCCTACGATGCCGCGACAAAACACAAAGACCAGCCAACTGTCATCTTGATGAAAACGGTTAAAGGTTACGGTATGGGTGAGTCCGGTGAAGGCACCAATTCAACTCACCAACAGAAAAAAATGGCGCTCGAATCACTGATGAATATGCGCGACCGGTTCAACATACCTCTCAACGACGAGCAGGTTGAGAACCTGGAATACTGCAAACCTGAAGAGGGGAGCGATCTCGCCAAATACATGAAGGAGCGACGTGAAGCTCTCGGTGGTTACCTGCCTCAGAGACAAAAGTTTGCAGCCCCCATAGAAGTACCACCACTGTCTGTATTCGAGCCGCTGCTTAAAGACTCCGGCGATCGCGAGCTATCAACAACAATGGCATTCGTTCGTATGCTGACGATTCTCACCAGAGATAAAAAGATCGGCGACAACATTGTGCCAATCGTACCGGACGAAGCACGTACCTTCGGTATGGACGGTATGTTTCGGCAACTGGGCATCTACTCATCGGTAGGCCAGCTTTATACCCCTGAAGATCGTGATCAGGTGATGTTTTACAAAGAAGACAAAACCGGTCAGATTCTCGAAGAAGGCATCACTGAAGCCGGTGCAATGTCTTCATGGATTGCTGCTGCAACCGCTTACAGCACGCATGGCGTGAACATGATTCCATTTTTTGTCTATTACTCTATGTTCGGCTTTCAGCGCATTGGTGATCTGGCATGGGCATCAGGCGATATGCGATCACGCGGCTTCATGATCGGTGGCACGGCAGGCCGCACCACGTTAAATGGCGAAGGCTTACAGCACGAAGACGGTCACAGCCATGTGCTCGCAAGCACGATTCCCAACTGCATCTGCTATGACCCGTGTTACGCATACGAGATGGCTGTGATTATTCATGACGGCATGCGTCGCATGATGCAGAATCAGGAAGATGTTTTCTACTACATCACGGCGATGAATGAAAACTACCGCCAACCCGCCATGCCTGCCGGTATCGAAGAAGGCATTATCAAAGGCATGTATAAGTTAAACAGCACCGCTGCGGGTGCCGAACACAGAGTCAATCTCTTAGGCTCCGGTGTAATACTGCGCGAAGCAATAGCCGCCGCAGAAATGCTTGAGCAGGACTGGAACGTTGGTAGTGATATCTGGAGTGTCACCAGCTTTACCGAGTTGCGCCGCGATGGGCTGGCCGCTACACGCTGGAACAACCTGAATCCTGAAGCAAAGCAGAAAGTACCGTACGTCACTGAGCTACTGAGTGAGTACCCGCACGCTGTGGTGGCGACCAGCGACTACATGAAAGCACTGTCGGACGGCTTACGAGAGTTTATCGACGTGCCTTTCAAAGTACTTGGCACAGATGGTTTCGGTCGTTCTGACACCCGCGAAAAGTTGCGCGATTTCTTTGAGGTGGATCGACGTTATGTTGTTGTCACTGCACTCAACGCATTAAGAGAGCAAGGCAGGATAGAAGCAAGCGTTGTCTCCGAAGCAATAAAGAAATACGGACTGAACCCTGACAAATCTAACCCTGTAACCAGCTAACGCGGAGAAGAACATGGCAACATCCATTGACATCCGCGTGCCGGATATTGGCGAGTACGATAGTGTTGAAGTTATCGAGGTGCTGGTAGAGACAGGCGATAGTGTCTCCACTGAACAGTCACTGATTACACTCGAAAGTGACAAGGCGAGTATGGAGATTCCCTCGACACATGATGGCTCTGTTACCGAGCTCCTCGTGAAAGTCGGAGACAAGATCTCAACAGGTGATGTCATTGCACGTTTGTCAGCCGAGGCTCAAACCGCAACAACAGCGACAGAAGCGCCTGCAACTTCTACTACTGCACCGATTGCAACTGCAAGCAGTGAAAGCGATGCTCAATCACATAAAGTCGTCGTGCCGGAGATCGGCGATTTCGAAGCAATTGAAGTCATTGAGGTACTGGTAAGTGCCGGTGATACCGTCGAGCTGGATCAGTCACTGATCACACTCGAAAGCGATAAAGCGAGTATGGAAATACCGTCCACCGCTGCAGGCACAGTCACCTCAATTGCAGTGTCTGTTGGCGACAAACTGTCGCACGGCGATCTTGTAGCAGAGATAACCGGTTCAGGCGTCAGCACAACCACAGCATCAGCACCTGCTGCTAAAGCTGAGTCAGAGACGACACCAGCACCCGTAGCCGAACAAGACCCAATACCACCCGCTGCTAATAAACCACAGCCAAAGTCTTCACCAACACAAAAGATTGCTGACGAATCCTATCGGCGCGCACATGCCAGCCCTGCTGTACGCAAGTTTGCACGTGAACTCGGTGTTGATCTAATGCTGGTCAACGGTAGTGGCCGCAAGAATCGCATCCTTAAAGATGACGTTCAGCAGTTTGTAAAAACAACCATGTCATCTGCTGCAAGCAACTATGGTGGCGCGGGCGGTACCGGTGCGGGCATTCCGTCTATTCCAGAAGTTGATTTTACGAAGTTCGGTGAAGTTGAACGAGTCGAAATGTCTCGCATAAATGTACTGACTTCAGAGAACCTGCATCGCGCCTGGTTAAACCTGCCCATGGTGACGCATCACGACGATGCAGATATCACAGAACTTGAAGAGTTCAGACAGTCAATTAAGAAAGAAGCGGCTGATCAGGGCATTAGAGTGACAGGCCTGGTGTTTCATATAAAAGCCCTGACTGCGGCGCTAAAACAATTTCCGCGCTTTAACTCTTCTCTTTCTTCAGACGGCCAGTCTCTTTTTTACAAGAAGTACTTCAATATCGGTATAGCTGTCGACACACCTAACGGACTGGTGGTGCCGGTACTAAAGGATACTGACAAAAAGAGCATCTATCAGCTTTCTGAAGAGATGACTGACTTAAGCAATCGCGCCCGTGAGAAGAAGTTAAAACCTTCAGAAATGCAGGGTGCAAGCATGACCATATCGAGCCTGGGTGGCATCGGTGGCAACGGCTTTACACCTATCGTTAACCCACCGGAAGTAGCCATCCTTGGCATCACCCGCGCAAAGATGCAGCCTGTCTGGGACGGTAGTGAGTTTAAACCACGACTGATGTGTCCGCTTGATCTTACTTATGATCACCGAGTAATAGACGGCGCAGACGGCGCACGTTTTATGACGCACTACTGCAAGGTGATCAGCGATATTCGCAAGATTATGTTGTACTGATACCTACCGTTAAAAATATCGCTTTAAAAAACCCAAGACTCACGGAGACAGTGTGGATAATCCAGTAACAGTTTCAGTTCCTGACATAGGTGACTTCGATGATGTCGAGATCATTGAGGTACTGGTACATGTCGGTGATAAAGTCGCCATCGACGACTCACTGATCACTGTCGAGAGCGATAAAGCCAGCATGGAAATACCGGCACCTTTCGCCGGTGAAGTCACTGAAATTCTGGTCTCGGTTGGTGATCGAATATCAAAGGGTTCCCCGATAGCGGTGGTCACAGCAGAAGCTACCACTGAGACAACTACGCAAGAATCCATACCCGCTGCTGCCGCAAGCTCTGCTGCGACTATCAACAGTGGCGACTCCTACAACGTAGTTGTAATCGGCGCCGGGCCGGGTGGCTACACTGCCGCGTTCCGCGCTGCGGATCTTGGTTTATCAGTGCTACTGATTGAACGCTACCCTGAACTTGGCGGCGTCTGTTTGAACGTTGGCTGCATACCATCCAAGGCTTTGCTTCATACCGCTCAGGTGATAAACGAAACCCGCGATATGGAAGATCATGGCATTAGTTTCGGTGAGCCACAGATAAACCTCGACAAGCTGCGCGGTTTCAAGAACAAGGTTATCGGTCAACTCACCGGTGGCCTAAAAGGCCTCGCCAAACAACGCAAAGTTGAAGTACAAACAGGGATTGCAAACTTTGTCTCTTCTAATCAGCTGAGCATTGATAACAACGGCACAGTTACCACAATAAACTTTGACAACGCCATCATTGCAGCTGGTTCATCAGTCGTAAAACTGCCGGGCTTCCCGTATGACGATGATCGACTGATCGATTCAACCGGTGCTCTGGAACTACAAGACATCCCGGAGCGTCTACTTGTAGTGGGTGGAGGCATAATCGGCCTTGAAATGAGCTGTGTCTATCAGGCACTGGGCTCAAGGATAACGGTAGTAGAATTATCCGACGGATTGATCCCCGGCTGTGATCGCGATCTTGTACGGCCGTTTCAAAAGCGGGTCTCAAAGCTCTTTGAAAACATCTTTACCAGCACTCGTGTAACCAAAATGGAATCTGCTGCAAAGGGAATAGAAGTCACTTTTGAAGGTGACAACGCTCCCCAGACAGATACTTTCGATAAGGTTCTACTCGCAATCGGAAGGTTTCCGAATGGCAAATCTTTAAGTGCCGAGAATGCAGGCGTTGAAGTGGATGAACGCGGTTTTGTAAAAGTCGACAAGCAGCAACGCACCAATGTCAGCAATATATACGCAATAGGTGACATCGTCGGCCAGCCGATGCTCGCCCACAAAGCCACCCATGAAGGAAAAGTGGCAGCCGAAGTCATTTCCGGTAAAAAGACATTCTTTGATGCGAAAACAATTCCGTCAGTGGCCTACACCGACCCTGAAATTGCATGGATGGGTCTCACAGAAACAGAAGCCAAAGAAAAAGGTATCCAATACGAGAAAGGCACTTTCCCGTGGGCTGCCAGCGGCCGTGCGCTGAGCATTGCAAGAACCGAAGGCCTGACCAAAGTACTACTTGATCCATCTTCTAAACGCATCCTCGGCGCAGGCATGGTTGGCACCAATGCAGGTGAGCTACTGGCTGAGGCGGTACTAGCGCTTGAGATGGGCGCAGATATAGAGGATGTCGCACTTACCGTACACCCTCATCCGACGCTTTCAGAGACTCTAAATTTCGCGTGTGAAGTTGCTGAAGGAACGTGCACCGATATCTACGCCCCAAAAAGCAAGTAACAACCCGTTACTTAGCTTTTTGGCAGCCCGCAAATCGCATCGAACCGTTTTACCAATGCGCCAAACGAACTACAGCTTGTTCAGGTAGACTGACTGCCATCCTCCACCCGACAGTACCCTGACGAGCGCTAAATGACAGACGAACTTCGCGACGCAGCACTCCACTATCATCGCTTCCCGAAGCCAGGCAAGCTTGAGATAAGCGCCACCAAAAACATGCTGAATCAGCGCGACCTGGCGCTGGCTTATTCCCCGGGTGTGGCTTCCGCGTGTGAGGCCATTGTTGAAGATGCGGCAGAAGCTGCCAACCTGACATCCCGTGGAAATCTGGTTGGTGTAATTACCAATGGCACGGCAGTACTCGGGCTCGGCGCTATCGGCCCGCTGGCATCAAAACCGGTAATGGAAGGTAAGGCAGTACTGTTTAAGAAGTTCGCCGACATTGATGTTTTCGATCTCGAACTCGACACCACAGACCCCGATCGTTTCGTAGACGCCGTCTCTCTAATGGAGCCTTGCTTTGGTGGTATTAACCTGGAGGACATCAAAGCCCCGGAGTGCTTCGAGATAGAGAGCAGGCTACGAGAGAAAATGAACATACCGGTGTTCCATGATGATCAGCATGGCACCGCCATTGTCGTAGCAGCAGGCATTATTAACGGTTTAAAGATCGCGGAAAAAGACATAGCCAACGTCAAACTGGTTTGCTCCGGTGCCGGTGCCGCAGCACTTGCCTGCCTTGATTTACTCGTTGCTCTGGGCATGCAGCAGGACAACATCACCGTGATTGATATTGTCGGCGTGGTGTACAAAGGCCGTACTGAGCAGATGGATGAATACAAAAGCCGATTCGCAAAAGACACAGATGCACGCGTTCTAGATGATGTAATCGATGATGCCGATATCTTTCTAGGTCTATCCGCACCGGGTGTACTAACTGCTGCAAGCACGAAACGCATGGCGCTTTCCCCGATCATATTCGCGCTCGCCAATCCGGTACCGGAAATTATGCCGGAGGAAGTTAAATCAGTAAGAGACGATGCCATCATCGCTACTGGCAGATCCGACTACCCCAATCAGGTTAACAATGTCCTGTGCTTTCCATTTCTATTTAGAGGTGCGCTCGATGTCGGGGCAACGCAGATTAACCAGGCAATGAAGATCGCAAGTGTTGAGGCACTGGCAGAAATTGCCACTCGCGAAGTATCAGATGTGGTCGCTTCTGCTTATGGTGACAGTTCTTTCGAATTCGGCCCTGAATATCTAATACCCAAACCATTCGATCCCCGCCTGATGACAACCCTCCCGGTGCGAGTCGCCAAGGCGGCTATCGAAAGCGGTGTTGCAACCCGGCCTATAGAAAATTTCGAAGAGTATCAAAACAAACTGAATGAATTTGTTTTCAAATCCGGCCTGGTGATGAAGCCGGTGTTCTCTAAAGCCATGGCCGATCCACAGCGGGTTGTATTCGCAGAGGGAGAATCAAGAAGGGTTATCAATGCTATCCAGGTAATCGTCGATGACGGCATCTGTAAACCGATTTTAATCGGTAGACAATCAGTCATTGAAGAAAACATAAAAAAGTTCCGGCTTCGCTTAGAACCAGGTGTCGACTTTACTGTCATAGACCCCAACCTTAATCCCGATGAAGAGCAGTACGCCAAAGCCTATCTATCACTAATGGGTCGCAGTGGTGTGACACCGGCTTATGCAAAAGCGGTTGTACGCACCCGCTCCACAGCACTCGCTTGTCTGATGGTTAATATGGGTACTGCAGATGCGATGATCTGCGGTACTCAAGGTGCTTATATAAGACACCTTAACTACGTTCGCGGCATAGTCGGTATGGATGATGGCGTCACCGATTGCTCAGCAGTAATCCTGTTGATTCTACAAAATGGCACGTTCTTTTTAACCGATACACATGTCACGGTAGATCCAACCGCAGAGCAAATTGCAGAAACTGCCATGCTCGCATCCAGGGCCGTTAAACAGTTTGGTATGGACCCTAAAATTGCACTGATCTCACACTCCAATTTTGGCAGCCGCAATAATGACAGTAGCCGTAAAATGCGCCACGCCCGGGAATTAATCACAGAGCGTTATCCGGACCTGCCAGTTGAGGGTGAAATGCATGCCGATGTAGCAGTCTCTGAATCGCTCAGGGATCACATTTTCCCGGGTTCGGCCTATAGAGGTGCTGCCAACCTGATGATCATGCCCGATCTTGACGCTGCTAACATCGCCTACAATATGGTCAAGGTTTTCGGTGATGGATTACCCGTCGGGCCAATGTTGGTTGGTCTTAAGAAACCGGCCCACGTGCTAACAGAAGCTGTCACAGTACGCGGCATCGTCAACACCTGTGCAGTTGCCGCGGTCGAAGCCATCGATCGGCAAAAACCTTCCGTCGGCTGAGCCCATTGGCAAAAATTTGGGTTACAACTGGGAAGCGACTTCCACTTTACGCCATTTGACGTCGCGATCCAGAAAATCGTAGTCGTTCAAAAGGCATGGGTCACACGCCACTGGCCCTACCCTTGCGGGACTGGCTTGGCGGTACGGCTGCGATGCTGCAAATTATCCGCTAAGCGCCCATAGCCGATCTATAATCGCGGACTATAATCAGAGCAACTAAGGCCGTCACTATCCCGGCTGAAGCTGCCACATCAGAGAGTTGACCGATGTCAGAAGACGAATACGACGATGAAGAAGAGATTATTCTCTCCGAACTCAACGACGATGAGCTGGTCGAGCAGATGCATGACGATCTCTACAATGGTCTTCGCGATGAGATTGTAGAGGGAACCAACATTTTGCTGGAGCGCAAGTGGGGGCCAGACAAGGTTCTCAATGACGCACTGGTAGAAGGCATGCGGATAGTCGGCATCGATTTCCGTGACGGTATTCTGTTTGTGCCAGAAGTGCTGATGGCAGCCAATGCCATGAAAGGCGGCATGGAAATCCTCAGACCACTACTGGCTGAAACCGGCGCAGAGACCATCGGCAAGATGGTGATCGGTACCGTCAAAGGCGACATACACGACATCGGTAAAAATCTGGTATCAATGATGATGGAAGGCGCTGGCTTTGAGGTGATCGATCTCGGTATCAATAACCCGGTTGAAGATTATCTGGCAGCCCTTGAAGAGCACAAGCCGGATATCCTCGGCATGTCAGCACTGCTTACTACCACGATGCCTTATATGAAGGTCGTCATTGATACCTTGCAGGAACAAGGTCTGCGTGATGACTTTATTGTACTGGTCGGTGGGGCGCCTCTAAATGATGAGTTTGGCGAGGCTATTGGTGCTGACGCGTATTGTCGCGATGCAGCAGTAGCGGTTGAGACCGCTTCAAAACTTATCGCTGAACGTCGCGCAGCCAGTTAGCCAGGCTACCTGATAAGCTGATGTCACAACCTGCATTGGTAATTGCCTGTGGGGCATTGGCGAAAGAAATTACCACACTGATTGATCTCAATCAGTGGTCTCAATTGCGGGTACAGTGCATACCCGCCAAAATCCATAACACACCGGAACAAATTCCGGATGCCGTCAGGAAGCTCATTCATAAAGCGCGTCCTGACTATTCGCAAATTTTTATTGCCTTTGCAGACTGCGGGACCGGCGGGCTGCTCGATACGGTCATCAAGGAAGAAAACGTAGAGCGTCTACCTGGTGCTCACTGCTATGAATTTTTTGCAGGTGCTGCAGCTTTTAAAGAAATTTCAGATGATGAGCCAGGTACTTTTTACCTGACTGATTTTCTGGCTCGCCATTTCGACCGGATCATCCTTGAAGAGCTGGGTATAGCAAAACACCCTGAGCTACGCGACATGTACTTTGGTAACTACAAAAGACTTATCTACCTGGCGCAGACAGACAACCCCGAACTGATAAAAATGGCGCAGGATGCAGCCTCTAAGCTCAATCTTAAGTACGAGTACAGACGCACTGACTATGGTGACCTCGAACACGGCTTGCGACAGTTCAACGATAACGTCATTCAATGGCATCAGTAATACCATAGTAACTAAAAAACCATGGTAGCTAAGACAGTGGTATCTATAAGACAGTGGTATCTATAAGACAGTCGCGATTAAAACCAAGGGCATAGCAATGGCAAAACTAACCACCATCTACTGGCGCGATATTCCGGCCCAGGTGACTGCCAAGGCCGGTCGTAAAACTGCAAAGATCCAGCTATCCGATCGATTTCAGGAAGCTATTGATATGGCTGCAATGCGTGCCGGTAAAGGCAGTACTGACGAGTACCTTGAAGACTGGCGTCGCGAGCAGGTCAATTGTTCTGATGATCTTGATGCGGAAGTAAAAAAGGCGGCAGCTGAGATCGAAGAGGCAATTAACACAGAGACCCTGCAAACGCTGGTAAAGAACAAGGGCGTTTCAAATCCGGATTCTACGGACTAGTACTTTGTACAGAGTTCGACAATGGTCTGTAAAACAGTCAAGACTTCTGGAAGCCTTTTATCAAAGATTTGAAAAAATCGTCGTGCGGTTGCACCCGCTCTGGAATCGGATAGGCTACGAGCGGCTGGAGAAGCCATTCGCAGTCACTGAAAAAACCGTCAAAGGTTTTCTGTTTGATTGTCAGATGTGTGGCCAGTGCGCACTCAGTTCAACCGGTATGTCCTGCCCGATGAACTGTCCTAAAACGCTTCGCAATGGCCCTTGTGGCGGCGTCAGAAGTAACGGCAACTGTGAAATAAAACCCGACATGCCATGCGTATGGGTTCAAGCATGGGAAGGCAGTTCACGCATGAAGAAAGACAACGTCCATGTTGTGCAGTTTGCGGTGAACAACAAACTGTATGGTCGCTCTTCATGGCTGGCCGTCGCACGGGACCAGAACACTGACAGCAGTATTCAACGCGAAGCCAGTGTCTGATGGAAAGACGCAACGTCGATCTCTCACCCGCTGAACTGTTACCGATACTACCGGGTCACAGCTCTCCCGGGCGGTTCGAACGGGTACTGCGAGCAGGCAAGTTCGCAGTCACAACAGAACTTGCACCACCGGACTCTGCAAATCCCGCACAAGTCTATGAGCGCGCGAGTGTGTTTGATGGCTACGTTGATGCGATAAACGCTACAGACGGAAGTGGAGCGCATTGTCACATGTCGAGTGTGGCGGTTTGTGGCTTGCTTACTCGCGCCGGATACTCACCCATCATGCAAATTTCCTGTCGCGACAAAAACCGTATTGCGGTGCAGGGTGACATTCTGGGCGCGTCAGCCATGGGGGTAGCGAATATCCTCTGCCTTACCGGTGACGGCGTAGAATCCGGAGATCACCCGCAAGCCAAACCGGTGTTTGATCTCGATTGTATGTCCCTGTTACAGATTGGCCGCAAGATGCGCGATGAGTCGACCTTTGAAAGTGGTCGTAAGCTCGATCACGCACCGGCTGTCTTTTTCGGAGCGGCAGCAAATCCCTTTGCACCGCCGTATGAATTTCGTGCCGATCGACTGGCTAAAAAAGTTGCTGCCGGCGCGCAGTTTGTTCAAACCCAATACTGCTACGACATCGATTTACTTAAAACCTATATGCAGCGGGTTCGCGATCTCGGGCTGGATAAAAAAGTTTATATTCTGCTGGGTGTCGGGCCGTTAGCGTCCGCAAAAACTGCGGAATGGATTCGCAGCAACGTACCGGGTGTACATATTCCCGACGCGGTGATTAAGCGTCTCGCAGGCGCTGATAATCAAAAGGCAGAAGGGATACAACTTTGCATAGACATTATTCAGCAAGCCAGTGAAATTGAAGGTATCTCCGGGTGTCATATCATGGCTTACCGACAGGAACATGCGGTGCCGGAAATCGTGGAAGGATCGGGAATACTGTCGCGTCGCAACAGTCGTCAGACGCCTGCACGCTGACCCATAACTCAGATCTAGGCTACATTCGCAGACTGCACCAGTCTGTTTTCATTCCGCCATGTGCCGGGATCCCCACCAGAGAAATGATATGACTCAAACCGTAATCGGCTCAGAAAAACGCGATCACATTATCGGCTTCGACAAGCCGTTTACGATCATTGGGGAGCGCATCAACCCGACCGGCCGCAAACTGCTCGCTGAAGAGATGAAAAACGGTGACTTCAGCCGTGTTGAAGCTGATGCCATTGCTCAGATCGAAGCCGGTGCACATATGCTCGATATCAACGCCGGCATTCCGCTCGCCGACGAGCCTGCCCTGCTGGCGCAGGCAATCGAGCTGGTGCAGTCGCTCAGTGATATTCCCGTTTGTATTGATTCATCCATTGTTGAAGCCCTCGACCGTGGGTTGCAGGTTTATAAAGGCCGCGCACTGGTTAATTCAGTAACAGGTGAACTGGAACAACTCGAACGGGTAATGCCACTGGTAAAGAAATATGATGCTGCGGTTGTGGCCATTTCCAATGACGAGACTGGTATTTCGGAAGATCCCGCAGTTCGATTTGCTGTGGCAAAAAAGATTGTCGAGCATGCAGCAGACTACGGCATTAAGGCCTGTGATGTTGTGATAGATCCGCTGGTGATGCCGATTGGTGCCATGGGTCAGGCAGGACGACAGGTGTTTGATATTGTCGGGCGTATTCAACGCGAGTTGAAATGCAATACTACCTGCGGTGCCTCAAATATCAGCTTCGGTCTGCCCAACCGGGACGGCGTAAACGGTGCATTTTTATCCATGGCGATCTCACACGGAATGACTTCTGCAATAACCAACCCGATCCACAAAGAAGTGATGGAATCGGTGATGGCAGCAGACGTTTTGATGGGTCACGATCCTGACTGCCTGAACTGGATTGGCAAGTATCGGGAGCCACCAAAAGATGGCGAAGGCCGCGGTCGACGGGTCTCTAAACGCAGACGACCGTCGAAGTAATACCAGCAACAGTAGCATCTATATCATGTGACGTGCGGTCACGTAGCTGCAAGCAAGAGTATCGCTAATGTCTCAATCAGATTCAGTACCGACCCGGGTAGAGCAGGCGCAGGTAAAGGTTGTCTTCACCCCGAGTGGTAAGCGTGGTCACTTTCCAGTCGAAACACCCGTGCTGGAAGCTGCTCGTGCACTCGGTGTTGACATTGATTCTGTTTGCGGTGGACGGGCGATCTGTGGTCGCTGTCAGGTGCTGTGCGCAGAAGGCGAATTTTCGAAACATGAAATAGTATCCAACGCAGATAATCTTTCTTCGTTCACTAAAACTGAAGAGCGCTGGGAGCGAGTAAAAAAGATATCACTAAATGGCAGGCGGCTAAGCTGTCAGGCAAAGCTACTTGGTGATGTTGTAATCGATGTACCGCCGGACAGCCAGGTACACAAGCAGGTTGTCCGAAAAGGTGCTGATCTACTCGATATAGAACTTGATCCGGTTGTCCGTCTGCACTTTGTGCAGGTTGAAGAACCAGACATGCATTCACCCACCGGTGATGTGCAACGCCTGAAGCTCGCGCTTGAAAAAGAATGGCAACTCGAAGATCTTAAAATAGAACCATCACTATTGCCAACACTGCAAACCGTCCTGCGCGATGGTGACTGGCAGGTTACAGCCGCAGTTACCGAAGACAAAAAAATCATCGCTCTCTGGCCCGGCTTGAAAGAGCAGGTGCTCGGCATTGCCATAGACGTTGGCTCAACCACCATCGCCGCGCACTTGTGCGATCTACTCAGCGGTGATGTGCTCGCCTCCTCCGGCATCATGAATCCGCAGATACGCTTCGGCGAAGACTTAATGAGCCGGGTGTCTTACGTGATGATGAATCCCGGTGGTGAAGTAGAGATGACAAAAGTTGTTCGCGAAGCGATCAATACATTGGTTCTCTCAACCACTACAGAGATTGACGCGGATACTAAGGATGTATTGGCGATGACACTGGTTGCCAATCCGGTAATGCACCATTTGCTGCTGGGCATTAACCCGGTTGAACTGGGAGGTGCGCCTTTTGCGCTCGCCACAGATGAAGCAGTACTCAGTAATGCCTCAACCTTTGAATTCAACACACATCAAAATGCGCAGGTTTATGTACTGCCCTGTATTGCCGGCCACGTGGGTGCGGATACCGCCGGTGTGATACTCGCAGAACGGCCGGATACGATGAGTGAAATGACATTGCTTGTCGATGTTGGTACCAATGCAGAGATTGTACTCGGTAACAGTGAACGTATACTCGCCTGCTCCAGCCCAACAGGCCCTGCCTTTGAAGGCGCACAAATTAGCGGTGGGCAACGTGCAGCGCCCGGCGCAATAGAACGCGTGAGGATAGATCCTGAAACACTGGAACCCAGGTTCAGCATTATCGGAAGTGATGCGTGGTCGGATGAGCCAGACTTTGAAGAAAACACCAAAGCGCTTGGCGTCACTGGTATCTGTGGCAGTGGCATCATTGAAGTGGTCGCCGAGATGTTTCTTGCCGGCATCATCGATACCAATGGCGTGATTACCGGCACCCATGCAAGTCAGTCCAATAGACTGATTGAAAATGACAGAACATTTTCCTATCTGCTACACGACGGCGAAGTAAAGATCGTTATCACGCAGAACGATGTCCGGCAGATTCAGCTGGCTAAAGCCGCGCTCTACGCGGGTGTCAGGCTGCTTATGGACAGACTCGAAATAGAACAGGTTGATCGAATCAGATTAGCCGGCGCATTTGGCAGTCATATAGATGTCAAGTACGCCATGATTCTAGGCTTAATCCCTGACTGCGGATTGAGCAATGTATCGTCCGCAGGTAACGCTGCGGGTTCTGGTGCTCGAATGGCGTTGCTCAACCGAAGCACACGCACAGACATTGAACAACTGGTAAACAAGGTAGAAAAGATTGAAACCGCTGTAGAGCAGAAGTTTCAGGATCACTTTGTAGAGGCAATGGGAATTCCGCACAAGACGGCGAAATTCCCGAAGCTCTCAGAAGCAGTAAACCTGCCGGAACCCACTGCTGAAGTATCAGGCGGGGGGCGGAGCCGCCGCAGAAGGCGCAGAAGCTGAACAGACTGTCGTGCGTCTAAGGTTGGAAGTCTTCTTATCTTTCTTCGCCGCTTTACTGGCTTCCACCTGACCGGCAGCGCGTCTGCGCTCATCTCTTGGAGGTAAGCCAAAGGTATCGCGATAACACTTGCTGAAGTGAGGGGCAGAAATAAAGCCGCACGCCAGTGCAATATCTACAATCGGCATACTGGTTTGCAACAACAACTGCCTGGCGCGCTCGAGTCTCAACTCCAGGTAATAACGAGTCGGCACACATTGCAGATAACGCTGATACAGTCTTTCAAGTTGTCTGCGCGATAATCCCACATGATGTGACAGTTCATCGAGCGTCATCGGCTCTTCAATGTTCGCCTCCATCAGAGATACCGCTTCTGCAAGTTTCGGTTGATTAGTACCGATACGCTGCGTCAGTGGCACACGCTGCCTGTCATGCTTATCTCTGATTCGATCACACATGAACTGTTCGGTAATAGCCGAAGCGAGATCGGCACCCAGATTGTCTCTGATTTCATGCAAAATCATATCAAGCGGTGCGATACCACCAGCACTGGTATAACGCCCCTCATCAATCTCGAATAACTCAGGCGAAATCACCAAATGCGGGAATTCCTCTCTTGCTGCTGCCATGTTCTCCCAATGGATAGTGCAGCGACGACCGTCAAGTGCGTCAGCTTTTGCCAGAAGATAACTACCGGTACAAACTCCACCGAGGGTCATATCGCGTTTGGAAAGCGATCGCAGCCATGAGACGGTCTCGCTATCTGCATGGTGCTGGATAAGATTGCCTGAACAAACAAATAAGGCATCGAGTTGAGGCGCATTGTGAATACTGAAATCGGGTGTGAAGGCGATGCCGTTACTGGCATCAACTGTATCGCGGGAGGAGCCTATCGTGAACCACTCATAGTGATGTTCACCGGACAGCTGATTGGCCATCCTCAACGGTTCCAACAAGGAGGAAAACGCCAACATTGAAAATTCGGGTACAAGCAGAAAACCAATTTTTATTGGCCCTGAGCTCTTGGATTTGATCATACGGTTTATTCCAGCCAGAGATATTATTTTGCCGTCGCACCGTGTGAAGACTGTTCCTGGTGGCTGCACTTCCTGTGCTAGCGTTGCGATTCTTTATTGATCGCTGAGCTATGCGCGACGCGTTTTGACAACAAATAATGTACTGATTGCGACATGTTTAATTAGCGCCAGTTCCTTTAACGAACAGGAACCACAGTGATAAAGCCGTTAATCGTTACAGTATTACTTTAGCTAGCAGACCTTAGTTGTTGATATATCACTGATATTTCGAAATGAACTTCGCTGGGATTATTTTCACAGTTTTTCATCACCATGCCATCAGAAAGACATTGGAGGTCTTTTTACACCGAATACGGGGTGGAAAGTCCGAAAAATAGCCTTTTACACATGCGGCTTTTTACTACAGGTGGCTAATGACGCCGGAAGATTAAGCTTCTAACGCAATGCAAGAGTTAAAGACTCTTAACCTAACCTCCGCTATCCACCAGGCGGACGCCAGTAGTGACTTGCCAAGTGGTTTACTTATTCAAATGCTGCATTGTGATGGCCTGCCGGTCAGTAGTTTGAATCCGGGAAAGAGCTCTTTCGCTGGTCGATATAAGCAAGCAACGCTTCGTCTATCGCAGGATCAATAGCCGGTGCCTCGTACCCGGCAAGCAACTCCTTCATTTTTACATTGGCACGCATTGCGGCATCCATCGCACCTTCAGATTCCCACTGCTCAAAGCTATTGTTGTCCGCAATTTCTGACCGATAAAAAGCATTTTCAAAATTGCGTTGCGTATGATCGCAACCGAGGAAGTGTTTGCCCGGGCCAACTTCACGCAGTGCATCAAGTGCCTGGCCGTTGTCGCTGTAGTCGACTCCCTCACCAAACACCTGAAGCATACCGGCCTGATCAGCATCCATAACAAATTTTTCATAACTCATTACCAGGCCTCCCTCCAGCCAACCTGCCGTATGCAACATAAAATTGACCCCGGCAAGCATTGCAGACTGCAAAGTGTTAGCGGCTTCATAGGCCGCTTGCGCATCGGGAAGTTTGGAGGCGTTTAAACCACCACCGGATCTAAACGGAACACCAAGACGACGCGCAAGTTCTGCCGCAATGTAGAGTACAGATGACGGCTCTGGTGTGCCGAACGTTGGTGCACCTGATTGCATCGAAACACTACTGGCAAAGGTACCGAATACAACGGGCGCACCTGGACGAACCAATTGTACAAACGCCATACCAGCAAGCGCTTCGGCAAGAATTTGAGTAACCGTTCCTACAACCGTAACCGGTGACATCGCACCCGCAAGAATAAAAGGTGAAACCACAGTTGCCTGATTAGCCTTTGCGTAAACCTCTGCAGCACCGAGCATGGTGTCATCAAAAGTCATCGGTGAGTTGGCGTTGATAAGGTTAATGACAACAGTCTTTTCATTGCCGGTTTCAGGATCAATGAATTCTTCGCCAAAAAGTATCTTTGACATTGCTACCGTATCTTCTGCGCGTTCTGCTGCAGTAACAGATCCCATATAAGGTTTATCACTGTAGCGCATGTGCGCATAAATCATATCGAAGTGTCTTTTATTTACCGGCAGATCAACCGGCTCACAAACAGTTCCGCCTGAGTGATGCATCGAGGGAGATAGATAGGCGAGCTTTACAAAGTTTTGAAAGTCTTCGATGTTCGCATAGCGTCGACCGTTATCAATATCTCTGACAAACGGGGATCCATAAGCTGGCACCAAAACCGTATTATTACCACCTATGACAACACTCTTCGCAGAGTTACGCGCATGCTGAGTAAACTGAGAAGGCGCGTTGTCCTGAATAATTTTTCGGCACAAGCCACGCGGGAACTTAACCAACTCGCCTTCTACCGTGGCACCTGCATTCCTGAACAAATCGAGCGCCCGTGGAAAATCGCGAAACTCGATGCCGATTTCTTCAAGCACGGTATCTGCGTTGTGCTCAACCAATTCGAGCTGTTCATCAGTGGCCGGGCAATAATTAGGAATTTTACGCTTAATGTACGGTGCGACATTAGCACCGGACGCAGCACGGGCACGCTTACTTTCACGGGAACCGCGCCTTCTTTTTCTGGCAGCCATATAGCGAAAAACTCTTTGGAATTGCGAGAGGAGACGAACCTGTCCAGTATGCCGCAAGCGGTGTGGGTCACCATATGGGCAACGACAAACAGCTGCATAGGAACGCCAAAAGCAATACAACTGCCATATTTGCTATCTCACCGGTAATTGAGACGACCTTCGCTCAGCGGTCTCACCATGCTGATGCAAAATCGCTCATTAAGTACTTTTGCCGGTTTTAACAAGGTCCTCGACATGCAATTGCCAACAAAGTTGTCACAACAACATCACACGTAGCAATAAGGTGTTAAATCGGGGAAAATAACTCCCACTTCCCTTCTACAATTGTAAGCATTTGCAGTCACCGCTTAACCGGGCTGTTTCAGAGGAAATTATGGCGAATCCACCAGACAATAAAATTCCAGGCAACAACACTCCTCCAACACCGAATACCGGTGCGACAAATCCGGGTGCTACAGTCACTCCTGCCACCATCGGCCCCGCCGCAACCTCAGGAACCGGCAGCCAGACCCCAACGCCTCCACCGGTGCCAAAAACACCAATCCCTGCTGAACCGGGCGAACCAGCAACTACTGATCGCAGGGTATCTGATGCTGCACCGGCAACTGCCGCCGGAAAAACAACTCAGCAGAAAAACAGCAGACTGGAAAGGCCCGGAGCGCACCGGACGTCCACACCCTCGCAGACCAAAGCAGGCCAACGACCTCCGCGGGCGTTGGAAAGATCAACTACTCGCCCGGTAGCAGATCCTGCCAGAGCAAGAAACCAGTCTCAGCCAGTGTCTCGACCTGCGCAGGGTGACAGGCCACGTCGTGCGGTAGCACCACCACCCAGGGCGAATCGTGGCCGCGTTGCACCGCCAGCACGAGCAGAGCGACCACACCGCGGTCAGGCTCGCTCGCCAGCCCCCGCCAATGCACGCCCTCCTTACAACAGGCCACGTCGCCGCATGGCACCTCCGCCGGGCGCGAAGAATGGTCGCTTTGTAGCACCGGCGGCTCGCCCAGCGAGACGCGGCCATGTGCTTTCACCATCTGCTGCTGCACCGGGAGGCTCGGCCTGGGGTCCGCTGATATTCGGACTGTTACTGCTACTCGGTGTCTTGTGGCACGCAGTGAAACACTACACGCCGATGATCAATGCAGACTTAACCGAACGCACCAACAGTGCGCTGGGAACTGCAGGTTTTGATGCTGCGAGCGTTGAAATTGACGGCCGAGATGCCGTTCTTTCCGGTGCTGTTGCAACAGAAGCCGAAAGCGAACGTGCAGAGGAAGTTGTTGCCAGTACTGAAGGGGTAAGGTCTGTAGACAATCAGCTCACGATCGGTGATTCGTCAAACGCAGCGCCAACGGACAGAACTCAACCGTCACTAACTTTCCTTGCAACAGCCGATGGCGTGAAATTGTCAGGAACAGTATCGGATCAGGACTATGCCGATCAGATCGAAAACAATGCGAAAGAAGTTTATGGAGCAGACCGTGTCAGCGGATCCATAAACGTTGATCCCAACAGCACTAACCCAGGTTGGTGGCCGGCGGTACAACAGTTAACTCCAGACCTCAACAACATAAACGGATCATTCAATGTTATTGATGGTGCAATACGATTGGCAGGCAACGTTGATGATGAACAGACCCGAAGTGACATTGGCGCTAAAGCTGAAGAACTGCTCAGTGGTCAATTGACAGTCGATAACAGAATCAAGGTTACAGCAGCAGAACCAACTCCCGCGCCAGCTCCGGAACCTTTAAAGCCAGCCTCAGCCAACTACTACAACACCGGCGACGCAATCCAGTTAAGCGGTAGCCTGCCAGCAGATAGCGCTGCAACTCTCACAAGCGCATTCGAAAACGCCGGGCTGGTTGTTGAAAACAACATCACCATCAGTGATGAGTTCGAAGCACCGGCATGGGTAGCTCAAATTGGTGAATCTTTTGAAGCCCTTCGGGACATTGAACAGGCAGAGGTCGATGTGCAACCGGATGGTGACGTCGCCGTCTACGGTATCGCCACCAGTGAAGAGGCGAAACAAACTGCAGCAGACAAAATTGCAGCAATTTTCACGGACCAAACAGTTAACAACCAGATTTCTGTGCGAGTACCAGAGCCGGAACCTGTTGTCGCTTCAATGCAACCGTTCGCGTCAGTTACTGATGACGGTACAACACTCACAATTGCAGGTCTGCTGCCTCCTTCAGCTGCAGAGGCAATCGGTGCAACGTTTGACGGCACCGGGCGAACCGTTGTTAACAACGTCACAGCCGATGAGCGAGTCATGCAACCTGAATGGACTGACGCTCTGGCTACAACACTGCTGACAATGGACAACATAGAAAATCCAAAGGTCATGATTGCAGCCTCCGGAGACCTGACCATCAGTGGTCTCGCTAACTCTGAAAGTGATCGCCAGCAAGCGGTGGACGCAAGCTTTAACGCTTTTGGCAACTCTGTGAGTTTGCGCAACGACATCAAGGTCAAAGGGCCCGATATTACCGAGTTACTTGCCAGCATTGATCTGGCAGCGATTCGATTCCGTTCCGGGAGTGCTGAACTGGATGCAGACAGCGTCGAGATTTTACAACAGGTTGCAGATGCACTCGCGCAGGCACCAAATGCCGATGTAGCAATTTCGGGGCATACCGATTCAACTGGAAGTGCACAACTCAACCTTGCCCTGAGTGGCCAACGGGCCGAGCGGGTTAGAAGTTTTCTGATAGAACGCGGTATCAGTGGTGACAGAATGACCGCACAGGGCTTCGGTTCAAGTCAGCCGATTGCTTCAAATGGTACGGTTACCGGTCGGGCGCTGAATCGACGCATCGATATCGCGCTCATCAACGGAGAATAGAGGAATGAATGTTATGGGTGAAGTGGTTTCAATGCTGGGTTTGTCCGCCATTGCCGGTGTGATTATCGGTTGGTGTATCCGGACTTTCTTCGGTGGCAGTGAAAAGAAAGCCAGGCAACACTTTGCCCGTGACATGAATGAGGCCGCCAAAGATGCCAGACTTCTTCGCCAAACCTTAAACTCAAAAGAACACGAACTACGCGAAAGCAGGCAGGAATTACAGCAACTGCGACAAAAGGGCAGTTCTGCGGATTCTGATACCCGCGCGCAGGTAACCGAGATTAATGATCTTAAAAATCAGCTCGCTGCCGCCAGAAAAACACTGCACAACAATCAGGCAGAGTTCAACACTTACCGCAACGAAACTCAGCAGGAACAAGCCAAGCTTCGCAGTCAGCTCTCCAAGTACACCGAAGGCGGCATTGCCAGCCCTGAACGTTTGAATGATGCTAACGAAACAATCGGTGCACTGCGCAGCGCTGTGCGTGAAAATGACAAAGTCATTGACAGTTTGCGCGCGCGCGTAAAGGAAGCTGACGCAAGCGTCGAATCCTTGCGCCTGGAGTTGAAAAAATCAGAATCAGGGCGTGCCGAGGTAAAGAATGTATCGCTCGAATACGATAAGAAGATAGAAGCACTGGATAAGAAAATAAAAGATGCAACAACCACGATTGAACAACAAAAGCGTGACTACGATCAGATGCTTGCGAGCAAAAATTCTGACATCAAAAAACTGCATACCAACGCCGAAGAACTTGAAAAGAAAAATATAGATGAAGTAACAGAGCTCAAACAGGCACTGTCCAGCCGCGATCAGACGCTCTCAAAGCTTCGACAGGAAAAAACAGAACTGACGACACAGGTACAGTCAGCCAGAGAGCATGAAAAGAAAGAGGTGCAACGCCTGCAGGCAGAGGTACAGAAAGCCGAGGGTTCGCCTTCCAAGATAAAAACTAAAAGCGCGGAGGTTTCAGCACTCAACGAAATGCTGACCGAATCAGCCAGCAAGCGCGCCAGCCTGCAAAAAGACATTATTGCCCTGGAGTCAACGCTAAAAGAAAAAGACACCACCTTTAACAGGCTGCGTTCAGAGTTGGATGATGCGGTCGCCAGTCGCAACAAAATGTCAAGTCAGCTAGGCGAGCTACAAACACAAGGCAATGTTGCACTCGAAAAACTACAGCAGGATATGAACACCCTCGCGAATACACGTGATGAGTACAAGTCGCGCATAGACAAGCTCCAAACAGAAGTCACACAACTAAGAGACTCGAACAACAAACTCGCACAGAGCGCCAAAGTACAGGAAGAAAAGCTTAAGGGTGAAATTTCACAGGTTATACAATCTAAAGATTCTTCGGAATCAAAAATTGCACAGGTAACCACTGACTTCGCCAAACGCAGCACAATGATGCAGAATGATCTGAAGACACTTCAGACCCGCTTGAAAGAACAGTCAGCTACTATAGAGCAACAGAAGTCTGAGCTGGCAACCCAGACCGATATCAACAAACGAACCGCAGCCAAACTTACAGCAACCGAACAGCAACTTTCTGACTACCGCAAAAAACTACAGCACGAAGAAACACAAAGCCAGCAGCTTAATCATCAACTCTCAGAAGCAGAGTCAGTCAAACTGGCGCTGACTGAGCGAGATGCTGAACTGAGTAAAACACGAATCGAGCTTCAGGATGCTGCCGTACACGCCGGACCATTACAGGCACAACTTGATGAGCTGAAACAGCAAAGTGATTCAACCATCAGCGCATTGCAGCAACGCGACGCAGAACTGACCCGCCTTAATACACTGGTCACCGATAGCCGCTTGCGTAGCAAACAGCAACAATCAAGTATTGCGCTATTAACCCAGGAGCGAGATTCGCAAGCAGAATTGATCAAGTCGCTGGAAAAGCAGGCAGAGAACACGCTGGAGCTTCGCACTAAAATTGCCCGCCAGTCAACTGAGCTTGAGGATCTTCGGGCTCGATTGTACGAACGTGATAGCACAGTCAGTCATGCAACCAACCACTCCGAGACAACCCAAAGCACAGCAACCCAAGGCACCACAACTCAGGGTATAACAGCTCAGGCCTCAGCTGGCTCGGTAGCAACCCGTGCAGGCTTGCAACAGGTTGAGACCCGGCCAGATAGAAAGCCACGGGTATTTGTCCGATCAGACACAGACACCGAGGCACTGACAGGCGCTACCGGCCATCAAGCCGCACAGCGTCCGCAATTTACCGCCGACGGACACCGGCTACGCCGACCTGATGGCAGCGATGATCTATCGCTTCTGCCAGGTATAACAACAACCATTGCCGGCGCGCTGCACAGATTCGGCATCAATGCATTCGACCAGATTGCCAACTGGGGTGATCGGGAAGTCGCACACTATGCTGAAAGAGTAGGTATACCTGTTCAACACGCGAAGGAATATCGCTGGCCACAAGCCGCAGGCCGCATTCTAAACGGCACTTATAAAAAGGACAGTCAGGAAATCGACAACTAACGACCTGCCGCAGAGTTCGATACTGCTACAAACCCGGCTTCCAGCCGGGTTTTTTTTCGCCTGTCTATTTGTCTTTACCAGGATAGATCTATTCTTGAATCTTTAATGTCGCCCCACCACTTGTGGAACGATAGCGTTCACTCTTATAGTACTCCGCACCTCACGAACAGAGACCACTATGAAAGTTAACTCGTGGAATGAATTCGATCCTCTAAAGCACGTCATTGTCGGCCGCGCCGATCATACCTGCATACCCCCTACTGAACCTGCCACAGAAGCAAAGGTCCCTGAAGATAGTGACATGCGAGGCATGTGGGGCCCGCGCCCGCTTGAGACCGTTGAGAAGGCCAACATCCAGCTGGACAATCTGGTCAGGCTTCTGGAGGGTCGAGGTATTACAGTAGACCGTCCCTCCCCAATACAGTGGAATCAGGCGGTCCACACACCTGATTTCAGCACCGCTTCTATGTTCGGTTGTATGCCACCGAGAGATGTACTGTTGACTATTGGCAACGAGATACTCAGTGCACCAATGTCATTTCGGTGTCGTTACTTTGAATACCTTGCTTACCATGATTTGATGCAACGCTACTTTGATGAAGATCCGGACTTCAGATGGGAGCAGGCTCCCCGACCAAGACTCTCCAACGACTCATATAAGGCAGGCTACTTCGACGAGATCACAATTGAAGAACGGCTGGATCGAACCGCCGCATTGGACTTTGTCACCAATGAACACGAGCCACTTTTTGATGCCGCAGATGTTATGCGTTTAGGTAAAGATCTTTTTTGCCAGCATGGTCTCACAACAAATCGTCGTGGTATGGAATGGCTCAAAAGACATTTTCCGAATCATCGAATCCATGCGGTGAACTTCCCGGGTGATCCTTACCCTATCCATATTGACGCGACTTTTGTACCGCTAAGACCGGGCCTGATCATCAACAATCCGAATCGACCACTGCCTGACGAGCAACGCAAAATATTCAATCAAAACGACTGGGAAATCGTTGATGCTGCAGCACCGGTGCATAACACACCACCACCACTGTGTTATTCCAGCGTGTGGTTGTCGATGAACTGCCTTGTGATTGATCATAAAACCGTTGTTGTTGAAGCCAGTGAAACTAAACAGATGGAACAGATGGATAAGCTCGGCATGGAAGTTCTGCCGATGCCATTCAGAGATGCTTATCCGTTTGGAGGCGGCCTGCATTGTGCAACGGCTGATGTACATCGCGAAGGTGGTTGCGAAGACTACTTCCCAAAGCAGGTTGACGGGACGCTGATTTAAAATCAACAGTAGCGCAACCGGCTCAGACCTGACTTCTGGTGAAGGCCTGGATGACGTAGTAAAAATCACCACTTTTTATCAAGGGGATGCAGGTGCAGAAGCACTGCACGAGAATCTGGTAGTTCGCTCAAATTCCTTCAGAGAACCCGGACCGGCAACTACTGGCATCCCGGTTACCTCATTAGTCATAGAAGTGATTGCAGTAATTGCCACTGATAACCACGATCAAAATCAGTAGAAAATACTGAACATTTCAGCAGCATTCGCATCCAGAACAGCGACCATCACACTTTCACAATCCTCACCGCAGTATCATGAAATACCCCTCCACCATTCGGATATCCAGGCTCAGCACTGATCAAAGCATTGACGCCAACGCCACCTTCAAACGCAGAGTTCGGCCAGATACTCTCCATTATAACTACGCCACGCTGTACACCATCGAATGCTTTGGCATGCACGGCGATGGAGCCGCACTTACTCGTCATATGCACTTTCTGTCCATCGCAGATAGACAATACCGCCATATCATCGATGTGAATTAAAACTGTTGGCCGCTTTTCCCGCTTGATGGATGACGGTGTTTCCGTAAATGTGGTATTCAAAAACTGCCGGGCAGGCGCAGCCACCAACCTGAAAGGAAACTCATCAGAAGAACCATCGGTCACATCCCAGTGATCAGGGAGTGAAGGCATATTGTGATGATTCGGCCCCACCCGACTCCAGTCTGGTGAAAAGTGAAACTTTCCATCAGGAGTATCAAACCCGTTTAAGAAATTACTGTCTTCGAAATCGCGTGCAACATCCAGCCAGTGGTTATCATAAATATACTGCGCACCCGGAAAACCTGACGACTTCAGTGTTTGTTCACAGATATCCCATTCGGTCATTGCAAAACCCCGGTGATCCATACCCAGCCTTTTTGCAAGTTGACACAACACCCAATGATTGCTTCGACACTGATCAAAAGGGTCAACAATGTTTTTCGTCATTTGAATATGTGTATGCCCGCTTGCAACATACAGATCATCGTGCTCCAGAAACATGGTTGCAGGTAAAACTACATCAGCAAAGCGCGCGGTGTCTGTCAAGAACTGCTCATGAACACAAAGAAACAGATCGTTGCGGTGTAATCCCTTCACCACCTTGTTGGATTCCGGCGCAACCACAGCCGGATTGGTGTTTTGCATAAAGAGGCTTTTAACCGGTGGCCCGCCAGACAGATCTTCGGGGTTGCCAAGTAGTATGTCGCCAATTCTGGACTGATCAAGCACACGCCGATCCTGCTTCCGGTCAAGTCCTTCTATAAGTGTTTTATCAATTTGAGCATAGAGTGCTCCATTTGAATAAAGCGCACCTCCACCGCGTTCCTTCCATGCACCGGTAATTGCCGGCAGACAACTGACTGCATGTACATTTACAGCACCATTGCGGGTTCTTGAAAAGCCGTAGCCGCTACGGATAAAGCTCTTTTTGTGGGCGCCGTACAAGCGTGCAAAACGAACGATCTCATCAACACTTAGCCCGGTTATCTTCGCAGCCCATTGCGGCGTTCTGTTCTTAAGATGTAACGTGAGCTCACTTGAATAATCAGTCTTCTGATTGAGATACTCCGTGTCGGCATAACCTTCCTGCAGCAAGACATGCATCATCGCGACTGCAAGTGCACCATCCGTTCCCGGTCGCAACATCAGATGCATATCAGCCTGCTTTGCAGTACCGGTCAGATAAGGGTCGACTACAACAAGCTTCGCCCCGCGCTTGCGCGCAGTTGCGATATGGTGCATCAGATTAACCTGGGTATTTACCGGGTTGCCTCCCCAGACCACAATCAATTCACTCTCGACTATTTGACGGGAATCCGATCCGCGCTTTGAACCAATGCCAACAGTCCAGCCCGCATCTGCAAGCGTGGTGCAAAAAGTAGAATGTTGTAGTGAAGTTCCAAGACAGTTTCGAAAGCGTTCTATACCGTCTCGCTGAACCAGCCCCATCGTGCCGGCATAATGATACGGCCATATTGCCTCAGATCCATATTCGGTAATAACGGACTGCATATTCTCCGCTACCAGATCCAAGGCATCGTCCCAGACTATTGCTTCAAACTCGCCGGAGACAGATTTTTTATTCGTTCGACGCAACGGTTTGCCAAGACGCTCAGGATGATGAAAGCGTTCCGCATAACGCGCAACCTTTGCGCACACAACTCCCTGCGTGTAAGAGTTATCTGCACCGTAGACTCGACCAATGGTATTGGCATCAATTTTTTCTACCTCAAGCGCACATGTGCTGGGGCAATCGTGAGGACAGGTTGAGTGAAAGCGAGGTGGATCTGCCGGTGTATTCATATTCGGCCTAGTCCGTTTATCAGTAATCTTACGGTACTTGGTTTGCTATGTACGGTACTTAAGTTTGCTGTGTACGATACTTGATTGCTCTGTACGGTACTTACATTTTGCTTTGAAGGTTGCTGTGCTCGAATGCAGGCGTTAAGGCCAATCGTTGTTTAGTGCAGGCAACTCCAACCATCGCTGCGCAGCGCAGCAGTTCGCATTATTAACCCGGCCCTGATGCCGCGCCAAACATGCAAGTTCAATTGAATTAGCTCCCCCTCCAACAGCGGGAACAATTACAAGAAACCGGCAACCTAAACTGAAGGACTGGTCCCTTCCAATTACTGCCACTGCCGAACTAAACTAGCATTCCTGAAACGCATATTGCAAGATATTTATCTGATGTAGATATCGGCTCCGAACGTTCGTCGTTATATACAGAGACTTTGTTTTCTGTTCACTAGTCAAAATCATACGGAGAATACAATGCAATACATGTGTCTGATCTATTCTGCAGCTAATGCTGGCCCGGCACCCGGAACACCTGAATTCAGTGACTACTTAAAAGCCTATGGCGAGTACACTGCAATGTTGCAGAAAAAAGGAGCATTTATAGCAGGCGATGCCTTACAGCCCGTTACCACGGCAACAACCGTTAGTAGAGAAAATGGTAGAACCGAAACTACAGACGGGCCATTTGCTGAAACCAAAGAGCAACTCGGTGGCTACTACCTTATAGATTGCGATTCTCTGGATACTGCGATCGAGCTTGCGGCGCAAATTCCGACAGCCGAACACGGCAAAATCGAAGTACGCCCCGTCATGATTTTCGATTAGTTACTACTCTATCAAAATGCTGCCTCCATTCGATATTGAACAGTCAATTACAAGAATAGTTCGTGAAGAATGGGGGCGCATTCTCGCAGCCCTGGTTGCCAGGTTGGGTGATCTGCAACTGGCTGAAGATGTTCTGCAGGATTCCGTTGTTCAAGCGTTGTCCACCTGGCCTGCGAAAGGCATTCCGGATTCACCAGCAGCATGGTTGATTACCACTGCAAAAAACAAAGCTATCGATACACTCCGTCGCGACACTCGCTTTTCGAAGCTGCGACCGGAACTTGAGTATCTGGCAGAACTGGAATCACAAGCCACCGGAGCGGAAGAGCTGCAAACCGTCCCCGATAAAAGACTCGAATTAATTTTCACGTGTTGCCACCCGGCACTGGAAGAGAAATCACGTATCGCCCTGACACTAAGAACGCTAGGTGGACTGACAACGGAGGAAATTGCCAAAGCATTTCTGGACAAGCCAAAAACCATGGCACAACGGCTAACGCGAGCTAAAAGTAAAATCGCGCTGGCAGGTATTCCTTTTCAAATTCCCGCTAATGATCAATTACAAGAGCGACTCAATGCAGTACTCGCGGTTATCTATTTTATATTCAATGAGGGCTACTCAGCGACAAGCGGCGAACAGATTGTCAGGGCTGATCTCGCAGAGGAGGCAATTCGACTCGCGAGGATCATGCATACACTTTTGCCCGAGGAAACCGAGGTAGCCGGATTACTGTCACTAATGTTGCTACATGACTCCCGATCTTCAGCGCGCTATGGCAACAGCTCGGAATTCATCGCATTGCAAGATCAGAATAGAAAAAAATGGAATATCAGTAAAATTTCCGAAGGTACAACACTACTAAAAAGCACACTAAAAAAGCAGAAAGTCGGGACTTACCAGTTACAAGCTGCGATAAGTGCGTTGCATGCCGAAGCTGACACCTGGGAAGCTACCGACTGGCAACAGATTAATGCACTATATGAACTTCTTTATAGCATCAACCCATCACCGGTTGTGCGTATTAATCAGTCAATGGCAGCCTCATATGCATTATCTCCACAAAAAGCACTGGAAATACTCCATACGATAGAATCGGATCCTGCCATCCAGCAATATCAGCCGTTCTACGCGGCCAGAGGGGATTTATATACTCGAACAGGTAACCATACAAAGGCGAGAACAGACATTACCAGCGCTATTAAATTGTCAGAAAATACTGCGCAAATCGAATTTTTAAGTAAGAAGTTAAACGCTATACCAGGCTGATTGGCACTACAACCTGAGGGTATTATCGAAAAAATTTAACCGACAGGCTCTAAGCAATAAGTTCAGGGTTATCGAAGTCAACAATCATCGGTTCATTATGATAAGACTGCATGTACTTCAATAAGCCTTCCTTACTAATTGTGGTTGTCATGCTGTTATCGCACGGGTGAAAGTGTAGCGGGTCTTTTTCTAACAGTGCTTTATCAAGCACTGCTGTTACAACAACGTCTTTATCATTAATAACAGCCAGAGGTGTTACCGCACCCGGTATGACACCGAGATATTTCATCAATCTTTCCGGGCTGGCAAAACTAAGCTTGCCCATATTCAATTGTGTGCCAAGCGCTGCCAGATTGATCTGCCGATCCTCAAGCAAAGTCACTACAATCATAATGCCTTTTTTATTTCGCAGAAACAGATTCTTAGAGTAACCACCGGGCACCCCGTCACGCAGCGCCATGGAGTCAGCAACGGTGCGCATTGGCGCATGGGTGATTGTAGTGTTGGGGATTTGAAGTTTATCCAGCGCCGCAATCACCTCTGTAGCGGTAGCTGGCGGACTGCCATCAGACAACGTACGGGTAATCTCTTCTTTGATTTCTTCTGTCATTTTATAGCCAATAATTCGATGGACGTTATTAACTCAGGTTCGACTATATAGTTTTTCAAGTGCAACATACATTGCCCGCAACCCCATGGCCTCACCACCTATTGGTCTGCCACTTCTGGCTCGGTTATTCCAGGCCATTATATCGAAGTGCAACCAACGTACACTTGAATCCACGAACTTCTGTAAGTACAGCGCTGCGGTAATCGCACCACCGAAAGGCGTACTGGCAGCATTTTGCATATCCGCTACATGGCTTTTGAGATAAGACGAATAACCAGCATGCAATGGCAGCTCCCACGTCGGATCATACGCCTGCTCACCGGAATCCCGCACTAGATTTGCTATCTCTCGATCACTACTAAAATACGCCGCGATCTCGGTACCGACCGCCACTCTTGCCGCGCCGGTTAGAGTGGCAAAATCCACAAGCAGGTCGGGTTGTTCATCACACGCGTCACACAACGCATCACAGAGCACAAGGCGACCCTCTGCATCGGTATTGTCAATCTCTACGGTGATTCCGCTTCGCGTACGAATGACATCACCTGGCCTGAATGCATTGGATGAAATTGCGTTCTCCGCAGCGGCAACCAGTAAACGCAATCTTACCGGTAGTTCGAGCGCCATAATCAGTTGTGCCAGGCCGATTGCATGCGCAGCCCCGCCCATGTCTTTTTTCATGGTTCGCATACCGGCGGCGGGTTTAATGTCCAGGCCGCCACTATCAAAAGTAACACCTTTACCAACCAGGGTAACCAAAGGATGCTTACTATTACCCCACTGCAGTTCTATCAAACGCGGCGGGTGAATACTGGCTCGCCCCACTGTGTGAATACACGGATAGTTCTCAGCTAAAAGATCTTCGCCAACTATCTCTGCAAACTCACCTTCATGAGTCTGCGCAAGCTCGGCAACCACAGAGGAGAGATGTTGCGGCATCATGTCTTCAGCAGGTGTATTGATCAAATCCCGAACACGATAGGTTGCAGCCACAGTTTCCTGAATGCGCTGATGATCTGCCGAGTTAGGTAGCTTTAACCTTGCTTTTACAACGCCATTTTTTTTATAGCGATTAAACACATACGATCCAAGGCCCCAACCAACCGCAAGACTTTCAAGGTTGCCTCTGATACCACTGCCTTCCAGCGCATACCCACCCTCCGGCAAACGCTTGGGCAAATCAGCAATGGCAAATGGGTCTTCGATATTGTCAACACCAGCAAAATATCTCTCAACCGTTCCACCTTTTCCCGGCACAGCACACAGACTACCGGGCTTGCCGGTAAAAGCATTTGCTTCAAGCCATCTGGCTTGTTGTTGTGTAAGTTTCTTTGACGCCCGACTGAAATTAGAGGAGGTAACGAGAACTATCGGCGTTGCATCTGAACGGCCGCCGTAGATAAAACAATCGGTCATGGGGACGGGGTATCTTTAGTTAAATTTATTACCCCAATTGTAGTTTATTTTCGTTTAACTTGTGGCTTGACGGCCTTCTTTTTCTGCCAGCCAACCGTTCTTTAACTGGCAACAATAAATCCTAATCTAAATCTGCGCATTAACCCGGCCCTTTTCGAATATTATCCGGCAACCAGGTAGCGATCTCGGGCCAGACAACAAGAATCACAACCATCAGTATCATCAACCCCACCATCGGGATAGCCGTCTTCGCAATATAGGATATCTCGTGCTGTGTCATACCCTGCAACACAAAAAGGTTAAAGCCTATTGGTGGTGTGACCTGCGCCATCTCTACTACAACTACAATAAAAATCCCGAACCAGATTACATCGATACCCGCTTGACGGATCATCGGTTCAACAATAGCCATCGTTAGAACAACAGACGATATACCGTCTAAAAACATACCGAGAATAATATAAAAAACAGTCAGTGCAACGATCAACACTATTGGAGAGAGTTCCATACTCTCAATCCATGCAGCCAGCGCACGCGGCAGGCCGGTGAATCCCATTGCCAAAGAAAGGAATGCTGCACCCATTAATATCAAGGCAATCATCGCCGAGGTTCTGGTGGCGCCCATCAGGCTTTGGGTAAATGTGCTCCAGTTGAGCGAACGCTGCAGTGCTGCAAGTGCAAGTGCACCCAGCACGCCTACAGCGGCAGCTTCTGTCGCTGTTGCCCAGCCAAAGTACATCGAACCAATAACCGTAAAAACCAACAACAAAACCGGTAATAGAAACCGGCTCTCACTCAACATTTCTGCAAAGGTCATACTGGGCTCTGGCTCAGGTCGTTGGCCGGGCTTAAAAAAATGCCAGCCCATGATGTAAGTCATAAACAATCCTGCCAGAATCAGACCTGGAATGATTCCAGCCATAAACAACTTAGTAATACTCTCATTGATCGTTACACCGTAAACGATCAGCGTTAAAGACGGCGGTATCATCAACCCTAACGTTGCAGCACCCGCTAACGTACCGATAATCATATACTCCGGGTAGCCGCGAGATCGCAACTCAGGTATGGACATCTTGCCAACCGTGGTCAGTGTGGCAGCTGATGAACCGGATACCGCGGCGAAAATAGTGCAGCCAGCAATGTTGGTATGCAACAAACCACCCGGCATCCATCTCATCCAGGGTGCCAGGCCGCGGAACATATCCTCAGACAAGCGGGTACGATAGAGGATTTCACCCATCCAGATAAACATCGGCAATGCGGTGAGGGTCCAGCTGCTGGAACTGGTCCAGATCGTGGTGATCATCGCGTCGCCTGCAGGCCTTACCGTAAATAACTCCATGCCGACCCAGGCAACACCCATTAACGCCAGCCCTATCCAGACTGAACTGCCAAGCAGTGCGAACAACACAAAAAGAAATATCGCGGTTGCGTAGAATTCAGTCATTCAACTGTTTCCATTCTTATAGCACTTTTGCCGTGTACAACGAGACGTGTCAGGTTATCCCACAACGCTATCGCAAGCAGAACCGACCCGACAGACATTGCAATCTGGGGCAACCAGATAGGGGTATATACCCATTCCGTACCGGAAGTAGCCCACATCTCACCCCACTTAGAGGGAGAGGAACCAAGCATTTTTACTACAGTAAGAAATCGTTCCGGTACCTGATCAAGCCCTTGCGTCCGGTCGTTGAGCATTTCGGAAAAGTAGTTTGCTTTTATGGCAAAACGGGCAAAGTATGTCGCTGTTAAGGCTGCGATGAACAAGGCAAATGCATCTAGCCAGAAACGAGTGTGCTGATTCAGATTTAGCAGAATGGAAACTCGAATATGTGACCCACGATTCAAGGCATGCGCAAGCGCGAAGAATGACGTCGCAGCCATTGCATAACCAGCGTAATCGGTGGAACCCGGAAACTGCAACCCAAACCAGCGCACCATCATTTGCGCCACAATGATCAACAGTATTGTGATCATAAAGATGGCTGCCAGAACACCGGACACATCATAAATTTTGTTTAGTAACATCCATACCGGCTTGAACAACACCGACGCTGTTCGCTTGAACAGTGCACAGAAAATAACTATCAGACTTGGCAGCACAAAAAGCCAGAACCATAAAGGCAGGCCGAGAAAAGGCTTCCAGTCCATAGTTTAAAAATTCATGAATATTTAATTACAAAGAAGATCCCCAGGCGCTAACTTGCCCAGGGATCGCAAATACAAGCTTCAGTTACTTCTGATAAGCATCCAGAATTGCCTGACCCTTATCACCCACTTGAGACAACCAGTCTGCCTGCATAGTGGCACCGATCTCTTTTAGCTCAGCTAAAAACTCCGGCCCGGCGTCGGTTACAGTCATGCCGTTCTCTTCAAGCTGCTCAAAGTACCAGTTAGCCAGCTCTTCAGATTTAGCGGTACACGATGCCCCTGTTTCATCTGCCGCTTTTTGCAAACCGGCCTGCACATCACTATCGAGTGACTCCCACATTCCCTTGTTAACCATCACGTAGTTGCGTGGCAACCATGCATTAACTTTATAGTAGTGAGACAAATGCTCCCAGACTTTGCGGTCATATCCTGTTGAACCGGACGATATAAACCCGTCCGCTACACCCGTTGCCAGTGCTTGAGTTAGCTCAGCTGCCTCAATCTGGACCGGCGTGCCACCCAGGCTTTCGATCACTGTGGCTGTAGCAGCATTGTATGATCGAAGTTTCATGCCTTTAACATCTGCACCGGATGCAACCTCATTCTTAAAATAAAAACCCTGGCCCGGCCATGGGCAAGTATAAAGTGCTAACAGATTCATATCTGCCAGTGTTTCGTTGACAGTGTCTTTAGCAGCCTCCCACAGCTTCGCAGAGTCTTCATATGTAGTGGCGAGAAACGGCTGGTTATCCCAGTTAAGTAATGGTTCCTCGTTAGCATGCGCAGACATGATGCGCTCACCAATAGGTGCCTGACCGGTCTGAATGGCACGTTTGATATCAGCACCGCCAAACAAAGAGCCGCCGGCATGCACTGTAATTTCCAGTTTACCGTCCGTGTATTCTTTAACCTTGTCGGCGAACATCACACCATGCTCTGAATGATAGTTGGTTGCCGCATATGCCATCGGCATATCCCATGTCTCGGCAACAGCAGCTGAAGCGCTGAAAGTCAGGCCAGCAGCGACTGCGATAAGTGCGGGTGTAAATTTCATGATTCTCTCCTCGTTGATCTTCGATGATAACACCGGTACCACCTCTGCGAACACCGGCAGCAGGTTTTTAGGCGCAAAAATTCGGCAGTTTACTTTACGTCCTGCGACATCACACAGACAACTATTGCACTAACGGCTGTTGAACCAATACGGAGTTACACACAGCTTTTTAAGAATTGTTGTAGTGAGCAAAGGCCCCTTTATTGCGACCGAGTATATACTCCGCAGCCGGTACTGCCTGAAACTTGGCCACCTCACCGGGCAGCAGATCTGACGGGTCAACCAAGGCACCGGGGTTTGGGTCATAAAACATCGCAATAGAGTATCTGGCATCAGCACTTGTGTTACGGACACGGTGCTTAGTTGACGGCAATTTGTTGTTGGACCATCGTTCCAGTAAGTCGCCGATATTTATTACCAATGAATTTTCTATCGGCGGTGCAGGAACCCATTCACCATTCGGGAACAATACTTCCAATCCGGCTGTTTCCTGCAGCAACAATGTAATGCAGCCAAAATCGCTGTGCGGTGCTACGCCAAACTGATCCGGATGATTATCAGTCGGTGGATAACACAGCAGCTGACCACGCAACATGCAGCGTTCATAGTAAGGCTCAAAAAACGTCTCGGGAGCACCGAGTGCCACTGCAACAATCTGCAACAGCTTATCGCCTATTGACTGAATCAGTGAAGAGTACTCCTGTACAGCACTTCGGAAACCGACAATTTCAGGCCACCGGTTTGGACCACACAGTGGCAAGCCTGCCATCACATCCGTATCATATTGATCAGCCTCGCGCCCCCAGAAAAAGACCTCTTTCTGATCCCGTCGGGTGGCACCTTGCATCAGCGCCATGCCCGGCGCCAAATAGCCGCGGTTATTGCTATCGATCGCGATCTTCTGCTTTTCTTGCGCAGGTAACGCAAAAAATGAGCGCTGCGTCGCACGAATATTTTCAATTGTGGTAGCGTTGTGGTCACCAATATTGACGTAGACAAAGCCACAATCTGATGTCGCTTTAACCAAATCGGCAGCAGCGCAGTTCACGTCAATTGCAGCGGGCTGGGATAAATCGAGCTGTGATATCACCGGAGCGTCGATCCCACGCTGGTTTCAGTGCACATTGTCTGCACACATAGAAGTGATATCGGCATGTTCATCGCAACTAGCCTATCATATGACCAGAGCAACGCTATCGGATGGCCCTAAGCTACTGTTGTACTCAACTACGGTCGCAGTCACTACTTCGACCGGACCTAACTAAAAGCCCTGCCCAATGAACAATATCCTTACCGACATACTGCGCGAAAAACGCTATATCCTGGCGGACGGCGCTACTGGCACCAACCTGTTCAGCATGGGACTACAAACCGGCGATTCTCCCGAATTCTGGAATGCAGACCATCCGGATCGGGTCACCAGACACTATGAAAGTTTTATTGAAGCCGGCTCAGATTTGGTACTGACGAACACCTTCGGCGGCAACCGATATCGATTGCAACTCCACAATGGAGAAGACCGGGTTACCGAGTTAAACAAGCGAGCGGCGGAGCTACTCCGGGAAGCAGTGGATAAAAGCGGGCGCAAGGTCATTGTCGCCGGAGACATTGGACCGACCGGTGAAATCTTCGCACCCACTGGCACGCTTTCTATCGAAGCCGCAGCCGATGCTTTTGCCGAGCAGGCGCAGGCACTCGCCGACGGGGGTGCCGATATCATCTGGATCGAAACACTCTCATCGTTAGAAGAAGCGAAAGCGGCGTTCTCAGGCGCCAAGTCAACCGGCCTTCCAATAGTTTTCAGTATGAGCATTGATACCAACGGCCGCACCATGATGGGGGTGACCGCCGCTGACATCATCAAGCTCGCATCTGAAATGCTGCCGGAGCTGACCGGTTGTGGCACCAATTGCGGTGTCGGTGCAGCGGAAGTAGTGGCGGCAATGATGAACATGAAAAAGAGCTGCCTGGAATTTCAGGAACCACCAGCGTTAATCGCAAAAGCTAACTGCGGAATACCTGAATACGTTGATGGCAAAATCGTTTATAACGGCACACCGGAGTTGATGGGTCGCTACGCACAATTAGCATTCGATGCCGGAGCGACAATCATTGGTGGTTGCTGTGGCACCTCGCCTGAGCACATCAGGGCCATGAAAGACGCGCTGGAATCTTATGAAGGCCGCACAACACCCACCCTTGAACAGATTATTGAAGAACTCGGTGAAGTATCAGTCGGCGCAACATCGCAACTGCATGGAGACATGAGCGTGGCAGGTGGATCAGTATCCGGCAATTCGAAACGCAGAAGCCGCCGCAAAAGAATTGCATGAGTCCGATAATCCTGCCTAACCGGAAAACCGGAATTGAAATCGGGCGGGTGTAAGTCAGCCCGATTCTGCAGAAACCGCCTCTACCGCTTTAACCTTTTCAGGCTGACTTTCCTTACGCCCCATATACACATGCCTGAAGCTCACATATTGATATATGGCAAATAACGGCAGCGCAGCGACCGCAATTACCAATGCCAGTTCGCTGAAATAAAACACAATAAAAAACGCCATAAACGGCAGATAACTGGCTGCTGCAATAACTGGAAAGTTCTTCCTTTCTCCCTGCTTTGCATACTTCACCGAGTCAATCAAACCAAGCTTGTGAAATACGGATATTGGCAACAGGAACCACATAGTCGTCACCATCACACCTATGTAGATAACAAACAGTGAGATCGTGCCGTCATAGAGCCACTGTAGCGCTGCAATAGGTGGCGGCGCACTTGATTCGGAGACCACTGCATCAAGCATTAACATACTGGCAATGCGCGCCGCAATCACCCATAACAAAACATAAAAAGCCGAAAACAGCACAACCGTAATGACTGCGTTTACCAGACTCTGGTACCAGATATTCAGTGTTAGCGTTTTAGATTCATCTGCGCCGCGCGCTACTACTACGCACGCCACCACCGCGACCTGACACAAGAGCAGAGCAATAAAGAATGTCAGATAACCTGAAATCCGGATTTTGTAACTGAGCACGAAAAACGCCAGTGATATCACAATAAAAACTACCGGCCGACGGCGAAAAATCAGCGCTGATTCTTTCATCCAGATGAGTATGTCGGGAAACTCAACTTGCCTTGGTTCGAGTGGGTTATTCACGGGTCAACAGCGGTTCGCAGGTTGGCGGGTACCAGATTGCAGATAGTTTCGCCAATTGTAGTTCATTGCCACTGAGTGCGCTGACGGGCAACCCAACCAATGTGTTTTTTCACCTGCGGGTCCTGTCGCAGCTTGTTGATGCAGTTGAGTGTTTTTCCCAATTGCATTTCATCGAAGAGTTTGTGCAGACCACTATGGCATTGCCGACAAATTTGAATAGTGGCCTGTAACTCAGACTTATCGAAGTGCTTTTTGAAATGTTTGCGGCGATGCAGTTTACGCGGTATCAGGTGATGCGCAGTCAATGCTGATTTACGCTCACACAACTCGCATTCTCCAACTCCGGATTTTGCCAAAATTGCTCCTGATTTTGTTCAAGACACTCTCAAGGCTAAGTCAACCACCCTAACCATTATGTGAACAGTGAATCATCTGTGCGATTCAAGCTCTTCTATAGCTCCTGGCAGTTCAAGCATATTGCCGATTGTCAGCACACCCGGGCTGTCTGAAAAATCATTTCCAACGCCACCGCCGATGTAGTGGACACATTTCATTCCAGCATTCAATGCCGCCTGCACGCCTACTTCACTATCTTCAATCACTATACAGTTGCTTGAGCTGAAATCCATTTGAACTGCCGCGTGATTAAATAATGCAGGATCAGGTTTCCAGCGGTCGACATCATAGGCACTGAATAGTTTATCTTTAAAGTATCCGTACAATCCTGTCTTTGCAAGCACCTGCACGAGCTTGCTCATGGGCGCGTTGGAGGCAACACATTTCGCGTGCGGTAATGCCTTTAACGCCGCGTGAATATTCGGAATCGGCTCAAGTCGCTCGGCAAAATAGTTACTTGCACGAGCGCGAAAGCGGGCCTCAAATGCCTGATCCAGAGCTTGAGAGTGCAGTTCACCGAGATCATCAAGCATTGCCTTGAATTTCCATCCACGATATCTCGCCAACAGAGCGTTATTATCTTCATAAATACTGCTTACACGAAGCTCATCCGCAAGGGCTTCTGTGTTGATCGCTTCACTATCTACGAGTGTACCGTCGCTATCAAACAGCAGGCAGTGTTTCATTTAAAACCGTTTACTGAGCGTAAAAGAGAATTGTACCAGTCATGCACAACACCCCGCGTGCGTTATTTAAAAACTCAATGTTTACGGTGGTCTACGCTAACGCTTACCACAGTTTGGTTACGTAAAAAGAGCAGTTCATTGTACAGAGCCAGCTCAAATATCAGCCGAACTGAATAGTGCAGGAGACTGAGTATCACCACATGAAAGATTATTGTCCCTGAGCAACCTACGCCAGTCGTGTCCGTATACCGAGTGTTCGCAACCTGACGCAAGCCGTTGTTCAAGTTTGACAATCAAAGCCGGGTTGCGATCCTGTTGTTCCGTGGTAACGTTCAGCAGATTCAGCAATGTCATCACTGTGAGTTCGGGATCGCTGGTGTATCGCAATCGACCCTCCGCCAGCTGCAGTTGACGCTGCAGTTGAGTCGTACGGGTGGCCAGGGTGGCATCGTAACGATCGCTGCTATTGCTCACCGCACTCCGGGAAACAATAGACTGACCCAACGCGTCTACAGCCCATTCCAAAGCATTCAACTCCGCATCACGCAGGCACGCATTGAACGCGGTACTGTCTTCACGCCTGCAATGGCGGGCGATGCGATTGCGTTGCTCTAGAAACGACTGCCTGTCGATCACACCTCGCTCGAGCGCTTCGTTTAACGCGGCGGACAATTCGCTGTCCAGCGCACGCAGCCCCGGCTCACCACAGATAGCGATTTCCAGGCGGGTATGCGGAACACCATCGCAATTCACACCGGCATTCGCCGGATTCATAAACAGGATCGGCAATAGAAACATCAGTTTTCGACAAAATATACTCACTACATTGGCCCTGAGTCTGTGATGCGCGGTGGTGAATCCCGGAAGGACCCGGATTTTTCACTGCCATTATTTCGGCACGACACCAGCGAAATGAAGGCTTGTTTGATCCGAAATGTGTGAATGCCTGTCAAAACGGGACAATTCAACGTTTTACCTTGAAAATCAGCACTTATTCGCCTATATTCCGCTTCGCAAGCAAGCCGCCGCCGCACCGGTTAGTTGATAAAGCAATAACAGGTAGATTGCCTCGATCAACGAAGACTTTCCCCGGATATCGCAGACTGCTGTCGACAGCGAATTTCTCGACTGATCAGACATTACCCTGCTGCATTCGTGACATGACCGGCAGGTTGATGCTGCGCACACGAAATCGCTTTGCCCTGTCGCTTCGCCACTACTTTTGGCGGCGCGCCTTATCCGAGCCCCCGGCCTGCGCCACACGCGCACTGGTGTTTGTCACCGGTGCTTTTTATTTTTGAGAAATGAAATGACTGACTTAACGCTTTACCGAAATATAGGGATATTCGCCCACGTTGATGCGGGTAAAACCACCACGACCGAGCGCATACTGAAGCTGACCGGCAAAATTCATAAAATCGGTGAAGTACACGACGGTGCTGCAACTACCGACTTCATGGATCAGGAGCAGGAGCGTGGTATTACTATCCAGTCTGCAGCAACTACCTGCTTTTGGAATGATCATCGACTGAACATCATCGATACCCCGGGCCACGTTGACTTCACTATCGAAGTGTATCGTTCGCTTAAGGTACTCGATGGTGGCGTCGGTGTTTTCTGTGGTTCCGGTGGTGTAGAGCCACAATCAGAAACTAACTGGCGCTATGCCAACGAGTCTGGCGTTGCACGTATTATCTACGTCAACAAGCTTGATCGTATGGGTGCAGACTTCTACCGTGTAACCAAGCAGGTTGAAGACGTGCTTGGCGCTGTACCACTGGTAATGACTCTGCCGATCGGTATTGAAGACAACTTCTCCGGTGTTGTAGATCTGCTAACCCGTAAAGCATGGGTCTGGGATGACTCAGGTGATCCGATGAAGTACGAAATTGTGGATCCCCCTGCAGACATGGCAGACAAAATTGAAGAGTTCCGTGAAAAGCTGATCGAGACAGCCGTTGAGCAGGACGACGACGCGATGGAAAAGTATCTTGAGGGTGAAGAGCCTGATCTCGAAACGATCAAGCGATGCATTCGCAAAGGCACTATTGAGCTTGCGTTCTTCCCAACTTTCTGTGGTAGCTCTTTCAAGAACAAGGGCGTACAGAACGTTCTTGATGCGGTTGTTGATTACCTGCCGAACCCGACCGAAGTTAAACCTCAGCCGGAAGTTGATCTTGAAGGTAATGAAACCGGTGAGTTCGCGATTGTTGATCCCGACAAGCCGTTGCGCGCGCTGGCTTTCAAAATCATGGATGACCGTTACGGCGCACTTACCTTTACCCGTATCTACACAGGTACCCTTGCTAAAGGCACAAACGTGTTGAATACCTTTACCGGTAAAACAGAGCGTATTGGTCGCATCGTTGAAATGCACGCTGACTCACGCGAAGAACTCGATAGTGCACAGGCTGGTGACATCGTCGCGATCGTTGGTATGAAGAACGTTCAGACCGGTCACACATTGGCTGACGTTAAAAACCCGGCAACACTTGAGCCAATGGTATTCCCTGATCCGGTTATTTCTATTGCTATCTCTCCCAAAGATAAAGGGGGTTCAGAGAAGATGGGTCTTGCACTCAGCAAAATGGTTCAGGAGGATCCATCTTTCCATGTTGAGACAGACGAAGAGAGCGGTGAGACAATCATCAAAGGAATGGGTGAACTGCACCTTGATATCAAAGTCGACATCCTCAGACGAACTCACGATGTTGATGTAGAAGTCGGTAAGCCGCAGGTTGCCTATCGTGAAACCATCACTAAGCGAGTTGAAGATTCCTACACGCATAAGAAACAGACTGGTGGTTCCGGTCAGTTTGCGAAGATCGAGTATGTTATCGAACCTGCAGAAGTTGGCACAGGCTTTACTTTTGAGTCAAAAGTAACCGGTGGTAACGTACCGCGCGAATTCTGGCCGGCAGTTGAAAAGGGTTTCAAGCAAAGCATCGATAACGGTGTGCTTGCAGGGTATCCGTGCCTCGACTTCCAGGTGACACTCATGGACGGCCAGTTCCACGCTGTTGACTCCTCGGCGGTTGCGTTCGAAATCGCATCAAAGGCTGCATACCGCGAATCCATGCCGAAGGCAGGACCACAACTGCTTGAGCCGATCATGAAGATTGATGTGTTCACACCGGAAGATCACGTTGGTGATGTTATTGGCGATCTGAACCGTCGTCGAGGAATGATCCAGGGTCAGGAAGCCGGTGTAACCGGTGTACGTGTTAAAGCAGACGCACCACTGAGCGAAATGTTCGGCTATATCGGTGATCTGCGAACTATGACATCCGGCCGTGGTCAATTCTCAATGGAATTCTCTCACTACGCACCTTGCCCCAACAATGTCGCAGAAGTTGTTATCGCACAGGCTGCAGAAATGAAGAAGGCCTCGTAAGCGCCGCTATAAAAACTCGAATCGGGCCTAATCGATCCTGGCCCGATTCAAGTTGGGACCCGGTTCACATTCAGGCCAGGTTCGCGTTCCTTGGTTAGACTCGAACCAGGCTCTACAACCTCGCAGGTAACTATTTATATGAAAACTGTTCTAGCTGTTACTTTTACACTACTGGCAAGCTCCACAGCCTTTGCAGATGGTGATGCTGCCGCAGGCAAAGCCAAGGCTGCAACTTGCATTGCCTGCCATGGCGCTGACGGCAAGGGAATCGCACCAACCTACCCGAACCTGGCAGGACAAAACGCACCTTATATGGTGGCTCAGCTACAAGCATTCAAATCCGGGGAACGCAAAGGTGCACAGTCAGCCATTATGGCACCAATGGCTGCAGGTCTAAGTGACCAGGATATGAAAGATCTCTCTGCTTTCTACAGTGAGATGGGTAAGTAATATTTAACTTTACAGAATCAGTCAGCGTTCCGTTAAAACGCTGTCTTCGAACTCCGGCGGATTTGCCGGAGTTCCTCAATACCGCAGTAAATCAGTGCAACCCCTCTTCCATTTGTAAACTGACTATGAAAGCCGTCTTCTTCGATCTGGATGGCACCCTCGTCGATTCATTACCTGGATTAACGCAAGCCCTCAACCGCACACTGATAGATCTCGCGCAAGAGCCGCTTCCGCAAACCACAGTAAAAACCTACGTTGGCAATGGCCTTTGGGTGTTGCTACGCCGCGCATTGCCGGTAGAAGAATTTCCAGACAATAGCATTACTCACGCGCAGACAAAGTTCCAACAACACTACAACAATACCTGGCGGTCCGGCACAATTGCGTATGACGGGATAGCTGCTCTGCTTAGTGAGCTCGCGCAGAATGGGATGGCGTTAGGCGTTCTTTCCAACAAGCCACACCGGTTTACCGTTGAGATCACCGAAGCACTTTTCGGTCGCAATATTATCCCGTATATCCATGGTCAGAAAGACGGTGTTGCAAAGAAACCGGATCCGGCAGCTCTTATTCAGCTTTGCAAAGAGGCAGACGTTACACCGGCAGCAGCTCTTTTAGTGGGAGACTCAACGATCGATCTTGAAACCGCAATTAACGCGCAGCTTCAGTCGATCGGTGTGACGTGGGGTTATCACAACAGCGATGCGCTCAAGCAATATAACCAACCCCTGGTGAATACCGTCGACGAGCTCAGATCAAAACTAGTGCACATGCTGCACGCCTAAAACATCTCCACTTTGTCTGTCAGCACGGGCTCTTCACGATTCAACATCGCTGCAGCGTAGACCGCCTCCGTTCGATTTTTCACACCCAGTAGTTTGAATGATGCAGATATATGCGCTTTTACCGTGTGCTCAGATATATCGAGCGCTTTCGCAATGGCTTTGTTGGGTTTGCCCTGAACCACTTGCATCAGTACTTCATGCTGCCTGCGGGATAAGCAATCCAACCTGCTGCAGCAAGTGGAATCACCACTTTGATAGGAATTAGCACGAGAACTATTCTCTTTTATCGCACTGGGTGGCAGGTATATTCCACCCGCCAATACGACTTTGATTGCCGCAGACATTACCGAGAAAGAAGACGTTTTGGGGATAAACCCTGCAGCGCCGGCATCAACGACCTGCCAGATACGCAAAGGGTCTTCTAATGCAGAGACAAAAATTACCGGAGTGTTCGCAAAGCGTTTTTGCAACGCTTTCAACGCAGGGACTCCACTCAGACCCGTCAAATAATAATCTGTCAGTACAAGATCAACGTCGTCAGATTCTGTTTCTGCCACGGCTGACTCGCAGCTGGTAAAACTAACAACGCGAATTGCCTTGTCAAATTCCTTAAGCAATGTGCACAATCCCTCTGCAAAAAGCTTATGGTTTTCGATCACCAGTATTTTCACACACTACCTCCTTCTCCCTGTGCTCCTTGTTCCAGTCTCGCTCGACCGTTCCTTTTTAACAACAGATACTTTACATGTAAAGTGCTGTTATACGCTTTTTGCAGTATGAGAATTGATTAAGCAACGAATGCAGTCAACTCCTCCCCACAAAGATACTGCGATAGATTTTCAAGCATTAGCTTTCCCATCGCAGTTCTCGTTTGCACCGTGCCACTCGCCACATGAGGCTGTAACACTACATTGGACATGGCTTTCAATGCATCAGGAATTGCAGGCTCGTTTACGAAGACATCAAGTCCTGCACCGGCGATCTTGTTCGCTTTCAGCGCGTCTATTAGCGCAGCTTCATCAATAACAAGCCCGCGGGAAATGTTGACGATATGGCCGGCTGGACCGAGCGCCGTCAATACATCGGCGTTTATGAAACCCGTCATATCCGGTGTCGGTGCTACCGCCAGAATCAGGCAGTCAACGGCTTCTGCCATCTCGCGAATATCTGAAAAATACTGATACTCAACATCACTACGCTTGTTACGGTTGCAGTAACTGATATGACAATCAAATCCCTGCAGTCTTCTGGCAATGGCAAGACCAATACGACCAAGGCCAAAAATTCCGACCCGGCTACCTGAAAACTTCGCAGTTAGCGGCATCGGGCCATTGGTTTCCCAAAGACCGTCTCTCGAATAATTATGACCATTCGGAATCTGACGGTAACTTGCAAGGCAAAGTGCTACTGCAAGATCCGCAACATCATCAGACAGCACGTCCGGAGTATTACCTACCCGTATACCTTTAGCTTTGCAGTAGTCCAAATCTACCGCGTCAACACCCACACCAAACACGGTAACTACTTCTACATTAGGCAACTGTCTTAACAGTTCAGCACTCGCACCGGAACCACCATCGGTTGCAACGGCCCGCACATCATCGGCTACCTCTGACAACATCTTTGATTTATCCGCTGCTTCCCAAAGCCTGTGTACTGTATAGGTCTTTTCAAGTTCTGCCTGGGTCGGACCATAAATGGGGTTAACCAAAACCACTGACTGAGCCATAGTGTTCTCTAAAAAAATGTTTTATAAAAATTAATTCTACGAATATTGGCTGCGTGAATTGAACTGCAACCACACGGTTATAACGATGTTTGCTGGGTCATTTTTCAGTAGACATGGAAAGTTGTGACAGGATCTTTAACATCGAACAAGCAGCACCGAAACCATTATCTATATTTACCACTACAACCCCGGGCGCGCAGGTAGCCAACGCACTGTGCAATGCCGCATGCCCTCCCTCGGCTACCCCATAACCCGTGGAACCCGGTACTGCTATAACAAGCCCTGGTACCAATCCGGCTAAAACCGAGAAAAGCGCACCTTCCATTCCGGCGACCGCAATTATAACTGGCGCCTTTGATAATACAGGAAGCTGATCTGTCAGTCGCCATAAGCCCGCAACACCACAATCAGGAAGTACCGGAACGTTGAGACCGTTAAATAACAACGTACGCCGCGCCTCTTCTGCGACAGACATATCAGAAGTTCCGGCGGTAACAATTACGCAGTTAGAATCAACAGGTTGCTCTATACCATTGTCTACAAAAGCAGTGGCTGATACTTCATGCCAGTCAATATTAGTATGCTCGGCTGCTAAAAACTCTGCTGTTTCGCTCGATAGACGGGTTAACAGCAGCGACTCACGTCTATCTTGCACCCGGGCAACAATATCAGCAACGTGAGCCTGACTCTTGTCACTGCAAAGTACCGCCTCTGCAATACCGGTGCGAGCGGCACGTTGCCAGTCAAAGTTAAACTCATCTGCCATTGCTATAGTTTTTTATCCGTTCTTAAAAACGCGCTGCCTTTTTTATAGGGTTCAATTCCTGCCAGGTTACGCGCCGATTCTTCACAGAGTTTTGTGACAAGCTCTTCAACGGGTTGACGCTGAGCAACACTACTGAAAACAACGCTATCAGCTGGCAACTGCACAACCACCCCGTCACTCACTATGCGGCAACGTATGTCACCCGGTCCAAGAAGCTCGGCCAGGCGGCGCTCTATTCCATGTACAAAGCCAAGATCGTCAATGTTTATTCTTATACCCGTTTCGATACGACTGGATAAGCAGGGTTGCGCGGGTAATCGCGATAGTTCCCCCAGACCAAATCGCGAAGCCAGACTTCGGATAGTCTGCTTATCAATACCGGCTTCAACATAAGGCTGCCAGACATCCCTGTCTCCGGCAGCTTTGAGACCCGGTCGGTAGTCGCCCAGATCATCAGTGTTTGTGCCGGTTGCGATAGAACAATCGCCGTGAAGCTCCGCTGTAATGCTGTCGAAAAGATTACTCTTACAGTAGTAACATCGATTAACCGGGTTGGAAACATACTGATTATCGTTAAATTCACCGGCATCAATTTGCAGCAGTTGCCAATTGTATTGCGCGGTGAGATCACGGCAACGCGCTGTTGCCTCAGCGGGTACCGCCGCTGAGACTGCATGCACTGCAATGGTTGGCGCACTGCGCACCTCCGCTGCTACACGCATCAAGGTAATGCTATCTATACCACCGCTGAGTGCGATGTATAAATCACCTCTACGCTGAACAAGGATCTTTTCCAGCAACACCCGCTTGTCTGTTTCTGGAATCACTGATCGTCTTCTGAGCTATTAACGCCATGGGATTGCAAAGCCCTCTCACAACACTCTAAAGCGATCTGACGACGCTCTACAAGAGAGCCTGCAGAAGCAACATCATCACTGGAGGTTTTAGCAGAGACCAGTCCTGCTGGCCGCTCAACCAGCTTAACGCTTGCCGCCCCGACACTCTCCTCAGCTCGACGCAGTATAATGCGCTGAACGGAACTGTACCTGACACCTATTGTTGAGGTCAGCAAAAATGCCCGTTCTGCTACCGCGTGCAATTGGTCAGGTGAGGAAATTACCCTAACACCAGTAACAGCCCTGTTCTTTTTACCTTGCATAGCAACACAGGTAACATCCAGCACTCCATCGGTTACACGTAACGCATCCACCGCCCATGCGATTTCTTCTGCGGTCATATCATCAACGTCAAAGGCAATGCGAGTCACCGTATCTTCAACCGGTTTTGCCGCTTGCGAATGGTAAGAAAACGCAGCCATTCTGAGTATGTTGGCCCGACCGTTAAGCTCCCGGCTGCCACACCCGGTACCAACGGCAGTCAGACGCGCAGCAGGGGTTGTCGCATCCGTGGTCGATGCGCTCAAGTAGGAAAGAATCGCTGCTCCGGTGGGAGTCACCCGCTCACCATTGACACCATCATCACGCCACAGGAAGTTTTTTAGTAACTCAAGCGTTGCAGGTGCTGGAACCGGAATATCGCCGTGTGCGGTGTTAACGGTACCGCCACCAAGCGGCAAGGCACTAACCCGCCAGACAGAGCAATTCAACCGCGCGATGATTCCTGCCGCCGCAATGATATCGATCATTGAGTCCCAGTCGGATACTTCATGAAAATGTACAGTGTCAACTGTCTTACCATGCACAGCACTTTCAGCTCGGGCAAGTTCGGCGAACAGTCCAATTGCATTATCTGCAACGGAGTCATCAAAAGGTTTGCCGTGAAAGAACTCTTTGACTGCAACAAGCGTTCGAGGTGGCTTTAGCGTTGTCTGTTGTTGAACATTGAAATACTTCGCCTGTAGCCCGTTGGACAACCGATCTTCAAGACTTGCTGATAATCCGTCAATACCAAGTAATGACAGGTCTTTTCTAAATTCGATGTACAGATGCGGAAATCCGCTAAACAGTGCAGCGGCAAACATATCACCTGCGATACCACCAAGAGGCTCAAGATCAATGCGCGATATTAAAGCAGGTTTATCCAAAATCATATCTCACGCAAACGGGACCACATAGGGGCCTTCCGGAATTACTGCAATATCACGATCGCCGTGCCTCGCAATACTTTCTGCAATTGAGTCTGTTAGATTTTCAACCGGCTCAACGCCCGTTAATGAATAGGGATCAGGGCCGAGCTTCGGTGCAAACAATTTGATTTTGCCAATTCGCATTGGCTTTAACTGCATTTCAGTTTGCCATTCATCAACATCGGCCAGAGATTTCTCTGCAATTGAATCCAGAAACCCCTCAGGCCCAAGCTCTACCAGACGCCTCTGCGCGTTGCAAAACTCTTCTGACCCGAATCCTTCAGAACACTCAGAGACAATAATCAAATCACCACCGTCTTCAAGAATACCCAATGGAGTCACCATACCTTTCACAGTTTGATAGTACGTTTTATCCAAAGGATAACCAGCGGATGAAGTGAGGATGGTTTTAAACTCCCTGCCCACAGACAACTCACAACTTCCACGCGCAAACTCTACCGCCTGCAAATGACTTTCCACCACTTCGCCATATGTTGCGTGCACAAGATTACGGTGCTCATCCAATACAGTATTTAAACTCAATACCGGACCACGCAACATCCGCATAATTTCAAGCTGTGTTTCATGCAGTGGGTTGCCATCCAGAACACAGGAGCTCGCCAAAGGATGTTCCATAAAACGTGCGTTATGAAAAGTGCGAATAGTTTCGTGATGCGCAACGCCCGGAGCTATTACTTTGCGGCCCCCTGAGTAACCTGCCATAAAATGTGGCTCAACCAAGCCGGTTGCTATCTTTATCTCTGCATTGACAAACAGCTTATTCAAACCAACCGGTACCGAATGCTTCTGGGTTACACCAAGGTGCACACAGCTGTCTTCATCACGGGCATAGTGATTTTCCACCCGCACATTTTGTTGCACCCAGGGATCACCGATTAGCTCCTCGAGCTCATCATCCAGGTTCGGGCGATGCAGGCCGGTGGCAACCAGCACTGTTATGCCCGCGGCTGGAACTCCGGCTTCAGTCAAACGCCTGATAATCGGTTGTAAAAACTCGCCGTTTGGCACAGGCCGAGTTATGTCACAAATTAAAATACAGGCGGTTTTCGCACCTTGAGCGAGATGGCCCAGGCTGTCAGTGCCAATCGGATTGTCCAGGGCGTGCTGAATGATCTTTGCAGCAGGTCGGCTAGCATCCATCGCAGGCTTTCGCAACACAGTGGCGATGGCCTGCGCGGGCAGCTCTACATCAAGACCGCCCTGCCCGTACGCCAGTTCAATTTTCATGATTAAGCCCTATAGTCTGAACAACGTTATCGGTTCGCCGCGACTATTGAAAAAGTTGACAATAATGCAGTTGTACCCTGTAAAAATCACTCAATCACCCATATACTGTTTGTATACGAATGATTTTAGTCAGAAAGCTATGAACCAGCAATCACAAGTCCCCGATTCACAAAATGGCGCGCAAACTGTCACCGCAGTAAAGCACTGGAATGACAAACTGTTTTCGTTCCGCGTGACCCGCCCGGCAAGCCTGCGGTTCCGTTCTGGTGAGTTTACAATGATCGGACTGCCGGATGACACAGCAAAGCCACTCAAGCGCGCTTACTCAATTGCCAGCCCCTCCTGGGACGATGAACTCGAATTCTATTCGATCAAAGTGCAGGACGGCCCACTGACCTCGAAACTACAAAACATCAAAGTCGGCGACCGGATAATTGTGCAACCAAAGCCAGTCGGATCGCTTGTGCTGGATGCGTTGCTACCGGGCAAGCGGTTGTATCTATTCGCCACCGGTACCGGAGTGGCACCTTTCGCCTCACTGATTCGTGACCCGGAAGTTTATGAACGCTTTGACGAAATTGTGCTGACCCACACGTGCAGGCAGGTTGAAGAACTCGGCTACAGCCGACAGCTTATGGACAGCCTGCCGGACGACCCTCTTATCGGGGAACTTGCCACACCCAGAGTCCACTACTACCCGACAATTACGCAGGAAGAATTCACGCCGCATGGCCGAATCACGCAGTTGATCGAAAGTGGACAACTGTTTGATGACATCGGTGTTGAGCCTTTAAATCCGGAAACCGACAGAGTAATGATCTGCGGTTCAATGGGCCTTAACAAAGACATGAAGGTGATCTGCGAAAACTACGGCCTTATCGAGGGCTCGAACAGCCGCCCCGGCACTTTTGTGATGGAGAAAGCGTTCGTCGGCTAGGCCTTGCCAGGCTTACGGGAACTTACGAAAATCCGCTCTGTCTGATATTGTGCAATACCGTTTAAGCGAAATAAGAGGACACACAATGAAAAGACGCCAGTTTCTGGCTCTTTCTACTTTGGCGCTGGCCACCTCTCCCGCATGGGCCGAGAACAGCAACAAAGTAGATTTCACTCCGGAAGCCTATGCAAAGGCACTTGAGAGTGGCGAGCCGTTCATGCTTGACTTCACTGCATCCTGGTGACCGACCTGCCGATCTCAAGAGCGCACCGTGAGTGCACTAATCGACGGTAATGAGGCCTACAAGGCTGTAACAGTAATGCGAGTTGACTGGGATTTGTATCGCGAGGACCAGATCACCAAGGATTTGGGAGTCAGAAGACGATCCACGCTAGTCATGTTTAAAGACGGCGCAGAAATTGACCGGGTAATTGCCCAGACAGACTCTAGCGTTATACAAGAATTGTTTGAAAAAGCCATCGCAGGCTGATTCAAACTATCATCAAGAAACGGGATCAATCTGATCCCGTTTTTTGTGTCATATACTAAGACGGCATCTCATCATGCTGCGGCACCTGATCCGAAATTTCAAACCAGCTCGCCTTTGAACCCACGTAGATATTCGCCTTCGGTTCAATACCGGGATCATCGTCAAGTGCACCCGCGGGCACATTTACCATTGGTGAGTTAGCTGCCTGCCTCGGCACAGAAGAGCCACACTTTTTACAAAAACTGTTACCAAAACGTTCTGCATCCGGCAGATCATAAATCACAACCTGATCCTCACCTGTTAACCATTCAAAATCGCCCGGTGGGACAAAAACATTGCTTGCATGCGCAGCTCCTTTTACTTTACGACACCGCGAGCAATGACACTGCATCATCAACTTCGCACTGCCATTTTTAAAACGGAACGCTACATCCCCACACAGGCAGCTACCACCAACATGGCCTTGGTGCCGACCACTTCGATTACTCTGCTCTATCGTTACAAGACCCTGATCTTCTGCTACGTCGTCATAAGCATCTACCTTCGGCAGATCATCTGAGATCTGGTACCAGTCTGCTTTGGAGCTGGCAAAGATATGCTTTTCAGGATAAATACCAATATCACCATCCAGCCCACCAGCCGGCACAAAGTTATATTCTGCACCCTCAACCTGCTCTGGCAGTACCGAACCACACCGACCACAAAAACAACGTTCAAAACCCGGCGAGGACTCATACTTCACTATCAGATCTTTACCCTGTATGAAATCCAGTTGCCGGGTTCTCAGATAACTTCCGAACAGTGAGCCGTGGATCTTGCGACACATGGAACAATGACAGTGAGTAAAGTTCTCAACCGGCTCAGAGACTTTGTAAGTCACTCCGCCACACAAACATGATCCATCCAACATAGCCGGTCCCCTTCTGACTCTTATAAACGTACCACTGATCATAATCCACCTGCGGTCAACAAGCCATTCGCAAACAATCCAAATCGGCTAAACTGCGACTGGTCCGAATTGAGCAAAATAGTATGCGCACAGTGTTACTCAACAAAGAGCCGGTTGAGCTTTTTAAGTTAATTAAATTTGAAGGGCTGACGCAAAGCGGTGGTGAAGCAAAAAAAATGATCGAACAGGAGATGGTCTATGTTAACGGAGCGCTGGAAACCCGTAAACGCAGGAAGATTGTGACGGGAGATGTTATTAAGATCGGTGATGATGAATTCACCACCGCACTCGAAAAAAGCTTATAGAGAGGGGTTTAATAATCCATCGGTGGTGGTGCCACACGAAGAATCTCTTCCATGGTCGTAACCCCGGCTGCCACTTTGCGCGCACCACTAATTCTTAGCGGCTCCATACCATCTTTTATTGCCTGGTCACGCAGCAGACCAATGTCACAATCGGGCAGAATCATCTTTTTAACACCGTAGGTCATCTGCATTATTTCATACAGGCCAATACGGCCTTTATATCCGGTGTCGCGGCAGGTGTCACAACCACCCTTCTCATGCACCAGATCGGGTACCGGAATGTCACACGGAGTCACCAGACCGCACCAGTCTTCCACATTGACCTCGGTTGTCTGAGCACAATTCGGGCAAAGGGTTCGAACAAGTCTCTGAGCAATTACACCAATCAAGGTGTTGCGCAACAGGTAGTAAGGAATACCCAGCTCCAGCAATCGGGTAATTGCAGCCGGTGCATCGTTTGTATGCAGCGTACTAATAACCAGGTGCCCGGTGAGTGCTGCCTGTATAGCCATCTGTGCCGTTTCAACGTCACGTATCTCGCCAATCATGATGATGTCAGGGTCCTGTCTTAACAGCGTTCTGACACCGGTAGCGAAATCGAGATCAATGTTCGACTGCACCTGCATCTGATTAAACGCAGGTACGATCAGTTCGATCGGATCTTCAACTGTACACAAGTTAACCTGGGGAGTCGCGAGCTCCTGCAAACTGGTGTACAACGTTGTGGTTTTACCGGAACCGGTTGGCCCGGTTACCAGAATAATTCCGTGTGGTCGGGAGAGCATTTCCTCCCAGATCTGCTGCTCCTCCGATGTAAAACCGAGGTCCACCGGCTTCTTCACCAGCACATCAGGATCAAAAACACGCATTACAAGCTTTTCACCGAATGCTGTGGGCATGGTAGACAATCGAAGTTCTACCTCCCGGCCTTCTTCATTGCGTGTTTTAAGCCTGCCGTCCTGCGGGCGGCGTTTCTCTGCAACATCCATCCGACCCAGTATTTTTATACGGCTGGTAATTGCCGCCATGACCGTCGCAGGAACTTCATAAACATGATGCAAAACACCGTCAATGCGAAAACGCACAGAACTGTCCTCCCGGCCGGGTTCCAGGTGAATATCACTTGCACGCTGTTCGAAAGCATACTGAAGCAACCAGTCAACAATATTAACCACGTGCTGATCATCAACATCGAGCTTGCCACTTCTGCCAAGCTCCATCATCTGTTCGAGATTCTGCACCCCGCTCGCAGTTGCTTGTGCGTTTTGTTCTTTCTTAGCTCCAAGAACCGATTTCGAAACGGTATAAAATTCGTGCAGGTATCGATCGATATCTGATGCCGGCACCAACACCTTAATGATATCTTTCTGCAGCACCTGGGATAGTTCCTGCTGCCACCTTTCATCGAACGGCTCACTGGTTCCAACCACTACGCTGGTTGCGGTAACGTCAAGCGCTATAATCTTAAAACGCTTTGCATAAGCCAGAGACATTACCGCAGTGACTGATTGAACATCGGTATTCAGCGGATCTACTTTTCTAACCGGCACACCAATCTTGCTCGACAACCAACTCATCAACACATTGATCGATAGCTTTTGACTGGGCTGCAGTTGATTATCCCAACCACTATCGGCGATAACCTGCAAGGCGTTCGTTTCAGCATTGCCGATTCTGGTTCGAACGCTGGTCAGAATCTGGTGATTTTCAAGCGAAATCAGACCATCGGCCAGCAAGCCATCCAGAATTGGTGCGAGCAGCAACCTGCCGGTTTCCGGGTCGGCCAAACCCGGTCCCGGTGCAGCATTATCGTCAATAAACAGCGCGCCGTTTGCACTCATCGTTAGATCTGCCTAATGTCAAAACTGGTTTTAAGTGACAAATACCCACCACTGGAAACTACCGACATCGGTTAATCCGCCGCACAGCTGTGAATTCTGCCAACATCGTCACCTTTTCCTCAGAGTGACAAGGATTGGCGACGCTGTCCGTTGATCCATTGCACAGACCACACCGGTGTTACAATCTTCGCCAACAAATTAAACAACTCCGCAATCCATGGCAGACACTGCAACCATCTACCACAATCCACGCTGTTCAAAGAGTCGCGCGGCGCTTGAATATCTTGAGCAGACCTCGCTGCATGTCATCAAAATCGAATACCTGAAACACCCGCCCGACAAACAGACACTGCTTGAAATTCTGAACGAACTACAACTAAAACCACGGCAACTGATGCGCCAGGGAGATGCGACATATAAGCAACTGGACCTCAAAAACGAATCGCTTAGCGATGATCAGCTGGTGGATACAATGGTCGCACACCCGATACTGATTGAAAGACCCATCGTCCGGTTTCAGGGTGAGGCCGTTATTGGCAGACCACTGGATAAGGTCATCGATCTTGTCGATGAGTAAAGGCAAAACAATGAATACGATAGTAGTGCTCTACTACAGCCGCGATGGCAGCACAAAACGAATGGCAAATCAAATTGGCAGAGGTGTTAATGCAGTCGAGGGTTGTGAAGCGTTGATCAGAACGGTAAATGAAATCCCGCAGACCGGCCAACAACACGCACGTACAGAGAAAATTGACTCTCCAGTCATCACTAAAGATGAACTTCGTAGTGCCAGTGGCTTAATTGTTGGCAGCCCGACCCGTTTCGGTAACATGGCAGCGCCATTAAAATACTTTTTTGATTCCACCACTGACATCTGGCTTGGCGGTGAACTCACAGACAAACCTGCTGCCGTGTTTACCTCAACATCGACAATGCACGGCGGACAGGAAAGTACGCTCTTTACCATGATGCTGCCATTGCTACACCACGGCATGCTCATGGTAGGACTCCCGTATTCCGAACCATCGCTATCTAAAACAGAGCGTGGCGGTACACCCTATGGTGCCAGCCATGTTGCCGGCGAAGATAACAGAACCACACTTGACCCTCATGAAAAGACGCTCTGTACAGCGCTGGGTAAAAGAGTCGCGTCAATTGCTGCAAAATTAGCATGAACAATAATAATCGAGTAAAACTCACCCGAGTGCTGGCGCTGTTTGGTTACTTTGGCATCATGGTGTTTTTGATGTTGTGGATAATAAAAATATCTCCGCCGCAAATACCCAAAAGTATTGCACTGGCTATCGGTCTGCTACCGTTGTTACTCCCACTACGCGGGATACTTCACGGTAGGGTATACACTCATTCGTGGGCAGGCTTTCTGGCGCTGCCGTACTTTGCCTTCGGTGTAGACGCAGCGATACATAGAACCGAAAAACCCTGGCTCGGTATCGTACTAATAATACTGAGCACCATATGGTTCCTTGCTAGTGCTTACTATGCGAAGTACAAAAAAATAGCTGCGAGAGACGATACTGAAACGCTCTCACCGTCCCGAAAAAGCTAAGTGCAGGTAGACAAAGTCTAAGAGTTGGCTGCCTGATGTGACCCTTAATCATGATAATCAAGCCCTGCAAAGCAGGACTTCAAAAACGGGATAGTAATCCGAGCACGGCCTGCCGCCAAAGACTCACGATCAAGCAGCGCCAGCGTTTGCAGCAAGCTATTGAGATCACGACTGTGGCGTTTCAGCAGGTAATCCACTACCTCGTCCGACATTTGCAAGCCTTTGCTGTTGACCGCCTGCAAAAATGTATGTCGGACCTCGGCATCACTTAACGCTTCCATCTTTATTACAGGCCCCCAGCCCAGGCGCGACTTTAAATCGGCAAGTTCCCATCCGCAACTGGCAGGTGCTGCCGATGCACTGAAGAGAATTTTTCCAGACTGTTCCCGACTGAAGTTAATCAGATTAAACAAGGCGTGTTCCCAGTCTTTTCTACCGGCAACAATATCTGTGTCATCAATGGCGAGCAGCGAATAGCCGTCAAGCGATTCCAGTAAGTTTGAAGAAAGCGTTTGTTCTTTTAAAGAAACATAAAAGGACCGCATGCCCAGCGAGATAAACTCGTTACAGGCAGCCAGCAGCAGGTGGGTTTTACCGCTCTGCGTTGCTCCCCACAGATATAGCTGAGCCGCATCAGAAGTCTTATGGAGCTGTTGCACCACCTCAACCGCCAGACTGTTTGCACCATGTTGAAAATTGTCGTACGTAGGCACCACAGTCGGTGATAACGGTAACGGCAGTTGCCGGTGTTCTGCCACTAGTGGTTCATCCAGCTGATAATTTCGGGTTCAGTTCGTTTATTAAACAATCTGGATAAAACTATCTGGCCAGATACCGAAAGCTAAGCTCACCACCGAACTGATCATCGCTGATCGGCTCAAAGCTGTTACTGCTCATCAGAGCATTACGAACGCCATCTGCACCTTGTTCTGTAGCGCGGAAAACCATTGAATTGAATTCCAGGGACTCCGTCACGACACCTGCATCAACTTGACGTAAAGCAGCAAGTACATTGTCATAATCCGCAAGCGATGCAATATTCTCCACTCTTATGGCGACCCCGGTGCGCCCGCCCCCATCAACTGAAGCGTCATCATAGGTGGTCGCGAGGTACCCACCACCCGGACTTAACTGCGTCATGGCAGCAACGAGCGCTTCATCGAGTGTTGCTGTGGTTAAACCGAATGTCTGGGTCTGCTGATCCAGTCCGGTAAAACTCCAGTCCGACTGCCATGCTGTTGGTGATAAACGATACATCGCACCGGTAAGTAACTCACTGCCCTCAAACCGGGTGATGAAGCTATTTATTCGATCTACATCACGGTTAAAAATATCTGCAGCGCTAATCAGTTCAAGGTCTTCATTCGTAATCTCGGGAAACTGCAATTGAAGATTATTCGCCGCCGCAAGTTGGGTTGCACGTTGTTGAAATTTACGTCCTCGATCACCGCCTATAATAAACTGGTTACCCTGTTGCTCAACTGCTACAAGAGCAATGACTGGTGCTGCCACCGGTACCTCAGGCTGTTCAACAACCGGAATCAGCTGCTGTTGAATGATGGCCGCCAGATCGGTCGGAAAAGTTACCGCTATAACCGCGGCAGGCGTAGCACCATCACGCACGCTGCGCGTCGCCAGACGGGAATTGTCAGAGTCTGCAACAAACCTGCGATAGCGAAAGCTCTGAACATACACCGAGGGATCGCTCATTAACGCTTCGCGCTGTGCCGGCTCTACCCGAATGCGGGTTTCTACCTGCCGACGCAACACCCGATCAAAAGCCAGGCGATAGGCGCTGCTGCGCTCCTGACCACTCTGATTAGCGACCTGTATTTCAATGTTGAAATCACTGGCGGATTGCGCCTGCAACTCTGCAGCCAGGCCGAAAATCAACAGCGCTGCCAAAACAACACTGGCGAAATTCCAGTACCGGGTCATAGCATGGGCTTGCATAACTCACCTAGAAAATATTTACTCCAAGAATTGTAACCCAGTCACTCCCCACATAGTAAAATCAACACCCCGCTGCTCCCCGGATTCACTCCATGTCAGATCCAGACCACGACATCGCTGCCAGAAAAGAAGGCGCTTCAAGTAACAATAATAGTCAGCCCGGTCTGAGCTACCGTGATGCGGGAGTAGACATTGATGCCGGTGCGCAACTGGTGGAATCGATCAAACCCGACATTAAGCGCACGATGCGTCCGGGTGTGCTCGGCGGAATCGGGGGATTCGGAGGTCTTTTCGAACTCCCTGCCAGTGACTACGAACAACCTGTACTGGTTTCTGGTGCCGACGGCGTCGGCACAAAGCTAATGCTTGCCAACCAGCTCGACAATCACACCGGAATCGGCACGGATCTGGTGGCAATGTGTGTTAACGATATTATTGTCTGCGGTGCAGAGCCGCTGTTTTTCCTCGACTATTACGCCTGCGGCAAACTGGATGTGCAGAAGTCAAAACAGATTATTGCCGGTATTGCAGACGGTTGTGTACAGGCAGGCGCCGCACTGGTCGGGGGCGAGACTGCCGAGATGCCGGGCATGTACGACAGCGACGACTACGACCTGGCAGGCTTTGCAGTAGGTATTGTCGAAAAGAACAAAATTCTCGATAAAACTAATGTCGCTCCGGGTGACTGCATTATCGGCCTCGCTTCTGCCGGCTTTCACTCAAACGGTTATTCTCTAATACGAAAGGTCATCAACGACAGTAACGCAGACATACACGCTTCACTCGGAGGCACGTCAATTGCCGCACAATTAATGCAGCCAACACGCATCTATGTAAAGTCGTTACTAAAACTATTAGATGAGGTAACTGTAAACGCGCTGGCACATATTACCGGTGGTGGCATAACTGAGAACATCCCCAGGTCGCTACCGAAAAACACAAAAGCAAGCCTTGATAAATCCAGCTGGCAGCCATCGGAAATTTTTGCGTGGTTACAAAAGCACGGCAACATTACAGATGACGAAATGCTGCGTACATTCAACTGCGGCATTGGCATGGTGGTCATCGTTCCGGCCGCGCAGCAACAGGCTGCTATTGATTCACTTGAAACCAGCGGCGAACGAGCTTTCGTTATCGGCCAGGTTACGGAACACGACGCTACTGAAGCCTGTGTTCACTGGATCTGATGACTGCTCAAATCACAGTGCTGATTTCAGGGCGTGGCTCGAACATGCAGGCAATCCACCAGGCCTGTAACACTGGCACTCTCAATGCCAGGGTTACGCATGTGATCAGCAATACCGGCGATGCCGCCGGGCTTGACTATGCAGAACAGCATGGCATCCGTACATCTGTTGTAAGTCACCGGGACTTTGCGCGGCGTGCAGACTTTGATGCGGCATTAGTAAAAGCGATCGAACAGCATTCACCCCCTGATCTAATTCTGCTCGCAGGTTTTATGCGCCGCCTGACGGCAACTTTCACCAGCCGTTTTAACGGCATACTGATCAACATTCATCCGTCACTTCTTCCCCGCCACCCGGGCCTCAACACACATGCAAATGCGCTGGCATGTGGAGATAAATGGCACGGATGCAGTGTGCACTTTGTGAATGAATCACTCGATGGCGGACCACTCATTGCGCGCGGTATTGTCCCGGTGTTTGCGGGTGATACAGAATCATCGCTGGCAGACAGAGTTCTGAGCACAGAACACCGCATCCTCCCCCGGATTGCGCAACTGGTTCTGCACGAAGGGTTAGCGTGTCTTGATAGTCATATTAAATTCAAAGACAGTACCCTCAACCACCCGTTCCTCTACTACTATATGTAGAGCGCGCACCGGGTTTGTTATCTCAAACAGGTTCGTGAGCAATCCGCCACATAAGCAGTTTCAGCTATTCAGCTTTTGTGCAGCTTACAGCAACTAATCTGGTATCCATGCCCACATTCGCCGCACCGAAACTGGCCACATCATCGCTTTACTGCTTATTTCTGCTGGGTAGCCTTGCGGCGAATGCTGCCACACCTGAGTCCGTTACACCTATAGCGGTGACACCCGAATCTGTTACGCCGGAACCGGCCGCCCCGCGTGCAGCCACTGCCTCATCGGCTACCATTTCAACGCCATTGCCAACATTTTCAGTCAGCTACACGTTGCAAAACGACTACATCACAGGCGGTGAAGCGAAGTTCAGATTGACCAAAAAAGAAAATCACTATCAACTGTTATTGGAGACCAAACCAACAGGGGTTTTCCGCCTCTCTAAAAAAGGCAAAATACGTGAGATAGCAGAGCTACCATCGCTGAGCCCACCGTTCCTATCCAACAAATATTCATACACAAATTATGGCGATAAAAGTCGAAGCTACACGTCGGTTTATAATCGTGAGATCGCAGAGGCTACGACCATTCGTGGTGGGAATACAACCCGTACACCTATCGATGCGAATGCAGTAGACAGGCTATCGATGACACTGACGCTAATGCAGCTGCTGCGTGACCAGCCAGAGGCGACAAGTTTTTCTATCGATACCATCGATGCAACCAGCGCGCAGGCAAACAGTTTCGTGTCTCGCGGACAGGAAACACTGAAAACAGGCATCGGCACCCTGACAGCAACTCGTATCGACCGACAGCGAAGTAACAGTAACCGCAACACCATTACCTGGTTTGCTGCAATAGGACCGGACAATCTGCCGGTACCGGTTCAAATAGAGCACTACAAACGCGGCAAGATGACAGTGAGACTGAAGATAACTGACTTCTCAGCTATTTAGTAAGCTGAGTCACTAAGTTTGATTCAATGCCAGACTGTGATGATGGAAGTTCACCATCATCTAAGTTGGTCGGCATAGAGGGATATTAAAAATTCTTCTGAATCTTCGCTCTGATGCGATAATCAGATTCTTCTTCCAGCTCACCGGATTGCATGAACGGCATCAACACGTCCGCTGTCAAACGAAAGCTACTGCCCTTCCATTGAAGCCCCGGTGACAGATACCATTGTTGATTACCCAGTGCTTCATCGACAGTGCTGCTCTCAGTGATATTAAACTGTCCGCGCAGTGAAACAGTCCATAGCGGATCGCTGCTATCAAGACCCGTCAGTGAGAAGCGTCGTCCGGTTGTTACCCCTAATGACCATAACTCTTTGTCCTCAGATAATGATTCATCAGCAATTGCCGCGTCATCGCTGAAGTTGGTAACACCCAGATCAACAGCACTGTAGTTTTCAGATCCCAGCCTGCCGTAGTGAATGCCAAGCTGTCTGCTACTGACAATCTCTGACTGGCTGTCAAATTCCTCTGTACTCGTGACGTCTATACCGGCCGAGTACGTAATCCCGTCGGTAACATCGTACATTCTGGCTTCGCCCGGCTTCATGAAATCAATTCGATCAAACACCAGACCGCCAGACCAGACCGTATCCTCGGATTCTGATTCCGCATGTTGGCCGGCATCAGTGACGGAGAGTTTAAACAACAGCTCCTTGCGGGTTTCATGCTGAATACCCGGGCCGAAGCTTACGCTGTCTGTGCCAATGAGCTGATATTGCGTTCCTGCGGCGAAAGCGTTCGTCTCGCCCAGGTTTTGGTTCGGCAGGTTTTGGCTCGAAGCGTTATTGGCACACAACACCGCTGCTGTAATCACTGTGCTTGTGGCCGCTTTTCGGAAAGCATTCATGAGCGTCTCTTACATCTGGCGCCAATGGCGCCGTGGGGTAAAATAATTGACCGCACTTCGCTGCTATGATTCAACGTTCGCGGACTTCCGTGTTGTAAAAATATGACATTCCCAGCGATACGAAATGATACCGCAGCCATATATTCCAAATGGTCCTGCAACATTAACTTTTGTACACGATCGATGTCAACTGAAGTTGTTACTTTCATGCAACAAAAAGACGAAAATCCACAATGATTTCCAGTCCCGACAACCTTCCGGACCAACGCGCGGATACCGAAGACACTGGCCCGGAGAGCAAGTCACAGCGAAAACGAAACGCTCACCAGATTACCGAGCTCGCAGGCAAGCTGGTGGCAATGAAACCCAAGGTGCTCGCCTCGCTGCCACTCGGGCAGGATATCCGTGACGCGATTACCCACTGTGCTGAAATCAAAGCGCACGGTGCGAGGAAACGCCAGCTGCACTTCGTTAGCAAATTACTGAGAGAAACCGATAACCTCCAGGAGTTGCAGTCGCAGATTCTGTCTCCGGAGCTGACTCGGAAAAAGAAGGCTGCAGCACCTGATCCGCACCTGACGTTCAGAGACCAACTGGTGGATGACTTTGCCGGCACGGTGGCTGCTCTGCGTGAAAACTATCCAAACGTTGACCTGCAAAGAGTCAGACAACTAGTTCGCAACGCACAAGCTGAATGCAGAAAAGCCCGCGACGCGTTATCGCCGTCTGAGGAAAATGCAGATACACCGGGTGCGAATGTTAGTGCTAAGGACACAAAGGCTGCCAGGTCACTGCTAAAGTTATTAACCTCCGGCAGTTAAAATTATCGGGAGGAAGCGCTGCGGTTCGCTACATTGACAGCCTTCCACACCGGATCATCCCAGCTACCAGTCAGCGAGTAGCGGCGCCTGCCGATTTCATCGAGATTAACCCCAATACCCTTTAAAACCCCATCGGCAAGCAATGCTGTCACCCCGGCGGCAGGTCCACCAGACAGCACTCCGAGCAGTGGAAGCGCACCACTCACCCGCGGCAACACGTCTATTTTCTGATCATAGGTTTTATCAACAAATCCAGTACTACCGTGAATAAGAATCTCGGCTACCGGGCCACTCATCGCGATAGCATTTGTTTGCGCCTGTCCGTTGGCAATGGACAAGTTGCCACTCACACCCGAGTATTCAAGACCGGTACTGGTGATATCACGAAAATCGAACGTCAACCTTCGCGGCAGCGATTGCAAAGCAAACAATCCAAGTATGCGTCCCGCACCCGGTTGCACAGACAGTATGCGACCATCTCGCAGATTAAACAGCAATTGACCTTGTAGCTGTTTAAGATCTGGTGCATAAGCAGGTGTGGGCCAAGTGAGCGACAAGGCAGCCTCGCCACTGCCCTCTGCAAACGATTTCACATCAGCGATTTCTGCCATGGCACGACCTACATCGTCAAAACTGGCGGTCAGATCGAGCAGCGTCTTGTGCGATACCACACCGGCATCGTTGAACTGCGTCCATGAGCCGCGACCGCTTACCCGCATTGAATTCTGCCGCGCAGTCAGCGCAGTAATCTGCAAACCCTGATCTGTGGGTTCAGATCTGAGTGCGACATTGGAGAAGCGCCAGTTATCCCATATCAATTCTGATACACGAATATCGAGCGGCGGAATACCGCGTGGATCAATTAACTGTCCTGTCACCTCGCGGGATTCACTTTTTGACTTCTGGCTCGCCGCTATCGCCACCAACAATCGTTTGTCCAGCCGATCGAGCCTGAGCACCAATGGCTCTAATACCCCGCGGTCTGGTTGCAGCGTCAGCTCGCCGCTGAACAACGAGCTTTCCACCCGGTGCACCTGATTGACGCCGTCGCGGTAGGCTATGTAGACAAGATCATCGAAAACCTGGTCACCGATAGCCATTTGACCGGTACTGATTTTAGCGAACAGCGGAAAGCCTTCACCAGCGTCTTTTTGCTGTTCCTTTAAACTCATGGACAGTTGCAGCCAGCCACTGGCATCCAGTCGGTGCACATCACCTTGTATTGAAATACCACGCCAGGGCAGAACGCTGTTTTCAGATGAACCAAGAACAACCGCCATGCTTTCAAGCTTTTTATCGTTACCGGTGCGGATCCGTGATTTCATCAGCCCGGGGAGTTCAACCCACCAGTCTTTCTCCTGGCTGGCAAAATCACGGTAGACACGGGCCTCACGTAATTCATCAGCCCCTTTGTTCATCGGCACCGGAAGATCGAGAGCAGTGCCACTCAGATCACTGGTGGCCGTGAGTTCAACGCGCGATTTTTTACTGTTTATCGGGCGGGTAACATCGATATCAATATTCCAGTTAGAAGTGCCTTTAAATTGATCGACCAGCGGGATTCCATACGACTGCATGACGCTTGCTACCGCTACCGGACCGTTAATACGGATTCTATTAAAGTGATTTTTGGAGTTGCTCTCTTGTATCGCGTTAACAGACAGCGGTAGACCCTGATAACGCACCTGCATGTTATCAACGGTTATTCCGCGACGATTAAACTTCAACTTCCCTGTTGCAGACTCCAGATCAATACCATAGGTACTAGAACTGATCTGCGCGTTGTCCAGATGCGCTTCACCATCGACAACAAGCTCATCACGCAGTTCTTTCTTCAGCGGTACTTTTAAATCGAGTGCAAATCTTGAAGTGCCGGCACCTGTAGCGTTACCGAAAACTTTGCCGATCTTTGGCGCCAGCGGTCCGGTCTGAGCGAAGTCAAGCATATCTGCCAACGGACCTATCGCATTTGCCTGAACTTCAATAACAGGTTGCTTAAAATCGGGAAGAAACAAGCGGGCATCGCTAAACCGCGCCTGTCGAATTGACCCCTGATAGACCCGCCCTCGCATAGACGATGAGCTGAAGCTCAGGTTGCCATCCACTTCTGTCACCGCCGGCCAATCCGGTCGGAATTTTAAAGTGGCATCAACAAGATCTGCTTCTGCATAAAAATGCCCGCGACCTTCAGCGGGAGAAAAATCATTCAGATTACCTTTAACTTCAACTCTGCCACGCACGACATCTCCGCCGAGCGGCGCAGCTTGTAACCAGTTGAGCAACTTCGGTTTAAGTTTCCGTACCGGGTAAAAATCTTTCAGACGCGCTATGTTCGCATTTAGAATTGATGTATGTGAGTCAATCATGTGTGACCCGTCAGCATGGCCACTTATCGACAAGACTGTAGATGTCTCAAGATCAAGTGAAACCACTCGCAGGTCTTCAGTTACCGCCTTCCATTTTAAAGCAGGTGTTAGCGTCTCATTGTCAGCAGCCCCTTCGGGCTGAGCGGTATCAGCCACATCGGTATTCACTAAAAAGCGAATTTCACCGTCAACGTTAACGCCAGGTAGCGGTGTGTCATACAATTGCGGCAGGGACAACGAAATATCCTGACTGTCTATCGTGACCCTTCCAGCGCCATCCTCAAACACTACAGAGGCAGTTAAATCACTGATACCAGGCGTTTTATCAAACGGGTCTATCGTCAGATCCACGACGTTGGCGCGTAGCTCCGTCAATGTCGTTGTTTCGTCTGTGGTAATTCCACTGGCACGCCAGTCAGACAGGAATCCGCGGCGCAATGCAAGTGTTCTGAACGGCAGATCATTCGGCAGCATCGCATCGGCAAATGAATAGACAGGCTTTAAACTCTGCAGATCGATATCCGGACCAGCTATTGAAAAGTAAGTCTCACGCGCTTCACGGGCCACTTGCATCTCTAAACCATCAAGCGCCAGCTCCCGATCATCCAGCATCCCTGCGAGTTGATTAAAAGTCAGTTGCCAACCTGAATTCAAACGAACCCAATCAAAATCAACATCTACTTTTTCAGCCTGCAGGTTTGTGCTGAACGCTCCACTTGATGAGGGTTGTTGTAATGCAAAATCAGAAACAGAAGCAATTACCCTGACCTTGTTCACCCGGGTGCCACTCCATGCACCCCATAGTTGAACATCTGCAAAACCCGCATATTCCTGCAGCGGTGTTCGCCAGACTTCAGACAGCTCATCAAGATGCAGCGCTTTGGTGTTTAGATAAAATTGACCATCCCACTCACTGACATTCGCAGCCTTGCCGGTAAAGTCAAAAGAAGCCAGACTGTTCTCACCGATATCACCCGGCAGCGCACTACTGATACGAATTTTATGATCATCACCATCGTTAAACGCTCTGATGTTTACGTTATCTACTTTGTATTCACGATCCCGCTTTGCATCTACAACCGTTATTTCACTGTCGAGTATTGAAATACGCTCGGCGTTAAACAACCAGTTCAAGACACTATGGTTACGGGCAGTCTTGTCGGTTGCGTCCGACGCATCCTGAGATTCCCTGGCATTCAGCAATTCGTTGCCATTCTGCGATTCGCTATTAGAATCCAGACTTTCGGCTTGAACCTTTGATGAGCCCTTTCGACTCAAACGCCTGCCAAACATCTGCAGCTGACCACGCCCTTCATAGCTTGCAACCAGTGAAAGATCACTCAACTGCACATTGCGCACACTCAAACGACGCTCCAGCAATACGTCGCGTACGTTCAGTTCCAGTTCAATCCGCGGAAGCTCAATTAGTGTTTCGGCACCATCGGCCGATCGAATCTGTACGTCTCTAAGACTGGCATTGGCATCAAAGCGATTCCAGACCAGATCAACCTCTCCGATCTCAACCGGGCTGCCCACGTATGAGCTGACCAGAGAGGCCAGCTGCTCACTGTAGTCTTCACTGTAAAACACGGCAAGACGGATACTCGCTGCAAGCAACGCAATCAGTATGATGAGTGCTGCCAGCAGATAGAGTATCCACTTACCGGTTCTAGTAAGTGCATTGGCTACCATATTGCTATTCTGAAAAATCCCCGCCATTTCGACAATGGCGATCCGGTTGATTTATTTCACGTCAACTACTCAGGCTGCAGCCCGACGCAATTACACGATCACTACATCGTATTGATCACGATTGTACATTGACTCTGGCTGAAGCCGGATTGGCTTATCGACAAACGACTCAAGCTCGGCGAAGTAATCGGACTGCTCATCGAGAAACATCTCGACTACATCAGGTGATGCAACCACGGTAAGTGATTTGACATCAAACTGACGCACCTGGCGGATTATTTCCCGTGAAATTTCGTAACAGACCGTCTCGGCAGTACGCAGCAAACCACGGCCGGAACAGGTCGGGCACTCCGAACACAGCGTTTGCTCGAGGCTTTCACGGGTGCGTTTGCGCGTCATTTCGACCAGACCGAGGGCCGATACTTCACAAACCTGTGTTTTCGCGTGATCGAGTAAAAGCGCTTTATCCATCGCGCGCATGACCTGACGCTTGTGTTCCTCGACGGTCATATCGATAAAATCGATAATCACAATGCCACCAAGATTGCGCAATCGTAACTGCCGGCAAATGGCCTGTGCAGCTTCGAGGTTGGTTTTGAAAATAGTTTCTTCAAGATTGCGGTGGCCAACAAATGCGCCGGTGTTTACATCAATCGTGGTCATAGACTCTGTCTGGTCAAAGACCAGATGACCACCTGACTTCAGCTGGACTTTGCGGCCAAGCGCTTTCTGAATTTCGTCCTCGACGCTGTAGATATCGAATATCGGCCGCTCACCTGGATAATGTTCGATACAGTCAAGAATTTCTGGTAGATACGCCTGTGCAAAATCCCGCGCCGAAACAAAACCCTCCCGGGAATCAATTCGAATCCGTTCAACTGAAACGCCAACGAGATCGCGCAATGTCCTTTTTACCAACGGCAGTTCGGCATAAACCAGCTCACCGGCCTTGGCTGAGCTGATTTTTTGTTGAATCGATGCCCAGAGCTTCTTGAGAAATACGACTTCACTGGCGAGCATCTCTTCATTCACACCCTCCGCTGCAGTGCGAACAATAAAGCCATTGTCGGACTCCTCTGAAGCTTTCAGCATCTCGACAATCGCGCGCAGTCGCTCTCGCTCGTGCTCGTCTTCAATCTTGGCAGAGACACCCACCGTACTATCACCGGGCATGTAAACCAGATATCTCGACGGCACTGTCAGATTAGATGATAAGCGAGCACCTTTGGTGCCCAGTGGATTCTTTACTACCTGCACCAACACGCTCTGATTCTCGCGCAGCACTTCTCTAATGGGCTTGTGAGATTTTTCACCATCCTCGCCAACGACCACAGCCTCGGCTATATCGGACGCATGCAAAAATGCAGCGCGTTCCAGGCCAACATCAACAAATGCCGCATCCATACCCGGCAGCACCCGAACGACATTGCCCAGATAGATATTGCCAACCAGTGTTTTCTTCGTCCGACGCTCAATACACACCTCAGTCAGCACACCATTTTCGACGTTGGCAACACGCGTTTCCTGCGGCGTGATATTGATCAGGATTTCTTCAGACATACGACATCATAGTTCGTTTACCCTGACCTGCCTACGTCAACTGCGCTTTATGGACAATCCGTGCGCCGTTCCGATGAATGCGTGTGGGTTTTTTATTCGGTTTGCTCGAAAAGCCCATGCCGTCGAGTGCTGGTTAATCTGATTCTTCTGAGCGCGCGGGGCAATGTGCCCCCGGGCCAAAGTGATTCAGCCCAAAGCGATTTGGCCAAAGCGCTTTAAAAGGGCCGCAACCTCATGCAACGGCAATCCGACAACATTGCTGTACGAACCATGTATTGATCTGACAAATAACGCCCCGCGCCCCTGAATCGCGTAACTGCCTGCCTTTCCCTGTGGCTCACCACTTTCCCAGTAGGCACGAATTTCTTCTGTGGTGATAACCCCGAACTCCACTTTTGTCTCAGAGATGATACTTTCGTATCTGCCCTGCAATGCGACCGTCACACCAGTAAAAACAGAATGCTGTGTATCCGATAACAGCAACAATGTTTCTGTTGCGTCGTGAAGGTTTGCCGGCTTGCCAAGTATCTGATCACCGATCGAAATCGTTGTGTCCGACCCGACAACCACCGCATCCCGATGGCTATCTGCCACTACCTGACATTTTTCTAACGACAAGCGTCGCACATACTCAGCTGCAGCTTCATCCGGCAGACGAGTTTCATCAATGTCTGCCGCAATACAAAGCGGATCAAATCCAATCTGTTGCAATAACGCCCTGCGTTGTGGTGATGATGATGCGAGTATCAGGGAATGTTCGGTCATGCAGCTAGCTCAATTCAGGCACGATGATAGGGATGATTGTTTAGAAGACTTATCGCACGATAAATCTGCTCTGCGACAATCACTCTTACCATGGCATGCGGAAAAGTCATTTTAGACAAAGACCATTTCTCATGGCACTGATTCAATACCAGATCAGACAAACCATCCGCACCACCGATTATGAATACAAGAGACCGCGACGATTCTTTCAGCTGTTGAAATTTATCAGCAACACTGCGAGTGCTCTTAAGTTTTCCATGTTCATCAAGAGCGATGACATAGGCCCCTTTGGGAATTGCGGCAAGCAATAGCTGCGCTTCTTTTTTACAAACGCTGGCGCTGTCCTGCGAGTTACTTTTCCGCGGGGAGGGAATTTCTTTTAAAGTGAGTTTGCAGTCACGACCCAGCCGCTTTGCATATTCCTGATAACCATCGTTCACCCACCCCGGCATTTTGGTACCGATTGCGAGCAACGTGACATCCATCTTAGCTAACCGATAGTTGAAGCTGTGAATCGCAACTTCTAGCCCGGTTTATTCGTGAAATGGCGAGCATAGCATTGGTTTCACAGAGTATTTTCTTCTCGCGTGGAATACTTACTGATATTTGCAAGAGAAAAAATTCGCTGTGGAATCAAGGATCAAGCGGGATGCCGTCATTTTCATGAATAAACCGGGCTAGCCCGCAGCCTGATCATCCAGTTTGACGGATTGATCTTCGGGCTCAGCGACACCCCACAGTTTTTCCAGCGCATAAAATTCACGGCTGTCTTCGGTCATCACGTGAGCAAGCACATCACCCAGATCAACGAGAATCCAGTTACCATCAGACTCACCTTCCATCCCTAACGGCCGGACACCCGCCTCTTTGGATTTCTCTACCACCTCATTGGCGAGGGATTTAACATGACGCTGGGAGGTGCCGGTGGCCACAATCATCCAGTCGGTCACGGTAGTACGGTCAGACACGTCGAGCACGACAATATCCTTGCCTTTCAGATCTTCAAGTGACTCAACAGTAAGTTTTTGTAGTTCCAATGCGTTCAATGGCAAACCCTGGGTCATAAATAGAGGTTATTCGACACAATGTATTGTCGCACAGCATACGGCACTAAAAACTGAATATCCGCTTCCTGCTGCAATTCGCTTCTGATCCGGGTGGAGGAAATATCCAATTGTGTGACCTGACACAATGCGATTTTTGCGGCAAATTCTCCTTCAAGTAGTGAATTCCCGAAGTCTGACAGCACCTCTCCAGGTCGCTCCATCACCGCCAGTTTCACTATTGATAATATCTCCTCCCATCTGTGCCAGGTATCAAAAACGCTGAACTGATCAGTACCAACCACCAGGGTCAACTCAGCCAGCGGATACTCGCTCCGCATCTCCAGGAGAGTATCTATCGTGTAGGAGGTTTTTCGCCTTTCGATTTCCCTCGGGTCGATTATCAGCCCGGGACATCTGGCAATTGCGTGCTCAAGCATCTTAATTCGATCCGGGGCACTGGCTCGCGGCCCCGCCTTATGTGGCGGATCACCGGACGGGATAAAGCGAAGCTCATCGAGCGCAAGCTGCTGATACACCTCAAGGGCAGTGCGCAAGTGACCGAAGTGCACCGGATCAAATGACCCGCCATAAACCCCGATTGAACCCACAGGTTCAGTCAAAACCACAACTCGTTAAAGTTAAATGGCAAATCAACGAGTCGTCCCTTCACCATACACAATATACTTCTGCGTTGTCAGCCCCTCTACACCTACCGGACCACGCACATGCAGTCTGTCAGTACTGATGCCTATCTCCGCACCTAAGCCATATTCAAAACCATCCGCAAAGCAGGTGGCGGCATTGACCATCACTGAACTTGAATCAACCTGGCGGGTAAACTGACGTGCCCGATCAAGATTACCGGTAATGATCGCATCGGTGTGGCCGGACCCATACTTTTTAATGTGATCCATCGCCTGCTGCATTGAGTCGACCGTACGAATAGACAACACCGGCGCAAGATATTCGGTTACCCAGTCTTCCTCTGTGGCTGCTGTTGCATCCGGCAACACAGATCTGGTTTTTTTACACGCTCGTACTTCTACACCTTTATCGATCAGCTTTTTGTTTAATCCAGGTAGTACATCTGCAGCAACAGCCTCATTGACCAGTAGCGTTTCCATTGCACCACAAATACCGTAGCGATAGGTTTTTGAATTAAGTGCAACGTTTTCCGCCATCTCTTTGTCTGCAAACTCGTCAATGTAGATGTGGCACAGACCTTCAAGGTGTTTTATCACTGGCACACGAGCATCTTCACTTATACGTTTGACCAGCCCTTTACCGCCTCGTGGAATTACCACATCAATGAAATCCTGCATTTGAATCAGCTCGATCACTGCAGCACGATCGGTGGTTTCGACAAACTGCACAGATTCCTCCGGAAGACCGGCAACTGACAATCCGTGCTTTATACAGTCAGCTATCGCGATGTTGGAATTAATTGCCTCAGACCCGCCACGCAATACTGTCGCATTACCAGACTTCAGGCACAGTGCTGCTGCATCTGCAGTCACATTCGGGCGGGACTCATAGATGATTCCAATCACTCCAATCGGCACCCGCATCCTGCCGATCTGCAGACCGGATGGCTGAAACTTCATGTCACTGATTTCACCGATTGGATCCGGCAGGGTCGCTACCTGACGCAGACCGTTTGCCATGCCTTCGATTCTCGCTGGCGTCAGCTCAAGCCGGTCGAGCAGTGCTGCGGCAAGTCCGGTTTCATTACCCGCCTGCATGTCTTGTTTATTGGCATCAGTCAGACTGGCAGACGAATCCTGAATAGCCTCAGCAATTGCATTCAGCGCTTTGTTCTTAGTTTGCCCGTCAGCATCAGCTACAAGCTGACTCGCTTCACGTGCCTGCACCCCTAAAGTGTGCATGTATTCTTTGACCGATAAGTCTGTTGCTTTATTCACGTTGATCCAATGCCGTATGGAAATTTTATATCAGAGTAAATTAGGCCAGGAGTTACTTAATTGATATCACTATAGCGCATCAATGGCCAGCGCGAACCGCTCAAACGGGTAACAAAGGCTGCAATTTCAGTCCACAAATCACCATTTGCCATACCTTTTGACAGCAGATCAAGATAACTACAATCTGCACTGGCACGTAACCAGAAGAGGCGCTTGCGCTCGCGAATAATTCTGCCAACCAACGGTTGCTTGTTTTTCCAGACTCCCGATTTAAACATTGCCTGCGAAGGATTCTCACCCCGATCAATCTTACTTAATACCGCGTTAATCTTGCGGACTTCACTGCCCAGATGCCAACAGATTAATACCGGCGAATCACCCGCAGCACGCAAACCGTTTAAGACTTTTATGGCACGGGTGGTTTCACTACCGAGTGCTGCATCGATTAAATCAATGATGGTATATCTGGAACTGTCCGTCACACTGGCAAGCACCTCGCGTGGACCGACACTCTGATTGGAATAAAGAATCGCGAGCTTTTCGATCTCCTGTTTGGCTGCCAGCAGATTGCCCTCTACCCGATCGACCAACAGCTCAATCGCCTCTGCATCTGCCTGAACATTCGACGCACGCAATCGCTGCTCAATCCAGCCGCGGGTTTTTGCAGGTGACAACGGCCAGACCTGCATAGTTACACCTGCCTTATCAATAGCTTTAAACCACGCACTGGTTTGAAAGCGGCCTTCCGGCCTGCCGGTGGTAATTAACAGCACCGTATCTTCCGGTGGTGACTCACACCATTTTTTTAACGCTTTTGAACCTTCAGTACCTGGCTTGCCGGACGGAATATGCAGGCCGACAATTTTCTTATCACCGAACAGAGACATGGTGTTGCCGGACATCGCAAGTGCCTGCCAGTCAAACGAACGGGCGTTATCCACCTGATAACGCTCGGTGCCGGTAAAGCCTGCTTTGCGTGCAGCTGCACGAATCTGGTCTGCAGCCTCCATAATCTGCAATGGTTCATCGCCGCTGATCATGTAGACAGGCGCGATGCCTTTTGCGAGAGCTTTCGGCAATGTATCGGGATAGACGTTCACTCTGTCATTTTACGCCTAAAATCTGCACTTGCGTGCATTTCTTGGCCACTCATACGCAGTGCACGCAAAGCACAATGCAAGTACACTCGCGTAGATTCAAAACCGACCCCCGTAATCTTGATCTACCCAACTTTAAGAAATCTACTTTTTAAACTGCCTGCAGAGCGCTCTCACGATCTTGCCCTGTCTGCAATTTCCAAAACACCCGCACCGATTCTACGGGCAATGGCAAAGGGCACGGTTGCAGACACGCCAACCAATGTCATGGGTATCGACTTTCCGAATGCTGTCGGGCTGGCAGCTGGTCTTGATAAAAACGCCGATTACTACAGCAGTCTGTCACAGTTCGGTTTCGGCTTTATTGAGGTCGGCACAATCACACCGAAAGCACAGTCCGGTAACGAAAAGCCACGCATGTTCCGGTTGCAGGAAGACAACGCCGTTATTAATCGTATGGGATTTAACAACAGAGGTGTCTCCTACCTGGCGGCCCAGGTGGGCAACACTGACTACAACGGCGTCCTCGGAATCAACATCGGCAAAAATAAAGACACTCCTCTTGAACGCGCGCATGAGGATTACCAGCTCTGTATGCAGCGCGTCTACACATTGGCAGACTACATCACTGTCAATATCTCATCACCAAACACACCGGGTCTTCGTGATTTGCAGGTTGGTGAGGCAACCAAAAAATTACTGACAGAAGTCAAATCCACACAGCAAAAGCTGACAGATAAATACGGACGCTATGTCCCGGTAGCGGTAAAAGTCGCACCGGATATGGCACCACAGGATATTAATGACTTCTGCGACACCGCCAGAGCGTTGAGGATCGATGCGATTATCGCCACAAATACCACACTATCAAGACCGAATTTATCATCAGAGCACGCCGATGAGGCAGGTGGATTGAGTGGCAAGCCAGTGACGGAACTTGCGCGATCCACAATCGCACAACTGGCGCAGCGGTTGCAGAAAGAAATACCGGTTATCGGCTGCGGCGGCATATTTTCAGGCAAAGATGCATTGGCGCATCTAGCAGCTGGTGCATCGCTGTTGCAGGTCTACACCGGATTTATCTACCGGGGCCCTGAATTGATTACCGAAATTCGTAAGTCAATAACAGATTCACCAAAGAATACATAGGAGTAACGCAATGGCAGACTACGATATTTTTAACGGTGATGCAGACGGCATCTGTGCATTACTACAACTTCGCCTGTCCGAGCCACGCGATGCAAAACTCATCACCGGGGTAAAGCGGGATATTGATCTGTTAAAGCAGGTGACAGCCAATGCCGGTGACCGGGTTACCGTACTCGACGTATCAATGGACAAAAACCATGGTGCATTAGTATCTACGCTGCAGGCAGGTGCCGATGTTATTTATTTCGATCACCATTTCCCGGGCGAGATACCAGCATCAGATAATCTCAGCGCACATATAGATACAGATGCTGAAGTCTGTACCGGCTTACTGGTCAACAAGTACCTCAACGGCGCTCACCTGCGCTGGGCTGTCACTGCAGCCTACGGTGACAATCTGCACAAAGCCGCTGTTGCTGCAGCCACCCCTCTGGACCTTTCAAACGATGAGCTTTCGCAACTGGAAGAACTCGGCACGCTGCTAAATTACAATGGTTACGGTGCAACCGTCGATGATCTGTTCTTTGCACCGGATGATTTGTTCAAAAAGTTACTGCCCTATGAGAACCCGTTTGATTTCATAGCGAGTGATGAAAATTTCAAAGCCTTGAAACAAGGCTTTGAACAGGACATGGCCAATGCCAAAGCAGTCGCACCGTCACTTGAAACAACTGACTGCGCGTTGTACATGTTTCCAGAGGAAAGCTGGTCACGTCGTGTGGGCGGTGTATACGGCAACGAACTCGCACGCGAAAATCCTGATCGTGCACATGCTCTATTGAGTGACATTGGCAATGATTGCTACCAGGTAAGTGTGAGAGCACCCATCAACCGGCGCGATGGCGCTGATGAACTTTGCAGACAATTCGATACGGGCGGCGGGCGCAAAGCGGCAGCAGGGGTAAACAAACTACCGCTGGCAGAACTTGATCGATTCAAGTCTGCTTTCGAGGCGCAGTTTAAAGCCTGATTCTATTTGCAGGATCCCGGTTTCCGGCTTATTCAAATAGGCTTACTGCCAGTCGAGGCCAAAGATCCACACCGAATCTTCAAGGCTTGATCAGTGCTCGATCCAAAACAGGCAGGTCACCGCAGGACGACTCTGCAACTGTGTTCGCACCCATAACGCAGAGGCAACACACATTTGTGCCGAAATTCGCACACAACATTGCAAAATTTCCCCATCCATTCCGGAATCTGCTGTCTCAAACAGATAAAATCTGCGCCGTTCGACCCTGCCTAAACCAGAGACAGCTATGCATTTTTCTCTACCAAATTGTCGTTATCAGCGCATTACGCTGGCGTTCCTGCTAATTGGCTCACCACTGGCTCTGGCCGACAGCGCTAATCATCTTCACAGCCCGGGCGAAATACCCGAACTGACGCGAATGCTGGAAGAGTTATCTAATGAAGCTGCGGCAACCGATACTCCCGTGCGACGAACCGTGCAGGCTGCACCTGTCACCCTCGGCCAGCCTGCGCTTTTCGGCCAGTGGTCAGATGTAGTTGACTGGCCGGTTATTGCAGTGCACGCAAACCTGCTCCCGAATGGCAAAGTACTGGCCTGGGATGCCACTCCCGATGACTTTGACGACGATCCTCATACTGCAGAAATCTTCACCACTCGCGTCACACTGTGGGACCCGCTAACCGGCGTCCACGTTCAAACCAACAACGATACTAACTCAGATCTTTTCTGCGCCGGATCTGCACAAATGTGGGACGGCCGCGTTCTATTCGCAGGCGGTGACAGCGGTCGAGCCGGTGCTAACGGTCCACTGATGAACACCAGCATCTATGATCCTGAAACCAACAGCTGGCGACAGGTTACCAATATGGCGGCTCCTCGTTGGTACTCATCAGTTGCAGCAATGGGTAACGGTGAGTTGCTTACCTACGCTGGCACCTATTTTCCTGACCCGATTGCAGAAGTATTCCAGCTCGACGAAACCTGGCGCACACTGTCATCTGTTCCTCTGACTAACGGGCTCTCTGAATACTATCAATGGATGCAGACAACACCAGAGGGCGATGTCATGACCTTCGGCCCGCAAAACAGAATCGCAACCATTGAAACCGATGGCAACGGGCGACTGATAGAAGGACCACTCCGAGATGGCTTTGCAGAGCGCTGGTACGGCAGTTATGCAATGTACGACATCGGCAAGGTGCTGGTCACTGGCGGCACGGAAAAAGACGGTGGTGATACCTCATACAGCTCGTCTGTTGTTATCGATACCGGCACGCGCCAGACCATCGATACCAGCCCGATGATTCACAAACGCTCACAACACAATCTGACCATTCTGGCAGACGGTTCAGTACTCGCAACCGGCGGCAATACCGACGGTGAAACGTTAATCAGTATGGATGCCGGTGTCTATCAACCAGAGGTCTGGTCACCCGCGTCCGGCCAGTGGCGGGAAATGAACGATATGCAGATCAACCGCCAGTATCATTCAGTAGCATTGCTGTTACCTGATGGGCGTGTTCTGTCTGCCGGCGGCGGATACTGCGGCGACTGCAGGCAAGTGGGCTATCACGAACAAAACGCAGAGATATTCTCACCACCTTATCTGTTTGCCAATGATGATACACCAGCGGTCAGACCCTCAGTCAGCGCTACATCTGAAGCCATCGATTATAGAAACGCGTTTACCGTAACCAGCAACCAGGCAGCGCTTATTGCCAAAGCACATCTTATTAAGCTGGGCGCCGCAACTCATTCACAAAACCAGGATCAGCGTTTGGTGCCACTGTCTTTCACGTCAAGTGGAAATACAGTACAACTGACCGCCCCTGACAATCGAAACATCGCACCTCCCGGTTACTACATGTTGTTTCTGGTAAACGACGATGGAGTGCCATCTGTAGGGGAAATGCTCAAACTCGGTCAGCCGCTACTGACATCAGGCAAAGCGGTTAGCAAACCGTTAAGACGCAATCAAACTGATGAATACGTTATCAATTCAGCCCGTGCAGATAGAAATCTACTCGTGAGTATTGAAACCGTAAGTGCCAATGGAAGACTGGAAATAACCGGTCTTGACACTAACAGCCAAAGCACGGCAGTTTGTTCTATCAATATAACCGCCGGTCAACCAAACACCTGTTCACTTGAGAATACTTCCAACACGCGATGGAAAATTCAATTCACTGCCTTGAACGACACTTCGTATGATCTGGTGGCAAGTCTCAGTACTAATGCTGATACAGAAGCGATATCCGCACCTGAAGGTGCTGTGGTAACGGTCGGCGGTTCAGGTAGTTCAGGCGGAGGTGTGATTGGATTTCCATTGTTGTTGCTAAATACTCTGCTAATGCTGGGTATCCGACGAAAGTCTCCGGCTCGGCATTAGGCAACAATACTTAGATAAAACTGCCCGGCGCACAATGGTTCAGCACCGGGTTTCCCGTGGGGCGCTTAACGCGGTTCGCAACTTTCCTCTGCAACCGGATCCCATCCCCAGCCATCATTTGCATCCGCATCGATGTAATCACAATTGTCCTGCACTTGCAGCGGTGCACAGCTAAGACCTGCTGCACCGTTCCAGCCCCAGCCGTCGTTAACATCTGCGTCTGTATAGTCACAACGCGATGACTGACCGGACGGTTGAAGCCACTCAAACAGTAATCCTTTGGCGGTGCGATCCGGAAACCCCTTCCAGTATGTATGATCGTCGGTAAAGACACCGTCGGTTTGTGCATACACTCCGTCATTGGAGTTTGGCACTAACTCAAGATACGAACCCGCCTCAGAATCGTCTTTCATATATTTATTCAACCAGGCCGTGACAAAGTGCTGCGAGATATTGTTCATTCGTTCTGATTGCCATACGGGATCTGTATAGTGTTCGGACAGGTTAAACCCCAGGGCATCACTAAACACATAACTCTCGACAGGTGCTGGCATCGCTGCTCCGGCATTGTGATTAGCATTATCAAAGGTCAACAACGCACGCTCGACACTGGTTGCACCCTCCCAGATAGCACGAATACCATTCTCATATCCGGAGACATCATCTTCTGAACCAGCCACAAACAGCATCGGTATCTCAATATCTGCAAGTCCTGCAGCATCCCAGAATCCAAAGTTCATACCCCACGGAGCGAATGCCACGGCAGTTTTAATGCGTGAATCGATCAATTCATTGTGACTGGCGCTACCGGCCTCATGTACACCAAGCTGACCGTGTGGTGCACCAAACGAATAGTCAATTGACAATTGAGTGACACCGGCACCAGCCGTGATCACCGCACCATAACCACCCATGGAGTACCCGACAAGAGCAGTATTGGATGCGTCAATCAGTCCGCCAAAAAATGATGTACCGTCCATCGACAGTCGCTCCATTTCATCCAATACAAAAATTTGATCGAGAGATCGATTTACCAGCGTAGATCCAAATGCAGCCTGTGTTCGATACGTTGAATCTGTATGGTCAATGGAGGCAACTACGTATCCCTTCGATGCAATATTCTCTGCAAGATGTGACAACAAAAACCGGTTACCCGGGTACCCGTGAGAGACAATCACCAACGGAAACGATCCGTCATTCACGGCGGGAGATGCATCCCGCTCTGCCTGCCCTTGCAGCTCAACCTCGGTAGTTCCATCTCTGAGATAGGCTGTTAAAGTGGTATTTCCTGCAGACGCTGCATCTGCCGGATACCAGACTTCAACCGTTAATGGTCGATCGTAAACGGGCAATGGATCTGGCAACGGAACGGCATTGTCGAGCTGAAGGATATCAATCTGACCCGGATTGATCAGCTCTACCGTGGTCACCCCGATTTTGTAGTCGCCATAGGCGGACAGCTCTGGAGCGCCAGGCAGCTGGGTGTCTATACGATTTTCTGCTAACACATTAGTACCCATAAAAGTACAAATAAAGCAGCACGCAAGTACCGCACTTCGCTTTAACCGCTCCATCATGAATTTCCTCCGGTATAGTTGTGGACATCGACGAAAATAGTATCCTTCCAATGGATCACAATATATCAGCCATAAGAACTTGTCGAATGAATCATGACCCTGCACAGCCAGGTTGTTTCAATCAAACCACCGGGGTTCCCCAACTCGGTATCAGGCTGCACACAATGGATTCAGCCGGTCAATTGTTACAACGATGAAGCAGCTCTTTATCCCGGTCTCGGTATCCAACAATCCTGCACGAACAATATTTTTTCGGAGTGAACAATGGGTATCTGGCTGATCTACTACAACATTGCAAGTGCAAACCGTGAAACGTACCTGCACTGGTTTGAAGGCCTGCATACTGATGAAAAACTGGCAAGACCCGGATATGACTGGGCCTGCCATTACGAAGTGTCCCCTGATCGTATTCCAGACAATACGGATCATGGTTTTATTGCGATGTTCGGCGCGGAATCATCACGAGTATTCTTTGATCCGAGTCCCGCACAGATAAAACCGAATCAGGATGACCTGACCAGAGAGATGCTTGGGTTTCGCATAAAGCCGATGTCTGCAATTTTGACGCAGGAGTGGTGTGAGCATGACGCAGAACAAACCGCAGTGCGATCTGTCGTTGATTCTGAGTTTATCCGCCTGAGCGTATTCGCTGAATCAGTGGACGATCAGGATGTCAGCGCCTGGTGCGCACAGAGCCTCTTTCCATCACTATCAAAAACAGAGCAGTTTTTGGTAGGGCGAAAATGTCTATCGTCCTTTGGTGCCAACAAGCATATCGTATTGGAAGAATATGCCGAACACGTTGTGTCAGATGGCATCTGGCAGGACCAACTTAATAATCTTGCATTCGAGCCTGTCACTGCAAGACTGCGAACGTTCAGACAGTAACTATCAACGTACTATATTTCGCACACCAGTTCCTTCTCACTCTGCAAGACGATGGCTATTGCTTCATGACTCGCCATAAAACTGTCCAGATCATATTTTTCAATATTCCACGTTACAACAAGTAAGAACTGTGATTGTCGACAACATATGCCTGTGAACCCAATGGCCCATGGACACGAGAAATTGGCCAAACAGAGTAAAGTTAACGCTACTCACACCGATACTCCACCGGTATACAGCGAATAACACCAAAGGAATGGTTCTGTAATGCGCAAATCTATGCCAAATCAACTGGCGCTTATTGCTATCTTCAGCGTGGCTTTAATTTTCATTGCCTACAGTGGTCAAATAATAAGTCCACATGTTAAGTCTCTGCTTCCTTCACCCATAAAAGATGCAATTGCTACAGAGCAGGGAAAAACGGCAGCAGTGTTAAACAACAGTGCCGAAAACCGAAAATGGCATCTTAGTCAGGAGGGTAGAACCCTCTTCAGCGAATTGAAGGCCCTGAACGACACCAACATCAACAATGAACTCTATCGACCAGCAATTCGATTAAGCTGTAAAGACAATAGCTTCACTGCCAGTTACCAGACTAAAGAAATCCTGGGAACAGAGTCAGCAACCCTCTCGATAACACTTGACGATAGTCTTCCGCTGGTTCAGAACTGGGCCCTTAACCCCAGCTATCAATCCGCAATCACAGACACACCCGCCGTATTCATAAGTCACTTAAAAATGGCAAGAAAATTATCTATCGGCTACAAACCATTTGGGGAAGACTCTGAAAAAACAGCTACATTTGATTTACACGGTAGCGCTATTTCGATAAACGTTTTTAAACGAAAATGCGATCAGTTACGTTCTTCTTAATCCATATGACACACCACGTGCGCCGCACAATCGCAGCTATTCAAAGAGCCTAGCTACCTGAATTCTCACGGCCTCAGGATAAACCCTCGTAAGCCAACGCAACCCAAATATGTACCGCAACTAACGGAATTAAATTTATCGATAGAGTTATATGGGACCAGTACCATAGCTTATACATCCATACACTGCGATAACTGAATATCTCTCTGTTCAACAGTCCAGTGACAGCGCTGAGACAGAATACAATGGCCAGTGTATTTGTCCATCCATAACCAAAACTAAACGCGTGCAGCGCAAACAATATGGTGCAAATAACACCAACCCATCTATGGGCTTGATAAAACCGTCTTACGTTGCCGCCAAAAACCCGGACGTAGAGCAATACCCACTGATAAACAAGGAGCGCTGCCAGTAGAAACCCGGTGATAACCTGCCATAAAAAATGACTCTCGCCGGGCAGCAAGTTGAACCATAGCTCCATACCTGAAAAACAAGCAATAAGTACTACCCCAAAAAATCCGCAGACAAAATAACGAGGATGGGAAAACCAACTTTGATTACTCATTAGTTGACTGAGGTTCGAAGTTTTCAAAGTCGCCAGACGCGTCTAGCAGAAGATCATTCAGCACCATAGCCGCAGACTCACTTTTCACAGTACGAATAAACGTATTGGCATCAGGCAAGGATAATTCCTGCTTGTCCGGCCAGTCATCTAAAATTATTACCTTATTTTCAAAACCTTCGGCTTTGTCCAGATAGATCTGATAGCTCTCACGCACAGAGTTATAGAAAGATTCGATCAACGCAAGGTATTCGTCCGAGCTGACAAACTCAGTCGGATAGGTCCACGTTGTCGCACCCATCACGTCATTCATTACCCAATCATTCTTCGGGCTGTCTGGATGCTCGTTATGGCAGCTAATACACGGCTCAGCAGACGCCACATCAGGATACATCGCTACAAAGCCAACATCTTCCAATCTTATAAACACACTGGACAGAGTTTCCTTCAATTGAGCAAAGCCAATCGCTTGTGGCCCTTTAAACAAATTCGATTTGTTGATTGGCTGGTCTGAGCCAAGGTAAAGGCCGAGAGGAGATGGTTTAGTTTCCATTCTGCTCGCAACCATGCGTGTAAACAACGCCGGGAGAGGACCTTTATCCACTGAGGGTTCAGCCCAGTCTTCGCCAAACTCCAGTCCACGTTCCTTCCCATCACCTACAATGCGTTTGGTATAGATCCGGCGCGCTGTATCGTTTATTGAATTTACTGCATTGAACACATTAGAAATATCCACTGACTTGCCTTGTTTCACTGCCGCGTTAACGTCAGGCAATTCTGGAGGCGCTGTTACAAACAGATAGACACACAAGCTGCAGAAGATTCCTGCGAGTACCACACTCGTACTAGTCACCAGCTTTCGCCTCATAGGTTTTATGGCTACCGAACGGATCGGCGCCATTTCTCAAGTAATCTCGAACTACATCAACATGGAACGCATTAGCCACCCGGGTCTGTGCTGTGCGCTGATGATTTCCATGAAAATCATGGCAGCCAAGACACGAACTCCACCTCTCCTCACTAACGAGGAAATCATGCGATACATCTAAGGGATCGTTTTCGAGTGATAGATCGGAGTGACAATGGCTACAAAATGTTTCACCTACAGACACACGGACACCAGTGTGTTCGATATGGCAACCAAGACAAGAGTTAGCAGCAAGCTGTTGTCGCACCTCGGCGAACCTCGGCTCATTGAATCTGTACACCGGATGCTTTTCATTGGGCCTGGAGTGACACTCCAGACATTGGACAGAGGTAACAGGTTGAAATCCGTAGTTCACGCTGTGAGATCTTTTCCCAAGTGCATAAGCGAGGTTTGCCTGAACTTGTTGTCGCATACCACCGTCACCGCGAGTGTGACAACCAGTGCATTGAATATCTTCATGGCCTTTCATTATGGGTCCATGGGCTACGAACGAAGCGAAACCCTGTGTAAACAAAGACGCCATACCAACTACTAAAGTTATCAACACAGTACCAAGTGCGCAATGCCGTAATTCTGATTTGGTAAACCTCATATCACAACGGCTCTGTTTTCAACCACACACTTTCTTCAGCGCAATAAGCTCACGCAGGAAATATTTCTACAGCGTTTGAATTATCTTAACCATCAACCGCGGATATCAACATTACTATGTATTCCCCGGTGAAATGATTAAGGATGATTTAATTACTGATCCTATAAACACAATAATATTTTCCCTATGCCTGGCAGCCATTTCTGCTACAGACTTTCGCGCCGCCAGCTTTTATTTTTTCTGAAGAGTGACAACGCACTATCTACTGAACCAAAATTAAGTTATTCAACGCAATGCCGTTAGCCACGCTCATGGCAACCGAGCTTTTTTGCAAAAAACATATTGCCAATTGACACCGAGAATATTCACGACTTAAATTCTCAGTTATTACAACTATATTTTTATAGCTTTCAGGAATAGTAACGATGTACGGATTAGTTAATAGAGCAATAAAAGATTTGATCGTCTCAACAAGAAACACAGACACCTGGAACAAAATACGTGAGAAAGCAGGGCTTGTTGAAGAGGACTTTCTAGACAGCGCATCCTACCCGGACAAAGTTACTTATGATTTAGTTACTGCAGCCAGTGAAGAGTTGAATGTACCGGCGGAGAAAATACTCTACGACTTCGGACGGCATTGGATTCTCTACACGGGTAGAGAGGGCTGGGCATCACTTTTTTATCTGGGAGGTGACTCCATACAGGAATTTTTGGAAGGCCTGGACAGTATGCACTCCCGTGTACAGATAGCAATGCCAAATTCGAATCTGCCACAATTCAAAGTAATAGAAAAATCTGATAACCACCTTGTTCTGGAATACCGTTCTACAAGAGAGGGGCTCGCACCCATGGTGATGGGGTTGCTGGATGGTATGGCGGAGAAATTTAACGAAGCATGGGTAGTTGAACATGTTTCCAAAAAAGCAGATAAGGGTTTCGATTCATTTTCGCTGGAACTTGTCGAGAGTGAAGAATCATCAACATCTGCTGCCGCTTGAACATTATATTATGCACCCCGCACTAAACCTCCCGGTCAAGGTCGTGGAAACGCTGTTCCCGTGGCACATTCTAATCGATAACAGCAATTCGCAATTGGTGCTATCGCTCGGCTCCAGTTTAATCGAGCTGCTCCAAAAACATGAAGCGGTGCCAGGATGCTGGAATGACTTCGAAGTAAAGCGACCCACAATAGACGCACTCAGCCATTCGAATATACAAAATCATCTGGAATCTCCTTTTATCATCGCTGTTAAAGACACAGCGATCACGCTGCGTGGGCAGATCCTGTTAACGGAGTGTGGCAACTTTCTTTTCCTGGGGTCATTGCTAGTTGAAAGTTCAGACTCTTTTGATAAGACCGGTGCGGTTCTGCGACAATTTGCACCCTTCGATTTATCGCCGGAAATGTTGATGTTGCATCGTTTCCGCGAGGTACAGCTGCGTGATCAATTACGTAAAGTCGATGAGCTCAAGGAGGTAGAAGCCGCTCGATTAGCTTCAGACGAACACGCAAATAGCGATGCACTAACAGGTATCGCCAATCGTCGTGGGTTTTGGCGCGATGGAGAGGCGCTGCTGGAAAGCCGCAACCCAAAAGAAGATCTGTATATCCTGCTATTCGATCTCGAGCGCTTCAAAGCCACTAATGACAAATATGGTCATGCCGTCGGCGACAAGGTCCTGCTAACAGTGGCAGAAAGACTCAACACAAAGGTAGCCGATCATGGTATCGCCGCACGCCTGGGTGGCGATGAGTTCGTGGCACTGGTTAGCTTAAGCTGCGACATTTCAGTACCGCGCTGGATTCAGAACCTGGGTGACTTTATACGCCGCCCTGCTGCCTCATTAAAGCAGGGCTTACCCATCGATTGCAGCATCGGCGTTACCACGGTAGCTTCAAATCAAACGCTGGATGATGCAGTTCAGGCAGCAGACTATGCAATGTACGAGGGCAGAAAGAGCGGCCCAAACTCAATTACCTGGGACAGTCATGTACTACAACTGCGTCGCAAGCAGCAGCACCTGCTGTGTTCAGACTTAAAAAACGCTATCGACGACTCCGAGATCTATCCGGTTTTTCAACCTCTGGTGGATCTCTCAGACAACAATTTGATCGGCTTCGAAGCTTTGGCACGATGGCATCACCCGGAATTAGGAATGATCCTGCCCTTGACCTTTATTGAAGTGGCTGAGCGCTCTGGGTTATTGCCCAGTCTGGATCAGCATATTCTTGAGAAAGCATTGGACTGTCTCGCGCTGTGGCATTCGCAAGGAAAGCCGTACACCATGCATATCAACGTTTCAGCTCCATCCCTGCAGACAAATCTCGCTGAAATAGTCGAGCTCGCGTTATCAACCCGGGATCTGGACGGGAAATACCTGATTTTAGAGTTAACTGAAACATCATTTTTGGAACACTCTATTGAAACCCGGGAATTGTTGCAGGCGATCACCAAACTGGGAGTCAGACTAGAGCTTGATGATTTTGGCACTGGTTATTCCTCGCTGACACACTTGCATGACTTTCCAGTATCAGGAATAAAAATCGACAGAAGTTTCGTCGCAGAGGCACACAAATCCCGCAGAGCAGAATTATTGTTGAGATCAATCATGAGTATCGCAGAGAATCTCGGTCTGGACACTGTTGGTGAAGGCATTGAAAACCTGGAGCAGTTGGAATTACTTCAGGAGATAGGATGTCTTTATGGCCAGGGTTATCTTTTTGGCAAACCGTCTACAATGGATAGCTGCGAAGTCCTCGAGTTCCTGGCACTTCAAAAGGCGGCATAAAATTATTTTACCAATTCACCAACGTGCGCTGCAGCACTACGTCCAAGCGCCGCAAGGTTATAACCACCCTCAAGCATCGATACCACTCTGCCATCACTGAACTCATTAGCAATGTTGACTATTTCTGATGTTATCCAGGCGAAGTCTGCTTCCACTAAATTGAGTCCACCCAAAGGATCATCCTTGTGCGCATCAAAGCCCGCGGAGATGAAAATCATGTCAGGGGCGAATGCTCTCAACGCCGGCAAACAATCAGACTGCATCTTCTGCTTGAAAGTCTCACCATCACAGCCAGTATCCAATGGAATATTTATTTTACGGCCCGGTACATTCTGACCAAACTTACCAGGGTACAACGGGTGTTGAAAAGAGGAACAGAAAAATACATCTTCATGGTCACCGACTAAATCCTCTGTACCGTTACCATGGTGCACATCAAAGTCGATTATCGCTACTTTATTGATACCTTCTTTCCGCAGAGCATAAAGTGCGGCTATTGCAACGCTACCGAAAAAACAAAATCCCATTGCCACGGTTTTCTCGGCATGATGACCGGGAGGGCGAACACAACAAAAGGTGTTATCAAACTCCCCGTCTGTCACCAGATCAACAGACTTGATACCCGCGCCCGCGGCAAGCAGTGAGGCGCGCAGAGAATGCGCATTCATCGCAGTATCAGCGTCCAGTTGCACGGATCCACTCGCAGGTGATGCGTCGAAGACACTTTGCACATACGCTTCCGGGTGGGCCAGCGTCAGGTGGGACTTCTCGGCCTCTGGTGCTTCGAACTGTTCCAGTGAGCTCAGCAAGTCAGTATCCGCAAGAGCATCCAGTACCGCCCCGATACGTGCTGGCTGTTCCGGGTGTCCCGGCGCAATTTCATGCTTGACGCAATCCGGGTGGGTAATAAGCGCTGTTCTGGTCATGGCAATCTCCAAATACAGAAAGTCGAATACTCAGGTTACTTTATTCGACGCATCGAATCAGCCACTGAGTGGATCATTCCGGTACAATTCCCTCCCGTTTCAGGCAATCGCCTGCAAGCGAATTCACCATGCTGATCTACGCGATCCAAGCAAGCCATTATTTCCACCGGGATTTCTCCACATGTGGTTCAAGTCTGCCAGCGTTTTTCACTTCCTGACCAAATGCAAACTCACGCCGGAGTCGCTTGAAGAGTCACTGTCGTCACAGGCATTCCAGACCGTTAACAGTCGCCAGCTCGCAAGCTACGGCTGGGTGCCGCCCATGGGTGAAGGCAGCGAGCAGTTAGTGCATTCGACGTCGGGCTTTATGTTAATCAAGGCTCGACGCGAAGAGCGCATCCTGCCGTCAAGTGTTGTTGCAGAACACATGGCAGAACGTATTCAGGCACTTGAAGAAAAGCTTGATCGGAAAATACGCGGCAAAGAGAAGCTCGACATTCGCGAAAATGTAGTAATGGAGTTGACCCCGCAGGCATTTACGCGCTCAAGCTATGAGCAGGTATTGATCATGCCCGAGCAGGGATTGTTGGTAGTCGATAATGCCAGTGCCAAAAAGGTAGATCAGTGTACTTCGCTGTTAAGAGAGTCGGTTGAAAAACTTCCGATCAAACCAGTCCAGACTGATGTCGGTCAAGCGCCTCTTTTTACACGCTGGCTAAAAGGTACCCGCAGAGTGCCTAAGGATCTGGTATTGGGTGATGAGTGCGTTTTACAGGACGATAACGAGATTGCCGGTTACATCCGCTGCAACAAACAGGACTTAACCAGCGACGAGATCAAAGCACTGTCAACCACCGGTAAACAAGTAACACGAATGGCACTGGAGTCACAGGAAACACTGTCTTTTGTTCTGGATGATGAATTTGTGTTTCATAAAATCAAGTTCACTGATACCGCACCGGATGATGGTGCTGATGCTGCTGATCTTGATGCCCGTGCCGTATTCGACAGCAACGTCACACTCATGGCACTCGAGTTTTCCAGCCTGTTTCCCGCGATGATTGAAGTATTCGGTGGCATTAAAGAGGACTGAGCATGCCGTCCACAAAGCAACTTCTTATTGTCGCCAATACACCTTCGGAAAATACGCAGGCACTTGCCGATGCTACACTCAGCGGCTGCCGACATCCAGACATCGAATCCGTAGAAGCGATACATATTCCTCCACTTGAAGCAACAGTTGATGACGTGCTCAACGCTGATGGGATTATTCTGGGCACGACCGAAAACTTCGGCTACATGAGCGGCGTTCTGAAAGACTTTTTTGAGCGAGTGTATTATCCGGTGCTTGAAAAGAAACAAGGCACGCCTTACGCGCTGTACGTACGCGCCGGTCTCGATGGAACGGGTACTATCTCGGCAGTAGAGCGCATTGTTACCGGGCTAAGATGGAAAGCGATCTGTGAACCGGTATTGCTGCATGGAAGTTATCAACCAGACTTTATCAATCAATGCGAATCTCTAGGCACACTGATGGCTGCAAGCCTTGATGCAGGAATTGCCTAGATCTAAAAATACCAAAACTTGCTGTATTGTCGATTTATCCAACTTCAGTAAGCGCTAAACTTGGCGCACTCACCCTGCAGGAGCACATCATGCACTGCCGTAAGCCAGCTTTATCGAAAATGAAAACTGTCTGTTCCCATGGCCTACCCTCTGGCCTCTCCTTCAGCCGGTGCACCACGCACTTTCGCATTGTCACGATTGCCTTCGCTGCAATATTACTAAGCGCATGCGGCACAGCGGACAAAGCTGCTGATACCGATCAGCGAACCGAAACTGCTATGGCAATATCTGATGCCGCCCGGCCGATTTCAAGCAACAATCAATTGGATTCGAAAACGCCAAAATTGCAAATTCCGAATCCGCCATCGCCTTTGGCGACAACAGACATCAAAGACTTTGCCACGCCGGCAGAACCTGAACCCGAACCGCTCAATATTACACTCGCCACCTGGCGCGCAGAGCGCGGCCATACCGAATCGCAGCTGGCTCTGGGTCTCGCCTACTCCCGGGGTACGCCACGGGTCGAAAAAGACATGGAACAGGCAAAGCTCTGGTTTGAGCTCGCATCGCTAAAGGGAAATAGTCAGGCTCAATATGAACTCGGCAAGCTGTTCTATACCGGACAAGGTGCTGCCAAAGACTATTTCAACGCACGTGAATGGTGGATGGAATCTGCCTTACAAGGCAACCTTGATGCACAGCAAAAGCTCGGTTACCTGTACAGCGAAGGGCTGGGAGTAGAACGCGATTTTGATCAGGCAAAGCGCTGGTACATCAAAGCCGCAAAACAGGGTCACGCCGAAGCACAAACACTACTTGGCTCTCTGTATCACGAAGGCAATCGCATACCAACTGACTACGCTGAAGCATTCAAGTGGTACAAGCTGGCGGCAGAACAAGGCCATGCGCACGCACAGTACACACTCGCAACGCTTTATCATGACGGTCGTGGTACCGAAGTTGATTACATTCAATGTGCAGCCTGGGTGGACGTCGCTCTGGCCAATGGCTTTGACGATGAATACGAAGCCAGAGCGAACTGTCGCGGGCAACTGGACGAATTATCCAACCGCACCGCCACTCATCTGGCAGATGTCTGGAAGCTACGCTATTCGTCAACCGGTATCTGATCAACCGGTCAACAGCGAAGTCCCGCTGTACGCGAGACCTGGGTAATAATGCCAGCTACTTCAGTTGGCTTTTATGTTTTATAAGTGCCTTCAAAACATATCCGGCAGCCTCTGCGGGATATTCCTGCATAAAACAATGTCCACCCGGCACTTGCGAAAAATTAACTGCCGAATTAACACGTTGAGCCTGGCGTGCTGCACGCAATGAGAAAGGGTAAGTATCCTCACCCATAATCATAGCTACCGGACCAGGCAGAGTTTTTATTGACGGCCACAGTTTATCGGGCAACGTCGCAAACCATCTGGCCTCAAGTGTTGGCTCACAACACAGTTGGACACTCGAACTGATCTCACCGATTCTACCGGGCTCACTTTCAACCATTGCATGCGCAACATAACTGTTAAGCGATTCATCAGTCCAGTGTTCAAATATTTTTCTTTTATGAAAATAATCAAACGCTTCCTGCCTGCCGGACCAGCCATTGCGACGACGCAAAGTAGGTTTTACAAACGGATGAAATGCTGCAGTTAACCCGAGCCTGCTGATAACGTGCATCATGAAAAACATTGGCTGAGGAAACATTATTGGGTCGAGCAACACCATCGACTTAAAAGTATCCGGGTGCTCACTGGCTAACAACATAGACAACATACCACCCAGACTATGACCGACGGCATGCACATCACGATCATTGACAATTGTCGAGCAGGACTGCAACGCCTGCCACAGGTACTCCGCGGTTTGATTCCAGCCGACAAATTCTGCCGCCGGACTATTGCCGTGTCCGGGTATATCGAGCATTAATAAATCATGCTTCTGAGCCAGCAACTCATGCATTGGCTGGTAAACACGTCCACAAAATCCGTTACCGTGGGTAAAAAACAAGACTGTCTGGTGACCTTCCCGGGTGCACCATCCTGTCAGGACGGGTCCACCATCAAGATCAATGTTTACCGGGTGAAATTGCAAACTACCCCCTACCGCTTGAGAAGCCAAACAGACTTTCAGTTCGCAACAAGCTTATTCATCACTCGCGCCGCTGCAAAAAATCCAAAGCTCGCAGTAACATTCACCAATGACCCATAGCCTGTATCGCAATCCAGAGTGGCACCGCGAACCCCCGGTTTTTGATAACTTACCTCTCCGTCACCAGCAGGGTATCGAGCCTGTTCAGTCGAAAACACACATTCAACACGAAAGCGTTGCCGAATCTTAAACCCGTGTTTGGCGCGCAACCTATGCCGCACTTTAGCAGCCAATGCATCGTTCCAGGTCTTACTCAGATCAGTGATTGTTATTTTTGTAGGATCGGTTCGTCCGCCTGCACCACCAATAGTAATGATTGGTATTTTGTTACGCTTACAGTAGTTGATTAATGCGGCTTTGAACATTATGGAGTCCATTGCGTCAACAACAAAGTCAAACCGGGAGTCTATGTATTTTTCAATATTGTTGATCACCAGCATATCGTCGATGGAATGACAAACACAGGCAGAGTTTATCAGTGCAATACGTTGCGCCATTACCTCGACCTTAGACTGCCCGACAGTTGTCTGGTCTGCATGGACCTGTCGATTTATATTGGTGGCGGATACATCATCATGATCAATAAGCGTAAGCTCGCCAACGCTACTGCGCGCCATCGCCTCAGCAACCCATGAGCCGACCCCGCCAATACCAACAATGCAAACGTGCGAGTCTTTAAGCTTCTCAAAGGCAGCATCACCATACACTCTGCCTACCGCAGAAAATGCAGCATCATCCGTCATTGGTATCTATTACTACTTAACGCGTGCCGTAGATCCGGTCACCGGCATCACCAAGACCCGGTACGATATAACTGTGATCATCCAGGTGATCATCAATGGCTGCTGTAAAGATTGGCACATCAGGGTGCGCTTTCTGAAATGCCGCTATACCTTCGGGTGCGGCGAGCAGACAGAGAAATCGCATGTTTACAGCACCCCCTTCTTTGAGCCGGGTAACCGCCGCAATAGAGGAGTTCGCCGTTGCGAGCATCGGATCAACAACTATAACCAGACGCTGTTCGAGCTCTGACGGCATCTTGTAGTAGTACTCTACTGCCTTCAGTGTCTCGGGATCACGGAAGAGGCCAATATGCCCCACTCTTGCGGAGGGAATCAAATCAAGAATCCCTTCAAGGAGGCCATTACCAGCTCGCAGAATCGAGACCAGACACAGCTTTTTCCCAGACAACACAGGTGCTTGAGTCTTCGTTAGCGGTGTTTCGATTTCAATATTCTTCAACGGCAGATCGCGCGTCACTTCATACGCCAGCAGATGGCTGATTTCCCGCAGCAGCGTTCTAAAAGTAGAGGAAGACGATTTAGTCCTTCGCATTAAAGTAAGCTTGTGTTGAACCAACGGATGATCAACAACAGTGACATCACTAGCTTGAGCTGCAGACATTCCAGGTATCCCGGGGTGACGGTTTTACGAATTTTACCTTTTCACCAGACTCTGTGCGACCGAAAAAATTCACAGCAACCTATTAAGACTATATGTTGCCATTTACGCAGGCAGCGGAATCAGTAGCGTGGAATAGTAAGGTCGCGAAACGGATCATTGAAACGGGGACGCTCATAGCGATCATCGTAAAAGATTGGCCGATCCACCACGTAGCCGCCTACCGCGCCGGATTGAAACGTAACAATAGCGGTACCCATGACCGCTGCCGCTGCAACCCCGGCAATAGCAATTTTAATAACGCTGTAGGGCCGCTCACCTCGGGTTTTGCCGTTACGCCCGTTAACAACAAACCGATAGGTCTTACCTTTAAAGGTGAAAGCGGCTGTCCACAGTGGCAACAGCACATGCTTGAAAGTGGTGTCCGCGTGATTGGTGTTTAGACGATGGATGCGTTGTTGATCACCACCGATTGCCTGCGTCACATCGCGACGAATGACTTGCCGCATTACACGCTCCGCATGACTGAAACCCTCATCGAGCGCGACCTGATAGACCTCACTCTGGAAACCGCTGAGGTATTCCTCAGTATAGGGCACCAGATTTTCAAGATCCCAGGGCTCAAGCCAGTCGGTGATTTTCCGCGGCAGAGTTTTGGTGGCACCAATCAACACATCATCAAAGTGCCTGTCGGTTCTGCCGCTCACGGGTGTCCAGCGCACCTTCGGCACCATGCGTGATCGCCTGACATAGCGGCCATTCTCCATCACCGTGACCATCCTTCTGACATAGTAAACATCACCACGCTGACCGGAGTAGGACGTCACTGTGTCACTGTCATAAGTCCAGTACGGAATGTAGACCCCTTTAAGGCTCTTGCCTTCACGCGCGTGATCTTTTAACTTCGACGGTGCAAACCAGCGGCTTGAAATCCACTTTCCATATGCCTCAAAGGCATCGTCTCTGCTAATGGCAAACGATAGCAATGCCTGCGGTGAAAATTCATGCACGTCCCCGGTACTGGTGACCACACTCGTACCACAAAACGGGCAGTCTCCGGAATGCAGACTTTCATCAAGGTCAAACTGTGCCGCACAGTTCGGGCACTTTAATAACTCTTCAGTCTTGCCGAGCTTACGCGTACGCTCGAGGCGATCGAGGCCTTTCGGTAACGAGATCTCTTCTATCGCAACATCAGGGATATCGATCTCGTGATGGCGACCACAATAGGTGCACTTGAGATCATCGGTACCAATGGCATAGGCGAGATGTCCACCACAATGTCCACAGGGAAATCGCGATTCTTTTCTGGCAGCCGGCGCATCAACAGGCACCGTTAGCCTAGCCTCCGGTGCTTGCTTGTACGTCAGATAATCTTCGAATGGGTTACTCAACTGGTTTATTCACCACAGGGGCTCATTCACTACAAGCTGCTGGTCTTTACGGGTCACAAATCGAGGGCCGCGATGTGGCCCTCAAGTTAAGCGCTATGGTTAGCCAACTGGCAACGGAGGTGGTGCACCGAAGAGCTCATTCAGCTCCTCGACCTCGGTTGCTTTCTGCCAATCTGCCATGCCGTTGGACCAAACCAGTGTTGAAGGCCCTATAGATCCGTCAGCCAATTGCTGCTGTAGTGACTCTACGCTGTATGGCCCGGTTGCTTCGCCATCAACCGCAACATGATATTGCACACGACCCGGCAATGGCGGAGGTGCACTTCGATCACCGGAATCATAACGGGCACTGCGATCTTGACTGCCAAGTCTCTGTTGGCCCATGTTGTTGGCCATCTGCTGACCCATTGCCAAACCTGCACCCATGCCGATACCGGCACCGGCAGCACCACCTTCACTACTGGCACCTGCCTCCAGTGCAACACCGGTTTGGTATGTCATGTATCGATCGAGATTGCCAACCATGCCAGCACTGGTCCGCTTATCAAGGGCTTCTTCAACCGAGGGCGGTACCGATATATTCTCAACCAGAAGTTTGGTTAACTCGAGACCGTACTCGCCAAACTCAGGCCCGATACGCTTGCCGATCACATCACCGAGTTGCTCATAGTTGGCTGCCATATCCAGCACCGGAATACCTGCAGCACCTACGGCAGACGAAAATCGCGAAGTAATCAGGTTACGTAACTGATCACTAATTTCTTCTACCTGAAAGTTACCATCGGTACCGACAATCTCACGGATAAAAACCAACGGATCTGTCACGCGTACTCCGTAGGTACCAAATGCACGCACCCGGGCTGCACCAAATTCAGCATCACGAATCATCAACGGGTTCTTGGTACCCCACTTAAGATCAACAAATCGTTTAGTGTTTACAAAATAAACTTCGGCCTTGAACGGGCTGCTAAAACCATGATCCCAATTGAGTATGGTTGACAGCACCGGCAGATTGCGGGTTTCAAGCTCATACATGCCCGGCCCGAGGACATCAGCAACCTCGCCTTCATTAACGAAGACTGCAGACTGCCCTTCGCGGACAGTCAGCTTTGCGCCATATTTAATTTCATTGCCATAGCGCTCAAAGCGATAAACCATTGTGTCACTGGTGTCATCAGTCCACTCAATGATGTCAATAAATTCGCCAAAAAGTTTGTCAAACAAACCCATTACTTATGCTCCTGTAGATGTTGCGCGGGCTTGCGAGCTGGCAGATACGAGTTTGTTCTTCAGTTCGCTTTCAAGTTCCTGCAGTGTGCGCTCCGCTTCCCGTCGCTTAACCTTGCCCTCATCTGCAATGCGCAGACTTTCTTCAATGGTAGCGATCAGGTTTTCATTGGCACGTTTAACTGCATCAATATCAAAGACTCCCCGCTCCATCTGCTCACGAACTTCGCGATTCGCAGTGCGAAGGGTTTCTGCATTCTTTTCCAGTAAATCATTGGTAAGGTCAGTCGCTGACTTTACACTCTTCGCGGCTTCCTGTGATCTAAACACTGTCACAGACTGAGCCAGTTGCTGGCGCCATAACGGCACGGTGTTAACCAGCGTTGAACTGATTTTTGATACCAGTCCTTTGTCGTTCTCCTGCACCATGCGAATGCTCGGCAGGCTTTGCATCGCGACCTGGCGGGTAAGCATCAGGTCATGAATGCGACGCTCGAGATCATCCCGTGCGGTCCGCATATCGCGCAGCTCCTGGGCTTTAAGTACGTCGTCAGTGTTTGATGCCGTTTCTGCTAGTGCCGGCAAATCCACTGTGTCCAGCTGCTTAAGCTTCTCTTCACCGGCTGCAATGTACAGCTCCAGCGCGTGATAATAGTCAAGATTGGCGTCATACAAGCGATCAAGACTTGCAATATCCGTCAGCAATTTGGTTTTATGATCCTCAAGATTGTCAGTGATCACATCGATCTGGCGCCGCACACCTTCATACTCCTGCACAAACTGCACAGCAGGTGACGCACGTTTGAATAACCTGGCAAAGAAACCCTGTTTCTTGGTCGGATCAAGACCCGCTACATCAAACCCTCGCAGGACCGTGACCATATCATTGAGATCCTTACCGGCCGGACCGACATCTTTATTGCGCACACCCTCAAGCATATTGTCACTTATAGTAGTGAGCTGTTCCTGAGCGTTACTACCGTAGAAAAGAATGCTGTTCGAGTCGGTGAGATCGATGTCGTTCATCAACTCAGTGATGCGGGCACGGTCTGACTGATCAGCGTTCTCCAGTGTGACCATTTCATACTTGAGATCCGGCGACAACATGGCTTCAAGCCTTGCGACGTCTTCTTTTAACGATTCGTCTGTGGTGGTAGGAACTGTACTATTTTCTAAATCAGACACTCTTATTTCTCCTAATCCGGTACCGCACAAAGTGATGTCCGGTGATTGATAACTGTTGCTTCAATAAACTCACACGCCTTCTCTCTCAAGCTGCATTTGCAGTACTTCAATCTGCACATCGAGCTCAGTCAGATTGTTTTCCAACAGCTTGCCTTTCTGTTCTTCTATCACGGTTTCGATCGTTACAAGCACGTTGCGAAAATTTTCTTCCAACACGCCGTCATCACCGTACTTGTGAGTATCCGCATAACCTTCCGTGACTCGCTGCGCGCCATCAAGGTAGGTTCTTAAGAATTTTCTTGCCCGTCTAAGATCCCGCGGATCTTCTTCGACAATGTCCGTAATCTCACGCACGCCTTTAACAATATTCTGCAGCCGGTCTTTCATTTCTACATTGTGGATGCGACCTCTTGCCGCTTCAATTGCGAGTATCTTTTGATCCGCCTCATCGAGAATTTCAATCACTTCTTCGGACGTGACACCGACCGCAGACATATCGGGTGCACTGCGAGAAGGATCAACGCCATAGGTAAATACTGAACCGACGGCTGCAGCAACTCCGAGTAACAGGCTGCTGACAAGGGTAATTTTTGCGCCCAGTAACGCCCCGATAAATATCGCAACACCCAACACCCCTGCCCCTATCGCTTTATATGGGACAGCACTGCTGCGGCGAACAATTTTGCGCCGTTGTGCTTCCTGTTCTATGTTAAGACCCTTGCGCACGAGTGTGGCAGCACCCATGCAAAGTGCAAAACACAGTGCAAAACCCAGTGCACTGGAACTATTACCACCGAGCATTCGCATGAGTGCCAGAAACAACATGGGCATCGGTAGGAGATATAGGAGAAATCCGCGCGCTGCCGGCATCCGCACAGAATTGTGCGGATCATATTTTTTCGCACCACCGCGTTTCAACTGGCTCACTTGACCACCTTTATGTCACCAGCGAAGTTCTTCACCCGCTCAACCGAGGGACCCAGTGCACCGACACACGACACACCACCTATCGCACACACGAGCATCACCACCCCGATCATTTTTTTTAGTTTTTCAGGCATTCAAAAGTTCCACTTCAACGTGCTTTAAAACTGCGGCCGAACTCTGTCTAATCAAGCGTTTTCAGGTAGTTGTACGGTGCAGGTAACCGCACTGCTCGCGGCATTTTATCAGGTTTCAGATGGTACTTTCGGGCGTAATAAAAAGCAGGCTTCGGTGAGTGTTTTCAGACCGCGTTGTTCGAGGTTACCTAGCTGATCAGGTCCGCTGGCAGACTGCATTACTTCAATTTCAAATCCGTCGCTGTAATGATCCAGAACCTCTGTTTCAGGCACTGAAAACGGCGGACCATTCATCTGACTTTGATCATAAGCTATTGTAATTAAAAATATTTCTGATCCACCGGGCAAAATAGACCGCAGATGCTGAGCGTAAGGCTTACGCATCTCAGGTGGCAGCGCAATTAGCGCCGCCCGATCAAATACCCGGCTCACCTGTGAGATATGAGACGCTTGCAGTTTGAAAAAGTCACCGGCATAGAGTGTGAAGCCGGGCGCGCGGAAAACGGTGAGGTCTCCATCCCGCTCACAGGTCGCATCGATTGACTGTTGTTTACAAAATTCCTCCAGCGCAGACACACTGAGATCTATGCCGATAACGTGGTGACCGTAGTCATGGAGCCAGCGCATGTCATGACTTCGGCCGCAAAGCGGGACGAAAACTGCTTCACCGGCGATAGCCCCACTGGATTTCCAGTGTTTAGTGAGGTGTGGATTAACCTCTTTTTGCTGCCAGCCGGGTTCCGCTGATCTGGCCGCTGAGTTGGACCAGGCGTCGTGCCAGAAGTCATGTTGCATAAAGAAAGCCCGAGGTTAGCCGATACCTCTGCCGATTGGAATGACCGGGCTCTGGCACAGCACGTGCGCATCGCCACCCCGGCAGACGGACTATAATCCTACCAGAATGACTGGTGTCACAACATTTTGGGGTATATTAATAAAGCCCTGAAACAAATATCCATAGCGTGTAGCAACACGCAACGAACAAGGCGAAGTTGAATGTCGAAATCAATACTCGTGACTGGTGGCGCCGGTTATATTGGCAGCCACACTGTGAAACAACTCGGCCAGAAGGGCGAGAAGATTGTAGTACTGGACGATCTCTCTACCGGCTTTGAAGAAAGCATATTGTTTGGCGAACTGGTGGTGGGCAAAACCGGTGACATGGAGCTGGTTGATCGCATCATGAGCGAACACGGAATAGACACCGTGATGCACTTTGCGGCTCACACTATTGTGCCAGAGTCGGTTGAGAACCCACTCAAGTACTACAACAACAACACCGCCAGCACTCGCAACCTGCTTGAGTGCTGCCAAAACAATAATATCGAGAACTTTATCTTCTCATCTACTGCTGCCACCTATGGCGATGGTGATGGTAATCCTTGCACTGAAGACATGCCCACGGCACCGATTAACCCGTATGGCATGTCTAAATTAATGTCTGAGTATATGATTGAAGATCTAAGCAAGGCCTGCGACATGAAGCATGTCATCCTGCGCTACTTCAATGTTGCCGGATGTGATCCGGATGGTGAGATCGGTCAGTCAACCGTTGGTGCAACGCTGCTAGTTAAAGTTGCCGCAGAAGTGGCGGTGGGGAAACGCCCGGAAATATACGTCTACGGTACTGACTATCCAACCGAAGATGGTACCGGTGTACGTGACTACATCCATGTGTCGGATCTTGCATCAGCACACATCCATGCACTTGACTATCTGCGTAAGGGCGGTGAATCAACTCGCCTTAACTGCGGCTACGGCCATGGTTACAGTGTCCGCGATGTTCTGGATACGGTTCAAAAAGTCAATGGCGCCGACATCAAGATTGTTGAGCAACCACGTCGTGCCGGTGATCCACCGGAGCTGATTGCAAACGTGGATAAAATTCACAGAACCCTGGACTGGACGCCCAAGCACGATAATCTTGAAGAGATTGTGGCCACTGCAATCAACTGGGAAAAGCATCTGCTGCAAAAGAAAAAAGTAGCTTAAGCTTACGTGCTCTCATGCAATAAAAAATACCGCGCAATGCGCGGTATTTTTTTGATCGGAAAAAGTTAACACTGCTGCCATCTCGTACAAACGGCAGATCACTACGAATCACTACAGCGCAAGATCCAGCATCAATTCCTCTGCGTGGTTTCTTCTCTGCACAACACCGCTCGATATCATTTGATAGTGCGCCAGCTGGTCAGCCTCTGGTAGTGCGTGTACATCCGCAGCCTTCACTTTAAGCGCCACTATATCTGTCATCACCTCAACATCGCTGTCGCTCTTGTTGCCCTGTAGAAAACCCTTCTCCCCAAAGCAATCACCCGGACCGAGAACAGCACTCAGACTGTTATAGCCTGAAAGACTGGCAACTCCCTCGATGATGACGTACAAATGATTATCAAGTGTACCCTTCCCAAGCGCTGTGGTGCCGGCGCTGAATCTAACAACCTTGCTGACAGATGCAAAGCAGGCAATTTTACGATCGCTGAACTTGGAGAAGAACTTCAGCTGCGATATAACCGGTACCCAGCCTTCCATTTCCGGTGTCAGCATATCCGGAGGAGCCATCTTATCAAGCACTGCTTCAAGTGCTGCAGCCATCTCTGCACCGTTTGAATATCGCTTGTCCGGATTCTTTGCCAGACAACGTCCTACAACCTGCTCAAGCTCAACAGGAAGATCAGCACGAACTGACGTAAGAAGAGGCGCCGGTTCCTTGAGGATTGCAGTAAATAACTCTTCTACGGTTTGCGCCTTGAACACCTGCTGGCCTGTCAGCATTTCAAACAGAACCGTACCGAGTGAATAGATGTCACTACGCGGACCAAGCTCTGAGCCACTAACCTGCTCAGGTGAAACATAGTTTGGGGTACCCAGCGCCGGTCTGCCGGTACCTGCCGCTTCATCGGCAGTGGTACTGATTGCAATACCGAAGTCCAGCAGCTTCACTGATCCGTCGCCCGCAATCATGATGTTTGCAGGCTTGATGTCGCGGTGAACAATGCCTTTCTTGTGGGAGAAATCAATCGCCTTGCAGACCTCCGCAATTACACTCACCACCCTATGGGGTGATAACTGGTCCTTTCCACGGCCGTACTGTTTTAACGAAACACCCTCTACATATTCCATCACAAGGTAATTGAGCGGTCCGTCAATACCAGCATCATAGACGGCGACAATGTTCGGGTGCGATAACCTGCCGGCCGACAGAGTCTCTGTAATGAACGCTTTCTGCGCGCCCGGCATCTTGCCATTCTGTTGATCGAGTGTGCCAACCTGAGAGATTTTTATCGCCACATCTCGCGATAAGATCGCATCGTACGCCCGGTAGACTATCCCGCATGTGCCTTTGCCGATCCGCTCAAGTAACTGATACTTCCCGACCTTTGCCGGTACATCAAAATCAACCTGGGCGGCCTGTTGTGATGCAGCGTGCCTGGGGGTTGCCTGTAGATCGACCAGTGGATCAGCTACTTGTTCAGCCATGGGATTAACCAGCGTAGTAATTTGCGACATTGTAGTTCTTCTATGTTCTGTACTGAGGTGCTTCCCATCCATTATCTTCAGGACTTTGGGAGCTTGCTATCGCGGGCTATTTGGAAAGTTCGGTAACACTAAATCTTCGCCACAGCCCAATCACGTTGTTTAGTTATACAAGCATAGTCAATAATTACCTATGTGTAGCCCAAATGACTCATTTGACATGCAAAATCGTTATTTTCACCCTCACCACGCTCACATGCGGCAGCGGCACGTTCAAAATGCATGCCAGAGACGGAAAATAGATTGATCGGCAGAATCCACCACACCTGTCTCGCCCCCCAGGGACAGACAGATAACGGCCATAGTCTGCGACTCGAGCAAAAACTAGCCGCTGAAGATTGGAACGCTGTTTGGCAACTGCGTTACTGGCAGGGCCTGATCAGACTGCGGACGCTCTTTGGAGGGCGAGACGCTCTCTACCAGAATAAGCGTCAGCAAAACCAAAACCACCGCGAGACTGATACCGGTGGCAAAGCCAACATTCACTGCATGCTTGAGTATGTAGGCAATTACCGCCACAGACCACAAGTCGATAGCAATGATGATATACACCGATAATTGATGCTGCGACGTTTCAGCCGCCGCAAAAAACGACGGTAAAAACGGTAATGCAAAAGCATAAATAATGGCACCGGTACCACAAACTGCGGCAAACGTCTGGACAAAGCGGGTGGGCATTTTAAAATACAACAACAAAAGATAAATAAGTAAGCCCGGTATTAAAAGTTCCAGAACCACGCGGAAAACAGAGTAGTAGCCGGAACCGACCACTGCATATCTAATCAACCCAAGAAATAACGATAACGCAATTGCAAACGCCAGTACTACTTCAGAGGCAGGCAAATCCTGCGGCGGTGTTCTAAACGTCGCCACCCGAAAGAAAAGTATAATAAGGTTTTTTAAACTGCGCATGAATGGTTTCCGCACGGGCAACGTTCGGCAAACAATCCTGGGGTTTGCAACAACATACTATTTCTACCTGGCGCCGGCTTTCATCGATGTTACTATAAGGCCTGCCGGCCTTGCTGGCGACAATCTGTTGTGCCCGCCCTGTTTCTCTGGTTGCCGCGAAATCTGTTCATGAGCGAAGAAAAAATACTCTATGAAGCAGGTGCCAGTACCCCACTGCACACCCGCTTCCGAGGATTCCTGCCAGTGGTTGTAGACGTTGAAACCGGTGGTTTTAATTGTCAGACCGACGCGCTTCTGGAAGTGGCTGCAGTCATTATTTCGCAGGATGATCAGGGTAAGCTGCAACCGGAACCCGTGATCAGCACGCACGTTATTCCATTCGAAGGTGCCAACATGGATCCGAAGTCTATGGAGATCAATGGCATCGATCCGTACCATCCGCTGCGCGCAGCTCGAAAAGAACAGGATGCGCTAGGGCACATTTTCACACCCATTAGAAAAGCAGTGAAAGAAGCGGGTTGCAATCGCGCGATTCTGGTCGGCCACAACGCGTTTTTTGATTTAAGCTTTATCAATTCCTGCGTTGAGCGCAACGGCATTAAGCGCAACCCTTTTCATCCGTTCAGTAATTTCGATACCGTCTCTCTGTGCGGAATGGCCTATGGTCAAACGGTGCTGGCTCGTGCCGCACAGTCGGCAGAACTCGGCTGGAGCACCGCTGATGCGCACTCAGCTGTGTACGATACGGAGATGACAGCGAAGTTATTCTGCGCTGTCATCAATCGCTGGGAAGCGCTTCATCAAAATAGCTGACGTGCTAAAGCTTGTCAGCTACTTCAACAGCAATTACTGATTCGCAGATGCCTCGACCATACGGCCGAGTTCACCACTCTCGTTGAGTTCCATCACAATATCGCAGCCACCCACCAGTTCACCATCAACATACAACTGAGGAAAAGTTGGCCAGTCTGAGTAAGCGGGCAGTGCTTCGCGAATTTCAGAGTCCTGAATCACATTTACGTAGGCGAATTCCCGACCGATATTCTTCAGCGCTTCGGATGTTCTGCTCGAAAAGCCGCACATCGGCATCTGCGGCGTGCCCTTCATGAACAGCACCACCGGATTTGACTCGATATGTTGTTTTATTCTTTCGTTAACGTCAGTCACTGGATCTCTCTTGGTTTCAAAACTTTGACAGATACCCGGCCTGGCATATATTCGGCCACTGGGAATCTGCGGTTGATTCGGGCATTTATTGATCAGTCCACGCGTAGCTGATCACCACATCAAGCATGGGGCAAGTTTTATCCGGATTCAAGATTAAGTCTTCGGATTTTAATCACTGTGTGATGAAACCGAACCCTCGGCACAAACCGGATCCCGACTTTCAGAGCTCACAATCACTAGCCAGGGTTTGATTTATACCCGTCACTTCCATAGTCTACTTCCATGGTCAATTGATAGAAACCAGCCTTTGTGGCCACGCAATTTGACTGCTGACGTAAAACAAAAGCAAACACTGAACCCAGGAAAATAGATGTCCTTTGCCAACTCACCCTCATCGTTAATCCCCGCCTATGCACGACTTCCCGTGTCGTTTGATCGCGGCGATGGAGTACGTTTGTGGGATCATGATGGTAACGAATACTTTGATGCCCTGGGCGGTATCGCGGTTTGCGGTCTTGGCCATAGCCACCCGGCGATTACTGCCGCAATCACCGAGCAGGCAGGCACACTGCTGCATACTTCAAATTTGTTTTCGGTTACGCATCAGGAAAATCTCGCGAAAAAGTTATGCAGCGTATCCGGTATGGACGCGGTATTTTTTGGTAACTCAGGTGCGGAAGCGAATGAAGCCGCTATCAAGCTTACCCGTTTGCATGCACGAAAGAAAAACGTCGAACACCCGGTTGTGATTACTTTTAATGGCAGTTTTCACGGACGCACGATGGCAACCCTTTCTGCCACCGGCAATGAAAAAGTCCACAACGGTTTTTCACCTCTGGTAGGTGAGTTTCTTCATCTGCCATACAATGATATTGCCGCCATCGAAAACGTCATTGGCAATAAAAATGTCGTGGCGATTATGGTTGAACCAATTCTTGGCGAGGGAGGTATCGTGGTACCTGACAACGGTTACCTGCGTGCCATTAGAAAAATCTGCGACGATCAAAACTGGTTAATGATTTGTGATGAAATACAAACCGGCATGGCAAGAACCGGTCACTGGTTTGCGTGTCTGGCAGAACAGATAACACCGGACGTTATCACCAGCGCTAAAGCATTGGGCAATGGCATACCCATTGGCGCATGTCTGACTGCAGGTGATGCCGCAAAGTTAATTCAGCCCGGCCACCATGGCTCAACATTTGGTGGTAATCCGTTTTCCTGTAGAGTAGCGCTTGCAGTATTGGAAACGATGCAAAAACAGAACATAACCGACAATGCAAAAACCACCGGTGACTTACTGATGAATTCACTAACTGAATCGTTACATAACAGACCGGAATTTAAACAGATACGAGGCCGCGGTATGATGATCGGAGTAGAGCTTGATACAGATTGCACCGGCCTGGTTAACACCGGGCTTAATAATCGTGTTGTCTTTAACGTCACTGCCGGCAACACAGTAAGACTGCTACCTCCGTGCAATCTAACTGAGAGTGAAACTAGTGAAATCGCCAGACGCGTGGCAGACTCCATACTTCAGCATTGCGAAACAAAAACTGCGGTTACCGACGCATGAGTCAACCTTCCCTCAGACATTTCATTGCAGAAGATGACCTCACACGCGATGAATTTATTGCGCTGATTGAAAATGCTATAGAACTTAAAGCCTCGTGGAAACGTGGAGAAATTCGCGATACGCTGCGCAATAGAACCATGGCAATGATTTTCGAAAAAGCTTCCACCCGTACACGCACCTCTTTTGAGGCGGGTATGGTGCAACTCGGTGGGCACGCGTTAAACCTCACACCGACAGATTCGCAACTAGGCAGAGGAGAACCGATTGAAGATACCTCACGGGTTTTATCCGAGATGGTTGACGTTGCGATGCTGCGCACTCACAGCCATGAAACTATTGAGCACTTCGCCAGTGTTTCTTCAATACCGGTAATTAACGGGCTGACTGACAAGCTGCACCCTTGCCAGTTACTTGCAGACATGCAAACTTTCTTTGAAGTTCGCGGAAACATTGCCGGTGCCACCATTGCATGGCTGGGAGCAGGCAACACAAATATGTGCAACTCATTCATCAACACTGCAAAGCTCCTTGATTTCAAACTCAACATCGCCTGCCCACCTGACCTCGCCCCGGATGATGCGTTGCTGGGTGCATGCGCCAGCAATGCAGAACTGATCGATGACGTCACAGCCGCGTGCGAAAACGTAGATGTTGTTGTCACCGATGTTTGGGCAAGTATGGGACAGGAAGAAGAAACGATGCAGCTGAATAGTCTTTTAAGTCCATATCAGGTTAACGATCAAATTATGTCATGTGCCGGAAAAGATGCGATCTTTATGCACTGCCTGCCGGCGCATCGCGGTGAAGAGGTGACAGCATCGGTGATAGATGGCCCGCAAAGTGTTGTGTGGCAGGAAGCTGGCAACCGGTTGCACGCTCAAAAGGCGTTGTTGGAGATGTTGGTTGCCTAACCGGTTTTGACTCGCCCTTATCAACTGGCGGTTCTTCAAAGCTGCATCGCTGGAAAGAAATTTGCAAAGCTCGCCGTTCCACAAGCATTTACCTCGGTGAGCAAAATGACATTACCTTCAGTCAGAAAGGCTTTCCTAATCCATTTTGGGATCAGCCTTATTATTTTCATCGCATTGGCGGCGATCATGAGAATTATCTGGTACCCGGATGATCTTTTCTGGATGGATGGAGGCTGGCAGGGACTGCAGATTATCGCCCCTATTGACCTGGTACTGGGTCCGGCACTAACGCTGTGCTTCTACCGTCCATGGAAAAAACACCTCAAATTTGACATGACGGCCATCGCCGCCGTTCAAATTGCAGCACTGGGATATGGCGTCTTTGCAGCCTACAACCAGCGCCCGGCAGCTATTGTTTTTGCTGAAAATCGCTTTGAAACTCTAGCGTTATCGGAGTACAGAGCGGCCTCGAAAGAGATGCTGGAAAACGGTATTGAGCCAGTATCCTTGCGTGAATTCGATTCACGTATGCCGGTAGTAGTACACGCCCGTGCATTCACAGGAGATGACTATGGTCACTACCTGGCGAGTGTCATGAACGGGTTGCCGGAGTTGCGGGAACGCAGCGATCGCTACCAGCCTGTTGCCGCCGGGGCTGCTGAAATAGCCGAATACCGGATTGCCTCGCAGCAGAATGGCACAAGCATTGCCAACAGGAATGAAGCTGGCGTCGTCGTTGAAATACCTGCCAGCAGCCACACCGCAGAAGCTAAGGAAGATACTGCAGCAGCAAATATGCCCGAAATCTACACGCTCAAAGCGCGATACGAAGACGGCACAATTGAGTTCGATCCGGGCAATTTTGAGTGGACCAAAATCACCCGTGATAAACCTGATGCGCAATAACTGCCAACACCAGCGGGAATAATAAGGCTAAGACGATGCACAGATCCAATGCTAAACTATCGATATTCTTCCTTTGTTTACCTCGTGAATCAGTCAGCTTTCCGCGCACTTATCAAGTAGCAGCAAACAGGAAGTTTTAAATGACCCGAACCATTACCTGGATGCAATAGCGCTCGCTGCTGCCTTTTAACCTATGAATTTTCTTTTTCTAATCGCAGCTGCGACCATGATAAGCCTTGCTGTTATCCCGATTATGGTCAGGCTGGCACCCAAACTCGGGATGATGGATAACCCGGATGAGGAACGGAAAGTTCATGTGACACCGATCCCGCGCGTCGGCGGTTGGGGGATCATAATCGGCGCGTTGATTCCGGTGGTTACTCTGGCGGAACTGGATAAAACAGCTCTTTGTTACCTGTTTGGTTGCATCGTTTTACTGACATTCGGTGCCATGGACGACAAGCGCGAAATGGGCCACTACACCAAGTTTATTGGTCAGATAATCGCTGTCATTCCGATGATCTTTTACGCCGGTCTGCACGTCACTGAGTTTCCGTTTATAAGCTACGACTTCCCGACATGGTTTTATCAGGCATTTACCATGGTCGCGATGATCGGGGTCATCAACGCGATCAACCATTCAGATGGGCTCGATGGTCTGGCGGGAGGTGAAACTTTGATATCCCTCGGTGCTATCGCGCTAATTGCCTACCTTTCACCCGGGGACAACCTCACTATTATCATTGCGCTCGCAGCGATCGGTGGTCTTGTGGGCTTTCTGCGATATAACACGCATCCTGCAATCGTATTCATGGGAGACGGTGGCAGCCAGTTCCTCGGCTTCACACTCGGCTTTCTCGCTGTACTTCTTGTCGAACAGTCGACCGCAGGAGTAAGTAAGACTGTAGTACTCCTACTACTCGGTCTGCCGGTTATCGATATTCTGACGGTTCTGAAAAAACGCGCCATGTCAGGCTCGAATATTTTCCGCGCAACCCGCAATCATATGCATCATCGGCTACTCGAAGTCGGTTTCGAACATAAAGAATCGGTTGTGGTGATCTACAGCATTCATACGTTAATGGTGTGCTGCGGAATCTGGCTGCAAACTGCCAGCGACTGGCTCATCACCGGCATTTATATAGTCATGTGCGCAGGAGCTTACTACCTGCTTAACATGGCTGAAAATAAAGGCTGGCGACCGGGCAACACCAAAGCACTTAAAATGCTTTCCAGCAGTCTTGCCGCCATTGAACAAAATGAAGTGCTGATGCATGGCTCACGACGCTTTCTCGAGATTGCAATTCCGGGTTATCTGATCGCACTCGGTGTCTGGATTAATGACATCCCGCGCGACTTTGGCGTGGTCGCGGCAATTCTAGCGATATTTCTCGCACTGCAAAATTTCAACGTACACCCGTTCAAAGTCAATGCAAGGCGGGGCATCATATACATAACAGTGGTATTCGCCATCTATCTGTCTACGATAGACCGTCTTACCTGGCAGAACGAATACGCAGTGGTACTCGAAATACTGTTCTACACGTCGGTTTGCATAGCGATATTCCTGGCCATTCGGTTTTCACCAGGCCGCAGAAAAGAGGAGTTCAAGGTTACTTCTTTTGACTGGCTGCTATTGTTTTTAATTGTTGGTGCGCTGTTGTTTGCGAAAGATCCGATCCTGTTCGGCACCTTTAATGTCAATATATTTATTGTGGTGCTGGCAATCATTCTCTATGGATCAGAACTATTGCTGGTGGAGCGAAGAGAACGAATCGATCTGCTCGGTGGTGCTGCTTTAATAACCCTGCTGCTTATTGCAGTACGCGGACTTGATCTGATTCAGTTTAATATTGGCCTCGGTTAAACCGGCGTTACAGATTGGACTCTACGGGCGAAGTTGGCGGGCAATTATCTCTACTGATTACTGATTACTGCATTGATGTATAGTCCTGTCGGGCCAGCGCCATTATCGACAGTAAAGATAATTGTATTAGTACCGGCAATAAAATCACTTTCGCTTGCAGTGAAGTTATTTTGTTCTGCGAAGTTTGAAAGTTCGGCCGGTGCCTGCACCAGCTGATTTCCATTCAGCACTATCGTTATAGCATCATCACTACCCCAGACACCGGACAACGAAATCCCCTCCGTCGAGGAGAGATCAAAATTGTGGGTGTAGATATAGCTTCCTGCAGGATACTCCGGTCCATCCTCACCGTCCTCAGCAGCAGCCAGATCTCTTGCCGGAGCGATCCAGCTTCCAACCGCGGGATCAAACCAGGCGTCAGCCAGTCGGTCAAAACTTACCGGAACTACGGTACTGCCATCCGGCATCTGTAAGGTGAAGTCAGCATCGTTCTCGCCAATGCCTGATTCACCAGTAATAATTTCGATATTCGTTACAGCAACTGGATCAGCGGTCACACTAATAGACACTGTCGCGACGGCGGTGGCAATACCATCGGTGATGGCATAGACAAAACTGTCTGTGCCGCTGAAATCCGCTGCCGGCTCATAACGGATCGTATTGTCCGGCTCAATCACTGCCACGCCGTTGGCAGGCGCAGTATCAATAGACATGGTCAGCACATCACCGTCATCATCTGTGTCATTAGCCAGCACATCAATAGTGACGGCTGTTGCCTGCTCAGTGGTGACTGAATCAGCTATAGCTAACGGAGGTTGGTTTGAAGGTGCAACAATAGAAGGTGCAACAGTGATAGAAACAGTGGCGCTATCGGTTCCACCGTTACCGTCGTCAATGGTATAGCTAATAGTGTCCGGACCATCGTAGCTTGCATCCGGCGTATAGCTGATAACACTGGCCGGCAATACACTGGCGACGCCATTTTCCGGGGGTGTTGTAATCGTGATCGTTAAGCTGTCGCCATCAGGATCCGAGTCATTTGCCAGCACATTGAAATTCACCACCTGACCCGATGTTGCCTGTGCGTCATCGTCCTCAGCTACAGGTGGATTGTTAACGGCAACAACGGCCTCTACAGTCACTACAACTGTTGCCGATGCTACTCCCCCGTTGTCATCATCAATCGTATAGGCAAAGACATCTTCGCCGGAAAAGAGCGCGACGGGTGTATAAACAATTGTGCTATCAGTTTGTACAGTGGCTGTACCGTTGGACGGAAGCGTATCTATAGACACAGTTAACGTATCACCATCAGGGTCAGTATCATTAGCCAGAACAGGAATCACAACCACCTCACCTTGAACCACCTGCGCTGTATCTGCCACAGCAGTAGGCACTGCGTTAACAGGGGTTGGATCGCCAGTTACTGTCACTATGACCGAGGCAACAGCCACACCACCATTTCCATCACTGATTTGATAGGTAAAGCTATCGCTGCCGGAAAATCCCGCTGCCGGTCTATAGACTATACGTGACGCTGCACTGTTAACCGCAGCGGATCCGTTAGCCGGTTGCGTTACCACCGCCAAAGTCAGATCGTCACCGTCGGGGTCTGAGTCGTTCTGAAGCACGGCAATTGAAACTGGATCATCAGCTTCCGTTGTCCGCGTATCATCGACAGCCACCGGGTTGGTGTTGGAGTCGCTCACCAGCACTGTCACTACAGCGCTATCGGTTCCACCGTTGCCATCACCGATAACATAGTTAAACAAGCCCTGCCCACTAAAGTCATTTGCCGGAGTAAACGTCACTGTATTATCCGGGTTTACGTCGGCCGTACCAAAACGTACGTTGTTAATCCCGGTAACAGTTAAAGCATCACCATCGGGATCACTGTCATTAACCAATACATCAATAACAACGGCAGTGTTTTCGGTAGTACTCGCACTATCACCACTCGCTGCAGGACTCTCATTAGTGTCGTTGACCTGCACAGTCACTGCTGCACTATCAGTACCTCCGTTACCATCATTGACCACATAACTGAAACCGGCCGTACCACTAAATGAATCTGCTGGAACGAAAGTCACCGTATTATTGGCATTGATGCTGGCGGTGCCGGAACGCGCATTAGTGATACTGACAACAGTCAGCGTATCGCCATCTGAATCACTGTCATTGCTTAAGACATCAATCACCACAGGGGTTTCTTCTGCAGTGCTCGCAGAATCTGCATTTGCAACAGGCGCACTATTGACTGAGTTAACCAATATAGATACCTGGCCTGTCGTCTCGACAGTGCCATCACTTAACGTATAACTGAAAGCATCGTTGCCGCTAAATCCGTCATCAGCTGTATAACGAACGTTACCTTCCTCGAGTATCACGACGGAACCGTTGGCAGGATCTGTGACTCTGACAATAGTCAATACATCGCCATCACTATCCGAGTCATTATCGATAAGATTAAAAACCCGGCTTTCACCCTCTGATAAAGAGAAGCTATCCGCTCCTGCAATTGGCCCGACATTAACAAAAACTACATCCAATACCACTGTTGCGGTCGCTGTATCCGTGCCGTCTGAAATGGTGTACTCAAATGCATCCGGGCCTGAATAACCGGCATCGGGAGTGTAGGTAATCGAACCATCAGCAGTTACTGTCGCTGTACCATTGCGCGGATTTGCCACTGACTCAATCGCCAGCGCGTCACCCTCCAAATCGGTATCATTCGCAAGCACACGCACAACCACTGGTGTATTTTGATTAGTAGCGGCAAAGTCGTTCTCCGCTATCGGCGCGTCGTTTACATTCGTGATGTTAATAGTGACATTGGCGGTGACTCTCAGCCCCCCGGAGTCTTCCACTGTATACGAAAACCTGTCCTGACCAACATATCCTGCACGCGGACGATATTCGATCACAACACCGTTTCGAATATTGGCAACACCATTGCCCGGACCGTTGCTAACGCTAACTACACTAAGCGGCAGTGCATCGGGATCAAAGTCGTTTTCTAAAACCGCGAGTGTATTTGCACCCGAGTCTTCTGCTATGGAATAGCTGTCATCGCCGGCCTGCGGTGCCGAGTTCGCACTATTTGCGTATACAATTTCCACCACCACAGGTTCACTGACCGGATTGACACCATCGGTCACACGATAAGTAAACGAGTCGATGCGCAAACCGGAACTGTCTTCCGGTGGCAAATCATTAAACGCCTCATAAATAAAACTACCATCAGCACCGAACGTTGAACGAAACGTTGCTAAATTGGATGCATAAGCGGGTAGCTCAACCAATTCCGCCCTGAGGCAGGAGTTGGTTATATGTTCATCATCCTCATCATTGGCGAGCACACCCTGACTGCCATCATCTTTTTCACAACGATCGTTATAAATAACACCACCGCGTGAAATTCTACTAGGGTAAGTGAGCTGAAAGGTATCGGGGGTTGTAACCGGAGCTGTGTTTACAGCAACACCAAAACAAAACACCGCGCGCACAGGGTCTGTGGTTGAACCATCCCGGTCCACCAATGTTAGATCATATTCAAGCCCGATAGGTGCATAGAGTGGTGGAGGAATCACTTCTATCATTCCATCAACCGGCTGAAAGTTAACTGCGCAAGCTGGCTGATCAAGCAGACAGGCATCAACCAGTCTTTGTGCAACAATCGAACTGTCCGCAAGTACAGAATCGCACTCTGGCAGCACTCCCTGCCTGACAATAGTACTACCCACTCGAACGATACCGGTATCGTCACCGGCAGGGATGCGGATCACCGAGTTGGTACCGCCTAGTACATCACCATCATTGAGTTGCAGGGTCGGCTCTGTGTTAGCACTCTGGTTATTGCCGTTGTCGGACGAACCACCGCCATTACTGCAGGCCGACACCACCGCCGCTAAAATTAAAACGCTGATTCTGAATAAAGTTACAGGCATTGAGAAATCTCGGGTATTATTTGACGTCATGACGCAATATAGCTGCTTTCAGGCGAAATACATAGAGGCCGCAATGAAAACATTCGTATCCCGCATCAGAACCAAATACCTGTCACAAAGCAAGGAAACAGACCACAGCCCACACCTGTAAATACCGTGGGTTTGGCTTTGAGCCTGAATCCGCTAAGTGTCTGGGTTAAATATCTCTCCTGACAGTCACATCAGCCGAGTTAAGTGCACGGATACCGTCCATAGTTTCAATTTGCAAACTACCCTCCCCGTCGATGCCCCGTGCCGTGCCGTAAATCCGCTCCTTGCCGACAGCGGCAACTACTGAAATACCGGCAAGGGCATCGTAATCCGCCCAGCGCCCGGCAAGTCGATTGACTGCTTGCGGAATATCCTCAGAGACTACCGCAACAAGCCGGGTTGCAATATCTGCGATCAATGCCGAGCGATCCGGAAGCGTTTCCGGATCACATTGCGCTGCTAAATCAGTACTTGCCTGATCAATCAGGCAGGCTTCTTCGCCACGCTGGTAATTTACCCCCATGCCTAGCACCAACAGAGTTTCAGCCATCGCATTAGTTGTACGAGACTCTACCAGTATACCCGCCAGCTTTGCATCATGAACAAGCACATCATTGGGCCACTTGACCAACGCATCTGCCACCCCGACGCTGCGCAGACTGTCACACAGAACTGAACCGACAAGCAGCGACACCCCACCGAACCAGGCAACCGGCTCCGGACGCTTAAAAGCAATCGAAAACGTCACCCCGCTCCTGGGTGAGTGCCAGACTTTACCGCGCCTGCCGCGACCTACCGTCTGATGCTCTGCAGCGCACAGAGTTACCGGAGGCAGATTTTCTCTGTCAAGTAACCAGGTGTTGGTTGAATCCACCGATTTCAGTATATGAACGTCAACCTCGACGTCAGCATTGCAGACCCCTCGCTTTATGGTGTGCAAATTCAACGGTGCCGGGATTTTGTCAACAGATGCCATTTTTCCCACCATTGCCACGACTACAAAAAAAGATAAGGTTCAAAATTCGCCAGATTCAAGTCAGATACGCCGGTATTTTACATTGCTGATCTGGCTCAAGTGCTGCACTAATAAAAGTTTGTCGTTTTACTGTTTTCAGTCACTTACCGGGTGGATCTGCACCGTGCAAAATCAACTGGCCACACTATTATGCCTTGCAGCATTGGTATTTTTCAGCCAACAATCGCAAGCCGAAAAAACCTACATCTATAAAGAGGCAGATGGCACCGTATGGTTTAGCAACGTTAAACCCTCAGCACAGGACTCTACCCGCTACAAACTGATACAGGTGAAAGGCCGCCAGACAGCAACCAGAAGCTGTCTCGGCATGAACGATAGCAAGCTCGCTGCACGCGCACGGTTGTATCAGGATGACATTGCGAAATATTCAAACGAATTTCGGGTTGACTCAAAACTAATTATGGCGGTCATAAGAAACGAATCATGTTTCGATAAAGCAGCCGTTTCATCCGCCGGAGCCGAAGGCCTGATGCAGCTGATGCCCGCAACAGCGGAATCACTCGGTGTGAAAAACTCGTTCAGTTCCAGACAGAATATTCGCGGCGGCACTCAGTACTTATCTGAACTGATCAAGAAATATCAAAATAACATTACACTGGCACTGGCGGCTTACAACGCTGGCCCGGGGGCAGTTGCCAAATATGATGGGGTACCACCATACCCTGAGACAGAAAAATACATTGAACGGGTCATGAAATCCTATCGGGATTATCTGCGTGAATATCTCGTAGCCGACGCTGGCGAATAATAAGAAAAAGCTTTTGTCATTTAACCCGGGCTATTCATGAAATGGCGAGCATATCGCGCAGAGATTTGTTTTCACAGTGTCTTGTCTTCAAATCATGAGTATTCTTACTGATATTTGCAAAAGAATAAATCCAATCCGATATTTCTTAGGGTGGAATCAAAGGTCAAGCGAGATGCCGTCGATTTCATGAATAGTCCGGGTTACTATACTGCTCAATAGACATCTGCCATTGAGACAAACCTTATGCATGATCCGGAAACTCTCGCTACAAGACTGCTGGAGGTCATTGAGTCCGACATTCTGCCATTAACCAAAGCCGGTGTTACGGCTGGTAACAAAATATTCGGCGCAGCGTTATTACATAAAGACTCGCTTGAAACTGTTGTCGCAGAAACCAACAATGAAACAGAAAATCCGCTATGGCATGGCGAAATGCATGCATTAAAGCGTTTCTATGAAATACCGGACGCACAACGACCAGCCACTGAAGATCTGATTTTCCTTTCAACCCACGAGCCATGCAGCCTCTGTTTATCTGCTATTACCTGGTGCGGCTTTGACAATTTCTACTACTTCTTCAGCTACCAGGATTCACGCGATGCCTTCGCTATTCCACATGATCTAAAAATATTGAAAGAAGTATTTGGCCGGGAAGACTATGAAGCAAAAAACGAATTCTGGACGAGTCACTCAGTAAATGAGTTGATTCAAAAAACCACAACTGCAGCTGCATTGCTTGAGCGAGCAAAAGAGATTCACCAGCAATACGATGCACTTTCCTCTGTGTATCAGTCTCACAAATCGGCTAACAACATACCCCTGAGATAGTCTGAGAATACAGGTTCAGTCTCTTTTGAGCACGGCATACTTCTCTGGCGGCGGTTGCAACACGTCACCATCTCCCTGCCATTGAATCAGTGCCTCTATTTTTTTTGCAAGCTCCAGGTCTTTCTCTGTAATGCCACCTTCGGAGTGAGTCGTCAGCCTGACGGTAACGTTCGCGTAGCAGACGACAATCTCAGGATGATGCCAGGCAGCTTCAGCAAGAAATCCGATAGCATTGGCAATCATCAATGAGCTCTTCCAGCCACGTGTCGACCAGGTCTTATGAATGTTGGTACCGGCCTCGTTCACTTGCCATTGTGGCAGCTCATCTGCCAATCTTTTATTCACAAGCACTACATCGATTACTGAGTTCATGGCATACCCTGATCTATTGAGCAACAAGCTATAAGTGCTGACCTATGGACTATCAAGAAGCGGCCTAACTACGTGACAGCCAACCTTACCAAGGGCTCGCTCGAGCGCAGCAAACGTTAAATCATCTTCGCACACACCGATAATTGCACCACCCGATCCCGCATACTTCGCACTTACACCACAGGATCTGGCAGTTTCAACCATCTTTATGTGATAGGGATTGAGTGCGGAAATCGAGCGGCGAATATTGAAATTCTCATCCATCAACCGACTGAACAAGCTCGTGTTTTGATTACGTAACGCACGAAGAGACTCATCTGTCAGCGCAACGAGTTTCTGCATTGCATCAACCACCAGAGTCTCACCCGAGTTATATCTTTCACGCAGGTTATTGTGAAAAACTTCGGTGGGTTCACCTCCAGCGTCGCTATAGGCAAGATACAGAGGTGGCAACAACTCCACATCGAGCTCTTGGTATTCGCCACAGACATATCCATCAACAGTCTCGGCGCAACCGAAATCCATCGCTACCAACCCTTCGTAAAACTGAATAACACGATCCTGCAATCCACCGCCAATATTCAGCTCCACCTTTTCAACCTGTAGTGCTATTGAGGGCAACACCTTGCGCTCTATTTCGACTGAATAAAATTGCATGAGTGCTTTCAGCATTGCAACGACTAAAGCACTGGATCCGGACAATCCGACCATACGCGGTATGTTTGTTTGGTACCGGACCGCGAAACACCCGTCTAGTGTTTTAGTGGGTTGATTAGCGTTCACGTACTGTGCAAACACATTTATCGTGGCTCGAAACAGGCGACTGGCACCGTAGTACCCGTCCGACACTATGTGAGACTGCAAGTCGCTGACTGAGTTAAAACGGTAGTTATCTGGCTCAATCACCAGCTGATCAGATTCGTTTAACGTGACTTCAGCATAAAAATTTTTACAGATCGCAGATAGCGTTTTTCCGCCGTAGCCGTCTGATGGATTTCCAATTAATCCGATTCGCGCGTAGCAGCGCTGTGTAACACTTTGCATTAAATCTGACCGGCGTTTCGGGAAACATACATTGTTCGAACGACATAAAAAAAACCCGCCATCGTGGCGGGTTTTCTAATCTATCACACACACTGAGGTACTGAAAATCTAATAAGTCATACCCGTCTTTGAAGTGTGATCAATTTGACTCAGCGCGCAATACCACGACCAAACAGCTCTACGCGTCGGTTTGCCGCACGACCACTGGCAGTAGCATTATCCTGCGCCGGTGCTCTTTCACCAAACGAGTTTATATCCACAAGTTGCGACTGCTGAACACCTGAACCAATCAGGTAGCCGGCAACATTTCTTGCACGTCGCTGTGAAAGACCAAGGTTATAGCCAGCGTCGCCAGTGGAATCAGCATGGCCTTCAAGTGACAGTGTCGCATTGGGTTGTGAGACAAGCTGGCGTGCAACAGCAGTCAATATCGAACGAGCTTCAGAGGTGAGTTCAGCAGAATCAACATCAAACAAAACCATGTCTATCTGCCCTGCGATCGTGTCACAACCGAAACTGTCCACGGACACACCCGGGGCAGTTGAAAGGCATTGATCAACATCATCCATCACACCATCCCGATCACCATCTGCAGGCACTCGAGCAGCAGCAACAGCAGGTGTTGGCACTTCAATTTGCTCAACCGGTGCGGGCAGCTCGCGCTGTGCCTGCGCAAGCTTAGGCGTCTTTTTAGAGCCAATACCCAACCGATACATTAAACCTACCTGGCCATAGCTGGTGTCGGATCCATTAGTCATAGCCTCTGCTCGCAAGCCAAAACCGCTGCTGGTCGTATACTCAAGTCCGGCACCTGCTACCACAGGTGTTGTGTCTTCACGCTCAAAGACCAGATTGTTACCCACTGGACTATTGTCTATAGCTGCCACACCAAGCCTGCCATAGCCGGTCAAACCTTTGCGGTTATGGTTGTGCTTATTACCACCAACATAGGCAAGCGCACTAATACCATTCATGTGATAGTTGTAGCGTCCTGCGGAAGAGCTGCCATCCGCACCACCACTCGGCGAGAAGCCAACGCTGCCAAGATCGGCAGAATGTATTTCAACAGAGAATGTCGGAGACAGGTCAGCACCCAGCGTCACCTGACCACCTGGCTCAACACGGTCGTTCACATCAAGATTCGGATAAGCATCCGTACTTGGATTTAGTCGGCTGGCACCCACACCGGCCGTTGCATATATTCCACGCTGGAACTCTGAACTATCGTTGAACGAAGGTGAGATACTGGAGCATCCAGTTAGTAACATCGTCATAAGAGCACTTGAAGTAAGTACTTTTACTGATATAAGCGAATAAGTATTTGTCATTTGGTTGAGACCTCAAACGGTATAGAAAAAATTTGCTTCAATTTTTTCCATGCAACGTCAGGCCCATTAGAAGGCACAAAACAAGGTCAACGGACATCGATGCTAAAGCATGATCAACTTATCTTTAAAACAATCAGGCACATAAACATATACGGTCACAAAATTAGCAAGTGTTAATAATCAACTCGCACGAACGATACAGCGACTTAATTCAGGAAACCTGTGAAGCATTTAACGCCTGATCAATATCCCAGAGAATGTCATCAATTGTTTCCAGGCCAACTGACATGCGAATCATATCCGGACCAACACCTGCAGCAATTTGTTCCGCCTCTGTCATTTGCCGATGTGTGGTAGATGCAGGATGGGTAATCAATGTTTTGGCATCACCAATATTTACCAGGTGACTGAGAAACTCTGCAGACTCGATAAAGCGCTTACCAGCCGCCATGCCACCTTTAACACCGAAGTTGAGCACCCCGCCTGCGCCATGCGGAAAATACTTACAGGCCATTGCATAATAAGGTGAACTCTCAAGCCCGGGATACCCGACCCAAGCTACGGCAGAATGGCTCTCAAGAAATTCTGCCACCGCCTGCGTATTGGCAACATGTCTTTCCATCCGGACCGGTAAAGTCTCCAACCCTTGTAGAAACAAAAAGGCATTAAACGGGCTTAGCGATGGCCCCATTGTTCGCAACACTTCACAGCGCGCTCTCATTGTGTATCCGAAATCGCCAAATGTTTCGTAAAACTTGATACCGTGATATCCCTTTGACGGTTCAAGCATGCCCGGGAAGTTACCGTTATCCCAAGGAAACTTGCCTGACTCAACCAACACTCCACCAATAGACGTACCGTGACCACCGATAAACTTGGTAGCAGAGTGCACAATAATGTCAGCACCGTGTTCAAACGGTCTGAACAGAAAAGGTGATGCCATGGTGTTGTCGACAATAAACGGCACACCTGCTTCATTGGCAATTTTCGCAATTTTTTCAAAGTCCACAACACTACAGGTTGGGTTACCAATCGTTTCCGCATACAGCGCACGTGTTTTGTCCGTGATTGCAGCTCTATAATTTTCAGGATCAGTTGCATCAACAAAGGTAGTGTTAATACCCAGCTTGCGAAAGTTGACATCCAGTTGCGTATAAGTGCCACCGTAAAGCGCTTTGCTGGAAACTATCTCATCACCCGATTCTAGAATCGTGAGAAACGCTACCATTTGTGCAGCCATACCCGAACCGGTAGCAACCGCCGCCCTGCCACCTTCGATTGACGCCATACGCTCTTCAAAAACAGCAGTCGTCGGATTCATCAAGCGCGTGTAGATATTGCCAAAGGTCTGCAGATTAAAAAGACTGGCAGCGTGGTCCGTATCATCAAACACATAAGATGCGGTCTGATACAACGGTACCGCCCGCGAGCCTGTTGCCGCATCAGGCATTTGACCTGCATGAAGGCAACGTGTTTCAAAACCGAATTCACGATCAGACATAAAGTAATTATTCGCTAGTAAGGAACAACACGAGGACGTTTTGCCGAAATAATTCCGGTAGATACACCAATAAACCCAAGACCACCAAACAGTCTCGCGTACTCGATCTTGACACACTTATCCATCACGACTGTCAATCCAGCCTCTGATGCAAGTCCGGCGGCTTCATGATTCACCACACCCAACTGCATCCACAGTACTTTCGCACCGATCTTTATCGCGGACTCTGCAGTTTGCATGACACGATCGGCGCGTTGGAAGACATCAACGATATCCACGGTATCGGGTATAGATTCGAGATCGGGATAACATGTTTGCCCAAGCACTTCTTCGTAGCGTGGATTCACCGGTATAACCTTGTAGCCATGATCCTGCATATACTTGGCGGCAAAAAAGCTCGGTCTTGATTCATTGGCTGACAATCCCACCACAGCAATAGATTTGTTTTCGGTGAGTATTCGCCTCAGTTCTGCGACATCTGCCATGTATTTATTACTGTTGTCGGGGACATTGCATCATAGCGCTGTACTGATACACCAACAACGTTTTATCCTTAGCCATGTAATCAACTCATAGCAGGACTGCAACAGTGAAACGCCGAAGAGCCCTCGCAATTCTGACCCTGATAGCCAGCCCGCTGTTGGCTGCGGATCCAATCACCCCTTGGCAGGGTGTCGCTGACGGCGAATATATAGTCATCATGCGCCACGCACTCGCACCCGGGAATGGTGATCCGGATGAGTTCGAACTACGCAACTGCGAGACACAACGCAATCTATCAGATCGCGGCAGACAACAGGCCAGAGCTATTGGTGAAAAACTAAAACAGGCTGGTATACAGAACGCACAAGTTTACTCCAGCCAGTGGTGCCGTTGCCTCGACACAGCAACTGAAATGAATGTTGGCAGTATGCAGGAGCAGCCCTTTTTGAATTCATTCTACGGGCGTCGCGAACTTGAAGCCCCTCAAATGACAAACCTCAGAGCATGGATAAAGTCACTGGACGTGGACCAGCCAACAATTCTTGTCACGCATCAAGTAGTGATCACATCGCTCACAGGAGTCTATCCTGCATCTGGTGAGGCAGTGATTTTCACACTAACTAGTGACGACGAGATAGAAGTAATAACTACCATTACGACAGACTGAGGCGCTTGTGTGTCACGCAACTAAGCGGGTCCGTCGGTTTACATGAATAGACCGTGCTAGGACGCAGCCGCAATTGACTTTTTCATCTCTGCAATGGTGGCCGCATAGTCACGGCTACCGAAGATTGCCGAACCTGCCACAAACGTATCTGCACCATGTGCCGCAATTTCCCCGATGTTATCTGTCTTGACTCCTCCATCAACCTCCAACCGTATATCCAGACCGCTCTTATCGATTAACTCGCGTGCCTGCTTAAGTTTTTGCAGCGTTGACGGAATAAAACTCTGACCACCGTAGCCTGGATTTACCGACATCAATAAAATCATATCTATCTTATCAAGCATATGATCGAGATAAGACAAAGATGTTGCTGGATTAAAAACCAAACCGGCCCTACATCCACTGTCTTTAATCAGTTGCAGTGACCGGTCTACATGCTCTGAGGCTTCAGGGTGAAAGGTAATATAGTCAGCACCCGCCTCGGCAAATTCCGGAATCAACCGATCTACCGGCTTAACCATCAGGTGTACATCAATGATTTCTTTTATCCCGTAGTCGCGCAGCGCCTTGCAAACCATCGGGCCGAACGAAAGGTTGGGCACATAGTGATTATCCATTACATCGAAGTGAATGATATCGGCACCTGCTGCCAGCACATTTTCTACATCCTGTCCAAGACGTGCAAAATCTGCTGAAAGAATCGAGGGTGCTATCCACGGAGTGTTTGTTGCCGGAGGGGTTTTCATATTAATAGACCTGTCATTGCCGGTTTGTCTCCGCTTTGTCATCAATCGACCGCTTGCATCGAAGTCTAACAGCCACCACAAATCACTGCTAACAGTTATATCGTCCTGCGGTTTAGAACCCGGTGGATTCCCTCAGTCGGAAAGATAATTCCGAAGCGATGTTCAGAAAACAATCGCCCAAGTCTGTATACAATAGCAGCTAAACCATTCAGAACTTCAACCCGGTAATCAGTCACTTTAGATGATGAATAGAAGAACAATTCTGCAGTCTCTCCTGGCAATATCCGCCGTTACCGGCAGTTCATTGGCAGCAGCCGGAAACCCGCGCCTTACCGGAAGAAGAATCATGACACGCGCTCGAAAAGTAATCCGCGGTGAACCTAAAAACAGTGCTACCGCGCCGGCCGGCAGCTATGCCAGAGCTGATTCTGACGGGTTGCTCTTTCTGACCAACGGATTCGGATTCCAATATCAGATCCCGTTGGACAGTTACATCGAATGGCACCTCGACAAATCCAATACGCAAATGAAGTTCAAATGCGTTAACAGCGATCAGTACAGGGTCAAAGCATTTCCTTGCGCAGTACTAGGCACCATGGGCGGGCGTTATGAAACACTGGGTAATCCCGGTGTTGTCAAAGGACTTGAAAACGACTTCCGAATGAAAGGCGAAGGCATGCAGAGCCCGATCTTTGATCTCGAACCAACACAGAAGCTTTGCGGCTTCCCATGCTTCTTATCAGAACTGCCCCAAACCGACATCACGGTATCAACCCGATATTCCGGCAATCCGACAGTAAATACTTTTCTTGATATGTACCTGCATGATGTCGACACACCGGAAACGGTCTCACACCCGTCGCTGCTCGGTAAAACCAACGGCATGAACAGCAACCGCACCAAGGCCTATAACATCAATGTCTGGTTTAAAAAACCGGAACAATCCAATGGCGGTTCTACACAGCCGGATAGAGGCTGGACCGGTGGCAAGATGATTGGCAATGCAAACCTCTCCGGTCACGCTTTTCACGTCATTTTGAAAATAGAGACCAACGGCGGTAATTTCTTCCGTTATATCGCGCTGGTCCCTGCAGCCGACTCAATAGACACACTCAATATCAATGAGGTCATGGAATGGGCACAAACAGAACTGCGCCCTATTCTCGATGCAAGCCTGGTCGCCAAAGATATGCTGGCTAAGCCGGATCCGCGTGGATTCAAACCCCCGCGCTGGCCCGACAAAAGAATGGTCTTGTCAGGCTTACATATAGGTAACGAGATCTGGTGGTCGGATCCTTCAGGACAGGAAGGTGTCGTGCACTGGGACACACTACGAATAGATGTGGAAGGCTATGACACTTTTGGTTGGGGTGAGAAAAAATCTGCAAAACTCAGTTCCCCGGAAGTGCAGCAGGATCAGCAGGCAACTTACCAGGACACAGCGCCACAGGAATCTGTTGTTTCCGATGGCGGGCAATGGAGTGATAAGCCGGTAGATGTCACGGGTACTCAGCAACCAGAACCTGAAAGACGCGGCTTTTTCAGCCGTCTGTTTGGCAGGGATTAACCTGTAGATTTCGGCTTGCAGGCATCCACGCAAAGAACGATTGCCGGTACAAATTTGGATCACCAATGGATGTCGAGCACCAATAGTTACGAGCATATACCTCGCAGCCGGAAGCTGGCGACATCCACGGAGAGTTTCGGGGGATACTTCGGAAACTAACTACTTTTAAAAATATGGAGCTGGTGATAGGAGTCGAACCTACGACCTGCTGATTACAAATCAGCTGCTCTACCAACTGAGCTACACCAGCCCCGAACCCGTAATGGTAGTCCATGCGGGTCACACTTTCAAATTCCTTGTGACAAATAATCACCCATTAGCAGGTTTCGACTTAAACTACTCTTATTCGCCCCCCCACATATCTCTGACAACATCTCATGGCATCTGAATCCGACCCGGCTCCAAGCAATTTCATTCGATCAATGATCGAGAAACAGACCCCTGTCAACGTGGCCACGCGGTTCCCTCCCGAGCCTAACGGCTATCTGCACCTCGGTCATGCGAAGTCTATCTGCCTGAACTTCGGTATCGCCCGGGACTTTGACGGCTGGACCAATCTGCGCTTTGACGACACCAACCCAGATAAGGAGAGCGAAGAGTTCATGAACGCCATCAAGCGCGACGTTGAATGGCTCGGCTTCAAATGGAAATCGCTGTGCTATGCCTCCGACTATTTCGATGATCTCTACAGCTGTGCCGTCGCATTAATCAAGAACGGTGATGCTTATGTAGACAGTTTAAGTGCCGAGGAAATACGGGAGTACCGTGGCACGTTGAAAGAACCGGGACAGGAAAGCCCGTATCGCAATCGCAGTGCAGAACAAAGCCTCGAACTACTTGAGGAAATGAAAGCCGGAAAACATAACGAAGGTGATCACATTGTTCGATTAAAGATCGATATGGCGTCGAGCAATATGAATATGCGGGACCCCGCAATTTATCGCATTAAAAAAACCCATCATTATCGAACCGGCGATAAATGGAGCATCTACCCGTTGTACGACTACACGCACTGTCTGTCTGATGCCATAGAAGGCATTACGCATTCACTGTGTACACTGGAATTTGAAGACCATCGTCCGCTGTATGAGTGGGTGATAGAAAAAGTAAAGTCATCTGCGGTGGCGGTCGAACTGGGCAGCCCGGTGCAAACTGAGTTCGGGCCGCTGAACCTTGAATACACGGTGTTAAGTAAACGCAAGCTCATAGAGCTGGTGCAAAAAGAGGTCGTGACTGGTTGGGACGACCCGCGTATGCCGACTATTTCGGGTTTGCGCCGTAGAGGTTTTACACCAGACTCCATACGCGAATTCTGTCGTCGTATCGGCGTGACCAAGAGCTCAGCTGTGATTGAAATGGGTGTACTCGAAACCGTTATTCGAGAAGAACTGAATGAGTCCGCCGAACGCCGTATGGCAGTCCTTGAACCGCTGAAAGTGGTGATTACCAGCGTCGCCGAAGATCACAATGAAATTCTAACGCTCGCCAATCACCCCAACAAACCGGAACTCGGATCAAGACAGCTGGCATTCACTCGCGAAGTGTACATTGAACAGTCTGATTTTGAAGAAGTACCACCACCAAAGTTCAAACGGCTGGTACCGGGAGGCGAGGTGCGATTGCGCAGCAGTTATGTGATTCGCTGTGATGAAATCATTAAGGACGAAAATGGCAGAGTCACCGAGATTCACTGCACTCATGATCCTGATACGCTGGGTAAAAAACCAGAGGGGCGCAAAGTGAAAGGGGTCATACACTGGGTACCGGCAAAACAAAGCGTGCCATCTTTGATCCGTATCTATGATCGTCTGTTCAACAAGCCGGACCCATTGGCTGAAGAAAACTATCTAGACGCTATCAACCCGGAATCTCTCGTGGTGATGGAACATGCCCAACTGGAGCCAGCACTGGCAACTGCGCCTGTCGGCACCCGTTACCAGTTTGAGCGCCAGGGGTACTTTGCCATTGATGCAGACAGCACGCCGTCGCATCCGGTGTGCAATAGAATCGTCGGCCTCCGGGATACATGGAGCTGATACCTGGAGTTAACCGCAGGCCCGCCTATACTTAAGGCGTATGTGCAACGGAGACAGACCCATGAACAGACCTATGGCAGTGACGGCAGCGTTATCGTTGGCATTGTTGCTCGGTGGTTGCACGACAAAAGCGCCCGTTGAACCCGGCAAAGAGTATGGTAACCAACTCGGTGCAGTGAAGTACGTCATACAGCCGGGCGACAATCTGGTATTGATCGCCTCAGAGCAAACTCTTGCCAGCGAGAACTGGCGCCGCATTGCAGATTTCAACCGTATCCAGAATCCGGCATCAATTAGAGTCGGTCAAACAATCTGGATACCCAGGGATTTGATACCACTGGGCAACTCAGGCGATGAGTCACGCGAGGTCGCAGGCCACCCTGATGCGGTCGTGCACTCTGTTGAATTACCCGCAAAAGTCTACCCGGTCGGTCGATAGGCCAGCATGAAAAAGCTGATCGTAACCCGCCATGCGAAATCCAGCTGGAATAACAACTCGCTGAGTGATTTTCAAAGGCCATTGAACAATCGTGGCATCAAAGACGCGCCGGTAATGGCAGATCGATTGGCCAATCGCAATTTAATTCCTGAGCTGGTCGTCTCAAGCACTGCTGTTCGCGCGCTCGAAACCACGGAATTGTTAATGACTACGCTCAGACTCGGCACTGAGAAACTGATCACTACCGACAGCATCTACGAAGCGCCGCTATCAGCACTCGAGCAAGCCGTGTGCAACCTGCCAGATCATGTCACGTTAGCGATGATCGTTGGACACAATCCCGGGGTATCTTCACTCTGTGACCATCTATGCAGTAACGCCAATCTACAGATGCCAACCTGTGCGATGGCATGTTTTGACCTCGATGTGAATCAATGGGCGGATGTCTATCGCGACTGTGGCGAAATGCTCTGGTATGACTATCCCAAAAACGGCCAATAGCAGGCTGGCAGAATCAGTTCGTAGAGCCACCCCTGAAACTGCCCGCCAGTCAGTAAGGGTGAAAACAGCCACTTTTTGCCTGAAGATGGCTTGCGATCAGCCACCTCCCACTGTTACTGCTCTACTTTCTCCAACTGCACAGTAGGCTCATCGCCAAGTCGGTAGTAAGGGGGTTGCTGCTGCATATCGGCGAGGGCATCATCACGCGCTTGCTGCGATTCAAACCATCGAATTGAATTCCAGTCATCACCAAGCAGGTGTGACGCTGACATAGTATCGCCGCCCGGCATGGTTACTCTGATACCGTAACGGGTGTCTGACTCGTTTTTGTTCATAGGAGTGCCTGTGAAGAGTATAGTGGGCGGGAATACCAACTGAATAAATAATTCCGACAGGGTGGATGATTTTGTCTTTTAATCATCAGGCCAGTCGCTGAAAGTTCCGGCTGAGACAGCAAAGCCACCGCCGACATTAATCTTGCGACGACGCGGTTACATTTTACCCTATCCATATTATCCTATCCGGAAACAACTATCCGGAAACAACGCTTTTACTTCAAGGATCCGACGATGTTCAACAAAACTATTCTAGCTGCTCTTACCACCGCTGGCGCACTCACATTGACGGCCTGCACCCAGGAATCGCAAAACAAGCTGGGCCGCTCGCTGCAGAACTGGACAGGCACAGACGGCGTACTCGAAGTCTATTCCGGAAACCAGCTGGTGAAAAGGTTCATGAAAATCGACAAACTCTCGACTGCAACCGGTACCAGTCGCGATGTCGACCGACCCTACCGTTTCGGGTACGGCATTATGGATCAAAACCTCGACGGTAAACTCGGAGACGGAGAGGATGAAAAAGTCTACTTCGAATTCAGTGACTACTCCACGCCTTACATATTCTACGAAAATCCATAAGCGGCGCGCTGCCCGTGATTGATTCAGAACGAAAATTTCATGCCAGCCACCCTACAATAACAACGGTTTTTTGGCGTTTTCGAGCATTTGCATTACAAGCTGAAATTATCGGCGGCTTTGCTTGTCTTTTTCGCGAGAACTACTACAAATAAAGGGCGTGGTCTGTTTTTGCACAGTCACGTTCTCACCCCCATATCGGGCCTGCATCAGCGGGCCCTCTTTTTTTGTAAAAAACCTACGCTACGCGCGCGACTTATCGACGGTCAAGGTATACTTAGACCTAACGAATTTCCGATAAGCAATATCGACCAGTTAAATCGACCAAGTTAAATTTAACAGGCACAGACCGACCACACAGGGGCCACCGGATGAGAATGGATTACTACAGCGATAAGATTGAGCAATCAATCTCCGGCGCTAAAGCAACAGTTACCGGTGACGGCAGCAAGTTTGAAGCTGAAGTTATCTCGGATGAGTTCGAAGGACTCCCGCCACTCAAACGCCACAAGCTGGTCTATGCAGTACTCGACGAGTATATAAAGACGGGGGCGATACACGCGTTGACTATTCGCGCATTCACCGGCAGTGAATGGCAGGAAAAAAATCAAACCGCAAGCTGACCGACGACAACGTTAGATTTTCTATCCCCCCCCCTAAAAAGACAAATACAGACAAGTACAGACCAGTCCAAGCAAATAACAGGCAACAGCAACCAGACCCGTTGTACACAATCTCTGGCGGCTGCTCTCGGAGACCCCCAATGGCTGATGTTGACAATATACTGATCGGTAAGGGAGACAATCTCGTCACCCTGCAACCGAAGTATGCCAATCGTCATGGACTCATCGCAGGCGCCACAGGAACAGGCAAAACAATTACATTACAAGTTCTGGCTGAAGGCTTTTCTCGTATTGGCGTACCGGTGTTTATGGCAGACGTCAAAGGCGACCTGTCCGGCATCAGCCAGCAGGGCACTGCACACCCGAAGGTAGAGGAGCGGGTTAAAGAAATCGGTATCGAAGACTTTGCGTTTGATGACAACACCTGTGTGTTCTGGGATCTCCTCGGAGAGAAAGGTCACCCGATCAGAGCAACCATCTCTGACATGGGTCCTACCCTGTTGTCTCAGTTGCTCGGCTTAAACGATACGCAGACTGGCATCATGACAGTGGTATTTCGTTTTGCGGATGACGAAGGTCTCTTGCTACTCGATCTCAAGGATCTCACCTCCACGCTTAAATTCATTGGCGACAATGCCAAACAATTTAAATCTGAGTACGGCAATATCAGTTCAGCTTCTGTCGGTGCAATTCAACGGCGACTACTGGAGCTTGAAGAAAGTGGTGCCGACGAGTTCTTCGGTGAACCACAGCTTGATCTTTGGGATCTGATGCGAGTTGACTCTAACGGGCGCGGTAACATTAACATTCTCGCCGCCGACAAACTGATGATGAACCCGAAGCTCTACGCCACCTTTCTATTGTGGTTAATATCAGAGCTGTTTGAAGATCTGCCGGAAGTCGGCGATCAGGACAAACCCAGGCTGGTATTCTTTTTTGATGAAGCGCACCTGTTGTTCGAGGATGCTCCGAAAGCGCTGGTAGAGAAAGTCGAGATGGTAGTCAGACTTATTCGCTCAAAGGGCGTTGGAGTTTACTTTATTACCCAGAGCCCGCTGGACATACCCGAGGACGTACTCGGCCAGTTAGGCAACCGTGTGCAGCATGCACTGCGAGCTTTCACCCCCAAAGATAAAAAAGCAGTACGGGCAACCGCGCAAACCATGCGTGAAAATCCGGCCTTTGATTCTGAAACCGTAATTATGGAACTTGGTGTTGGTGAAGCACTGGTATCAACACTGGAAGCAGACGGGATCCCTTCAATTGTGGAACGCACCACAGTGAGGCCCCCGGTGTCGCGCATCGGACCCGCAACTGAAGCAGAGCGCAACAAGGTAGTAAAAGGAAGCCCGTTCGCAGGACGCTATGACAAAGAAATCGATCGTGAGTCAGCGCACGAAAAACTCAAATCACGCATACAAAAGATAGACGCGCCAAAACTCAATCAATTTCCAACAGCAGCGCAAGTTGCGGCAAACAAAGCCACCCAACAACAGACATCACAACCACCAGCCACAACGGCACCTAAATCTCGTGGCAGACAACGCCAGACAGTCACCGAAGCACTGACCAAAAGTGTTGTGCGCTCTATTGGCTCAAGCGTTGGCAGACAGATTGGTCGCGGCATCCTCGGTGGTATCATGGGCACCCGCAGACGCTAGCACCGTCCCTTTCCCTTAACGCAACTAAAAGCCCATGGCACAGATAAGACTGCGCAATATTAGTCTCGCCTTCGGGCCTGACAAGCTGCTCGATAATGCCGAGCTTGTTATCGATTCCGGTGATCGCATTGCGGTAGTGGGGCGTAATGGTCAAGGTAAGTCGACACTGCTCAAAGTACTCGATGGCGAGATAGAACCCGATGACGGTGAGATCGTCCGTTCCGATGGAGTGCGAATCGCACGCTTGCAACAAGAAGTACCATCGGGTGAGGATCACCGCAAGGTGTTTGAGGTAACAGCCTCTGGCATTGGTGAAAACGCGGCTGAAGCCTTACGACAACTTGAAACAGAGGGTTACACAGAAATAGAGCTTGAAGGCACAGATATCTGGCGTGCAACAGCGGACATACAAAGCGTCATCTCTCGCTTACAACTAAACCCCGACAGCAAAGTATCATCGCTCTCGGGTGGTCAGAAACGAAGAGTCATGTTGGCCCGGGCGCTGGCAGCACAGCCGAATGTACTGCTCATGGATGAACCAACCAACCATCTCGATATTGACTCAGTGATCTGGCTGGAAGAATTTTTAAGCAAAATCACCGCAACACTGGTGTTCGTAACACACGACAGAACGCTTATCCGCAAACTCTCAAATAGAATTTTCGACATTGATCGCGGTACCGTCACCAGCTGGAACCACCCGTATGATAAATTCCTGCAGTTAAGGGCAGAAGCGCTGGCAGCAGCAGAAACTGCAGACAAGCTGTTTGATAAGAAGCTCAAGCAGGAAGAAACCTGGATAAGACAAGGCATCAAAGCCAGGCGCACCAGAAACGAAGGCAGAGTAAGAGCGTTAAAAAAACTACGTGAAGAACGCTCGCAACGGCGTGCGAAAATAGGCAACGCCGAACTCAACATCCACACAGAAAACAAGTCTGGCAAGATCGTTTTCAGTCTGGATAAGATCAGCCACAGTCTCGGTGGTAAGCAGCTGATCAAAAACTTTTCCACCACCATCATGCGTGATCACAAGATTGCCATTATCGGCCCCAATGGCAGCGGCAAAACAACGCTGCTAAAAATTATTCTTGGTGAGCTAACACCTGATGAAGGTACGGCTGTACCGGGCACCAACCTTGAGATCGCATACTTCGATCAGTTGCGCAACCAGCTTGATGAAACCAAATCAGCCGCAGACAACGTTAGTGAAGGTTCCGACTTTATTGAAGTCAACGGCGAGCGAAAACACATCATGGGCTATATGCAGGAGTTTTTATTTGACCCCGAACGCGCTCGCGCTCCAATTACCAAACTGTCCGGCGGTGAACGCAATAGACTATTGTTAGCTAAATTATTCACCAAACCCGCCAATGTACTGGTACTTGACGAACCGACCAACGATCTTGATGTGGAAACTCTGGAACTACTAGAGTACACCATACTGTCATTCAAAGGCACAGTGCTCATGGTGAGCCACGATCGCGAGTTTATAGATAACATCGCTACCAGCACTATTGTACTGGAAGGCAATGGCAAACTAACAGAGCATGTTGGTGGCTACAGTGACTACCTGGATTTCTCGAGCTCGAAATCTTCCAACACATCCAGCAAAACAAAAGATACAAAATCCGGTCATCCACAGCAAAAAGGCAATGAAGCTCCAAAAAAAGCTGCCAAGCTAAGCTACAAGTTGCAGAGAGAACTCGATCAGCTACCGACAGCCATCGAGAAGCTTGAGGAAGATAAAACCTCCCTTGAAGAACAGCTGGCAGACCCGGCAGTATTTAAAGATGCCAACAAGCTTGCAGAGGTGCAAGCTCAATATTCCGAGGTACAAACCGATCTCGAGAAAACGTTTACTCGCTGGGAGGAACTCGAAGGAATGGCTAACCCATAGCACTTTGGTGCGCCAAATTAACTATGACCTTATCCCCGGTTACAGTCATGACTGGTTGTTCAAACAAGCTCTTTTCTACATCAATACAGAATCTACTAAAACAAGATCGCAGGAAAGCGTTCGAACACTGACAATTTGCATCATATACTTTAGCTCTTATTACAACCCGGGAAAGCAATATGGCTACAAGTTTCCAGTTCCACGCCCTTTCGAAAGAGATCTTTTCGGAATATTTTGCAATGAATACCAAGGAGCTGAAAGAGATTGGGGCATATATATTTACCGCTGACGAATCACCTTGCTACCCTTGTCGAGTGTCACTGACTGATGCGCTGATTGGGGAGTCAGTTCTGGCTATATCGTATGAGCATAACCCGGTATCAAGCCCATACCGCTCGGCTGGGCCAATATTTGTCAGAGCGGAAGCCATGGATGCGACACACGGTCAAAATGAAATACCTGACATGCTAAATCATCGCTTACTTTCGATAAGAGGTTACAGCAGTGTTGATCGAATGATTGAGGCCGAAACGGTTAGTGGAAAAGATCTCGAAAGAACTCTACATCATCAATTTTCAAACGAAAACGTTGCGTACATCCATATCCACAATGCGGGTCCGGGTTGTTTTAATTGCGCCGTCACCCGTGCTTAAAAAGTTGATCGCAGACTGTGAGCATTCACTGGAACAAATATGGCATTCGATGAGAAGCTGGCAGACAGAATCCGCAGTTTGATCGCAGACAAATCAATTATCACTGAAAAGAAAATGTTTGGTGGATTGGCTTTTTTAGTGAATGGAAATATGTCTATTACTGCGAGTGGCAAAGGTGGGATCTTAGTTCGCGTTGATCCGGAACAGTATAAAAGTCTTGGCAAAGAATCCGGTGTTGAAGTAGCAGTAATGCGCGGAAAACCTATGCATGGCTGGCTTCGCTTATCCGCAGATCAGGTTCAGACAAAAAAGCAACTTGAACGCTGGGTTCGTATCTGTCTATCTTATGCAGAACAGCTACCGCAAAAAAAAGCGAAATAGACAGATTATTGTATATGGAGTTAAGCATAGGCTGATCGAAAATAGTCCGCTGCAGCAAGCACGGGTGCAGACGGTTTTTTACCCATTGCAATCGCCAATCCATAGTCATGAATGGGTGGCAGTCCATGCTCATGGCCTAGCTCGATTATTTCACCGGTACAACCCGACTGCGGTATGGGAGCCACAACCAGATCTGCCAGCACTGCAGCTTTCTGCCCGGATATATGGGCACACATAAAAGCAATTCGAAAATTACGACCGTGTGACTTAAGACTTTCTGTCGCAGATTGTCGCCAATGACATCCCTCTTCCCAGACTGATATGGGCAATGGATCCCGCTCGCAGGCGATGCCATTTTTTTTTCCAGCCCACACCAGTTTTTCACGGTGAATTATTTCCAGATCACGTTCCTCTTTCTTACCCGGATCACATGTGACAAGCGCCATGTCAAGCTCGCCACTATTTACCCGCTTTTTAAGCTGTTCCGTATCGTCTACTACTACATCAACGGTGACGCAGCAATGCGTCTGTCCAAATTGTCTCAGCATTGCGGGCATGGATCGTTCGGCTAGATTGTCCGGAACGCCCAGTCGCACACCGCCGGATATTTCAGGCTCAATGAACTGCTTAACAATTTCACTGTTCAAGGACAGCACACGCCTGCCATGCTCAAGCAACACTTCACCTTCCGCAGTGACAGATACTGAGCGGGCGTTTCGCTGAAACACCGGCCGGCCAATAAGATCTTCAATCCGCTTTACCTGCATAGACACAGCCGACGGAGTGCGATGCACCGCTTCTGCCGCTGCTGAGAAATTTCCATAATCAGAAATCGCTACGAGAGTCTTGAGTAAATCCAGTTCGAGCAACGGTGTCTGGGCCAATGATTCCGCCATTTTTAGTCCCCTGAAGTATTGTCTTCAATATTATTGATAGATAGATTCAACATTGTTCGTTTGATTGAATCACAGAGAGTCCCTATTGTCTATCGCAAGGCACCAATCCGGGAGCCTCCACCAGAGGAAACAAAATGAATTGCTGCTGCTTTGAATGCCAATCCGGTCTGGCTGCAAACCCCTACAGGATACAATCAATAAAATCAGCAATATCCGGGTGGCTTAATCGCGTCCGACAATCGTTCTTAAGGATAAGAGCGGCACGACAGGAGCAAGTGGCATTGAAAGAACTGGCCGAGCTCGATGACAAAGCCCTGCAAGATATCGGCATTAGAAGGGACGATGTAATATGGGCCAGTCACTTACCGTCTTCCTTACACGCATCACTTGAACTTGAAAAGATAGCAAGACAACCAGGACGATATATATAAATCAGCTCGCCACCCGGTGTAAGGGTTTCCATTTTCACCGGGATCGAGCTGGCGACACAATTCCAACGCATCAAAACCGCGAGAGGGAATTGGTCTGATAGTTTTTGCGATAGACAGCACTTCCAATACATTAGTTAGTACAGGAATTACGTGCAGGTGTTAAAGATCAATACTCACCGCGTAGATACCTCGCCTCCAGATGTTCGATAAGCGATTCGGCCCGGGTAACGGATCCTGTTGCACTTTGCATCAATTCCTGAGACTCCAACTCACACCCCTTTGACCAGATCTGTTTTGACAACCAGTCTCTGACAAAACCTACATCACCACGTTTGAACTGCTCCTGCCAATCAGAATGTTCGGACTTAACGCAGGAAAAGATCTGTGCGGCATTTACCGCCCCAATGGTGTAAGACGGGAAGTACCCAAAAGCGCCGTCTGTCCAGTGAATATCCTGCATGCAGCCGTTGGTGTAGTCATCTGATGTATCGATACCGAGATAGGACATCATCTTTTCATTCCAGATGTCCGGAATATCTTCAGCTTCTATTTCACCGTTTATTAATGCGCTTTCAATTTCATAACGCAACATTACATGTAACGGATAGGTAACCTCATCTGCCTCGACTCTGATTTTACCCGGTGCAACACGAATTCCGAGCTTCCAGAGATCATCAGCACTCAGGCAGGCAGCTGTACTTAAGTGACTATGCACCTTCTCTGTAAGGAAATGCATAAAGGCTTTTGAATAGAAAATCTGCTTTTCAAATAAAAGGCTCTGGCTTTCGTGAATACACATGTTGCGGGATTCCCCGACAGGCAGTCCCCTGGACGCTTCAGGCAACATACTTTCATAACTGGCATGACCAACCTCATGCGCTGTACCAGCCAGGGCCTCCATGAAAGAATCCGTTTCATACCGCGTGGTGATCCGCGAATCCCCGGCACTGCCAGTGCTGAACGGATGCATACTCTGATCAAGCCTGCCAGCAGTAAAATCAAAACCCAGCGTGGTCAGCATCTCCTTGTTTAACTTTATCTGGTTTTCTATCGGATATTCTGCTCTCTGCGATCCCTGCAAGGAACCTTGCGTTTCTAAAACGCGCTGCAGCAGATCAGGAAGTACTTCACGCAGTTTTTTAAAAACAGAATCGATGAGTGCTTCTGAATCTCCATGGCAATGCAACGCGAGCATCGCTTCATACGGTGTTTTGGCACCACTCGCCTGTTGCCTGAGCGCAGCTTCGCGTCGGGAGTTCTCAACTACTGGTTTAAAGTTCTTTAAAAATCCCTTCCAGTCATTGGCAGCACGCTGAGTGCGCCAACCCATTTCACACTTGGATCCTGCAACAATCTGTTCTTTTACCAACTCAGCAGGCAGGCAATTGGCATTGCGCCAGACTCGCTGCATTTCACGAATACTTACTTCGTTATCACCTGTGCTTTCAGCCTCTGAAAGCCAGATCTCGACCTCGGGGGCGGTAAGTTTCGCGTGACTGAGCCCGGCGAGTTCGGCAATCGAGCCAGATCGGGTTTCACTCCCCTTCGGCGGCATCATCACCATCTGATCCCAACTTAAATAGGTAATGGCGTGCTGCAACTTATCGATCTCACGGAATCGATCACACAGACTTTCGTAGGCAGAATTGCTCATAGGGTTTCGGGTAATGTAGTTAACGCTAAAAAGCGAGGATTAATGGGGCGATTTTAAGCGCAGTAAACCGAGTCTTCAGGCCAACGATGAATGACAACCGGCGGCTCGACTGATAACACATCACGCGCCTCCTCCCACATACAGCGCCAGCGATTTGCGTCCACCGTTACCGATGCAGAATTCTGTTTACTTCTGACGATGAACTCGGGAAACATCGGACGGCCAGTTGACTGTCCGGTGACGTTATAGCGGAGATCAAAGCTCCAGCGAATTGAGTCTGATAGATTAGTTAGTGAAGCGTGAATAGTCTGCGGGTGAAACAACACTGCACCACCCGCTTTTACCGGCACTGGCACGGCGCTATCAACATTCAACTGTGATAGCGGGATACTCAGTTGCGGTGACGGACAGTGTCGTTGCATAGCTTCACGATGACTCCCCGGGATTACCTGCAGGCAACCGTTTTCAACCGTTGCATCGGTGACAGCCACCCACACAGTGACCATCTCCGTGGTGTCTGCTTCTTCGAGCGTGACTGCACGATCCTGATGCCAGTCTGTGTGGGTGATATGAGCTCGTATCTCATCGTCGTTCAACTCTACAGCAGGTGGCTTGATTCTGACATGTTGAATCGGATTGGAGGTTAACTCAGATCCGATTAACTGCTCGACTATATCCAACAATTTTTCGTTGGTTATAAGATTGAATACGGCAGGTCCCGCATGGAACGGAGTGTCCGATTGGATTTCACCGGGTGGAAGGGAAATGTCCAACGGCTGAAAAAAATCGAGACCAGCGCTGTACGCGGCACGAATTTTATCTGCAAACGAATACTGTCCAACCACAGGTTCGAGTAATTTCTGCTCGATCCAGGCATCGCATATCGAAGACAGCAACAGATCGTATTCCTCAATCAATGGATGTAGAACAGTTCTAACATCCACTATCCCATCAATAACAAGGTAACCGGAATCATGAAATTGTTTGAGCTGTGCTGCGCTGAGCGATTGTGCAAACATAGAATTCACCGAACTTTATTGTGTCCGATTGCAAGATTTGTATCGAGTCTGCCAATCGCGGTCACTACGCGCAAGTAGATAAACGGCATTTTAAAAAACAGGTAAACTACGATCGTTGGCGATGACTGGCAACTGAGAGTCTTCAGTCCATAAAACGCGAACGAAAAAAAGGGCGCCGAGGGACGCCCTGAAATTTCACGCACATTTTATTATTATTAGTATTACCAGTCTGTGGCGGTTTGACCCACCACCTTCCATCGTCTATTCCGGACCCGCTATATCCGGATTGACGGAAGAGGTTTCAGGCACTGTGCTATGCCGTGTCTGTTACCTACTGCGTGCCTTCCTGGCAGTTTCAATCAGCACTCAACTGCGAGTGCTTAATGCTTCAGCACTTCCCTGCACCACGGCTATCACTGTAAATTCGAATTGAGATAAATACAACAGATGTATCAGAAAATTTCCATTTTGTTTGATTGTTGCAACAACTGAAGCAACAGAGAGATAAATCATTCAAATCAATGATTTATTAAAGATGTATGATTGGGATCGCAGAAAAGTGTAACAATTATGTAACTTTTCCGACAGATGATTAGCAATTTTATGCGGAAACCCGAGCTTGAACAATCGGGTTATTGAGCCAACACATGCTTGGCAACGCAAACGACAACGGCGCAGAAACTACGCGCCGTTCAACGCCACACAGAGATCCTGAAAGGAAACTGCCGGCGATCACACCGGCAGATAAATCAGCTAGTCTCGCGAAGTTACTTCGAGTAAGTGATAACCAAATTGGGTTTTTACCGGACCATGCACCTCACCCACGGCTTCATTAAATACCACTTTATCAAACTCGGGCACCATCATGCCGGGGCCAAAGGAGCCAAGATCACCACCCTGTTTACCCGACGGGCAGGATGAATGCTCTGAGGCAAGAGCAGCAAAATCTGCTCCGTCCGTGATCTGTTGTTTGAGATCGATACACTTCTCTTCAGTATCGACCAGAATGTGTCTGGCAGTTGCTTGCGACATATCATCTACACCTTAAATTAATGTTGATAGGAGTTAAGTTCTTCTTGAAACGAGCCTGTTGAATCGACGTTTGCATTCGAAATGTGAAGGCAGAAGGTGCCGGGACAGCAGGATCAGCTGAGAGATGCTGATTTAGGACATTCCTGGTTTCCAGACGCCGTGGGCAGACTGCATCTGCGCGCTTTTCTGCTGTGAAACATCAGCGGCCACCTGACTGGCGAAGGCTAACAGTTCTTCCAGAACCTCTTGCTTCTGCGGCTCAGACATTTCTTCCTGCCCGAGCAGAAATCCGATAATGGCACTTAGATACTGAGAGGCAACACCCGGATCCTGTGCAGCAGGATCATGTTGCGACAACAAAGTTCTAACGTCGTTGACAATTTTACCGTTCAGTTGCAGTTGAGACATCGGACGCCGACAGGTTAAACGTCTTCCTAGAATAACAGAATGCCCGTCCTGCGTGTAATAGTGATCTGCCGGGTGAGACAGTCAATTACCCAAGATCAGTACAACTTTAAGCCCGCGTTGAAGTATCTACTACAGCAGGGTTGATATACTCCATGTTCAATGCAGAGACTAGAGGCTACCGAAAAAAATGAGCGTTCAAACGTTAATCGAGTCAAAAATAAGGACAGCCCTGGCAACCACAGAGCTTGACGTGCAGAACGAAAGTCATATGCACGGCGGCCCCGCAACTGAATCTCACTTTAGACTGGTTGTGGTTAGCGAGAGCTTTCAGAACAAGACGCTTCTGGCGCGTCATCGCATCATCAACAAACTCCTTGAAGATGAACTCAGTACCGGAGTGCACGCACTGGCCATGCATACTTTTACACCGGAAGAATGGACTGCGCGTGGAGAGACTGCTGCCCCATCGCCTGCATGTCGTGGCGGGTCAGCAGCAGATTGAATAGCGTCTGGTTAAAAAATTCTTAATCAAACTTATAAAGCAACAGTTGCCAGAGCCAGACAAGACACCCTGCCTTACTGAATTACTTTACACCGTTGCCTGATCAATCAGCTCACAGCAATGGCAGCTGTAGCGAAGAAATTTTTCAGAAATATTGAGACTGTTCCGGCTACTCAGCCAGCTGCGAGACAGATAAACTATTCATGCGATTTTCAAGGCGCGTAACCTGGCCGTCTTTCAACATCCACTCAGACACCGTTGTGTTAAACAACACCGCTTGTACATAAGCCCTGGTTTCATCAAACGGAATTAATTCAACCCAGATATCAGTTTCCAAAGCCCCTGCTGCACCGGCTTGTAACCACTTTTTTACTCGCTTCGGGCCCGCATTGTAGGCCGCCGCTGCATACGCAAGGTTATTGTCAAAACGACTGAGCACAAAGTGCAAGTACCGAATACCAAGCTTGATATTCAATTCGCTGTCAATCAAACGCCAAACGGGTGCTTTTATACTAAGCTCATTGCCCATCTGCCTGGCTGTGGCTGGCATTAACTGCATTAATCCTACTGCGCCAGCTGAAGATTTTATGTCTGGTGTAAAGCGACTCTCGCGACGCATTACGCCGTAAACAAATTCCCGCGGCACATCGTAACTGGCAGCATGACGGGTGACATCCTCTTTGTAAGCTTCAGGAAACAACCAAGGCAAGACATCTGTCGCCCCAGCGCTGAACGCTGAATCTAATGCACGATCATGCCAGTCGACAGAGTCAGCCAGTTGTGCCGCCCCCAGAAACCGCTCTTTTGAAGAACCCTTCAGCGCGCGATTCCACTCACGTCGCCCCTCCCACGGCAAACCCGCAAAAAAATATTCCAGAGCCCTTATAACGCGCGGATCATCTTTCAATTCGTGCATTGCTGAATCTGCATCCGGCAGTGGGGCTGCCTGAATAGCATACTGGTGCGACAACCTGTCTGCTGCCAGAAAACCGTAGTATTCAAATTTGTCAGAGATAGCTTCGAATATTCGATTAGCAGCCGACTGAAAACCCTGTAACTCCAGACAGCGCGCCCGCCAGTACTGCCATCTCGGCATTGACTGCTCTTGTTTCGTCAGTTCATCTAGGGTTGCAATACATCGCGGCCAGTCTTTAGCCTGCAATGCGAGCCGCACCCGCCAATAGCGAACATCGCGATTTGGAGCGACTGTTTCTAATAACTGACGAGATTCCGCGATACCGCGTTTGGCTGCCAACACTGCATACCCGGCAACAGCATCATTGGCTTCTTTTTCATTGAACCCAAAACGTGTTGCATTCTGTTGCCAGTAAGCAACCGCACCTGGCAAATCATCACGCGCCCAGCGACGCAGCATTAGCTCAGCAATGACTTTATGGTGAACCGTGTTACCGTGAGTTACCTCGTTGCGCAACGCTGCTGCGGGATCGTCGTAACCGTCAATCCACGCTGTTACAAGCCGCTTGTCGCGAGCGTTAAAATATTTCAACAAAGAACCGGCTGCTTCAAGATCACCGCGTTTAACTAATGCAACAGTCCGTTGCCACAAAGCTGTCGTCGGCACATCAGTCACCTCAGCAAGCAACATTGAAAATGCCTTATCACAATTGGCGGTGTGGCGACCGACATCAGACCAGAGTTTGCGGGTTGGTTCTGTAAATCGCTTTGGCTGCCCGTTTATGAACCCCGCGAGAAGGTCATCACACGGATGATCGGGTGAGTTGTCATCAGCCCACGCTAGTTTGTAGTCCTGCCAGCGTTCAAGCGCCACACTTCTGTTTTTCAGCACACCCAGCAATCGACGCTGTAAGCGCGTGTCGCCGTTAAACTCGGCCACTCTCTCAAGAAGACTTGCAGGATTCGCAGACTGCTTCAGCTGGTGCCGCACCACCAGGTAGTCAAAGTATTCTTTTAGCGGATAGCCTTTGAGCTCATCACGGCGAGCAATGGCTGCATCAAGCTCACCCGATTGCAATTGATCTGTTAGCTCTTTGAAAAGCTGCCTTTGATGACTGTAGCGCTCAGCCACCTCTGTGTGATCCGCGAGCACGGCGGATTGAAAAGCGAACAGAGAGGCACACATTAAAATTCGGAGGAATCTAGCAGACATTATTCACACTGGGCGACATGAGGTAGTTGATCGAGTGTTGTTTACGGAGTCTCGCTAAGCCGTGAGCCCCCAAAGCATTGCCGAACCACTCTACGTTTTAATTTATACTCATGAGGCAACGCGCTTACCCGCACGTCAGTCTAACAGCATTGGAATTTATGTGTTCTCTATAACACCATCAGACAAAGCAATTATTGATATCGGTGCCAACCTTACACACGAATCCTTTGCTAATGATTTTGAAGATGTAATACACCGGGCCGGCCAAGCAAACATCAACCACATGATCATTACCGGATCAGACGTTGAAGATAGCCACAAAGCCGCCACTTTAGCGACCGAAAATAGTGATTTATTCTCAGCCACAGCTGGAATACACCCGCACTACGCTGAGCAGTACTCTGATGATGCGGCTACCGCACTTCTCAAACTACTGGAACTGGATGTGGTCAAAGCTGTAGGTGAAACGGGTCTCGACTTTTTTCGCGACATATCACCACGCGAGAAACAGATCAAAAGTTTCCGCGCTCATCTCGAAATTGCCGAAAAAACCAACAAGCCACTTTTTTTGCACCAGCGCGAGTCACACGATACTTTTCTGTCAGTGCTAAAGGAACATCGTCAATCGGTGGGCCGCGTGGTCGTTCATTGTTTCACCGATACCGCCGCGGCACTGCATGATTATCTCGCCCTGGATTGCTACATCGGTATTACCGGATGGATCTGTGATGAACGCAGAGGCGCGCATCTGCTCGACTGCGTTAGCAGCATACCGCTTGATCGATTGCTGATTGAAACGGACGCACCTTACTTGATGCCACGTAACCTGCGACCTAAACCCAAGACCCGCCGAAATGAGCCGTGCAATCTGCCATGGGTGTTGAATGCCGTAGCTTCCGCACGACCGGAAACCGTGGCGGAACTTGCGACGGCCACTACCGACAACGCCGTGAGATTTTTTTCGCTGCAAAAATAAAAACCAGCCTATTGCCACCACAACTGGCTCACCCGTCACTATGCTTTTGTTGCCATTGCAACTGTGTAGACCGATCCTTGTTTCAGCTTTTTATAATTGCCAAAAATATCGTTAAAATTGCGCTTCACAAATTGCCGCAGGCCATTGATAGTTACAATGTAGCACTGACCACCCGGTTTGAGCTTTGCGTGTATATCGCAAAACATTAATGTGTACAGCTCCTTACCGGATTTGGCAGGCAGATTGGTAACGATCAGATCGAAGTCATTGGCCGCTACCTGATTCAATCCATTGCTCAGGAAAATGTCGGTGTTGGTGAGATTGTTTACCGAAGCGTTCTTGCGGCAATATTCTATCGCTACATAATCTTTATCGATCATGGTGACCTCACCGCGCGGACAAGTAGCAGCCAGCGTCAGTCCCAGAGCACCATAGCCGCAGCCGACATCGAGACACTTTGAGTCTTCCGCCACACTGAGGTAGTCGAGCAGCAGTCGACTGCCGGCATCGACCTCGCGCGGAGAAAACAGCCCCCAGGTGGTATGAAAAGTCAGTACCTGCTGACACAGCGATTCTGAAAATACGATATCACGTCGGTATTTTTCCAGCTCAGCAGGGGTTGGTGCGGGAATCATTACAATAACTCGGTAAACTATTGCATAATTATCGCAGCAGCTGAGGCCGAACCCAACATCCTTGTGCGAACCAAACCAGAACGGTCAAGAGACAGCAGCAACGTCTCCGGTTCAGAATAGAAGGAGAATGCCCGTAAACTCTCTGGAATGAGAGCAGAGCGATCGAGCCAAATCAGCGCACAGAATTTTATTTTAGTGGGTTTTAATCAATGCGATTAATTTTACTCGGCGGCCCAGGTGCCGGGAAGGGGACTCAGTCCGCTTTCATTGCCGAGAAATACAAAATTCCAAAAATCTCCACCGGCGACATGTTACGAGCTGCCATCAGAGCCCGAACCGAAATTGGTCACCAGGCCAAAGTTCTGATGGACAAAGGTGAGCTGGTGCCGGACGAAATGATCATCGGACTCGTGAAGGAACGTGTCACCCATCCGGATTGTGTAACAGGTTTTCTACTAGACGGGTTTCCGCGCACCATCGGCCAGGCTGAAGCACTTATTCAGGGCGGCATCCGTATTGACGCAGTCATCGAGATTGGCGTCAACGATGAGGAGATAGTGAAGCGAATCAGTGGCAGGCGTGTGCACCCCGAGTCCGGACGAACCTATCATATGGAATACAACCAACCCGAAAAGGAAGGACTTGACGATCTCACCGGGGAACCGCTCATCCAACGCGAAGATGATAAAGAGGAAACGGTGAGACATCGTCTGGCGGTGTACCACAAGCAAACGGAACCATTGATCAAGTACTACAAAAATCTCAGTGAGAAGCACGGTGATGCTGCGCCGAAATTTGTGTCAGTGAGAGGGATGGGTAAAGTAGAAGAGATCCGCGATTCAATCTACGCGGTGCTAAATGACCTGATCGCAGACCCCGCTTTTAAAAAGAATTACCCATGAATTGCGTCTGCAACGATACGTAAGACTGATACAAAAGACTGACATAAAAGACTGATATAAAAAAAAAGGGCCGTTGCGGCCCTTTAATCATTCTCTACACGCTGCTAGATCGCTTATCGCAGCTTTACTTCGAGCGATTCAAGGGTTTCCATAGTGACTCCGCCACGCGCAAGCCCCGAAGCTCTCTGATAGGCCTCGACCGCACCCAGTGTCGCACTGCCGAGCACACCATCGATGTCGCCCGGGTTAAATCCCTTGCCTTTAAGCGCTTGCTGCAAGCGGGCGATGATATCCTGATCTACATTGGTCTCACACAGAATCGGCTGCCAGCGCAGCTGTTCTGCAGATACTTTCACACGCTTGGTAACGGTTTGAAATTCTGCCGGTACACTGACTCGCTGCTCTGTTGCGGGTTCCACCATTTTGCGCACACGCACCGTTGAGTATTCCGCGGGTACCGTTGACTTGCGAACCTCGGCAGGCTTATCGACCACCTGCTTGCGCACTGTTTTAAAAACCGCTGGCACGTCGACAGAACGGGTTGAAGCCGGAGTTTTAACGATTGAGCGGGTAATCGTTTTGAAAATCGCAGGTTCAACAACAAGACACAAAATCTCGCCAGTGCTGTTGTCTATCTTTTCTATTGCACCGCGGCCTTTCTTCCAGACAGTCTGCTCCGGGCGATCAAGTACCCGCTCCGTCACCGTTTCATACTGCGCGGGAACCGGCACCAAACGGGTGCTTGCAGGTTCAACCATCACACGCTCTTCCACCCAACGGTAAACCGCGGGCACAACGGTAAGCACTTCCGATGCTTCCTTGCTCAGCACGCGTTCTTCCACCCATTCATATTTACCCGGAATTACATTAACCGCTTCGCTGGCCTCACGTTTGACGACCTTCTCACTAATGGTGTCGTACTTTGCCGGCACCAGCACTTTGGCATAACACTCCCCGGGCTGGGCATCGGGAGGATACAGGCTAAGGTCGTCCTGTTTGCTTGCGTCCTGTGACTCAGCTACTCCGGTGGCGAAAATCGCAAGTGCTACGGATATTCCCACTTTGTGCAATTTAAATGACATGTCAACAATCTCTTACTGGTTGTTTTGGCACTGCGTAGCTCACAATTGGAATATTGCGAGACTGTTAAGAGTATTATGTCTCAAAACTATCTGCTTTGTCACCTAAACGTATCAATAAGCTCTCAAATTGATTCAGTTGCTTAACATTCTTGTTCTGGCGAATCCCTCTGAATCAAGTAGCTCACCTGTTTCGGGGTCAATTTCAGGGTAATCCAGCCCGTGCGAATCGCAGAATTCCGCCTCTTTTCGGCGGTACCATTTAAAAACCATGCGATCGTAAACCGATTGATCAAGGCGGCAATCAGCGTAAAAACCTGCCTCTTCCCGCTGCCGTTGCGCTTCACTCAGCACAATTGCCGCGGCAACTGACACATTGTAAGACTCGACCATCCCCTGCATCGGAATACTGACATGCCGATCTGCAAGGTCCGCCGCCTGCTCACTGACGCCAAACAGCTCAGCGCCGAACAGCACCGCTGTTTTGCGACAGTAATCAATGTCGCGAAAATTCCCGGAGCGCTCGCTTTTATGAACAGCAACAATCTCAAAACCGTCTTGCTTGTGTAATGTGATCGCTGCGGTAATATCGCTATGCACATGCACATCAAGCCAGCGATCACTGCCCATCGCAATACCACTTCGTGCACGGAAAGATTCATTTGCAGGCATCACGGCGTGCAGGCTGAACACACCGGTGGCATCACAGGTTCGCATCACTGCAGACACATTGTGCGGCTTGTGCATGTGGTCGGTGATTACGGCAAGATCCGGCTGCCTTCTGTCAAGGCATCGTTTAATTTTGTTTAGCCGCTCAATAGTCACAACAAGCCTTCAATTATTTTTCGCAATGCATGATGTGTTGCTTCAGGTTTTTCAGACATCATCATGTGACCACAATCAGGGATACAAATCTCACGCGCGTTAGGAAATGTTTTAAGCAATGTACCTGCAGTTCTTCTGGGCGTCATTTGATCGAACTCACCAAGTATTAATCCCACCGGACAGGTAATTTTCGCCGCAGCCTGCAAACCATTTTTATATTCGTTGCAGGCGTTGAGGGCTGCGTGCAAGACCCCGTCTGCAGCACTTTCAAGAATACGTTCAGCCAATCGTTGCGCCGAGATTCCAGCCACAGGATTACACCCGATCTGTGATCCGAAACTATGGCCGAACAGCGAAATCATATCGACAGCTGTCTGATCATTTTTTTTTGCAGCATCTAACAACGGCGCACCTACAGCCATTGGAACAGTTGTACCCAGCATTGCCAGGGACTTGATCGACTGTAAGGCAGTCGCAGCTTCAAGCGCTACCAGTGAACCCATACTGTGACCAACGAGATTCACCTTCTCTGACAATTTCAACTCATTTATAACGCCACAGATAAACGCTGCATTCTGTTCAATACTCTTTGCAGGGTCACCACCGCTAAGACCGTGCCCGGGTAAATCAATCGCCGCAACGTTGTAACCCGCCTTAGCCCAGTATCTGGCAAGTAGCGTCCACACCGTGTGGTTCATACCAGCGCCATGAACAAATACGACAGATTCGCGTCCCGGTTTATAATCTTCTCCGCCGGTGTAAATATACACATCACGATTATCATGTTTTATCTTCATGATTTAGCACCCTTCTTTATCGCTTCCTTTTGAGACGCCTTCAGGGCTACCGATAAATCATTAACAAGATCGCGCTGATCCTCCAGACCGATTGAAAGCCGGACCAGGCCCTCAGAAATACCGGCCTCCTGCAGTGATGCTGCATCCATGCGGCTATGCGTAGTACTTGCCGGATGAATCACCAGCGATTTTGCATCTCCAACATTCGCAAGATGTGAGAAGAGATTGAGTTTTTCTATAAACTTTCTACCTGCATCCCGCCCACCCTTGAGCTCAAAGCTGAACACTGCAGTCGTGCCATTTGGCAAAAGTTTTGCCGCTAACTCCCGGTCAGGATGATCCGGCAATTCAGGGTACGCAACACTGGCAACGGCATCATGTGATGCAAGAAAATCAACTACGACGCGTGCGTTTTCAATGTGCCTCGCCATACGCATAGATAAGGTTTCACAACCCTGCAACAGATAAAACGCATTGGCAGGACTCAAACTGGCACCAAAGTCACGCAAGCCTTCTTTGCGTGCACGCATCGCGAAAGCACTTGGCCCGAACTCTTCAACGAAGTTCATGCCGTGAAAGCCATCATAAGGTTCAGACAATTGCGTAAACTTACCCGACTCGGCCCAGTTAAAACGGCCGGAATCAACCACACAGCCACCAATCGCAACACCATGTCCGCCGATAAACTTGGTTAAAGAATGCACAACGATATCTGCACCGTGCTCGAACGGTTTAATCAAACAAGGCGGGGTTAATGTAGAATCCAGTACCAGCGGCACACCTGCATCGTGGGCGATCGAAGATATCTTTTCTATATCCAGCACTTCGCAACCCGGATTGGCAACAACCTCACCAAAAAACAATTGCGTGTTATCACGAATTGCCGCCTGCCACTGAAGCGGGTCCTGCGGATCGACAAACGTCGTCTCGATACCAAAGCGGGGTAGTGTGTAAGCAAGCAGGTTGTGTGTACCCCCATACAATGCACGCGACGCAACAATGTGAGAACCGGTATTCGCCAGCGTCATAATGGCCAGGTGAATAGCAGCCATTCCACTGGCGGTACAAACAGCACCCACCCCGCCCTCAAGTGCTGCCATTCGTTCTTCCAACACCGCGACGGTGGGGTTTGAAATACGTGAGTAAACATGCCCCGCCCGCCCGACATTAAAAAGCGATGCGGCGTGCTCACTGTCTTCAAACACGAACGAGGTGCTTTGGTACAGCGGTGTGGCACGAGCACCAGTAGTCGGATCAGGTCGTTGTCCGGCGTGCAACATTAAAGTATCAAAACCGATATGGCGCGGCATAAGGAATCCGTATGTTGATGAGTACACGTACCATCTTTACAAAACGCTGATGGACAGCGCTACCCAAGGCTTGAAGATGCTGGAAAAACGTCGCAGTTTATCAGATGTAGCCTCACTGGTGACTGGTGTAAAGCGGCAACTTACCCTACACTCGCGCAACGGAAACACAATCGGAATAGAGCATGTCTGAAGCAATCAAAAATGTCGGTGTGATCGGTGCAGGTACCATGGGTGCTGGTATCGCCGGGTTATGCGCAGCAACCGGGGCCAACGTCATCCTGCTCGATCTTGAAACCGAAACTGCGGAAAAAGCAATTGGCCGACTCACCTCCGGTAAGCGTCCGGCAATAACAGAGGAGCAGGCCAAACTGATAAAACCGGGTTCTCTAAAGTCTGATTTACAGTCACTTGATAGCTGCGACTGGCTCTGTGAGGCGGTAGTGGAAGACGTCGACATTAAGCGCGACCTCTTTACAAAGCTTGAAGCCATCAGAAAAGATAATTCAGTGCTCACTACCAACACTTCCGGTATTCCGCTACGCGATATCTACAAAGATATGCCTGAACGAATGCAAAAAGACATTGCGGTGACACACTTCTTTAATCCGGTTCACATGATGAAACTCGTCGAACTGGTGCCTGGCAGTAATACAAATCCTGCAGCTATCTCAAGACTGGCGGGTTTTCTCTCCGGGCCAATGGGTAAAGGCGTGGTCTACGCCAAAGACACGGTCAACTTTATTGGCAACCGCATCGGCTGCAACTGGATGTTATCCGGTCTGCACAAGGCAGCTGAGTCAGGCTTAACGATGGAAACAGTCGATGCACTGATGTCAAAACCGGTGGGTCTGCCACCAACCGGACTCTATGGACTCATCGATCTAATCGGCCTGGACGTGATGGATTTTGTTGCTAAAAATCTCGAGCAGAATCTACCATCGGATGATGCAGGCCGGGAATATCTCACTATGCCCGAAACTGAACGCAGCATGCTGAAAAGCGGGCAACTTGGCCGCAAAACCGGTGGTGGTTTTTATAAACTAATCAAATCAGACAGTGGCGAAAAATCGATGCAGGTTTTCGATCTTACATCACAATCCTGGCGGCCAATGTCTCCTGCAACGCTTGACGCTGAACATCAGGAAATCAAAACCCTGATGTTCAGTGACGATGCAGAGGGTAGATTCGCATGGGACATCATGAGTGCAACCCTCGGTTACAGCAGTTCACTGGTACCTGAAATATCAAACGATATTGTCAATGTGGACCGTGCTATGCGATGGGGATTTGCCTGGGCTCAGGGTCCGTTTGAATTGCTCGATGCTATTGGCCCTGCACAGTTTGCTGAAAAATACGCGGCAGAGGGCAATACCATTGACGGTATGTTGAAAGTGCTGCTCGACAGCGGCAAAACGTCATTCTATTCGGGCAACAGCTACCTTACTACTAACGGTAACTACGAAGAAATTCCAGCCGAATAACAATACCCTCAAAAAGTATATTTCACATATGTCCGCGTAGTGCGCCGTGCAACATTTAGTTGTTGCACGTTGCTACGCGTACCTACGTTACACCATATTCTTCTGATCTGGCGGCACGCATCATCTCGTAGAGTGCCTTCAGCACATCACTGCGATATATCACACCAACCACTTCCTCTGAATCATCTCCGGTTTTCGTCACTGGTGCATAATTGGTATCAAGCTCATTTAGAAACTGCAAGGCTGCTAACAGACTCGTGCTATGAGGAATAGCATGCCCGGCTGCATTCATCGCTGCGGTACAACTTGCTTCACGATTACTAACAACCCCCGCTGCCAACTCATCGGTAGATAAACTACCAACAAAATCTCCTTGTTCATCAATCACTACTGCAATGTACCGCCGGTGAGCATACATGGAAGACTCAACTGCGCTTAATGTTGCACCCTGCTCCACGCGAATATAATTCTGGGTAACAAATTCATCTATCGTTTTAGTTCTCAATAAGCCCTGATCACGACCGGTATTAAGATTAACGCCACGTCTGGCAAGCTGCCAGCGGAAAAAAGAACTATGCGGCATTAACTGCATAAAAGTACTTGCCATCGCTGCCGCAAGCATCACTGCAATCACCAGGTCGTAATCTATGGTTAGCTCAAAAACAATAAGCAAAGTCGAAATTGGAGCACCGAGCATAGCCGATGCAATTGCCGCCATGCCTACAACGGAGTAGACCCCCTGGCTCGATAGCTCCACAGGCAATACCTGCGCCGCATACCAGAACACACCACCAAACATCGCACCAATGAACAGCGCAGGACTAAATACACCGCCCGGCATGCCACTCCCTAACGCCACTGCACCACCGAGTACCTTGGCGATTAACAGACCTGCCAGCAGTGCAAGCGGAAGATTTTCATTTAATGCAAGAGCTGTCCCTTCATACCCCACTCCGAGCGCCAGCGGATAATACAGTGCCATGGCACCAATAAAAACACCTGCAAACACAGGCCTTAACCAGACAGGTAGCGCAACTCTGTCATAGCCTGCACGACAAAAAACGACGAGATAAATAAAACTCTGCACCACTAATGCTGCCGCGAAACCGAGTATTGCAAACGCCGGCAACTCCCAAAGCGAACCTATTTGATAGTCTGGCAGGGTGAATTCAGGAACATTCCCGTAGACGCTGTGTCGCACAATCACAGCCCCCATCGCAGCAATGACAACAGGTGCAAAAACACGCAGGGCGTAGTAACCCACAACCACTTCAAGTGCAAATATTACCCCGGCAATCGGCGTATTAAACGAGGCAGTCACAGCCGCCGCTGCAGCACAGCCAAGCAGCGTCAGTGATTGAGACCGTGCGAGATTGAATTGCTCAGCCAGCCATGAAGTTAACGATGCACCGATGTGTACGGCCGGCCCCTCACGCCCCAGTGGTGCGCCGGTACCAAGTGAAAGGGTTGTCGCAAAAGCGGCCGTGATTCCGGAACGCACATCCATTCTACCTGCACGCAAAGCACTGGCTTCCATTACATCGGCAATGCCGTGAAACCGTTGCCCTGGAACCAGGCGCAACATGATACCGATACCGATCCCACCAAGAATCGGAACCAGTAGAACTGACCAGCCGGAAAAACGCGACTGCAATTGACTGAGATCATCAGATACAGTTTCACCAAACAGCAGATTCTGTAGAAAACCGACACTTTCAATTAACGCAACCGTACTGGTACCCACCAACAAGCCGGTAAAAGCCGACAGCAGAAAAAAACCAAGCCTGCTATTGGTGAATTTCACTGAATACTGTACCCGGTAGAGTAAGTTGATCAGTATCGAGGCTTGTCGTTTCGATCCTCCGACTCAGCTGCACCACTGCGGACCTGATACTTGAGTAAATCTCTAATTTCACTCAATAGTGCAACGGAAGGCTCTGGCGTATCCTCTTGTTGTTTGCGGACATTGTTGAGTAGTTTAATAACGACAAAAATTGATGCTGCGATGATCAGAAAACTAATCAATGTATTGAGGAAATTGCCCCAGTTAATCGTTATTGCACCGGCGGACCTGGCAGCGTCCAATGAAGCATACGGTGCCGCACTCGATCCCTCCTTTAACACAGTGAATATGGAACTGAAGTCGACACCTCCCAGTAATAAGCCAATTGGCGGCAGTAGAATATCTTCAACCAAACTACCGACAATAGTTCCAAATGCTGCCCCAATCACAATGCCGACAGCCATATCGACCATATTGCCGCCAAGAACAAACCGCTTAAATTCCTCTAACATAATAGAGTGTCTCCCGCTTCTCGAATCTTTTTATGCTGACTCTCAATGGTAAAAATCGAAAGTGAGCCCTTTAGTTATCTGGAAGAGAATAGCAAAAGACCGACCGAACGATAGTCACCCGATAGCAAGGTCGCCAAGCCGGCCATGGCAGGCATCAGATCGGGGAGTCAGGTGTCACCTGATGGCGACACCCTTAAAATACGTACAGCTAACCTGCAAACTAGCAGCCGCTAATTCGCCTGCAACCCCGGTTGCAACTCGGTTGCTGGAGACTCGCTGGCTGACGATGCTGCCTCAACTGAATCAGTGGTAGAGGAACCACCGACAGGTGTCACGGTAACAAACTCGCGAATGCGATCAAGTGTTTTAAACCCGATACCCTGTACCTGTACCAGATCATCAGGTGTGGCATACGGACCATTTGCTTCTCTGTAGTCAACAATCGCCTGAGCCTTTGAAGGCCCGATGCCAGTGATGCTTTGCGCCAGCGTGGCAGCATCAGCGGTATTGATGTCAATCTGCGCGGCGTAGACCTGTGAAACAAAAGCGATTGAAAAGACAATCGAAAAGAGAAAGGAACCGATAATACGGCGAATATACTTCAACATCTATACTACTCCGATTACTAATTACAACTGGTAAAACAAACGCCTGCCCGTCGACCAGTTGTTACCGGGACAAGCGCCACCAGTAATTATCTGCACAACGTGCAGTCTGGCGGGAAACAAAATCTATCACAGTGGATTTTGAACAATTCGGAATCAGTTCACAAAAAGCATCAATAAAGAGAAGCAGATCACGCGACTTTGTAGCACTGCTTCACATGAGAATAATGCCGAACGTTAAATTCCGGGCAGCTAAATATAACGAGCACGAAAAATCAGGCACTTTCTATGTCGTGAACAGGCAACCTTAAATTAATGGTAGTGCCTTCGCCCTCAACACTGCTTGCAGAAACAACTCCGCCGTGTTGCTTTACAACGGTTGCAACCAATGCCAGACCAAGTCCCGTACCCTTAAAGTTCTGCTGTACATCAGGATCACGATGAAATCTTTCAAACAACTTATTGATACGGGATTCCGGTATACCAATACCCTGATCTTTCACCTCTGTATCAATCCACTTATCACCAACGATGGAAGTAGAAATAACCACCTCGGTTCCTTCAGGTGAATACTTGATTGCGTTGCCGACCACATTAACAAATACACGTTCAAGCAAACTGGAGTCAGCACTTACCCATACGTCATCTTCAATATCTTTGGTAACAAGAGTTATTTTTTTCTGCCGTGCCTGTGGAAGTAGCTGATCGATAGTGCTTTCAATCAGGTTTTCGAAAAATACCGGCTGCAAGTGTTCTACAGAAAGATTTTCAGCGCGAGTCAAACCAAGTAAATCGTCGATCATCTTCAGCGTTTTGTTTATGTTTTTTTCAACCTGAATCAAGGGCGCAACATCTTTCTCCGGAGGCGCTTCCTCACGATCCTGAGCAACCAGATAAAGTGATGAAATCAATGGCGAACGCAAGTCGTGGGATAAATACTCTATCAGCTCACTACGCAATCGCTCAGCACGTCTTAGTTCACTTAAATCAACGGTACTGGCAACAATCAATCGCTCATAGAGATCATCACCGAGCACATTGAAATCAATGATCAATTCGTCTTCGCCATGAAGGTAATTCATCTGCCTGTTCTGGCCGTGCAGCATTATAGCTTCAAACTCCTCACGATCTATCTGCAGCGGATCTTTACCAATACTTACAAAAAAATCAAAAACGGTTGTGTTCTCGTGCTGAAGATCTTTGAACATATCGAACGCAAGTTCATTGTGGCGAAGTAGCTCACCGACAGAGTTCCATACAATTAGGCCAGCGGGGCTGCCATTAAAGATATTGTCGTTTAATATTTTAAGCTGCAGCATCCTTTGGTTCTGTCTGCTGAGGCGGTCTGCATCTGTCTGCAAACCTTCAATTGTGCCGCCAACATTGGGCAGCTCTACCAGCTCCTGCAGTCTGGATGCGTTGTCCAGATAGGTTCCGAAACGACTACTCATCAACGGGTTTTCAAACTGATACCCCACAATCAAAGGACGCTTTGACGCGTACCTTTTAACCTGCATTCCATCCCATGTAGTCCAATCCGGCGAATTGATTTTTTCTATATCGGAGATACCAGCGTTTTTGATACCGGGGTTTTCATTACCGCTTAACTTCCCGTCAGAGTAGACAAACCAGGACTGAAGACCGATGTGGGTACTGGCATTCTCAAACAAGCTAACCAATGGCGCACCGCTGGTGACATCCAGTTCGTCGTCATAGACCGCAAGCTTGTTAGTTTCAGTGCGCAGAAAGCGGGTAGCAAATTCCAATCGATGCCATGTCCAGAGAGGAAACGCCAATAAGATTGGTAACGACGCCAACAACGGTGCGAACCAGATACCGGCAAAGCGATACAGCATAAAGCTGATAACTACGGGCAACATCGCCAGCAAAACAGTGTTCAAAAAACCCCACCGTGGCCGGAGCTTTGAATAAACGGCCAACAATAGCGCGATAGAAAAAGCCACAATCATATAGTTAAGAGTCGATCCGATCTCACGCCTCATCGTGCCGGCTCTAAGCGAGTTATAGATATTAGCGTGCACTTCCACGCCCGGGATTGGCTGGTCAAGACCGAGAATCGGTGTTGGTACCGCATCACCCAGACCTGTTGCAGTGAGGCCGAAGAAAACGATGCTGTCTTTAAAAACGTTTTGGTCCAACTGATTGTTCAACGCATCTATCGCAGAGATAGTGGTGAACGTACCCTTCGGCCCGTGAAAAGGAATCAACACCTCATAGTCACCCACCCAGTTGGTGGCTGTATCTACATGTTGTATCCGCACACCCGGGAGTTTTTCTGGCGCAGTCCCGTCACTTTCCATCGCTACAAGCGAAAGCATAGACCAGTGGGGTTTTTTAAACCCCGCTTTAAGGTACACCCGCCGTACAATACCGTCGGTATCAATGGGTAGAAAAATATGTCCTAGATCGCGCGCTGCCATGGCTATATCCGGGATAGGCAGACGCTCCCCATCCGCTACATCAGCTCCCCTGCCCTCTGTGACGATCGGCAGTATTACAGAACCCGCGCGTTCTATTGCATAAGCCAGCCGCGCGTCTCCCTCAGGGTTGTTCACCCCGAAGTCGGCATAGAGCACATCAATTAAAATCATTTTCGCGCCGGCAGCGGACAGATTGTCAATGATGACGGCCTGATCGTTTCGCGACCACGGCCAGCGACCGTGTCCGGCAACACTGCGTGCATCAATACCAACAATGACGATATCTTTTGCGGGCTCGGACTGATTCAGCCGCACCCAGTTGTCATGAATCAGGCGATCCATCTTCAGGGTAACTTCGAAATGGCTCATCAGCCATGTCAACAGACCGAAGAACAAATAGAAGACTATGAGTGTCCAATACCCTAGTCGCCCGCGGCGGCGAACTTCATCCCCTATTACGGCCATTACGTGATCTGGAATCTAACCGCCGTTTCCTTCAACGAAATAAAGCAGCCCGTAAGGTGACACTGTGGTTGTGTTGACCACCTTTCTACCTTGAACATACCATTGCCTGGCACGATCAACTTCAAGCGTTAACGTTTCACCGCCCCTGATACTATGAATTTGATTTGCGACAACATATTCATCAGTGTCTATGGTTTCCAGCGTATTACCGATTTTGAGCTCAAATTCATCACTGGCTGAACCCGGTACGGTGATCTGCATTTCATCCTCGTTCAGGCCTATATCAAGCAAGGGACTTTCGGCATCCGCATCAAGAGCCACAGAAACAATTTTCTTTTTAAAGGTAAATCCCCGCAAGCCGTTTGTCGCTATCGCTCGTATACTCACAAACAACTCACCAGGTTGCAGCTCAGGTTTCGTGAAGGTGCCGGCCTCTGACCGTGAAATGAGCGCATCCTGCATAGACTCACTCGGTGCATAGGCAATCAGATAACTGGCAGCATCTTCAACAGCCTGCCAGTTAATGATGTCTTCTTTGCTGATGCGCGAAACTGCTTCCAGCAATACAGGTTCAGGCGGTTGCAAAAGGTCAAACACATCATTGATAGATTTACCTTCCCCTGCGAGAACACCTTTACCTATATTGATGCTATTACTTAAACCGTTATACGAAATCTCAACCGTACCTTCCGTCACACCGAGAACGTTACCGTTGTTAACGTCAAAATCAAAGCGGGTACCACGCACCGCTGCACTCGCATAAGGCGAATCAATATTAAAGACCGTCGGCTTTTCAAAACCTACGCTCTGAACATCAAGACCAAGCTGCCCTTTGGCAGACTGAAGACCAATCTCGCAAGCTTCATCACGATCAACACACTCAAGTATTGTGATTTCCATGTTACTGTCAGGTTGAATATTCACCGATGAACCGCCGTTAAATGACACACTGACAAATCCGTCATCATCGGTCTCAATCACGTCACCTAAATAGATTCGGTCACCCTTTTCGGCGTCACTTTTAGAATCAGTCGCGCGTTCGTGAAGTAAGGCGCTGCCTTTGACATAAACCACGGTGGCGTAGTTTCTTAAGCGGAGAACTTCTGCAGGAATAACAATTACGTCACCAGGACTAAGCGTATCGGGAGACTGCAACTTGTTGTATCTCGCTACATCACCCCAGGCATCAAGTGAATTTAACTCACGAGCGAGAATGGCAGAAAACGTATCGCCAGATTGCACCGTAATCGGGAGATCCTGAAATTCAGATGTTTCGTCAGCAGATTGCGCCCATGTTGCAGATGCAAACATCCCTGATGCTAAGATCAAGCCTGCAGCCGTGACAAAACCCGCAGTTAATAGGCGCGATTGTGTTGCTTTTACAGAAGGACGGGCAATTCGTTCAAAGTGTCTTCTAAACATAATCTTATCCAAGCGCCGGAAGCGCTTTGTCATTACGCCTATATTACCTCAAACGCAATACTTCCGGTTGATTCACTACACTTCTCAACAATTAGGCCAAGGGTCAACAACTAGGCCAAGGGTTTGCGCGTTAAACCCTCTTACTCCCCCAAGGTCTCCAAGTGTTTGTTAAAAACGGTGTCAACTTGCGTATAACCAGCCACTTTAACCTGCCATCAAGAGTAATACGTAGTAGTACGGATCAGCTCTCTGCTGTTGGTGTGTGCTCTTCGAGCCGGTAGCCGTGTTGATAGATTGAGGTCAGCTTCCATTTTTCGGTCGCAGACAACTTAAGCTTTTTTCGCAACCGGCTGGCATGGGTATCGACAGTACGGGTGTTGAGCTCAGCAGATGTACCCCAGACTGACGTCAGCAAATGTTGACGTGATAGAACCCGGCCGCGATTTCTAAACAGGAACAAGGCGAGGTCATATTCTTTTTCCGTCAGCTTCACCGGCTCACCATCAACCGAGATCTGCCGGTTGCTGGTGTCAAACGTGTAAGGGTCATGTTCGAGAATTTCTGTCTCCGGTTGCGCGCGTCGTGCTAGCGCCCCGATACGTGCAAGCAACTCAAACTGGCGCACCGGTTTTACCAGATAGTCGTCTGCGCCCGCCTCGAGGGCAGCCACAATATCCGACTCTCCCTGACGAGCAGTGATGAAAATCACCGGCACATCACTCACCAGGCTCTGGCGTATCCACTTTAATATTTCAAGCCCGGTAGCCTCCGGAAGGTTCCAGTCAAGGGTAACCACATCATAGCTTGTCTTTCGGAAAGCACGCTGGAACTCCTCCGGCTTATGAAAAATCTCACACTGATGCCCGCGCTCAACAATCCACCCACTGGCACGACTGGCCTGGTCGACATCGTCTTCCAGCATGCCTATTCGAAGTATCTGGGTATCAGCCAAGTTGACGGTCTCCTGAACTATTCACTATAACTACTCACTTTTCGGAAATATTCACTGTTGAATGACAAAATCTATTCTACTACGCGACTTCAGGTGCCGGGTTGAAGTAGTGCCGACCAGCCTGAACCTTTTTTATCTGCTGCAGTAACCTGTCGTAATCGAGCTCGTTCTGCGCAAAGTCGATATCAGTTGCGTTGACGATCAACAATGGCGTGTCCGAGTAATTATGAAACATCTCGGTGTAAGCCTTTTGCAAACGCGCGACATAACTGCTCGCGATCGCCTGCTCAGATGGAATCGCACGTTTTTCAATCCGATCGTACAGGACATCCAGAGGCGCTTGCAGATAAACCACCAAATCCGGCACCAGCAGGTCAAACTCCAGCTCACGCGCAAGCGATTGGTAGAGTTCAAACTGCCTTGATTCCAGCGTCAAGCCCGCAAAAAGACGATCTTTCTGGAACAGAAAGTCAGACACCCAGCAGGTGTTCTCACCGGTATTGGCGGCCAAATCCTTCAGCGATTCTCGCCGTGACAACAGAAAATGCAGCTGTGTCGGCAGAGCCATGTGCGCTGGCTGGCTATAGAAATCGTCCAAAAACGGGTTTTCCGCAGGATTCTCAAGCACCAAGCCTGCACCCAACGACTTCGCCAAGCGTCGGGCGAGTGTCGTTTTACCAACACCAAGCGGTCCTTCAACCGCTACATATCGCAATTGATTGTCCACAGTGAATCTCCTAACCTCATTCGGCGAGTGTCGCACAACATTTGTTGGTTTTCATCATTTCCGACAAGCGGGTAATTGGTCTCCGGACAACTGCGGATAACCGCGAGCATGCGCCTCAAGGCGTCCCGGTGCCGGATTTGCGTGATCGGCTGCGTGTCTTCTTAGCTGATGGGCGGCCTTCGCGCGGTGCTCTCGTGCGACGTCTGCTCGCCGCCTGTTTTCGCGCTTCCTCAAGCAGTGCCTGACCTTCCGGTGTTTGCTGCATTGACTCCCAGCTGTCACAGAGTTCCTTGAGATTCTCACCGGTGTCACAGCGCAAACACAGGAAGTCATACGCAGCTCTAAACCGCGGGTTGCTGAGCATCCGCTTGGCACGCGCACCACGGGTGTTTTTCAGGCGCGGCTGCATTACCCAGACCTCCCGCATGGGTGCGGAGTATCGCTTTGGCAACGATGTTGCCGCCAGTTGTTGCGGTACGATTTCATCTGCCGCCATGTGCAATGCCGGTACCGGGTCAAAACCGTCAGCTTCGTGAACCTGCGCCGCAGCGATAACATCAGGCCACAAAAACACCGCGTAGATGTAGAAAGGTGTGACCGGAAGCTCTTCTTTTATCCGGCTGTCGGTATTACCCAAACCACGAAGAATCATGGTTTCGGCATACTCATCACCCTGTTTGAGCCTGCTATCGGCCAGCGGAAAAAGGTATTGCAACAAGTCGTGCTCACGCAGCAGTTCAAAGCTTGCTACCCCATGTCCCGATTGAACCAACTTAAGCACTTCCTCAAACAATCTCGCCGGAGGTATTTCCGATAAAAGATGTCGATGCTGTTCGATTGCCGCAACACAGTCATCGTCCATGCGTAAGCCCAGTTTGGCAGCAAATCGCACAGCACGCAGTGCTCTTACGGGATCTTCAATCACGCGATCCTGAGCATCACCTATAAAGGTAAGCCTGCCCTGCTCCAGGTGTTCCACACCATCAAAAAAATCCACCACGCTGAAATCATCAATGTTGTAGTACAACGCATTCACCGTAAAATCACGGCGTACCGCATCGTCTGCAAGCGTACCGCCAAAGACGTTGTCGCGTGTTATCCGACCACTGTCACCGGTAGCGCCACCTTCCCCTTCACTGTGGGCAGCTCGAAAAGTAGCAACTTCAATGATGTCACGACCGAACACGACATGTGCAAGCCTGAATCTGCGGCCGATCAGGCGACAGTTTTTAAACAACGCCTTTACTTCTTCCGGGCTGGCATCAGTCGCTATATCAAAGTCTTTTGGGTTCTGTTGAAGTAGCAGATCACGTACACCACCGCCAACGAGATAGCTCGAGTAGCCTGCTTCATTAAGACGGTACAACACTTTCAACGCATTCTTACTGATATCTTTGCGTGAGATATTGTGTTGGTCGCGCGAAAGTGTGTTCGGCTGCATTCCGCGCGTCAGTTGATTAAGGCTGTCAAACTTACGATGATCAAACTACAAAGCCTGATCGTTTTCTTCGCCTGTGCGAATACGAATCGCACGTTCGACGGTCTCAATAAAAATTTTACCGTCACCAATTTTACCCGTGCGCGCAGCAGCAGAAATAGCTTCAACACATTCATCGACCTGTGAATCTGATACCACCGCTTCAAGCTTTACCTTTGGCAGGAAATCGATCACATACTCAGCCCCACGATACAATTCTGTGTGTCCTTTCTGCCGACCGAAGCCCTTCACCTCAGTGACAGTTATTCCTTTCACACCCACCTTCGAAAGTTCTTCGCGAACATCTTCCAGTTTGAAGGGTTTAATAATCGCTGTGATCTTTTTCATTCTAGTGGTTCATTTTCCTGGAGAACAATCCTGCCGGTTAACGAGCTCCGGGCAGATGTCAGATACAGTCCATAATTATTGGCTGTACTGCTATATTAGGTGATTTGCGAGACGCTAACAAAAGTAATCGCCAAGGTTTACATCCAGTCACCTCCGACGCAGTGGCGACTTGCAGCACCGCGGCTCGCTGTGCCGCCTTTGGGGTCTTACGGCGCCCGACGAGGACATTGCCCGATCCTTCACCCTTCTCCGTCATCCCGGCGCTCTTTAAAACGGTGCAACTGGCGCCTGTCGCGCTTGCTCGGTCGACCGGCCGGCCTTTCGGCCTGCGTAAACATACGCTGATCTCGCAAATCTGCGTGTATTTTTTGCCTCTTTTCGATACTTTCCGGGGCTTCTACATAAGCTTTTTGAGCCTCAGTGGCCGATACACGCCTGGAGATTAACTGCGCTACCTCAACGACAAACTGATAAGGCCCTTTCTGGATCTCGAGCGTCTGACCAATGCTAATCTGTCTGGCGGGCTTTACCCTGGCTCCGTCAACATGCACCTTACCGCCGCCAACGGCTTCGGTCGCCAGGCTGCGGGTTTTGAAAAACCGCGCGGCCCACAACCATTTATCCAACCTTACTTTTTCGGGTTCTGACATGTCATACCCTGTCAATCAATTCAGCTCAATTCACGCAGCTTGCTTTCACTGTAGCACTTTCAGAGTGTTTGTAGCACGCTACCCCTTCGACACGAACGCGGAATCACAATGCAAGTATTTGTTTACCACAGCCTGAGAAAAAACGGCTACTACCTCTACGTATCACAGGAAAACAATTTTGAATCCGTACCGGAGAATCTGCTGCAAGCACTCGGTAAACTGGAACCGTCCCTTACTTTCGAACTAACCACCACCCGGAAGCTTGCTACAGAAAACCCGCAAACTGTGATGGAAAATATTCAGCAGAGCGGCTACCACCTTCAAATAACTGATCCGCTTGCACCGTTACATGTGCCGGATAAAGCGCCTGCCGGCAGATAAAAGCCACTGCGTTACCCACGATTAAAAGTTCTGTGTTCGACAACGAAGCACACCAATAAAAAACGCGGCCAGAGCCGCGTTTGAATTACTAGTGCACCCTGATAAACGTGCCGGTTCTGTGCGGACCTACTTTTTCGGCACGACTTGTTCTGTATTATTTACTTAGCACGCTCAAATCAGATTCCTGACTTGCAAACCATGCCGCCAGATCACGAATATCCTGATCACTCAGTGCAGCAGCAAAGCCTGCCATAATGGCACTCTCACGTGAACCAGAACGATAGTCCCGCAGCGCACGCACCAGGTAGCTCTCGTATTGTCCAGCCAGCTTGGGGTTTGCGCCAATGCTGCTGTTGCCGTCTGCACCGTGACACGCAGCGCAGGTCTGCGACAGCTCTTCGCCTTTACCGGCATCGCCACCGGCAAAACTGCTGCCCGAAGCCAGAGCAAAAGGAGCCGCTACAATAATCGCGCTGAATAGTTTTCTGGCTTGCTTGCGTCCAGCCTGCTTAGAATTGTTCATCACGACTCCCGTTATTTCAGTGAAGCAAAGTAGGCGGCAATGTCGTTAATGTCCTCATCGCTAAGAGAACCGGCATTTGCCTGCATCGTCCCGTGGGAGCGCGTTTTGTCTCGATAGGCTTTCAATGCCGCCACCAGATATTCCTCATGTTGCCCACCAATTTTCGGCACGTGATAGGTTGGGTAGACGTTCACGTAGTCTGGTATTCCGTGGCAGCCAAGACAGGTATATGCTTTTGTCCTGCCTGCCTCCACATCACCGGCAACCGCCGTACCACCCGCAGCCACAGCGCCAATCAGACAGGCGGCTAAGCCAGCTTTCAGACCAACTTTCAGGCCAAGCGCTGCTGCGCGCTTTACAAGCATTGGTTTCATCATCTATGCGCCAATAAAAATTCGAATTCTTGAGTATCAGAGTAGCTCTGGTCCAGGCCAGTGCGACTTAACAGCCATGTAGTTTACTCAGCTAAGCCACCTAATAATAGTCGGTTTTTGCAAACTAACAGATTTCTAACTGCTTTCTGTGGAGATCTTAAGCTGACTCTGAAAGCTCCATAATCAATGCATTCATGCGACTGACAAATCCAGCTGCATCGTCGAGCTGACCGCCCTCTGCCAGTACCGCCTGATCAAGCAACAACATACTCCAGTCACCAAAGCGATCTTCATCAGATTCGTTGTCCATTTTCTTGAGAATTGGATGTGTCGGGTTGATTTCAAGCGTTGGTTTGCTGTTTGGAACTTCGTGGCCTGCCTGCTTCATCAGCTGTTGCATATGCATCGCCATTTCCTGTTCACCCAGGACCACACAAGCAGGTGACGTCGTCAATCGATGCGAGACACGAACTTCTTCAACCTTATCTTTTAATTGTTCTTTGAGGCGTTCGACCAGCTTTTCAGATTCCTTCTCAACATTTTCCTGCGCTTCCTTTTCTTCTTTGTCGCTGATCTCACCAAGATCAAGATCACCTTTGGCAACAGAGCTCAGCGATTTTTCATCAAATTCATTCAGATAGCTCATCATCCATTCGTCAACGCGATCGTACATGATGAGAACTTCCACATCTTTTTTGGCAAAGATCTCCAGATGCGGACTGTTCTTGCCGGCAGTGTAGCTGTCTGCAGTGATGTAGTAGATCTTGTCCTGCCCTGGCTTCATACGCGAGATATAGTCTGCAAAGCCGACGCTTTGCTCATCAGAATCATTATGCGTTGAAGCAAAGCGATACAAGCCCGCGACTTTTTCTTTATTGGCGAAGTCTTCACCCGGCGCTTCCTTTAAGCACGCACCAAACTGACCCCAAAACTCTTTGTAATCGTCCGGATCATTCTTCGCCATGCCTTCCAGTAGCGATAGAACTTTCTTAACCGACGCACCACGAATGCTTTCTACCACCTTGTTGCTCTGCAGAATCTCACGCGAAACATTCAATGGCAGGTCACTGGAATCTACCAATCCACGAACAAAACGCAGGTAGCGAGGCATCAGCTTTTCAGCTTCATCCATGATAAAAACTCGCTGGGCATAGAGTTTTATACCGTGTTGCTGATTGGCATCGTATAAATCAAATGGAGCACGCTTTGGTATATATAGAAGCGAAGTGTACTCAAACTTACCTTCAACGTGATTGTGCGACCAGGCAAGTGGATCTTCCCAGTCGTTGCTTACTTGCTTGTAGAAAGCCTTGTAGTCGTCTTCCGAGATATCATTGCGAGAGCGCGTCCATAGCGCAGATGCATCGTTTACTTTTTCAAACTCAGCTTCTTTCTTTTCTTCTTCTTTGTCATCTTCGGATGGCGGTGGCAATACCTCAAGCATCTGAATAGGAAAAGTAATATGGTCAGAGTACTTTTTAATGATACCGCGCAGTCGCCAGTTGTCTGCAAACTCATGGCAGTCTTCACGCAGATGCAAGGTTACCGATGTCCCTTTCTCTGCCCGCTCAATTTGCTCAAGCTGGTAACTACCTGTGGCCTCACTTTCCCAACGAATACCGTTGGTAGCAGCGTCACCTGCTTTGCGGGTGGTGAGCGTGACTTTATCTGCCACTACAAATGCTGAGTAAAAACCAACGCCGAACTGACCGATCAATTTTGAGTCTTCTTTCTGATCGCCGGTAAGCGCTTCTAGAAACTGCTTGGTACCGGATTTTGCGATCGTACCAATATTGTTGATCACATCTTCACGGTTCATACCGATGCCGTTATCAGTAATTGTGATCGTCTTGGCTTCGTCATCGAACTGAATTTTGATGGCGAGTTCCGACTCCCCTTCATTCAGCGCATCATTTGCTACCGCCTCAAAACGCAACTTGTCACAAGCGTCTGACGCATTCGAGATCAGCTCGCGAAGAAAAATTTCCTTGTTGGAGTAGAGCGAGTGAATCATCAGCTTCATTAGCTGATTGACCTCGGCTTGGAACTCCATGGTTTCTGCAGTCTGGGTTGTCATATTAGCTCCCGCAAATAAGCCGAAAATATAGCCAAAAATTAAATACTGCTGAGTATGTAGCGGTAGGTATCGGGAATTTCAAGCTGGAAGGTTCATCCGGATTCCAGGCTTTCGCATTGACCTACGCAAACAAGCCGCCCGGGTAGGCGGCTTGCGTATAACAATCTAACGGTGTTACCGCTTACTTGTTATCGAGCTTTTCTTTAATACGAGCCGCCTTACCGGTCAGGCCACGCAAATAGTAGAGTTTCGAGCGGCGCACATCACCACGTCGCTTCACTTCAATACCGGCTACCAACGGGCTATAGGTCTGGAAAACGCGCTCAACGCCCTCTCCATGGGAGATTTTGCGAACGGTAAAAGCCGAGTTCAAACCACGGTTGCGACGCGCGATGACTACACCTTCAAACGCCTGAAGACGCTCACGCTCTCCTTCCTTAACCCGAACCTGCACAACCACGGTGTCACCCGGGCCGAATTCAGGAACCTCTTTGTCCATTTGTTCCGCGTTGATCGCGTCGATTATGTTACTCATCGCTCCACTCCGTACGTGTGGTATTCAAATTATTGTCTTATGCAGACAGCCCGGGAGGCTATTCGTCTGCATCCAAAATGTTGTGCTCATCTTTAAACTGCCGCAGCAACTCTCGGTCATTTTCACAGAGTGAATCCAACTCGATCAATGATCGACGTCGTAACCACGTTCTGCCAAGTGACTGCTTGCGCCGCCAGCGAGCAATTGCTGCATGATCTCCACCGAGAAGCACGTCAGGCACTTTCATGCCATCATGATCCTCAGGTCTGGTGTAGTGAGGGCAGTCAAGCCAGCCGTCACCTGCATAAGAGTCATTAACCGCAGACTCCTGATGTCCCAGTACCCCGGGGATTTGCCTTGCAATCGCATCGATGACAACCATCGCTGCCAACTCACCGCCACTCAGTACGTAGTCACCGATGGAGATTTCACGATCAATCTCGCGACTGATCAATCTTTCATCAATGCCTTCGTAGCGACCGGCCACGAGTATTAAATTTTCTTCTAGGGCGAGTTCCTCAACCAGCGTCTGGTTAAGTTGCTCACCCTGCGGACTCATATAGACCACCGGTGCCGACTTTGCCGTCAGCTCCCGACTACGATTAATCGCATCGGTCAGTGGCTGCACCGTCATTACCATGCCAGGCCCGCCGCCGTAAGGCCTGTCATCAACTGTCCGGTGTCGGTCAGTTGCAAAGTCACGCGGGTTAACCGGGTTAATCCGCAACAATCCGTTTTCTACCGCTCGACCAGTCACTCCATACTGACCAACTACTTCAACCAGCGCAGGAAACAAAGTCACTACCGCGATTGAATTGTTCACTTTAGTATCCCGGCTACCGATTAAAACTCCGGATCCCAATCGACCGTCAGCGACTTGCCAGCGAGATCCACCCGAACAATCACGTCACCTTCAATCCACGGGATCAGCCGATCCTTATCTCCCTTTAGTACCAGCACATCGTTAGCACCGGTCTCCATCATGCTGTCTACCACACCGAGTTCAACACCGTCTTTCGTTACGACGTTCAACCCGATTAAATCTGCCCAGTAATATCCGTCTTGCGAATCAGGCAACTGGCTGCGTGGCACCTGAATTTCAGCGTGTGTCAGCTTTGCAGCTTCATCACGATCATCGATTCCATCAAATTGCACCACAAAGAATTTACCGTGTGCCTTTCCCTGTAGTACTTCGAGCGTCCGTGCCGATCCGTTTTTAACCACAGACCAATCTTTATAGCCAAGAATTCCTTCAGGCGGTTCAGTAAACGACGTTACCTTGATCCACCCGCGTACACCGAACGGTGCTGACAACTTACCCAGAACGATTAAGCGGGAGTCTTCACCTATTGCACCCCCGGCAGAATCAGTCACGCCAAACCAAGCAGCTACCCAACCTTATGCGGCAGCGGCAGCTTTCTCGCGGTGACCTTTAACCAGCTTTTGAACCCGAGGTGACACTTGCGCACCATGACCGACCCAGTAATCCAGGCGCTCGAGGTCAAGTCGCAGCGATTCTTCGTGTTCGTTCTTGGACATTGGATTGTAAAAACCCAGACGCTCAAGATAACGACCATCACGTCGGTTGCGACTGTCTGTGACAACAATTGTGTAGAACGGCTTTTTCTTTGCGCCACCGCGCGATAGTCGGATAGTGACCATTTCGACTTAAAATCCAGTGATTCCCGGTAGTTACCGGGGTGGTTCAGGCTGTGGATAACATCCTGATTCGGGAAAACCGCTAAGTTTACAACAAATCTGTCGGAAATGAAGCATCTTGGCGATTTAGTTTCTCTTGAGCAGAACCAGTGCAACTTCGCATGCGCGAGTGCTGCTGGCCCAAATCCTGATATAGGTCTATTATTTTTGACTTAGTGTCAAATATACTATACTTCTAATTCAAGCTGACCTGCGCGCTGATCAGTCAGGCCAGCAGATCAATTCACCGACCACCAGAGGGATTAGAAATGTCACATCTCCTTAGAGCCACCTACGCCTCAATGGCGACCAGCTCCATTATCTTCCTTGTCTACGCCTTCGTCGTCTTTCAAGTGGTAGGAGTCAGCTACTTCACCGGACCGGATGCACTGGTACGCATCGGCAAATCTCTTGGACTATTGATCATTGCGGGTTACGCATTTGAGTGGAGCGTCCAGATAGCGACCCTGGCATTTGGCGTCAAACGCACCGGCAGGCCGTTTAAAGAACTCATCGTCGATGAACGCGAAAAACAGATCGTCTACCGCTCTCTGTCAATTTCACTGAACGTCATCTGCTTTGGGATAGTTTTATCTGTCGGCGCACTGGCAATGGGATGGGAAGCGTTCTGGGTGTTCCACATCATCGTTCTGTTTTACGCGCTGGCAGTTGCCACCGAGTTGCTTTGTAAAATCTATTTCTTCCGCAGGGGCTTCTAGTGGTTCATCCAGCAGACAATTACGGATTCAGGGCCATTGATAGCTGGACGGACCGTTAATGGCTGATCACGGAATTAGCAACAGCATAAAAAAACACAGGTTTAACAACGGCGAGATGACACAGAAAGCACTCGCCGAAAAAGTTGGAGTGACACGTCAGACTATCGTGGCAATTGAAAACGCCAAATACTCACCAACACTTGAACTTGCGTTTAAAATCGCGGCTGTGTTCAACACCAACATTGAAGCGGTTTTTGAACACACAACATCGAGTGACAGCTAACAAAAACAAGTAAACCTAAAATCCCATACCGGGGGGCATCTGCCCCTTCATACCACGCATCATTTTTTTCATGCCGCCTTTGGCCATTTTTTTCATCATCTTGCTCATTTGAAGGTGTTGTTTCAGCAGCCGGTTTACATCTTGTATCTGCACACCCGAGCCTGCAGCAATACGTTTTTTACGCGAGCCTTTAATGACCGCCGGAAACTTGCGCTCCTGTGGTGTCATTGAATTAATGATGGCAATCATGCGCCGCACTTGTGTGTCGTCGGCTTGGTTTTTAACGGCTTCAGGTACATTAGACATCCCCGGCATCTTCTCCATCAGAGAGGCCATACCACCCATATTTTGCATCTGTTCCATTTGATCGCGCAGATCAACCATATCGAACGACTTGCCTTTCTGCATCTTGCGAGCAAGCCGGTCTGCTTTATCGTGATCAACCTTTTCATGAACTTCTTCAACCAGGCTGACAACATCACCCATACCAAGAATACGAGACGCAACCCGATCCGGGTGAAACGCTTCGAGGGCTGCCATCTTTTCACCAGCGCCTATAAACTTGATCGGCTTGCCGGTAATTACCCTGACCGACAACGCTGCACCTCCCCGTGCATCACCGTCGGTTTTAGTCAGAATCACACCGGTTAAAGGCAGAGCTTCACCGAATGCTTGCGCGGTAGTGGCCGCATCCTGACCGGTCATGCTATCAACCACAAACAGTGTCTCTATTGGAGACAGGGTTTTATTAAGCTCTTTGATCTCTGCCATCATCTCCTCGTCAATGGCAAGGCGGCCGGCGGTATCGACAATCAACACGTCGATGTATTGCTTTTTCGCTGCAGCCAGTGCCGCGGAGGCAATATCAACCGGGGATTGATCAGGCTCACTCGGGAAAAACTCAACCCCGACGTCTCCAGCCACTTTTTGCAGCTGCTTGATTGCGGCAGGTCGGTATACATCACAGCTCACCACCATGACATTGCGTTTGTCTTTCTCTTTCAAACGCAGCGCGAGCTTACCGGTGGTGGTGGTCTTACCAGAGCCCTGCAGACCTGCCATCAGCACTACCGCAGGGGGTTGGGTAGAAAGGTTAAGACTCTCGGATTGCTCCCCCATGATCTGCACAAGTTCGTCATTAACCACCTTGATCAACGACTGCCCGGGAGACAGGCTGCCCAGCACTTCCTGACCCAGCGCTTTGGTCTGAACCGACGCAATAAACTGCTTGACCACCGGCAATGCGACGTCGGCCTCGAGCAACGCCATACGTACTTCGCGCAGCGCGTCTTTGATGTTCTGCTCTGACAGTCGCCCCTGACCACGGAGGTTTTTGACCGTTTTACCGAGCCGTTCGCTTAGATTTTCAAACATGGGCGTTCTCAGGAATTAGGTGGTGAGGCGTGATCCGGCCATAAAACGGGAGCACAGGCCACTGGCTGTCTCGTACCGATTATAAGTCATACTGGCCCGTGACGCGCAGAAGCAGGCAATATCAACTCCCAGAGCTGCCACGCACCAGCCAGCTGATCAAGCTGCTTGTGAAGCAGCTGATCCACATGAGCGGCGAAACAATTTCTCTATCGATCGCTTAGCGCAGTAGAATTGAACCTATGGATGCTACGTTTTTGAATCACACTTTGCCCGGAATCGCTGCCCTGATGCTGTATCTCATCAGTTCAGCCTTTCTCTGGCACGCAGCCATCGATCGGCCGACCACTAAACGGAATGGCGAAGGCAATCACGGCGGGCTAAGCCGCAAGCGGTTGGTACTCACCGGGGTTATCGCGCTCACCGGTGCAGTCGCACATCTGATCATGCTGCACGGCAGTGCATTCAGTTCCAACGCGCTAAACTTTTCGTTTTTCAACTCACTGTCCGTCACCGCATGGTTCACTGTACTACTGTTGCTCGTTGTCAGTCTGGGCCGACCGGTATTAACACTCGGGCTAATAGTATTTCCAGCAACTGCAGCGATGACAGGTCTTGCACTGATCTTCTCCGACTCACAGGCGCTTTCAGTAGAACCACAACTTCAGTGGCACGTGCTTATCTCCGTGGTCGCCTACGCACTCCTCACCATGGCAGCTGTGCAATCCATCCTGGTTTCACTCCAGGATAAGCGTCTGCGTGCTCATCGGCCCGGTGGTTTAGTACGGGCTCTTCCATCGTTGAAGTTGATGGAACAAGTTTTGTTGCAGCTGCTAATAGCCAGTTTCCTTTTACTAATCCTGGCCTTGGTAACCGGCGTTATTTTTCTCGACGATCTGTTCGCTCAAAGACTGGTGCACAAAACCGCGCTTTCAATACTCGCATTGGTCCTGTTGGCGGCTTTACTGATCGGTCACTACCGATTTGGCTGGCGAGGTCAAAAAGCGGCCAAAATGACACTCGGTGCCTACATCGCTCTGGTTCTGGGATATTTCGGCAGCAAATTCGTCAAGGAACTGTTGCTCTCGAGTTAAATTTGAGGCCGTTCCATCCCGCCCGGCTTGACACAACTAGTATCACACTATACTTATGGGTATCTCTACAGGCATGGACCTATCAGCTAATTGAACGATTTGCCCACCGGCTTAGTACTCGTCACCCTACTACTTCTCATCGCGCTTTCCGGCTTTTTCTCAGGCTCTGAAACCGCACTAATGACGCTCAACCGTTACCGGCTCAGAAATCTGGCAAAGAACGGCAATCGAGGTGCCATGAAAGCAGCCGCATTGCTCGATAAGCCGGACCGTCTGATCGGCCTGATTCTGCTCGGCAATAATTTTGTCAATATCCTCGCCTCTGCCATCGCTACTGTGCTCGCTATGCAGATCTGGGGCGACAAAGGGGTTGCGATCGTCACAGGCGTATTAACGCTTGTCATTCTTATTTTTGCAGAAGTACTGCCTAAAACATTCGCCACACTAAGACCCGAAAAGCTCGGCTTTTTTGCAGCTCATATTTACACTCCTTTACTGTCGGCTGTCTGGCCAGTAGTTTTTGTTATCAACACGGTGGTTAACAGGATGCTCGCAATGTTCGGCATTAGTATCGACAGTGCTGACAACGATCGACTGAATAGTGAAGAACTCAGAACGGTAGTACATCAGGCGGGCGACATGATTCCGGAACGCCATCAACGCCTGTTACTCAACATACTCGATCTTGAGAAAGCCAGCGTCGATGAAATCATGGTACCGAGGCAGGAGATAGACGGCATTGATCTGGATGATCCGTGGGAAGAGAACGTAGAAAAACTCAGTAAGTCTGCCCACAGCAGGCTGCCTGTCTATCGCGAAGATCTTGATAAAGTCGAAGGCTTTGTTTACCTCAGAAGAATGCTCAGCTTTCTAAAGGGTGAGGAACTTACGCAAGCCTATTTTGAAGCCAATATACGCGATGCTTACTTCATTCCTGAAGGCACACCCGTAACGCTGCAACTATTAAACTTCCAACAGGAGAAAAAACGTATCGGTCTTGTGGTTGACGAGTATGGAGACATTCAGGGACTGATCACAATTGAAGACATACTCGAAGAAATCGTCGGTGAATTTACGACCGATCCTACCCATCATGATAAGTTTGACGAGATCACCATGATGCAGGACGGCACCTGCACGGTGCAGGGCAGCATTTCAATACGTGACCTCAACCGTGAATTAAACTGGGAGTTACCCACCGAAGGGCCAAAAACCTTAAACGGACTGGTACTCGAACACCTGCAAAACATTCCCGAACGCGGTGCCTGCTTTATTATAAATGGCAGGCCAATTGAAGTAACCCAGGTTCAGGGTAACGTGGTACAGGTTGCACGAATAGACACAGTGATCGAGAATTACTCACCGCGTGAAAACAGTGATGTTGAGTTAACAGAACAAAAAATGCGACAGGCTCTTCACTCATAAAGTGATATGCAGGCATCCCGTAGGAGGCTGTCGCCAAAGAATTTTTTGAAATCCTGTTCGACTATATTTTAATACACATGCCCAAAGCCAAGTCACTATCCCTAT
>CALLBO010000010.1 GCA_937998875.1 uncultured Granulosicoccaceae bacterium
TCTTCGTAGTGACCACGTAAACAAGACCGCAGCGCCGCCGCTGACACGCCGGCAGATATTGCATTGTCAATAACGAGTTGTGCGCATGGACCGCAATCGCCATCCATGACCGAACCCAGAGAGGCACCTGCCCAGATATCCAGGCTGGGACCTGTCATCTGAGACAACATGGGGAGACCGAAGTACCGCATTGCAGCGCCTGCCGAAACGTCAGTCACTTCGTGCATGTACCCAGTATCGTAGTTATACGATGTTTCAATGTGGCTGAATATCTTGTGCATAACCCACTTAAGCATCTTGTGGTTCCTTATACGTTGCAGATAGATAGCTGAGGGCAATAGCCGGTAGAACGACGACGACTAAATCGACCAACGCCGGTACCGAACCAGGATGTGGATGACCAATCCACAAGACCATGTGAAACAACCCGTGCATCGCGAGCCAAGCGGTACCTAAGATAATTACTGGCTTCACGTGTTTTCTCAAACCAAACGCGATGCCCAGCGCGCTGACAGTAAACGCAAATCCGACATCAAACAGGAAATGCCTGTTGTATGGCCCGGTCTCCGACACGCCAGGAGCATGTTCGTAGAAACCTCGTGGGCTTATTATCATGTACAGGCCAATAAGCAGATAGAAACCGGTCAATCCCCATAGCACGCGGTGCTTCATAAGAAGTCCTTGAACTAGATCATAGTTGCTGCAGATATCATTGAAGACAAAGCAAATGCTTTGGGACTTGCTTCAAAATATATGAGTTCTGAAAAGCTTACTACCTCAAGTAAGGGTGAGGTCAAGTAATATTTTCTATGACTGTAAACGTGGGCATTTAACAATACAGCGTTATAATCCCAAGTACTCCATGAAAAACAGTCACTTCATCAATAGGCAACTGAGGTTCTGAAGATGGCAAAGAAAGGCAAGAAGAACTATGGTCAATGTAAAGAGGATTTTCTTGGAGAGGAAGTGCATCGCTCTGACGGGTCTATATACCTTCTCCTCAAAGACCGCAAAAGATAGATTCACTGATATTATTCCCAAAAAATGACACATAAATATCAATTTTTAGTATTTTTATCTTTTCTATGATGAATCGTCATAGGAGCTACTAATATGAATCTGTTTTTGATAATCGGTGCATCTTTAAGCGCGATAGCAGCACTATTACATTTTTCATGCGTCTTTTGGGGGGCACCTGGATTTCGCTTTCTAGGGGCGGGTGATCCAGTGGTTCAAATGGTTGAAAGAGGCCATAGGTATCCTTCTTTTGTAGCTGTAGTGATCGGCATTTTATTGTCTATTTGGGCGCTTTACGCGCTGTCTGGAGCAGGGGCTATAAAGTCACTACCGTTTGTTCGAGAGGTTTTGTTTATCATTACAGTTGTCTACTTAATACGGGCAATCGCGTTTCCTTTGCTAAAGCCAGCCTTCCCGGGGAATAGTCAAGCATTTTGGCTCATCACCTCCGGTACTTGCTTAGTAATTGGATTGTTTCACGCTGTTGGCTTAAAACAGGTATGGAGTACACTTTAGTTCAAAAAGGGGTCGCTATCATTAGCAGTCAAAGTAGGCTATTTCCTGAACGCTCACACTAACTCCAAACCACGCTTAACGATTGAGCCGTTGTGGTTTTTTATTCCCTTGAAGTGATTCCCAGCTGTAGTAGCCAGAATCTTCAGCTATTCATACAAATATAGCCGGTAACTTAGCACCGACAGTAAATGCCCTTTACGGTCATTCACAGATTCAACATCTACACAGATCTGACAGCCTCTTGTACAGTCGCTTTGTGTATAGAAATCAGTTGTGCGCATTCTGTTTTCGTTCGATACGGTACTTTGCGCGTTAAGCCTCTTACATCTCTAAGCTTTTCAAAGACCAGTTGGTGGTCCATGCCTCAATCTGACTTATCACCCAATAGATACCGTGGCCCTGGTCCTTGCATTGCTGCTTTATCCTCAGGATTAGATAGACGACATTTGGCAAGTGAAAGGCAACCACAGCCAATGCAGCCCGTTAACGTATCACGCAACTGATTCAGGGCTTCGATACGACCATCTATTTCTATGGCAAATTCACGACTAAGTTTTTCCCAATCGCGCTTAGTCGGTGTTCGACCGTCAGGTAAGTTACTTAGCACCTGACGAATTCTTGCCAATGGAAACCCCAGCCCCTGGCATATTTTTACAAAAGACAGTCGCCTTATGTCACCACGTTGAAAGCGGCGCTGCCCGCTTGCATTGCGCTGTGCAGTGACCAGCCCTTCTGCCTCATAAAACCGAATGGCCGTTACCGACAAGCCCGTACGCTCAGCAAGTTTCCCAATCGAGAGCAATCGCACTGCAGCGGATTTTGATGTTTTCGCAGTCATGGCAATAAGTTCTTGACCTCTACCTTACATGAGGTATTAAGCTTTGCATACAAATTCAGAGAAAACAATTGACGATGCAAATTCCTGTCATTGAAACAGAACGTTTAGTCTTACGTGCGTTTAGGGACGATACCGACTTTGAACCCTACGCCGACTTCTATGCAAGTGAACTCACCAAATATTATGGCGGCCCGCTAGATCGCTCAGCAGCCTGGAGGGCAGCTGCGGCAATGATGGGGCACTGGGTCATCAGAGGTTATGGGGCATGGGCTGTTGAAGAAAAATCAAGCGGTGATTTTTGCGGGGTTGTCGGGCTATGGTTTCCGGAAGGATGGCCAGAGCGCGAAATCACCTGGGCAATTGTTGAACACAAACAGGGTTTGGGTATCGCGGCTGAGGCAGCAATACGATCCAGAGCTTATGCGTATGAAACATTGGGATGGGACTATGTGTACAGTTGTATATCTGCAGAAAACATAGCTTCAATCCGTCTTGCAGAGAAGCTTGGTGCGACACTTGATCGCCAGATTACGCATAAGACTCGCGGACTAGTTCTTATTTACAAACATGCGTCTTCTCCATCGAACTAAGCACCCTATTTGAGTAACTAAGAAACGATCTTGTAGTGAATGACAACAGCAATGTAAAACTCACCAGTCGACGATATAGCTGGCCTCTCGCGTTGATCTGTTCAGGTGTCAGTCTGCACGCATTGGATTCTCTCGTTGTAGCGACGATGATGCCTGCGATTGTGGAAGAAATTGGTGGAGCTCACCTTATTGCCTGGACAGTATCGCTTTACGAAATCGGTTCCGTAACAGCAAGTGCAGCATGTGGTCTAGTTGTCCTTCGATATGGACTCCGCATACCCATGTTTATAGCAATGTTAGTATTTGCTGCAGGTTGTGCTGTGAGTGCTGCCGCACCAGAGATGTGGGTTATGCTTTTAGGGCGCCTGTTGCAGGGGTTTGGTGGTGGGGGGTTGTTGGCACTTTCGTTTGTTGCGACAGCGATTATATTTCCAAGGCAACTTCTTGCCCGAGTGATGGGCACAATTTCAGTATTCTGGGGAGCATCTGCATTCACCGGCCCTCTTCTCGGAAGCGTGTTCGTAGAATTTTCAACATGGCGTAGTGGATTCACGACGTTCACAGCCATTGCAGTGCTTCTGTCTCTATGTATCTTGGCTAAGATTAAAAATACTACAGACGCGTACTCTGTTGTGAGGCAGGCATATTTTCCTGTATGGCGTCTTTTATGGTTGTCAGCAGGTGTCATCGCCATTGGCTATGCTGGCGTAGATTTTTCACTCGTCACTAGCCCGGTATTCGTCGTGGTTGGTTCACTTTGCTTTGTCATGTTTCTCAGACTGGACAGTCTCAAAGATGAAACCCGACTACTACCGCATAAACCACTAAGTTTGCATCATCCGATAGGCGCTGCATTCATAATGATTCTATGCTTCTCTTCATCATCGGTCACGTTATCAATATATGGCGCACTAATAATGACTTCCCTACATGATGTTTCCATACTAACGGCGGGTTACGTCATTGCTACTCAGGCAGTCGGGTGGTCAGTTGCAAGCGCACTGGTCTCAAGACTACCAGAGCATCATGACCATAGAATGATTGGTATCGGATTGTCTATGGCGTCGTTGGGAATATTTGGCTTTGTTTATAGCGTGCCTTACGGAACTACTTGGCTTGTTGCTGGCTTTGGCTTAGTCGAGGGCATCGGTTTTGGTCTGGCGTGGACTTTTATTCCAAGACGAATCTGCAGATTAGCCCCGGCTGCGGAGATTGAAAGAGCAACCAGCGCAGTTCCGACCGCCCAGGCTATTGGATATGCAGTCGGAGCTTCGTACATAGGTATTGTTGCTAACGCATCGGACTTCACCGTTCACGCTGACGACAACACGATGAGGTGTAAAGCAGTTATCTTATTCCTGGCTTGTACACCTCTGACTCTACTTGGTTTGATTTCGACTTATAAGTTTGTTGCTATCGACTATCGAACCGCATAGGCTATGCAGTGCATTCAGGGAAATGCATTTCGACGCATTCAAGTAGACACCTCCACGCCACGAACAGCCGCATATGACTGACGAATTAGTATGTCTCCTGTAAGACTAATCTTTTCGATCTGGGTCTGATCGTACTTCCGGTCAGACCCACTGCTGCGGCTTCCGCCACCAGCGCGCCAGGAGACACTTGGTATCAATCATCATTCATAAATATTCTACTGCGCATTTTAATTTGCTAAAACTGGCAGTCATAAGCTTGTATTTTAAGTTAACGCAGAATACCGCTTACTGAATAGTGCCACTCGACTTCCGTGACGTGCAGCTACAGTCACATCTCGTTTGCTGATGGTATCTCCCGGCACTACTCCGGCGAAACCCATCTGTGCATTTAATTTGTTCTCAATATTTTCTTCATGGTCAGAGGGCATCTCATGATTAACCCACAACATGCCATGCTGTGCTGCCAGAATTGCAAAGTATTGTAGTGTTGCCAGCTGATCACCACCCGGGTTCGATCCGACTGTAAAACCGGCTGCGAACTTTCCACTCCATGACTGATCATCCCAACGATCACTGGTTTTATCGCAAAATGCTTTAAATTGCGCCGCCGGGCCTCCCATATAAGTAGGACAACCAAAGATCACAGCATCGCACCTGTCAATGGTGTGTAAGTACTCATCAGATACGAATCGACCATCAACAATTTGCTCGCCTGTGACCCTCAAGAGATGATACTGGCAAGACATTTTCTCAACACCTTCACTAATTGCTTCCGCAACTTGGTGGGTTGTATCCTTTTCAGAGAAGTAGACAACGGCAACAGTCATAGAATCATATTCTTGTTCTTTCAGGTCAGGTAGTTTCAGAACAGCCAGTCTAGGTTTATGCTAGCCTGGAGCATAGCTAAGTACATGTATCGTCACGCCCTGATTATCATCAAATTATTAGCTCAAAGTATAAGCGTCTGCCTGGCTTAGAATCGCTATATGGGTGGGTAGTGTATCCGGCATCCAGTACATTTTGACAACACTATATAGATCGTATACGACGATACCTGGATGGTTAAACCCGTTAACCTTCTATCTGTCAAAACCCGCCTACGGGCGCTCAGGGTTGGCGTACAGCGCAACATAACTATTCCTACCACCAATATATAAGCAAATCATACTACCTCCAGTAAGGTTGAGATCAAGCACTATTTTTTGGAACAGTTCAAGGTGACTAGAAAACGTAAAACCAATTCAATGCTGTCGATTGGTACCGTGGCAAGAATACGGACCGGGGACACGAATGATAATAAGCAATATTGCTGATTAGACAATCGCCGCATACGGTGAAAAACCACTGGCTGGTTTTTTACAGTGACTGTCCTTGGAATCTCCCTTCCGCAGACATCAGATCAAAATATTTCAAGCTAGGGCTTTACTTGATTTGCCCCTCAATTAACTGTTACTACTGTCAGCCGCGATCAATATGATCGCGTTATCGCTGTCGGTAGATGGGGAGTCTAATGAGCATCAGTACAATCAATATTTGGATCGGGCAATTCAAATCCGCATAGCATTTCGCCGCTTTTTTGGAAGAGGATTATTCAGAAGATGATGATGCGTCTATCAGTGGGTTCGCTGCCTCACAGAACGTAACTTTCTATGATCACGACTGGCTTGAGTATTTTTTTCAAGGAGATGATCAAAAGACGCTGTTAGAAAATGTACCAGGCATATACGCTAATCTGGTACAAGCCATCGTGAAAAAAAAGAACATAGCCGACTGCAACGGAATCATTCTTTTTTATGATGAGTGGCCCAAGCCGGTTAACGTAGTCGACAAACCAAAGTTGTGGCATCTGGGTCAGTTCGATGAAAAACCGCTCAAAAAGAGACGCAAAAAATACAAACCTGAATCTATCCCGGCTAGTTTCTGGACAGACTTCCCACAAGGTCCTGCCGAGATAGGCGCGCTTGAAGATGAGGCGCAAACCGATAGCGCATCAATGATCAAGCTTGGAATACTCGCCAGGTGTGGCATCAATATGGACAAAGATGCACAACTCATGAGAACGCTGTTCAATCGCGCAAACGCATCACCTGTCATGAGATATGAAGCATTGACTGCCGTTGCAAACCTTGGTTACGCCGAAGCCTGGTTGGAGCTATACAGCCTGAGCCGAAATGAATGTGCAGAGTCTGCTACTGACGATCAACGTCGCGAATATATTGAGACGGCAGTAAAACTCGGATTGGACGAGTCGAAATCAGAGCTCGCATCTTTGCTGATGTACGACTGGGGCCACACGCTTTACGAGAAAGATTGTGATCGTGCGGAAGAGCTGCTGTTGTCAATTACTGATTTCAATTCAAGCGGCCGGATTCATCAGGTTTATTGCTTGTACTCGATGAAAAAGGACGATGAAAATGCTTTCATTTGGAGAAAACGCGACGCTGATAGTTATGGTCACAGCAGTACTACCAGCGCTATGGTGAAATTATATCGTGAAGGTATTGGAATTGATAAAGATCTGACTCAGGCCGCTAAGTATTTGTACCTTAGCCTTTGCCAGCAGGATTCCGGCAAACTCAAACCCAGTGCGCTTGAACAAATCGAGGCCCTTTCTACTGACGATCTGCTGGCCGGACGTAAACTGGCGAAAGACTGGATTAAAGATGTTCGTGTGGCTGTTGCAGCTGCACGCGGTAAACTTGCTCATTTTTCAGGTGAAAAATATGATCCGTTTGAAGCCTTTTTAGACGATTGCTCGTAACTCAAATATCGAAGTCTGGACGGGCCCTGCATAGGGAAGTCTGAGGCAGACATCTCAGTGTAAGTAGTTTACTAGTGACTGTCTTTATACTTTCACATTCACCACTTTCACATTCACAGCGAGAAGTAGTTCGACTATTCTCCGGTTCTCTGACCGTTTCACCTAACTCTTGCGTAGAGTCACATTTACTTTCATGAAGTCCATGAAACACCTTACCTTCACCGGAAGATACCGGTTTTGAGGATAGACAAAGTTGAAGGGAATGTTCTCTGTTTGATAATCGCTGAATAAATGCAACAACGTCTTACTGCGTATGGCTTTGGCTACCATCCACTGTGGCAATTGCCCGATACCCCCACCCGATAGAACGATTTCAAAAATCGTATCTGCGCTGTTACTTCGAATAGAGCCTGACACAGGGACAGAGCACTCTGTTTCACCTCGACTGAAATACCACTTTTGATGAACATGTCGAGATGTGTAGACGATGCAGTCGTGTTTTTTGAGGTCGTCTGGTGATGCAGGTAAACCATGGCGATTGCAGTAGTCAGCTGATGCCACTGTCAGCATCTGGGTTTTCATCAACGGTATAGCAACTAACGAAGAATCCGGCAGCTCACGTGCACGTATGGCGACATCAATCCCTTCGGCAAAGAGGTCGACATTGCGTTCGTCCACGGAAAGTTCCAATTCAATATTCGGGTACTGCTGCACAAACTCAGTTACCAGCGGAGCGACCACCATTCGGCCAAACGGAACAGGGGCGGACACGCGCAACATACCTTCGGGCAATGCCACCTGAGAGCGAATGGCTGCCTCAGTCTCTTCGATTTCTGATAACACCGAAACACAGTGCCGGTAGTACAGTTCTCCTGCCTCGGTTAACAACTGGTGTCGACTGGAGCGAGTCAGCAGTATTATTCCGAGCTTTTTTTCAAGCGCTGCGACTCTTTTGCTGATCGCCCCCTGTGTGCTGTTTTGTCTGACTGCCGCAGCGGAGAAACTGCCAGCCTCCACCACCCGCACGAAAGACTGCATGGCGCTCAGTTGGTCCATGATATAAATTCCATAGCGGAATAGTAGCTATGCATTTTAACAGGATTACATTCCATAGTTTCAGCTTTACGATCCTGATTGTCTGTCGTCAGGCCACTGACGCAACACATAGCCATCAAATATCAGGAGTCGGAATGAAACGCACGATGCTATTACCCATTATTGGCATGACACTACTAGGAAGTCTAAATTTAACTTTTGCAAGTACGTCAGAGGGCATCAGGCACGCGGTAGAAGCCATCGGTGGTCGTACTGCACTGATCGAAATGACACACCTTCAACTGGAGGTGCAGGGAAATAGACGGACAAACTTCGAAGCGCCTCAGCCCGATGGATTAATGGAGGCAAGTACTTATGAGGCTACCTATCGATTTGATCTGGATCAGGACAATTTACGCGTTGATGCGACTCGCACTCCACTGTTTGAAGGCATGGCGTTCCTCGGTGCTTCACCTTATACAATTGTTTTAAATGGTGACGTTGGCGGCATTAGCGAGGCGGTCGGGTTTATGCCCGCCGGAAATCTGTGGTCGGAGGCCACCGGAGGTTTAAGTACGCAGCAACGGTTGTTGAACCCGCATATTTTATTACGCGAAGCGTTACAGGATGAAAGCCTGGTTCACGATGCCGGTATAGAAACCGTAAATGATCGCGAGCATCAGGTGGTCGCGTTTGCAGGAAAGCATGCAGAGATTCTATTGTTTGTGGATTCAGAAACCGGACTGATATCAAAACTCGAAACCACTGAGAATCACCCTCTGGTCAGAGACATATCGATTGAGGTGGTTTATTCAGACTGGTCAGCGCAGGGGGATGTCAGCTTTCCACGGCATGTGGAGCTTTTTACCGGAGGTTTATCGGTGCAGGATGAAGTTCGTGTTGCAGTGAATACCAACCCCGACTTTGATGAAGGAACGTTTGATTTGCCTGCCACGGCGAAAGATCCAGTGGCAGATACCGAGGCCCTGGCTTTCGGTGAGAAAAATCATCAGGTGATCAATGCTTTCTTCAGTATGGGTTTCAAGTACAACCAGAGTACCGAGATTTCTCAATCAGAAGTTATCCCCGGTGTGACGTTACTGACAAACAGTATGGCCAACTCTCTGGTGGTCAGCCACGAGGATGGACTCGTTGTACTGGAAGCACCGGCAAGTCCTGCACATGGAGACAACATAATCGCCGAGCTTCGCAAGAGTCATCCGGGTGCGGCCATTACCCACCTGATTCAGAGTCATCATCATGAAGATCACGCCGGTGGCCTGCGCTCCTTTGTGGCGAATGGTGCCACGGCAGTTGTGGGGCACGGCGTTGGTGAATTCTGGAGTGGTGTCTTCGCCGCAGCATCCACTATTCAGCCGGATACCTTGTCAGCGGCGGATGTCAAACCTGCTATTGAAGAAATACCGCTAAAAGGAACTTTTGAGCTTGATGATGGCGTGGTCAAAGTGTCTGCTTATCATATACCGGACAATCGCCATGCAATTGACATGTTAATCACCGCAATCGAACGCGATGGGCATCGTGTTGTCTTTGTGTCAGATCTTTACAACGCAGGTTACGGCTTCACTGTTGTAAAAGGTGGGCCGGAAGCTTTTTTTAAAAATCTGCGTGCACTGAACATTATCGATCAACAGTGTAAATCTGAATTGCCACTGACGATCGTACCGGCTCACGGTATTGCGCTGTCACTTACAGACGCAATCGCAGAGCTTGCAAAGGCCAACATTGATATAGCCTGCCCTGATAGATTTCTGTTACCAGCCCCGGGGCTGCGTAAGCCCCGTCATACCGATATTCGCACCCGTCCCAATAGAGATACAAACCACCAAAACTGGACAGGCACTGCAAAAGGAAATCTGAGGCAGACATCTCAGTGTAATGTAACTCTTATCGGCATCATCAAACTCGTAGTCAGCTGTAGAAGTAATGTCCTATGCCCAAGCCTCGCAAGCTTCAGATCTCACTTGATGCCACACCGTACTATCACTGCGTTTCTCGTTGTGTCAGGCGGGCTTTCCTATGTGGCAAAGATTCAGTCACTGGCC
>CALLBO010000011.1 GCA_937998875.1 uncultured Granulosicoccaceae bacterium
CTTCGGAGAGTTGGCAGAGTGGTCGAATGCGGCGGTCTTGAAAACCGTTGACGGGTTAAACCGTCCGGGGGTTCGAATCCCTCACTCTCCGCCAATTATCTGTTAGGTATCAGTTGCTTAAGTGCGATAATTGGGCCATTCCCAGCGCCTTTCTCCCATGTGCTCCTCTGATAACTCGTCGAAACAGATGTCTCGTGTTATCGGCTACATGGCTGTGCTCATTAGGTTTGGGGATGAGCAATGCAATTGGTTTGCATGGATAGCTCACGGATAACAGTTAGATTCCTCTTTCGCTGGTGTGTCTGGTTTTTAATCCCTTATGCCTGGGCTGAACTGAAGCGTCAGTCGGAAATGAACAGGTTTACTAGATGATGATTGATGTAGTAACTGTTTCGACCTTCTTTTACTTTTCGAACGAGGTTTGCATTGGCCAGGCTGTCTAAATATTCGTAGCGGTCTTACGTGTCACTGAAAGATCGCGTTCAACGAATTCTATTCGGGTGTGTGGGTGGTGAAAGGTTGTTGACCAAGTCCTGGCTGTGAATCTTTTTGAAAGTCAGTATCTCTGATAGCTTTCGTCATGGCAGCCATTTGCTCGCGAATGCCGCGTACCATCATCACGCTGGTTTCTGTTGTATCGGCAACAGCAGTTAGCATGTACAAGACCCATCTGCCAAAGAACATCTTGAGTGGTGACAATTCTCGATTTCAGAGCTGGCTTTTTGCCTCTTGAAGTGCAAGTGAGTGTATGAGAATCCCTTAGTAGGGAATCGAAATCGCTAATCCTTTCAGCTCTGCCACGTTACGGTTAGCTTTTGTAAGCGCTTTGTAGATTCAGCGGTTTCGACACCAACTGCGAGCGGCAGGTTTGGAATGTCGTAGGTGCTTTGTAACCTGTCATGGGTAAACCCTAGTTAGATTTGCCTTCGATTCGAGCGAACTTAGTATTTAATGTGAATTGTCAAGACTTGACCCCCAGCCTATTTTCTTCATCGCTTTACACCGTGATCGTCGCAAGATCCGAAATTACATTGAGTATTTACTGTATTTTGTCGAGATTTGACCTCTTAGCCTTTTTTAAAACTCAGAAAGCGTTTATATAACTGTCCAGATTTTGGGGTCCACTACTTTGACAAATTACTTTTTAAGTCCAGAGACTGGAGGAAACTCGTGCAACTGTAGTGGTCGTGATAGATGGTTTTTGCCAATCTTTATCATTTTTGAGTTCCAAATCTTCGGCATTGAATAAATTTTTAAGATACGGGAAATATCTGCGTCTTAGTTTGTCATTTGATTCAGTATAGAGAGAAAGTATGTATTTTTGCTGTGTTGGGGAAATGAAGCTAAAGTTTGTATAGTGATCTGGGTATTCTCTGGATAGATGATTCAGTTCTTTTAGAATTGTCTCATGTGCTTCAGGAGGGAAATCTAGCGAGTTAATTAACCGTAAATATTCTATTAACTCGGTTTTGATTGTTAGGTTGGTTCTAATTGATTTGTGTTCCGCGCCGAGGAAATCCAGCCCGACCAGTCTAGAAAAATTGTCAATCACACCATGTTCTATTTTTTCTTTTTCAAAAAGCTCTATGATTGTAGAGTCTTTCCCAAATTCGGTCTCCCAGAGATTTATTATATTGTCGTATCTCAGAATATCGACAATTTCGTTGAACCCTTCGTAATCTTCAGGTGCTGCGGCTAGCCGATCGGATGATTCCTTTATACGTTGCATATAAAATGAGTGGATGAATCTATCTTGTCTACGTAAATAACATACAATTTTCACGTCGTAGCCGGAGAGTAGCGCGGCTAGTTTTTGAATTTCAACTGGGGTCAGCGAAAAAAAAACTTCGGATGACAAGAGGATGTTTTTCGCTCCTTGTGCGTTGGACTCTTGTAGAATCAATGAAACTAAATTTTCAGCCGCTGATTTCCCTTGTACTGTGTGTTGTTGTAGGGCGAATGGCAATAAATGATGTGCATTGTCGTTTCTACAGCTGGCGTGTGGGTAGATCCAACCATTCTTCAGTAGTGCACTTCGATTTCTTTTCAAATATTGTTGTATAGCGGTGGATCCGGTTTTGTAACTGCCAATATGTATTGTAATCGAAGTCATTTAGTCTAGGGTTCAACGAAACTGCATATCAGAAGTTTCAGTGGCCCCATTGTCGGCAAGAACAGTGCCATTATTTATCGATACACAAATTATGATAGTTGCTTTCAAGCTCTTTCTCTACATTGCTGCAAGAAAACCGGATTGGAATCTATGGTAGCAATTACCCCCTACGTCAAGATAGTTGCACGATTATTCCGGAAATCCATTCTGGGGCGGTTGGAGCGATGAAATGTCACGTTATTCACCTGAAAGAAAAGATGCTGTATTAGCCAAATGACTTCCACCAGATATATAGATGGTACTGGGCTGAAGAACCGGATTTCTAATTGCGGATATGCGCTGAGGTGCACGCAATTATTGATAGGAAATTGGGGTCAGGTGCGTTTTGTAACATTCAAATCACAACGGACCTGAGCCAAAAGCTTCTTGAAGGTTGGAGATCTGCTTGAGACTCAATTGCGAACACCGTTGACGAAATACTCCCACGATGTGATAGGGAAAAATATTCCGCTATTTCTTTCTGCTTGTGTGATCCCAACCTTTGACAGCAATGAATTGCCACTTGGCGCGCGAAATTTTTAGTCTGTCGGCCTTGTTTTCGCTCCACGATATTGTCGACCGAAATATTAAACGCGACGGCCACCGCTTTTACTATTTCATCCACGCTGGCTTCTCATCTACTAGCTCCTCCAACTCGTTGCCTGCTTCATGAAATTCACGGTCATCGTACACAGATTGCCGAAATGACAAGTCTCCGTAGATACCTGTCATGCAATCACCCTCGTAAAACTCCCTGGTGCGAATGTCGTTTCCCTGCAGAACAAATGACTTATATTTTTCACATGGATTACGCCCACCTAGCACTCTGTACGTTTTCTCCCGACACAACCGATCTGGTGAGATCGTTTTATTGATGTAAGCACCGTAGCTCGACCACGGATGCGTGACTAATACGTCGATCGTGGCCCCCTTCAATTCGGCAGGATCTCTATGAATGTATCTGCTCACTTGCAATAGATAGGCGTCCTCATCAACCAATACCGATTTGTATCGTCCTCGAAACAGTGGACCATCTGTTCGCTTTAATCGGTTGTACCTCTGCGTATAGACACCATTAATATGGCGCATTATACGGTCGAGATTATCTACTTCGGCAGTCGGCCAATAGTGGGCTGTAGGCGTACCTGGTAAAGTTAGCTGGCATAGTCATGACCGTCGCCGGGTGTGCCTAATTATTAGGACCTGAGACCATAAACCGACTGCTGAGCGTTTACCAAGTTAATTTCGAGTTTGTAGGGTAGGCACCGTATTGATAATTTGCATATCGCTGGTTGCTGAATCATGCTAACTCTTAGACACGGGAGGTACGGCAGTGGATTTCGCAACTTTATTGGTGATTGCGGTGTTTGTTTTAATCGCTTGGTGGATTTATAGGCTAAGTGTAAGGGTTATTCGCTTTCTTTTCAGTGGACTCGTTGCTGGAAAAACGTCTACTGCTAAAAAGAAGGAGCCAGTTTTTGATAATGCAACGAATGAATTGCACGAATGGAACTCCAGAGAACCGGAGGTAAACTCGCCGGAAAGACCGCTACATTCGCTAAGGATAAAATACAAATCTGCTGGGGGGCAGATAACAGTCAGATTTATTGATGTAGTGGATACCACCCGCAGAGGATACATTGAGGCGTACTGCCACCTTAGAAATGACCACCGTACCTTTAATTTAGCCTCAGTTATATCTTGCATCGACCTGGCAACTGGTGAAACAGTCGAAGACTTGAATAAACATCTCGGCGTTGCGCCGAGTATAGAGCAGCAATACCAGATCACAGATAAGTTTATAGCGCAGCACAAAGATGAGTTGGCAATCCTATTGTATGTTGGCAAGGCTGACGGGCGGTTAATGAGGCCAGAGCGTCTTTTAATCGCAGCGTACCTTGAAACACAGACTGGTGAAACTAACGATAAATTGGTAGACAATGCGATTAGTTATGCCGAAGTTCCATCGTTGGCAGGCTTTAAAAGAGCTGTTGGAAGAGTTTCAAAAGAAAACAAACATGCACTTTCGCATCTATACGATGTAAGCAAAAAAATTGTAGCCACACAAAAAAAGGTTGCCGCGTCAGAGCAGGAGGCACTTGACTACATCCGGTCCCGACTAGGCACTCCGGCATAATCGCATAAAACGCCTGAGCCGCCTTTGAGGCAACACCCATGCCGAACTGTTGAACAGGTTTCTGAGATACAGTAAGCCGCCGCTTTTTAGCTTTGGAAATGACTCGAATTGGTTGCAACTAACTTTGTCATTTGTAGTAGTTAGACTCAGGGCAGGCTAACGGCTTCGCGCAAGTACGTGTCAAATCTCCGGTATCTGTGACTGCATCAGTAGTCATCTAAGAACCTGACCCGCTTTTGATATCGTTCTTGCAGACAAACTCCAGGTCATCAGGCCACCGCGAGCGCTAAAAGTCGACGGCAGTATGGTGTGTCTCAATTTAAGTGGGCCAAAAAAAAGAAATCTAAGGAGCCTCAATCGCTCAATAATCGGATAATTATCTTTTGCTCTATTCGTCTGTAACCATGCGTTAGCGGTGCTGTTTTTTTTGGTCAAAAATAGCGGTGGGTGTCTAAGTAATTCCCGCTAGTAGTTATTTACAACATTAAATGTCATGACATATTGACTGTCAGCTGCTGGTACCGCATACTATCCGCTAGTCGTTAATTAGGTTCAGGCCAATGCTTTTTCGAAGTTCACCAGCAGTCATTCTGGTACTAACTATTTTTTCTTCCGGTGTGTTTGCGGATCATGACCCGAACAGTATAGAGGCTGTTGTTGACACGCTATTACCAGTGAACACCTCCCAGGAAATGTGTGTAGATACGCAACCTGAGAATGATGGCTTTGGATGGAATGGCACCTGCACTTGCCGACTTCCAGGTAGTTATGAGGGATTCGGCAACTCAGTAGTCACCGACGGCAGCAGGTTAATTGTTGGATCCACTGAAACCCCCAACGGTTGTATCGGCTCCGGTGCTGCCAATGTGTATCAGATTCAAACTAACGGATCACTTGAGAAAGAAGCAGAACTGGTTTCCAGTGCACGTGCAGTAGGGGATAACTTTGCACGTACCAGCGGAGATTTTGTTTTGTCTGATGATTTTCTCGCTGTAGCCGCTCGAGGATTCGATCAAGCAGCAGTTGTCGATTTTAACAGGGTTACTGTATTTTCATTCGATGGCGGCAGTTGGAATGAGCTATACGTCAGAGATATAGCTGCCAGAGATTTCGATGGGCAGTTTACTATTAATAACGAAGAACTGATTGCAGTGACTGCTGATAACGAAATCACACGCTTTGACATCAACGATGGCACTGTTCTGCAAACTATAACGCCAGGCTGTCCGAGTTCCACAGCGACAATAGGAGTCATTAACCCCTTTGACGCACTAGACGATTTACTAACGATTAACATCACATGTGACAGTCAGGCGGGCGATAGTTTTATTGAGCCGGGTGTGGCGATATTTCGCCGTAACGCTGCAGGTGAATACGTTAATTCAGCCAGAATCGATTCGATTTTCGAGGTAAATGCAGGCAGTTTTGAAAGCTTCCCAAGCTTCGAGTTGTTTGAGCTGACCGAAGATACAAAAGTACTGATAGATAGCAGGAGAACTGCAAATGGTACGCAGCATCTTTCGTGGGTAGAAACAGCAAGCGACACATGGTCGTTTGTGCAGCCCATCGAAAATTTAAGTCGAGCATTCACCGTCCATGAAGGTCAGCTTTTTATCTCGGATGGTGGAGCCAACAGTATACGTGTTTACGAACTTGATGCAGAAGCTCGAAACTGGGTGCAATCGCAGACCCTCAGTTTTCATGAACCTGGTGCCGGCGACCTGGTTTTTAGAACGGGAATGCAGATTGAGGGAAACAGGCTCAGTGTGTTGAGCGCTGTGGGAGAAACAGGTTCAATAGCCAGTTTGTTCGGAAGAGATGAGGTTAATCAATGGCAGCTACTCTTCGAAGAGCGTTTTGAAGACAGTGGCGGTGCTTCAGGTTTTGCTGGAAAGAATCTGTTCCTTTCATCGGTAGAAAACGAAGTTATTAACATCCGGTTTAATCAAGGTCCAGCTAACAGCGACGGAACGCAAGACAATGCTGGCGGCATCAGTGCAGACTCTTGCGACTACAGCGACGCGGCTTTGAATGGCGGCTGGGGATGGAATGCCATTACAAACCAAAGCTGCGCACCATTGGATACCGTAAGCAATACGCAGCCAGCTGCTCAGTGCATAGACACAGATGGCGACGGATGGGGTTGGGATGGCACCACGACGTGCGTAATTGCCACCGGTAATCCTGTTAGCAACACTGGTAATGATGGTAACTGTGATTACAGCGATGCACATTTATTTAATGGTTGGGGCTGGAATGCCGCAACAAGCCAAAGCTGCGCACCATCGGAAAATGTAAGTAATACACAATCAACTGCTCAGTGCATAGACACAGATGGTGACGGCTGGGGTTGGGATGGTTCTGATAGTTGTATCCCCTAAGCCTCGATATGTTGTACAAAGTGTCTAATGTATCTTGTCAAGACTTGAAAATTATCAGAACCGGCATCTTAAAAAAAGGTAATCGTGGATAGTTTCGGCAATCAGCTGAGAAGGAAAACATCACCTAAAGTTGTTGTATGGGTAATTTTTTGGTTCAGCCATGAGCTATCCGAACCGACATCGAGTCAAGTAGGGGCGGATCACAGTGACAAGGACGATGGGGGTCAAGTCTTGACATACGACATTTAACCTATGGTCACCCACCGCGCAGAGAGTAGAAAACTAAGATAACTTGACGAAGATCGATTGGTTTGTTTCTAACCGTAAAGCAATTTGCTATTGCCACGGTTTATTTGTCTGGTGAGTCCAATATGTGCACACAGTGCTTTAATGGATTCGGTGCTGCCGGCAATGCCTTTCAAACGAGATTCGAAGCTGGTTGAAAGCTCAAGCCAGTGATCTGTTGAAATGTTGAGTCTTTGCAGAATGGGTGGGTGGCTGCCGCAATAGCGCCACCCTTGTCGTCTCTTATCGCTCTGCCTGTCCATATGGATGGTCAGTAGTATGCCTCAGTTTCTTTTTGGAATGACTGCCCGTAATATTCGTTGCGGAATCCGGACAAGCTAATTGCCGTTCAACACCAGAGACTATTAATGAAACTGACAATCGAAGACTTCGACTCTATGGCAAAGCTTAACCGGGTACAATTGGCAACCTCGCTGCCGGGTGCCAAGCCGATGTGCCTGGTTGGAACGCAATCGATGGATGGAACAACCAACCTCGCACCTTTTTCAAGTATTGTTCACCTCGGGTCAAACCCGATGCTGATCGGAATGGTTACTCGCCCTGCCACTGTTGAAAGACACACACTCAACAATATTCTCGCCACCGAACACTGGACGATTAATCACGTACACAAAGAAATTCTCTCTCAGGCACATCAGTGTTCAGCCCGGTACCAGGTTTCGGAATTCGATGCTACCGGTCTCACAGCACACCACGTACCAGAAATAAATGCCCCGTTTGTAGCAGAGTCACGCATCCGCTTTGCACTACAGCTAAAAGAAATCATTGATATTGAAAGCAACAACACTCGGTTGATAGTTGGTCAGGTCATACTGATCGAGTTCGATGACGCCTTGCTGGAATCCGATGGTGGTATAGACCTGGTGCAGGCAGACACTCTCGCATCGACGGCTCTAGACACTTATTTCACTATCACTCCACACGCCAAATTGCCTTACGCGAAAACGTAGAGTTTGGTAGATAAAGTGGTTGATAAGGACATCTTCTTATGGCGACCTCTTGAACCCTTACATGATCCCCAGGTGTGCTATCAAGTTAAATCACTCTCAAATAATATCGCGCCTGCCTCTCGAAGACTGGCAAGGGCTTCTCCGCGCATATGCTCTTCGATCGTTGGTTCCAGGCCCCAGTCTCCCATATGGTGTTGCGCAGCGGTAGCGACATACACTTGCCAGAGAGCGAGTCGGTTTTTATCAATCGGTTTGTGTTGTGCGTAGGCTTGAATAAACTCTTGCATTCGCGATTTACCAAACTTGTAGCGCAGCTCTAGAGCACAACATGCAACATCGGATAGTGGATCACCAATTGCGGCGTCCTCCCAGTCAAGCACGGCGGCAATGATTTGGCCTTTCCAAAGAATGTTCTCGGGCCAAAAATCACCATGCAACAACACCGGAGAATCTCTATACGCCGTATCAGAGATACTGTGTAGATACTGACGAAGCCTACTCCATTCATGCCCCTCCGGAAAATAGGAAAACAGCTCTGGTATCGGATTATTTCGGGTTGGCAAAAGAGGTACGTCATCAACAGGTACACTGTGGATCTTAACCAACATAGATGCTATCAACTCAATTCGATAACTCTCGTGCTCCTTAGGCACATGACTACTACCCTCTACAAACTCAAGAAGCACGAAGGGTTGTGGCAGAATGTCACAGCTGATATCTACCAACAACGGTTTCGCGACGGGAATATCTGTAAACGACAAAGCCTTTAACAACGTGTATTCCAGATCCGCTGGATGGCCATTATGCGAGGAGCGATGAGCACGCAAAACCAGTGAGCGCGGTTCGCCATTGGTCAACTGCAAATCGAGTCGACAAACATCGGCGGATACACCTGCAGTGAAAGGCACGACATCCTTAACCTGTGCGTTCGGATAAATTTTAGTGGCTATAATTTTATAGATGTTATTGCTCATACTTGAGTCGATATGTTCGCCGCGCATTTCTTTGTCATGTTCCATTGACAAGTGCTAACTGCTGCCGTGTGACTGGTCCCGAAAAATGGTAAGGGGAAGTCTTGACATAGAATATTAGAATTTCCAATTACATAGACGCCATGGTAGTAGGATTGAGAAAGGAGTCTGTAAACATTGACATGGACAATCATGAACGGCGAGTGAAGTTTAACTGATGACCCCGCATGTATTGCTTATGCTTAGACGTTGGTTCGAGGAGAGTGACACAATGGCGCAGACGACCGGTGACGTAAACATGGTCGACGGGCATGGTCGGGCGGCACTTTTCAGATGCGCTACCAAGGAAATTCGTAAGCTCGTCAAGGACGGGGTCGATGTGAACCACCGCGACCACGGCGGCCGAACTCCAGTCTTGTATGAACGGAGGAATGTGCTGGTGCTTGCTGGAAGTCTGCGCCTCGCAAACCGTCGTTGACAACGAGGGAGCTACCCCTTCCATACCAACCGCTGGACTCTCGTAGAACAGCTGGCCGAGGTCGGGTTTGATCCCGATACGCCGGACAATAACGGTGACACACCGCTGCACTACGCTCCGTTGTGTCGAGGTCGTTATGAGGCCATCAATATTGACGCATCCAGTTCTTTGCTGGAGGTAAGCTGATACATTCATCCGCGATCCTATCGATGCGAAAAGCCTTTGGTAAGAGAATTGGAGAAATATCGGTGGTCGAGTTATCCCGCCTATATCCGATCGGACGGAGGCATTTTTTTGGAAAACTGGATGAATATACAGTACTATTGCCAGTGTCACTGACTCTACATTTGCTCCGTTGAATGAACACGATTGAAAAATTGGCTATTCTGGCTGACGCGGCCAAGTACGATGCGTCGTGCGCCTCCAGTGGGTCTTCTTCGCGTAACTCGTTGTCTGGCACCGGGATTGGTTCTACCGAGGGTTCTGGAATTTGCCACGCCTACGCCCCTGATGGGCGCTGTATCTCGTTGTTGAAGGTGCTGCTGACTAACTTCTGCATTTATGAATGCGCGTACTGCATCAACCGCAACTCATCTGAAACACCGCGTGCCAGGTTCACCGTTGAAGAGGTAGTCAACTTAACCCTGGATTTTTACCGCCGTAATTATATTGAAGGGTTGTTTCTAAGCTCTGGAGTTATTCGTAACCCTGACTACACCATGGAGCAGCTGGTAGAAGTGGCCAGGTCACTGCGTGAAGACCATGATTTTCGGGGTTACATTCATCTTAAAACTATCCCGGATGCAGATGGCGAACTGTTAGCCAACGCGGGTAGGTATGCTGATCGGCTCAGTATAAATGTGGAGTTACCCAGCCGAAAGGCATTGATGGATCTGGCGCCGGAGAAAGACCATCGCACCATCAAGTTATCTATGGCCCGCATACGCAGTCGCAGAGAAGAGTTTGCGGCAGATAAGAAAGCCAGGCACATCACCACCAGTATTACGCCCAGAAAAAACAAAGCACCAAAGTTTGCACCTGCAGGCCAGTCAACACAAATGATTATTGGTGCGGAACCCTCTAACGATGCGTCCATCTTAAAGATGTCTACCAACTTGTATGCAGCCTATGACCTGAAAAGAGTTTACTACTCTGCATTTAGTCCAATCGTTGATTCACCCAGCACACTACCTTCAGTCAGTGCCCCGCTGGTGCGGGAGCACCGGCTGTATCAGTCTGATTGGTTGATGCGCTTTTATGGCTTTTCCGCGAATGAGATTGTGCCTGAGGAAGAGGGCGGTATGTTGGATTTGCAAATAGACCCAAAGCTTGCCTGGGCGCTTCGCAACCGGCATCTGTTTCCGGTGGACTTAAACCGGGCGTCGCGGGAAATGCTATTGCGCGTTCCAGGTTTGGGTATTAAAACTATCACCAAAATACTAAAAATAAGACGCTGGCAGTCGGTAAAGCTAACCGATCTTATAGCGTTAAAGGCAAGTGTTAAGCGTGCTCTGCCGTTCATTGTCTGCACTGGTCATTCACCAGCACATGCAGATCTCTCTACAGATAAGCTGCGTGCGATGTTTGTACCACCAGCAGAACAACTGCAGCTTGCTATCTAGGCTGCATCCATGCGTCAGATTGGGTTGTTTGGTGAGCATTGTGATGAAAGAGTGGCGTTATCTTCAGCATCTTTATCGCGCACGTCGTCATCTGCTATTGAAACTTCGCGTAAGACAATAAAATTTTATCCTGAGTTTTTTTGTTGGCTTTCAGCAGCGCAGTTGTGCGTGGCACACGGGTATGACCCTGCATCGATCTGGTGGGCCGAAGATCGTGGTGTGTCACGTGCAGCGAAAAAACATAGCGCTAAGGTGCAGCCCGACTTTCTGCAGGAGGCGCGTGCTGCAAGCTGTCACAGCAACGAAGATCGGTGGGCGTTACTTTACAGTATTCTATGGCGCTTGAATCACGATGAACCGCAGCTAATGGAACTCGCCGGTGATCCGCACATAGCTCGTATGCGAAAGTATTCAAAGGCGGTGTCAAGAGATGTACACAAGATGAAGGCGTTTGTTCGCTTCAGAAAGGTGGATGGCAATCCGTCGCGTTATGTTTCGTGGTTTGAGCCGCAACATCTTATTGTTGAGTATGCAGCACCATTCTTTAAGCGTCGATTTTCCAATATGAATTGGTCGATCCTGACACCGGTCGGGTGCGCGCATTGGGAGGGCCAACCCTGTGAGCCAGCAAGAGACAACTTTCCCGGTGCACAGCAAAGTGAAGAGCGGCTATGGTTCAGCAGTACGGTAGACAAAAACTTTGCACCGCAAGGTGATCAGTTTGAAGAGGCGTGGCGGGTTTATTACACAAGCATTTTTAATCCTGCAAGATTAAAAGTTTCGGCAATGCAAAGTGAGATGCCCAAGAAGTATTGGAAAAATCTGCCGGAAGCTGCAGAGATTAATGCGCTTATTCAAACTGCTGAAGAAAGAGAGCGGCTAATGATCATGCAACGCAAAGAGGCGGATCAATTGCATTGCGGTACCCGGCCTGATAATCCTGCGCAGCTTGTGCAAACGCAGATTCAGGATTCGCGCTTATCTCCTCTGCAAGCGTTAAAATTAACAGCGAGCCTGTGCACCAATTGCTCGCAGGGTGAAACTGCTACCCAGACTGTGTTCGGTACAGGACCCGAAGATGCAACGATCATGATCGTCGGGGAACAGCCGGGTGATCAGGAGGATTTGCAAGGCCAGCCTTTTGTAGGGCCTGCGGGTCAGGTATTGTCTGCGGCGCTCAAACGGGCAGGTATAGATAAAGAGCAATGCTACTTAACGAATGCGGTTAAGCATTTTGGTTTTACGCCTCGCGGCAAGAAGCGATTGCACAAAAAGCCATCTGCGAGCGTTGTGGTGGCATGTGGTCAGTGGTTGCAAAAGGAGCTTGAGATAGTCGATCCGGAAATTGTGATTTATCTTGGTGCCACTGCAGCATCTACTCGTTTTGGCACAGAGGTGAAAATTAGCCGTGATCGAGGTCAGGTTATCCAGTCTGACGGAAGAAAGCATCTCATTACAGCGCACCCGTCGAGTATTCTGCGGCTGCAACAGGGTGCCACGCGTAATGCTGCCTATGGTCGTTTCATTTACGATCTTTCACAATCAATGAAAAACATACTCAAATAATACCTAAAGTTAATCGCACTTTTGATTTAACTTCAAGACACGACGATGATCACAAGATCCTGAATTACACATTGTATTTAATGGGTTTTGTGGAGACTTGAGTTTTTAAAGCAGATCCACCCCGCTACTCTGTAACGGGGCAGTGAATTCAATTTTTAATCTCTAACCGCAAAGGTGCGAGCGAGATTGCTTTTTGCTCGCACGCTGACTTGACCAAATGAGGAATCCACAATCCATGCGTTTTGATCTGGAGCAGCAATAAAACTGGTAGAAGACCAGTAGTGACCCCACGGAAATCCGTCCCACGTGCCTGAAAAGGGAATGCCTGCTACAAACGCCGGACTTTGTTGACTGTAGTCGACTATGCTTCGCAGCTCATTGATGTTTGGTAGTCGCCATTCACCGGCACTACTGCCATCATTAAGGGCAGGACAAACTTCACTGGCAGCACCTAGCTGATTGCTAAATCCTATTGCATCCGACCAGGTTTGTTCGGTAATGCATTGTCTGACGCCGAGCCAGGTAAGACCGGTGATCGTATCGGTGAAAGATCCGTTGCCGTTGTCAGTAAACCTTCCTGATCCTGATGGCAAAATATTGTTTTGATCTCCGTCATCTCCGATTGTATAGCTGGTTGTTTGGCCCGTCGGCTGCACTGCGAAATCCACATCATTGTTTGCACCGACCCCGGTGGGCTGCACGTTGGCCTGTCCGCCAGGCTGCGTCTGCACATTGGTCAGGCATGATTCCACACCGTTCCAACCCCAGCCGTCACCGTCAAAGTCGATGCATTCACCCGGCGATATATCTATTCTGCAGGACTGCTGCCCGTCCCATCCCCAGCCGTCACCCTGAACGCCTGTGTCCAGGCATTCACTGGCTAAGGCTCCGGTTACTGGCAGGCTGAGAAAAACGGGTAAAAAAATAGATAACTTCACTTTTAAAACTCCAGTCGACACTATAATTGGGATAAATATCCCATATCTTAGAGCATCACAATCCCTGGGGCAATCTATTTGTCATGACTTTTAGACTGTTTCTGCATATTACTTCGGACTCTTATCAAATCCGGTTATAGAAGTTCCCGCCGCTGCCAATAACCCATTGGTGACGAACACTAAACAGAGCGGGGGTTCAATGTCGAACAAGGCATTGCTGTGCAAACACTACTGGAGCAAACGACTGCGAACGGGGGCTGCTGCGTGTTTGTTGAGTATGTTTTCACTGCATCCTGTCTGGGCGGATGACATAGAGATCTATTTCAATTCTGCCAACGGTGCCAACGTCAAGCCAAACTTATTGTTCATTCTTGATGCGTCAGGTTCCATGGATGCTTATGATTGCGCAGATAGCCCGGCACAGTACGAGATTTGCAATGACGGCACTGAAAATGGCGACAACACGCGTCTTGAGCGTATGGTTGTGGCAATGGAAAATGTGTTGTCGAGCCTGTCAGATGATTTGAATGTGGGTTTGATGCGATTCAGTGGATGGCACGGCGGATCAATCATCTATCCGGTGTCTGATCTGGCGGAGCCCGGAGTCAGGGCAGAGTTGAGCGAGCAGATAAATGACATTGTCGCCGGAGGTGGAACTCCCACTGTTGGTGCATTCGAGGAAGCCTGGCGATACTACTCCGGTTCAGCTGTTAATCACGGTAAGCTCAGAAGCACCGGGCAATATAACCGGGTCTCACACCCAGATTCGTATGCTGGTGGTTACGTGGATGGCAGAGGGACTAACTGCGACGATGATGATCTTAACCACGTGGATTGTGAAAACGAGCACATTGACGGCAGTCCAGTTTACACATCACCTATTGCCGCAGAGTGTCAGGCTAACTACGTAATATTCCTGACGGACGGTGAACCCTGGGTAGGGTGGGATGATACGCCGGAATACCCTGATGTTTATAACGCGACAGTCGCACAGGGTGTAGCACTTAACGGAGGTGCATGCAGTGGCACTGATGTACACAGGTTGTGCGGTGTGGAGTATGCAGGGGCAATGGCACCTCCGGAAGCTGATGAAGCAGATGACGATATACCAAACGTAATTACGCATACGATCGGTTTCAACATTCAGGACGATTGGCTCTCTGATGTAGCAACAGCAGGAAAAGGTGACTATTTTTCCGCAGAGTCGTCGGGGGATCTGGTGACGGCAATAGCCGAGATTATCCAGACAGTACCGGAAGCGGGTTCTACGTTTGTTGCGCCGAGTGTGACGATTGACCAGGTTTCGCGTCTATCGCACAACGATGAAGTGTACCTTGCACTGTTCAACCCGAAGGCGACTACAAAATGGATTGGCAATCTTAAAAAGTTTGAGTTCAAAGGGGCGAATCCGACGCTGAAAGATTGGGATGGTGTTGATGCAATTGATGCTGCTACCGGGGAATTTGTTCCCGAGTCCCGAAGTTTCTGGTCTGCAACTGCGGATGGAGACAGTGTTGAGAGCGGCGGGGCGGCGAGTCATCTGGATATGGACTCTCGAAATATGTACAGTAATCTTGCAGCCGGGAATGCAGATTTAACCGTCGGTGCTAACGAGATTAAGTTCAGTAACGTGAGCAATGCAATGATCGGGGCTGCCGACGATGCCGAGCGTACTAATTTCATAAACTGGTTGGCCGGGGTCGATGTAAAAGATGAAGATAGAGATGGAGCCACGAATGATGCCCGCAAACATATAGGTGATCCGCTTCACTCTAATCCGGTAGTCGTTGCCTATGAGCCGGATGACACCAATGATCCGAATTCGTTGGTTTTCTTTGGAACGAACGAAGGTTTTCTGCATGCAATTGATACGGAGGATGGCGCTGAAGAATATGCGTTTATGCCTAAAGAGTTGATGCCAAATGTGCCAATACTCTATGAAGATATGCCGTTAGGTCGCACCGGGTTTCAAGCCACGCCGAGTCCAGTCCAACTGTCGCCTGTTGGAGCAACACAGTCGAGCACAGGCTATGGCGGACATGCAGCACGGGCAATAGACGGGAACACCAGTGGAGACTGGGGAATGAGCTCTATTACTCACACGAATTTGGAATCGCAACCCTGGCTGGATATTGATCTGGGTGCAGTATCTGATGTTACCGAGGTAACAGTTTGGAACCGGACCAATTGCTGCTCAGACAGATTGTCCGATTTTCATGTTCTGATTTCTGAGTCACCGTTTACCGGTACCCTGAGTTCGAATCTTACTGACCCGGATATCACGTCGTACTTCCATTCGGGAACATTGAGCGGAAGCAGCGTTTCTATACCTATTGTTGGTACCGGACAGTACGTTCGTATTCAGCTGCAGGGCAGCAATTATCTTTCCCTGGCTGAGGTTTCTATAACCGGTACGGCAGCGTCAGCAAGCGGTGCTGTGCGTAGTAAGCCTTATGGCATGGATGGCAAGTTAACGCTCCGAACTATCGATAATGACAAGAACGGACTCATTGATGATAGTGAATCAGATAAAGCATATCTGTATGCGGGCATGCGCCGCGGTGGTCGAAACTACTATGCACTTGACGTGAGTACGAGGGATGAGCCTGAATTCAAATGGAGTATTCTTGGTGGGCAGGGCGACTTCGCCGAGCTTGGTCAAACCTGGTCGAAGCTAATCTCAACCAAGATAAAGGTGGGCACCACGGAAAAAGATGTACTGGTCTTCGGTGGAGGTTATGACCCGGCACAGGATAGTAAAGAGACGCGCAGTGCAGACACTCAAGGTCGGGCGATATACATTGTAGATGCCGATACCGGTGCACTGATCTGGAGTGGTGGTCATCCGCAGAACCAGCCTGCAGCTAGCAGTAAACACTACAGCTTTGCGAGCATGGAATATAGCATTCCTGCTGATCTTGCGATCGTACCAGACACATCAACAGGCTATCTGTCACAGATATACGTAGGGGATATGGGTGGCAGGTTGTGGCGTTTTGATATCAACAACGGTAGCGCGATAGGAGATCTTGTTGATGGCGGTATCATCGCCGATTTCGGTGCCGACGACGCTCCAGGTGCACGCCGGTTTTTTGCAACACCGGATCTGTCGTTGTCTAAAATTGACAATAAGCTCATGTTAAATATTGCCATTGGGTCCGGCTATCGGGCGCACCCGCTGAACCGGACTATTGAAGATCAGTTCTTCGTCTATCAATACCCGTTTCGAGGTTATGGTGACAACTACGGTGTGGAAAGAACGGCGCCTACCGATTCAACACCGGGCACTTATTCACCTGCTACGGTTTTAGATTTATATGACACTACCAGCAATATAATTGCCGGGGGAACAGAGACTGAGATCACGCAGGCCAAGGCGGCTCTTGCTGCGGCGAAGGGCTGGCGTATAGTCATGGAGAGTGCGGGTGAGAAAGTACTCGATCGCTCTTCAACGTTTGAAGGGGTAGTGCGGTTTGTGAGTTATGTTCCTGCAATTCCGCAAGGCCCGTGTGACCCGAGCCTTGGTAATAGCTTTTACTACGCTGTGAATCTCCTCGACGGCACGCCGTTTGAAGATCTGAATGAAGGGTCGACGGATCCGCACAATAAGGATAATCGAAAGAAGGAACTACCCACTCCGGGAATAGCGCCGCCGGTAACCACGATATTTGTTGAGAACGGGGGCAGCATCACCCCGACAGATGTATCAGGCATAAACACAGTACATGAATGGGACAATGTGGAGCTGTTGAAGCGTTGGTTCTGGGCTGAAAATCCGGAGTAACTTACCAGGGTAAGACTGGCTGTATAGCAAGCCAGTCTTTAGTTGAAGATAGATCTTGTACATTCTTAGTGACTTTTAATTCGTGTGCCTCCGCTAAAAACAGCGATGAATGTGCGTGCTTTCACAGTTAACTGATGAAATTTGGTTATTCCATTCCACTCTACTCTCCTTGCGCTGTCCGATAAGTTAAAGATTCGGCTTTAGCTGCCACTATTTTGTCGTGAATTCAGATGGTTGCTGAGGAGAGTTGTGTGTCAACGAGGATATTAGAAAGCCTGCTTAGCTGCGCCGGCAAGTTGCGAGTCGGACTGGCTGCTTTAGCGTTAAGTTTGTTTTCATTGCATCCGGTCTGGGCAGACGATACGGAAATCTACTTCAACGCTACCCACTCTGCTGGCGTCAAGCCGAACCTGTTATTCATTCTTGATGCATCTTTGTCAATGAACTGGTTCGACTGCGATGATGGCAGTGTATTAAAAGGTAACACTCATTGTAATGATGGTACGGTGAATGGTGAAACCAGCCGGCTTGATCGAATGGTTGTTGCCATGGAACAGGTACTGGCCACACTGCCTAATGATCTGAATGTTGGCATCATGCGGTTTGGTGGTTACGATGGTGGCAGAATCATATACCCAATAACGGATCTTGCAGAACCTGGTGTCAGGGATGAAATAGATAGTGTTATAAAAGACATCGTGGCAGTGATAGGGACACCAACGGTCGGTGCTTTGGAGGAAACTTATCGATACTTCTCCGGCTTGCCGGTAAAGCACGGGGCCGTCAGAGCAATCACCAATCAGGACGTGAGTAAACGCTATAGCAGAGTATCCCATCCTGATACCTATACAGGAGGTCAGCTGGCGGGTAGAGGGACCTGTAGCGATGATGATCTTAATAGCACTGATTGTCAGTATGAGCATGTCGCTGGTAGTCCCGTTTACAAATCTCCTATCGTAAGTGAATGTCAGTCAAACTATGCGATTTTATTGACAGATGGCGCGCCCTGGGTAGGAAGCACAGCGAACGTACCACCTGTTTATGACGAGACGATCGAAACAATTAAAGCGCTGAATGGTGGTGACTGTAAAGGCGTAGGTAGGCACGGTCTGTGTGGCGAGGAAATGTCCAGCTACATGCATAACAATGACATTATGATTGACAGCGTGATGCCCGGTAACCAGACAATCACCACACATTCAATTGGTTTTAATATTAAAAGTGACTGGATAAAAAATGTTGCAATTGAAGGTGGTGGTGAATACTTTGAGGCGGAATCATCGGCAGACCTGATTGATGCTATCGATGGAATTGTAGGGTTGGTATCAGAGTCTGGTACAACCATTGTGGCGCCGAGCGTGACGATAGATCAGTTCAGTCGATTATCACATCGCGAAGAAATCTATCTGGCGTTGTTCAAGCCACAAAAAACCGCTAATTGGGTAGGTAATCTCAAGAAGTACAAGTTTGCAGGCGCTGATTCCTCACTTCAAGGTCAGGGTGGAACTGATGCGATTGATCCAGACACCGGAGAGTTCTTACCAGAGTCAAAAAGTTTCTGGTCTGCAGCTGCAGATGGCAGTGATGTTCTCTATGGAGGCGCTGCGGCTGAGCAGACAACGGGTAACCGTAAATGGCAGAATCGAAAAATATACAGTTATCTTGAAACCGGGACTGACTTAACTAGTGCTGCGAACAGGTTTAAGTGGAATAGTGCACCGGCTGCGGCGTTTGGTGTGGCCAGCAATCAGGAACGAGGAGCGCTTGTCAGGTGGGCCAGAGGCGCTGATGAAAAGGATGAAGACGAAGATGGTGATATCACTGATACCAGAAATCATATCGGTGATCCGCTGCACTCGAATCCTGTGGTTGTGACGTACGGGCTTGAAGGCACTCAGACGCTCAACGAAGATAATCCCTACTCAATAGTATTCTTTGGCACCAATCAGGGTCTTCTACACGCGATAGATACAAGAAGCGGTATTGAAAGATATGCTTTCCTTCCCAAGGAGTTGTATCCTAATTTGAAGGTTTTGTTTGATAATGAGACGTTAAGTCGAGGTGAAGTCAAACCCTATGGTCTGGATGGAGGCATAACACTCAAGACTGTTGACAATAACAACAACGGTATGATTGAGCACGACGATGCTGATACGGCTCACTTGTATTTTGGCATGCGTCGGGGTGGTCGGAACTACTATGCACTGGATGTCAGCAAGAAGCTGGAGCCACACTTCAAGTGGAGTATTCTTGGTGGACCTACCGGTCAGGCTGACTTTGCCGAGCTTGGTGAAACCTGGTCGAAACCTCTCTCTGCAAAAATTAAGGTTGGTAGCACAGAAAAAGAGGTGCTGGTTTTCGGTGGAGGATACGATCCATCACAGGATAATAAGGAGACCCGGAGTGCGGATAGTCAAGGTCGAGCGATATACATTGTTGATGCCGATGACGGTACACTGATCTGGAGTGGTGGTCATCCGCAAAACCAGCCTGCAGCCAGCACTAAACACTACAGTTTTGCGAGTATGGACTACAGCATTCCTGCTGACCTTTCAATAGTGAATGATCCGTCTACTGGTTATCTGTCTCAGATATATGCAGGTGATATGGGTGGCAGGATGTGGCGTTTTGATATCGATAACGGTAGCGCAATCGCAGATCTTGTCGAAGGCGGCATAATTGCAGATTTCGGTGATGACACTAAAGCAGGCGCACGTCGTTTTTACGCAGCACCGGATCTGTCATTGTCTAAAGTAGATGGCGAGCTTAAGATAAACATCGCCATTGGATCCGGGTATCGTGCACACCCATTGAATCGGAAAATCCAGGATCAGTTTATTGTACTTCAATACCCGTACAATGGCCTTGGGGGCGGTAACTACGGGGTGGGTAAAGATTCGGGTGGTTATGAAGCGATCACGCTGTCACATCTGTTTGACACCACCAACAATCTGATCGCCGAGGGCACCGAATCCCAGATGGATCAAGCCAGGGATGATCTCGCCGACGCAGAGGGTTGGTATATTTCGATGGACCCGGCTGAAAAAATACTCGATCGTTCATCAACGTTTGAAGGGGTGGTGCGGTTTGTAAGTTATGTGCCCTCAGTACCGACGGGGCCATGCGATCCGAGTCTTGGCAATAGCTACTACTATGCGGTGAACCTTCAGGACGGTACGCCGTTTGAAGATATAAACGAGGGAGTAACTGATCCGCATAAAAAGGAATTCCGGAAAAAAGGTTTTCCGAATCCAGGAATATCTCCACCGATCTCAACGATATTTGTCGAAAACGGCAATACAGTTACTCCGGTAGATGTTTCCGGTGTGAATAAGGTGCATGAATGGGGTGATGTGGAACTGCTAAAGCGGTGGTTCTGGGCGGAAAATCCTGAATAGGTAAGTATCGTAGTAGTGAAAATAGGTAGTAAAAGACTGGCTGCATTTTATGCAGCCAGTTTTGGTTTTCACCCATCGGTCTGTAAGTTATGCTGCTTCGTAGGGGGATAAGCTTGCGCATACACCAAACTTGCTGTTAAGACCGGGTAGCTATGTTTCTGAAGTGCCGCACAGTGAGAAGCTGTAAAGCCACCCTCCCTTTGGGAGGGTCCGAGTCTAAGCTCGGGGGAGGGCTTTGTCGCACGGTAAGATTCGCTTTGGCTTTAGGTTTTAGTCAATAACAACCCACTAGAAGTGATTGGTGTACTGAATCCCGAAAGTTGAGAAAGACGGTGATTCGTCAAGCGGTTGTTGCGCCTGGCGATCATGTTGAACCTTAAAGCTCAACTCATCATTACCCAGCACTCTAAATCCGGCACCTGCCTCTATGCTAAGGGCAGTGGTATCGGATGGCCAGCTGTGACCCATTCGTGCGGCAACACTGTAACGCGGACTTGCAGCAGATGGATAGTCTGATCGAATCCCACCGCGTAGCCACGATGCTTTGAGTGCCACCTGTTGCGTTTCATCGGCAAGGAAACGGCTTAAGTCTGACAGTGCTTCGCGATCATTCTTCTCGCCGCTTGCCTCAATGCCCATCGTCCAGCTGTTGCTGCCAAGTGTGCCGGTTGAGCCAAGTTCAATTCTAGCGCCAACGCCACGTGCAATACGTTCATTGGTGTCGCGGGTTGCCAGTTCATTCACGTTACCACTGATTCTAACGAACTCGCGATTGCCAATATTGTTTTGAAAGCTGACTTCCGCCTTATCTCGTCGTGCGGCGAGTCGAAACTCTGCGGAGTTGTCTGCAACTTCATTGAAACCGACTTCTGATGATAGCTCACGCTTTCCTAAACGATCTCTAATGTAGTAGGCACCGCTGGTGTAGGCAAGTTCGTGATCACCATTGGCGTTCATGCCGGTGGTTACCCGCGCACCATGCAGGCTGTTGCCAAAGTGTGCAGATACGGCTAAGTCGTTTTCGTTTTTCGCTGTTGTGTCATAGACATCTGAACTCAGGGTATTCCGCTTGTAGTCGAGCTCAAAGCCAATGTCTGCTGAGCTGAGTGTATTACGCAGCGATAGTGCTGATTCCGTAATATCAAGTCTTCCAAGCTGTTTTTGCGTTAACAGTCCAGCGTAATACCCGGGCCGTGAACTTCGAATTGACATCATATTTTCCCGCGCAATATTTCGCTCTTGCGCAGAGGTACTGTTTTGAAGTGTATTACTTGCCAGCACATATGCTTCACGCTCCTGACCGAGCTTGCGCATTGCAATGAGTTGATCACTGGTAGAGAGCTTGCTGTTTGAACTTGCGAGTATTTCTTCTACAACACCCAGATTGTTTTCGTTGAGTGCCACGGCCAGCCTTTGCCATGCAGGCGATTGCAATCTGCGTTCATGGGTTTTGGTCATCACGAGGCGGGCGTAGTCGTTACGTTGTGTTGCCAGATACCACGAAGCGGCGAGCTCGCGGCGCCATGCGCTTTCTTCCGGGGTGGCGTCATCAATGCCTTTAACCAGTCTTTTAGTCCAGGCCTCGTTTTCCGCCGCACTGCCATAGCTTCTCAGTACCGATATATAGTCTCTGCCGATACTGTCGATTTCGTTAGCGCTTGCTATTACCTGTGGTAACAGCTGTTGCAGTGAATAGGTCCTTACTTTGTAAGCGTGTGCGGTGTTGCCAGCCTGCTCGAGTGCATCTGCGAATGACAGCAAAATGTTATAGTCATGATCCCCTCTGACCATTAACTTACTGAACCATCGCAGGCTGGTGTCGGGTTGTCCGGCACGCAGGTAGCCCACTGCAAACACATTCCAAAGATTGGGTTCTTTTGTCGCTACGTTTTCGTAGTTGCTCAATGTATCCAGTATGGACTCATTGTCGGTATCTGTGCCGAGTAGTGTCCAGACAACATTGGCGATCGCGTCGGTGTTTTCAGGTTCTAATTCCAAAAGACTTCGATAGGAATCGAGAGCGCCTGCGGAATCTGACTTTTTATTGTAGTGATCTGCGATGGTAAGCCAGTAGTCTGGAATCTCACGCACACTGAGAAGATTGCCTGTTGCATCGAGATATCGTTCGTAGTGAGGATAAACGTTTTCTCTAAATGCCAGGTTAATAGCGGTTAGCAGGAAAGACTCATCCTCTGTTTCACGCCAGAGATTTTCAGCGGTCAGGATAGCCTGTTCGTAGCTTTTCTTGTCAATCAAAGACTGAACCAGTCGGCGATTCATGTTGTAGCCGAATTCCTGATCATCAAGATGATCCATGTGCGTTGCAGCCGCTATGACAAGATCGGGCTTTTTATATCTCCAGCCGAGTTCAACCAGTAGCGCCAGTTGATAACCCGTGGCACCGCTGCTGTTAAATTGATCGATAACGTCGGTGACTGCAGCAGCTTCTACCGGTCTTTTCAAGCGCCATAACAGCTCCATGCGGTTGAGAGATTCCTCGGCAGTGCGACCAAAGGTTTCAGCATACTGCTCCCAGGTGGCCAGCGCTTCTTCATACTTTACGTGATAGGTTTGTAGAGTCGCCAGTTCGCGAAGCAGCATGGCGTCATTGTTACCGCCGAGCATATTTTTAATAGCGGCGGCTGCCAGATCAGGTGTGCCGTCCTGTTCGTAGAGTTTAACCAGCTGCATCAGCTGTTCTGTACTCAACGGAGTTGTCCGACCAATCCTTTGCAGCGTTTCTGCGGCAGTTTTTGAATCCCAGTTAAGTTCTGCAAGACGGAGCAGTTCACGGTCGTTAGCCAGTGACGGGTATCTGCCAGCCAGGAACTGGCGTTGCTTCATCGCATCATCTACGTTGCCACTCCACTCAAGCAGCTGTGCGAGGCGCAGCTGATACTTGTCATTATCGGGGTCTTGTTCAAGTAATTTTTTATTCCACACCACTGCTTCTTGCAGACGGTTGCTGGCCTGTGAGAAATCTACCTGCCTTGCCATGGCGTCTACGTCATAAGGCCGTATCGCAAGGAACTCTTCATTCCATTCCATGGCCTGTTGAGTCATGCCTGTGCTAACGGCGAGAGTGATACCCTCGATCAGCACTTCGCCGCTGTCAGGGTTGTCTGCAATGCGTTCAAACATCGTCGCGATAGCTTCTTCATTTCTACCAGCGGCAATCAACAGTTGCTGACGCCGACGAGTGAGATCTGACTTGAACTCCTCATCGCTCAGATCACTGATCGTCAGAACATATTCAGCTGCAATACCGGGCTGGTTTGATGCCTCGGCCCATTTGGCTGCTTTTTCCAACCAGAAAACGGCTCTGCTGGGTTCAATGTTAGCCAGTCTTGCATACAATGGATAGGCTATGTCAGGCCGGCTGATTTCCAGTGCGAACGACGCCGTTCGGGTAAGCGACTGAGCGTTGTCTGGTATTTCAGTGATCAGTTTTTCAACGCTGGATTCGGATCTGGCCAGTTGATCATACTGAAGATGCATTCGTGCGAGTTGAAGGCTAAAGCGATTGCGTTCCACCAGATCATCTGAGATCGCGACTGCTGCCTCGAAACAATCAACTGCTCCACCGTACATGTTGAATCGTTTCAGTACCTGACCACAGTTGGCGAAATTCTCCGCAGCATTTTCCGGGTAGGTTTCTCCCAACAGTTTGTAGTATCGCGACGACAACGCGGGTTGACCAAGATCTGCGCTGAACCCTGCGGCACGGGAAAGTGTGTCTTTGTCATGCAGTGCGGGTGTTTCGAACAGATCTGTCATCAAGGTGACAAGATTCGCTTTGTAGGAGGCCGAGCTTGCTTCGTTTTCCGCACCATAGAAACCCGCTGAAGCGGTTTCAAGATTGAGCAGAAAACGATCGCGTGGATCAAGTGTCAGGTTGGGACGCTGGGCCATTAAAATACGTGCTTCACGCCAGTTTTTATTACGAATCATATCGTGGATGACTGCAAGCATCTCGTCATCAGACAAATCGCCCGACGCGTTGCGCGCAACGAGGTAGGCGACATCAAGTTCGTCAATCGTGGTTCTGCTGCCTGCTCTCTCGGCGGGTGAGTAGTCGAAAGTCTCACTCGATGGCATTAACACGACAAATGCTACGGTTAACAGCAGGGCTATACTCAGCAGATGAAGCCCGGGTATCAGGCTCTCACGCTTTACAGTCGATAATGGCATCGCCAGTATCCTTTGTTGTTAGGTTGAAACGGGTGTTTCCTTCCGGTGTTCGTTGCCCGCGAACCACTTCTCCATGTAAGGAAAGATCGCAGTAAGACAGGTTGCCACCCATCTCAAACTCGACAGGTAATGCACCGGTAAGCCTCACGCTAATCGTGGAGTCAGGTTTGGGTTGCCAGTGTTTGATAACTGCATTTGCTGAAACAAGATGGGGTGCATCGGGCTTTCGCGATATCATCTCAAAAGACAATGTATTAGCACCGTTTGTGTGCAGATAAGTTGCGTCCTGAACTTTAGCAGTACCAATCAATGAATTACTGGTAGCCATGTTCGGGAAGCTATCTTTTGCAAGAGTCCGCAGGGATTTTATCGGCCCCAGTCCTGACACTTTCCAGCGCCCATTCAGGTGACGTGCCACACCTGCACTGCGAAAGTGAGGCACTTTAACAATGTACTCACTCGGCAGTATTGGCAGCAGGTTCTGTTGTAATGTCCAGTCGTAGACTTCTTCCAGAGATCGAACTGCTGATCTTTTAGTGCCTGCGTAGAAGTGATAGTACACGTTAACCGGTTTAATACGGCGCGGGTATCCCGTCATATCGAAGGTTTCAATCACACGTCTAAAGCCGTCAAATGGCCCGAGCCATTCATTGGTATAGACGTTTTCGTTCATGATCGGTGCATATATCTGCGTTTGTTCGCCCACGGTTCTGACATTGGGGCTGATAGCGGCCACGGTTGGCGTTTGCTTTGAAATAATGGTGTTGCCGCCATTCATGTTTACCATGCCGTACTTCTCTACCGTTGCGATGGCTCGCTCTAGTGGAATCGCGTCACCACTCCAAAGCATGACTTCTGTTTTCTTGCCCGGCGGTGCAAGATTGGCATCGATATAGCGCGCCGATCCACCAATCTCTCGATCAATATCAAAGTTGTAGCCAGGAATTTCGAGGTTGTTTTCACCACTGGGTGAACCTGGTTGTAGTGCCTGCCAGTGGAATGGATGGCTGTAAGTATGAGTGGCAATTTCGACGTAATCGAGTGCAAAGAGGTCACGCGCAGTCTGCTCCATGCGTTCACGACGATCAGGGGTATACATCTCCGCTTCAACAACCGATATTGCATGTGGCAGTTCATAACGTTCAATGATTTCGTCTCTGATAACCTCTGAACCAAGGCGGCGACCGGGAAGCTCCGCCCATGAGGGCATTGCATCACCATCGATGTGCGCAAACCATAAACGTGTGCCGTTCTCTGATGTCACATCCGGCATCGGTGCGTCTATCAGTTGCAAGGATGTTTTTAGAAACTCGAATGGATCGATAATCCAGTCTTTGATGGGATCTAGACCAAGATCTATGATGGTCGGGTGCAGAGCAAGCCCACCCCATGGACCGGTTAACACCATGTCGATTTGTGTGCCGTTCCTGTCTGCAAACCCGAGGTGCGTGGTGTTGCGTGGATCTTTGTTCCTGATGCTCATGGAGAACTGATCGATTCGCACCGGTACCGGTGCCTCAAATCCGATCATGTTGGTGGAACTGGCAGGCTCAAGGGAGTACGTATCAATAGTGCCAGCGGGGGTCACACCAAGCTTTTCTGCCAATGTTGAGGTCAGCGCTGTACCTATGGAGCCGAACATTGCGAACGGCAGCTGATCATCCAGATGCCTGTTGAACCATTCATCGTAGTTCATGCCTTCAATCAGATCACGGTGCCATACAACCACACCGGCGTAAGCACCTTTTAAGGTGCCGTGCGGAAGTCCTTTCTCTGCGATATTGTGATAGACCGGTACATACCCCATGTATTCAAGTGGCATTGCCAGCAAGGTGTGTACTTCTGACAAATGAATCGGGCCGTTTTTCCGAGAGTCATACAGCATGATTATCTCGCGCGGAATGACTTCAAGATTACTGACACCAACGTAGTCCAGACCAGGGTTGGCTACCCATGGAATAAAACCGAGATCAGAAATCTGCCGGGCGACTTCCAGCGCTTTGTCTCTATTGGCAGGAGCCACATAGTCAATCGAGATAATATCCAGATTGAATCGGCTTTTAACCTCGGATAGCTTTGTATACAGCCATTGCCTGTCGGCTTCAGGCACTGCCTGGTAGCTGCCCTGGTCATTGTTCCATCTTGAGTACAGTGACTCAGCGGCGACTGCTTCTAGTTGTGTGCCGATCTTGTCCATCACTTCAAAGCCGCGATTGGCGATCAGCTTGATAGCCGGATGGTTGCGTTTGATTTGATAGATCAGGGTTGCGAGCGCTTCTTCCTGCGCGGCACGGGTGGCATCATTGTTTGAATTAATCTGATAGCTGTCCATCGTATCAAGGAATAACCCGTCGTAACCCTGCTGCAGTAGTAGCTCCACACGTTGCAGCACGAACTGTTGCCAGCCAGGGTGGGTCATGTCCATGACGGTGCTGTTCCACGCGGTATTAACACCGGTGGTCCATTCCGTTTTGATCAGGTGTTTCCAGGTTCGTTGCGGGCCGACCTCACCAATGCTCAAGTAGGCATAAGTGGAAGCGCCGTGCTGCTTAAGCCCGCTGAGTTCTGATGGTCGGATATTCTCCGATTCGAGAATCAGCCGATCAAACTGAGACAGGCTGTTTACCGGTGGGTTGGCACCATAATAAAACGCAACGCTGGTTTCGGCGCCGTTAGCTGCAAATGAACTACCGGCGGCTCCGCCTAAACAGCTCAGGCAAAGCACGAAGTAAATGCAGAGTGTGCGTATGAGTTTTATGTTCATTGTATTGCCTTTAAATCTCAACGGCTGTTCATCAACTGGTGTACTGGAACAAATAAAGTGGACATATCAGAGTTTGTCATTTGGTTCGCAACAATGCAGAGCTCGATGACAATGGTTGTTCCCTTATCGAGAGCTTTAACGCGGTTGCGAACCAAATGCCGAGCTCCCGCAGGGGTGATTGATCTAAGTGTTCCTTGAGTTTCGTTTTTGGCTTAGTCAACACTGTTACACACCATTACCTGAAAAATCATACGCTTTGGTCAGTCGACTCAAATGTGCAGTTTGTTTGTTCCAGTACACTAGGCTGTCGCTTCACGCGGTCGCATAAATGTTCTGAACTCGATGTTTTCGAGCTCGCTGGACAACAGGAATATTCCCACAAACGCTGTCAACGTCATTGAAAGTCCAAATCCGTAGCCGTAGTACTGTGGTCCCATCTGCAGCGAGATCCAGGTGAACAAGCCATTGCTGATCAGTAGTGTCAATGTCAGCCAGAATGCATCGCGGAGTCTGTCCAGATAAAACAGCACGTTCAGAACGGCCAGCATTAATACCTGTGCAGCTACGCCAACAAGATCGATGTAGTACAGATGGATAAACTTATCCGAGATCCCCAGCCAGGCCACAATCTTCGGGCCGAGCATATACAGAACAAGCACGGTGATGCCCTGCACCTTGATGATCTGAAAGATGCCCTCACGTACTGCAAGAATCATCTCGTTGCCGAGGGTTTCAATCTCCTGCAGGCTGGCGTTGCCACGTACTGCGTTAAAAAAGCCGTCGTAGGCTTCTGCAAAATCAGTTTCTATTCGCAGTAGAAATACCGCCATACCCGGAATAATTGACAGGTAGGCCAGAAAGATAGGCAGATCGTAAATCAACGATGCGCGCAGAGGTCCGATAATCGCCTCTGACGTACCCGGGTAGTACCAGAATAAAAGCTTGTCTATCCAGATGCCGAGATTATAAAATAGACCAACGAAAATAAGCACCGGGAAGATCTGTTTTAGTTTTAGAAAGTCTGCGCGTACTGTTTTGGTGTCTTTCAGCGGGTGTTCGGGAATGACGACAGCAAGCATGGTAAACAGCAGCACCGCATGGCCTGCAAGAAGTCCCGCTAACAACCCGTTCATGCCATACGGTATCAACAGAATTGAAAGACAAACCGTGGTGGCATAACCTGCGAAAAATGAATACAGAATGTATTTAAATTTCTTCAGACCCGCGACAAAGATAACTACAATCCAGACGTTATTGAGTGTGACGAAGTTACCGAGCATCAGAAGCTCATAGCTCAACGATTCGTCAAACACGGTAGCTAGAAATCCAAGACCGATTGCACCACTGACAACCGTTGTCAGCAGCAGTGCACCAAAGAGATTGGCGTTGATCACGTGATCACGTCCTTCAAACAGTCTGTCTGCAATAAAGCGGGTGAATACCAGTTGCAGAATACCCGAGAGAATCAACGATGACCCCATGATCCAGGTCACCGAGGTGGTGAACTGTTCAACTTCCTGACCGCCAACCTTTTGCGAAAGGGCAACGATACCGATCAGCATGACACCCAGAATGGAGAGTACCCACGGGCCGGCGCTGATCAGACCTGCAAAGCCATAGGCCTTTAATGTGCCGCTGAAGGAGTCATCACTTAGGTACTTGCGTAATTCAAAACCAATACCTGCCATGTCAGAGGCCTCCTGCTTGCTTCAATTTGGCGGCTGGCGCCTGACCGCTATTGCCAATCTGGTTTATATAAATTGTGTGGTAGCGTTCAAGCATGTCTTTTTCATCGTAAAGTGCCTCGACCCGCTTGATACCGGCGTCTCTCGCTTCGCGCCACTTGTTGTTATCTGTCAACAGTGGGATAACCGCCTCGGCAAATGCAGCGGGATTGGCGATTGGCACCATTGCACCTGCAGCGCCGTATGCACGATCTTCTTCCGTGTCGCCGTAAATAAGTTCCTTGCAGCTACCGACATCTGTGGTGACCGTGGGTATACCGGCAGCAAAACCTTCCAGTGTGGTCAGGGGCTGACCTTCCGATACGGACGTTAGTACCGTCAGCCCGATTTGCGGGAAGATATCTGTGAGTTTTTGAAAACCCAGAAACTGCACTGAGTCTTCCAGTCCAAAGCTAGCAACCAGTGCCTTGCACTCGGCAACATAAGCCGGATCTTCTTCTTCCGGTCCGACAAGCCAGCCCTTGGCATCGGGTACTTTGGCAACAACAATTCTCATCGCACGAACAAAGGTTTTAATATCCTTAATCGGTACAATGCGGCCGATCAGTGCCAGTACCGGGGGTACCGGTGCATCATCGGCGCGCCTGATCTTTGTGAGGTTGGCAACCGATACCCCGTTTGGAATAATAGTTAGCAGATCCTCAGGGCAGCCGTCTTCTATCTGTCGCAGCCTGTTGCCGTTGTATAGCGTGTATATATGATCTGCAGCACTGTATGACATCCGGCCCAGAGATCTGAAAAAGCGTATCCAGGTCTGTCGCAGATAGCCCATACTGTCATCGAGCCCGACCTTGAACGGATCGAGTTCTTCGGGAATCCAGTCTACGTGGGCAAGGTCAATCTCACGCTCTTTGGTATAGATGCCGTGCTCGGAAATAATATAGGGTTTGCCGGTTTTACTTTTTAACATCGCACCGAGGTAGCCGGCATAACCGGTCGATACCGAGTGATACATGTTTGCGGAAGGGGCGTTCTCTACAATTTTTGAGATGGTAAAGAGTGGTCCGTGCATTGTTCGTACTGACCAGAAGAAGTGGTTGAAGTCGAGTCCTTCCGGTGCGTCAACATACTTTTCTCTGATTGCTTTCCATGATTCATCGCTGTGGAAGAGATCGTTACCGGTGATTGCGTCGCTGCCTGTTGTCAGGCTGGTAAAGTCTCTAACCACCTCAGCTGCGACTGGCGCACCTTGTTGCTCCGAGTCAGTCAGCATGTTGTGCAGTTCGGCGTTGCGCTCAAACAGTGCTGCTTTGTCTGATTTGCGGGCGAAGAGTTTCTTTTTCTTCTGTGGCTCTTCGTCTGAACCCATCAGATAGTGGATTTCAATATGCCGCACATTGTCCGGTATCGGATAGGCTGGTTCATCGTAATCGTCCGGGCTTGCACCGAGGAAAATGATCGAGAAGGTAAGATCAGGCATACCTTCTATCAATTGTTTTACCCAGGTTGATACACCACCTCTAACATACGGGTAGGTACCCTCAAGCAGCAGGCAGACATCAACATGTTCTGACGGGTTGTACTTAGGGGAATCGTTCATGCCCAAAACTCAACAACGTTTGAAAACGGCGGATAGGCTCTGAAAGCAGGGTCCAGGTTGCTCAGAAGGTGTCTCAGTTTTTTAAAGTCACGCTCGATAAATACTGCCTCGGCAATGTACGGAATGACCTTATCCTTAGACATACCGAGTTTCTGTGCCTGCTCAAATGCAGTTGCAGCTTTACCTGTCACACCTTGTTTTAGATAGATCTGGCCCAGTAGAAAATGTGCGTTGACACTGGTGCCTTGCAGTTCAATAGCAGATAACGCCTGATCCTCAGCGTTTGCGAGTAACTGCTCACGTGCGACGGGTTCGTCACCTTCGAGGGTCAGCAGTTCCCAGTAGTTGTTGCAGATCTGCAAATGAATATTGGATTTTGCAAGTCCCGATGAACGTCTTGCCTCGGCTTCCAGTCGTTGTATTTCTTTATTGAGGTTGCTGACTTTTTTGTCCAGCATCTGATAGGCGACCAGTCTGATGCGTTCGTTTTTATTAGTAACAGCACTCTTTAAGATTGGGCCGGATTGACTGTCGCGAATGTGCCTTGAAGCAACTACTTTGTTGTAGAGTTTCTCGGCATCATTATCAAACGCAAGTTGTTCAATGAATCCACGACTGTCAAGTTTTGGCACGGGGCGTCCCACCGGTGCTGCAAACGGCAGGTCCGCATTGTCGGTGAATTGCCAGAAAACGTTTTCTTTGTGTCGGTGCTGCGCCATTATTGCGCCGAATGTCATCGACAACCAGCAGCCGGCAGCCCCGAGGAAGGGAACAAAGACCCCGGTCAGAAAAAGAAACAGAATGAGTAGTTTTCTGTTCCCCGGGATAAGATTTTTCAGCAATACCGAGATACACAGTGCCGCAACCAAACTTACCGCGATGTGTACGCTTAACAAAGTAGTTGTGCTGATGCTAAGTGCTGCTTGTGGCAGGTATTCAGTGCCACCGATCAGAATAACAGCAATGGCGAATTCAATCGCCAATGCTACGCACAACAGAGGTATTCCGAGTAAATTACGCAACACGATTGCGCTTCTCCAGTAGCTTCCTGCGTGTTTTCTTGTTTTTCTGCTTTTCCGTGAAACCCGCCACCTTGTTGATAAACTTCAGGCAGCTCTCTTCGTTGTCGCGTTTTTTAATCAGCTTGGTGCTGACTATTTCAGTCATTGAGGCAAGATCAATATTAGCGTCATCGTAAAGCTTCTTTGAAATACGCTGCAGGAATGCTTTGCCTTGAATTTCAGTCATCAGTGGCAACAGAAACACGACTGTTAACTGGTCTTTGGCTTTTTCCGGCTGCCATACGCTATCGAGGCTTCTGATATTGTTACTCAGAAAATCAATCACGAATTGTGATTTTTCGCTCGGTGTCAGTCGAAGTGCCAACATACACGAGGGCACTTTATTGCTCTGTGCGAAACGAATGGCATTGCTGAGTTCAGCCATAAACCATCCACTACTGGATTCACCCTGGCTTTTGGATCGCGTCAACATGTCACCCACGTAACTACCGAGCAGGGACAACACGTTAAGGTTCTCCTGTTGAAATGCCATGAAGTGCATGTCTTTGATTGCCAGAACACCATGCAGGTGATCATGCGAATCTACAATTGGAACTACTGCCAGCAGTTCACTTTCTATACTGTCGTTTTCCTGTGCCTGCAGTTTTACACTAACGAGTTGCCTGGTTTCGATCGCAAGCTTGATGAGCGGATCAAACAGATTAAGTTCTGACATGCCGCCATGAACAGCAATTGGCTTTGGATCGAGCCGGCCTTTCTCTTTCATGCCGTAGAGACCTGCGACCTGTACCGCACCAAACTGGGCAAAAACGGCCATCAGTTCGGTACCTGCCTTGATCTCATCACTGGTGTTCGAGGTCAGCATCGGCTTGAGTTGTTGCAATGCCTGGCGCACGCTTAAGCGATTACCGGCCATAAACTCTTCTAGTTGGCCGTGAGAGACTTTAAGTACGTGATAGTCTTTTGAGAACTCTTTTATCCGATGCCGAAGATATTTATTCTCTGCAGATTCCTGAGCACTCTGTTTTTTACCTGAGGACGCAAAGTCGCCCACCAGAATACTTAGAATAATTGTACCGACACCCAGCGCAATCAACGCTGTGGTTTGTTCAGCATAAGCCTGCCACGGGTAGGCGAGGGTGGCTGCACAGACGATTGCACAGATGAACCCCCACAACGTTCCATAGCGAGCAGCGAATATCACCGGCGGCAGTATTACCCAGGGAAAACCTGAGTTCATACCAAGCGGATCACCTTTGAAAAACAGGTAACCGATTGCAGGTACGATCGAAACGAAAACAATCAGTTCAATGACTTTATGAGACCACTTTTTATTGGGTCCGGTATCAAGCCATGAGAAAGTCTTCTTGTGTTTCTTTACCGCTGATGCCGGTAGATTGAAACTGAGCATTACTGTTCGCTCCGCTTACTGTTGGTTGATAATGACCGGACGAATCGGTGCGGTCACAGTGCCGGCAGAGTCGTCCGGTGCTGATTGAAGCATTTGCTGATCAGAATTCTGACCGGAACCAGTGATACCTGATCCGCTCAGCGTAGACGCATCTGTCGCTGCTGCCATTGTGGGTCGTCCGCGGGAGTTGCTGTCAAAGCGAACCTGTGTCAGCAGTTCTTCGATAGTTTTGTTTGCAGTTCCAGACAGGTTGCTATAACCCCAGCCTGTTCTCGCAGCTGTGGCTGCCCACATCACTTCATCAGTTTGCAGATCTACAAACTTCAATGTCATACCAATTGAGGGCTCGTTATCCAGACCATTTTTATATGACCATTCCTGAACGTCACCTGTGATGCCGTATCGGAAGCCATTCTCTCTGGCCCACTGCTTGGCTTTATTCAACTGACCGGCTTCATCGAGTAGTGCGATAACGCTCTCGTTTTCCGGCGTCTTATACGCTTTCAGATTTTTGACACCTCTGGCGCGCAGTTGAGTTTCCACCAACGCTGAAGCCCGGTTGCCGGCTAGCGGCGTGGTAGATAAATTGACTATAGGCAGAAGGGCCCAGTTTTCGGCTGAACTGACAATTACCCGGTTTGACGAAGTCATTGTCTGGCAAGCAGAAAGTAAGGCGCTGGTGACTAGTATTACGCTGGCTAGAATTTTAATGCGCATGTTTGTATCCGTTCTAATCCACTGAATTAGTAGTAAAAAGCTGCTGTGTTTTAACGAGGCTCGGTCTTACGGTCGTGGAGCAGTGCCGCCTGGAGTGACACCTCTGTCACAGAAATCGGCAGAGAATGGAGCATGAACTGTTCCATAGTTCTGCCTGTTAGTGAGACACGTGCACTAATATTGTGTGATGAAGGCCGCGGTGAAGCGGCCACCGGTGCTGCGAATACGTTATTCTCTGCCGATGCAAAAATGGGCAGAGCAATTAAAAAACATAATCAACCGCGACAAGAAGGCTGTACTGGTGACTGTTGTCGGGGTGTGGGGTTCTGTACCGCGTGAAATCGGTGCGACGTTGATCGTTTCATCTGGTGATTTCGCTGGAACGATCGGCGGTGGTAACCTCGAGTTCTCCTGCATAGCCGATGCCCGTGAGATGCTTGCGGGACAACTAACGAGGAAAAGTAAACGGGTGTCACTCGGCCCGGGACTGGGTCAATGCTGTGGTGGCAGAGTAGAGGTGTTGTTTGACATCGTTACTACTGAAACTGCATGGTTCAAAGAGCTGGTGGGTGATAGTCACGTTATGCAGCGCGATTGGTTATGCCGATCAATTGATGGCGGAGACACCTTATTTAATGCTGCGAGTGATGTTGCGCGAACTTTGGCTGGCAGCATTGCGGAAAATACCAAACCCGTCACCTCAGCTGTGACTGTAAGTCACGATGACGAAAGCCGTTGGTTTTATCAGCCGCTATCTGCGCGTAAACCCGCTGTGTGGGTTTACGGTGCCGGCCATGTAGGGCAAGCGGTTGTCGCACAGCTGAGTTTATTAGGCTGTCAGATAACTTTGTTGGATCATCGTGAAGAGTGGCTCGGTCTGCAACCGGCGCTTGAACTCACGCGGGTGCTGACTGAAACACCGGAAGAAGATGCTGTCAGTGCGCCCTCAGATGCGGTGCATGTGGTGATGACCCATAGTCACTCTCTGGACTTTGAAATCTGCCATGCGCTACTCAAGAACGGGCAGTTTGCCTGGCTTGGTCTGATAGGGTCAGACACTAAACGGCAGACTTTTCATAACCGACTTATTCAACGAGGTGTGGATGAAAATGCGATTGAGCGCTTGCGCTGTCCGATTGGCACTCTCGGGTTGGAATCTTCACAACCCGAATTAATTTCCCTCAACCTTGCGGCAGAGCTGGCGCTTCACTGGCAGCAAGCAGGTACAATGCTTTAGCTGGATATCAAACAGCGCAATTTGATCACATTCGAGGCAGGCTTGAAGCAACAATCAACTCTTTATTTTGCAACCGTGGTTCATTGCACCGATGACCCGTGGCAATCTGGAGATGCGGCAGTACAGGTACTGAAGAACGGCTATCTCAAGGTGACGGATGGACTGGTCGAATCTGTTGGCCTTGAAGCTGATCTTACGGCAGATGAGTTGCAGCAATGCAGCCAGGTAGACTATCGGCGATACATTATTACACCCGGGTTTATCGATGGTCATCTGCATTATCCCCAAACGCAGGTTATTGCCAGTTACGGTACCGAGCTGCTCGAGTGGCTCGAAAAATTTACCTTTCCGGCGGAAGCGAAGTTTGAGGATGAAACACACGCCCGAACATCGGCAGAGTTCTTTATAAAAGAACTGTTGCGTAACGGCACTACCACGGGGTTTGTATTTGCAACAATACATTCGCAGTCTGTAGAGGCAATTTTTACAGCGGCATCAAACGTTAATATGCGCCTCGGTTCAGGCAAAGTAATGATGGACCGAAATTGTCCGGAAAATCTACGCGATACACCGGAGTCCGGTTTTGAAGAAAGCCAGTACCTTATAGATAAGTGGCATGGCAGGGATCGGCTGATGTATGTGGTAACACCGCGATTTGCACCCACGTCCAGTGAGGTTCAACTAGAGTTTTCTAGCAGGCTACTTCATGAGAACGAAGGGGTTTATCTGCAAAGCCATGTGGCGGAAAGCAAGGCTGAAGTCGCGTGGGTAGCAGAGCTGTTCCAGTGGTCACGTAGTTACCTTGATGTATATGATCACTATGGCCTGCTTGGAGAGCGGTCTATTTATGGTCACTGCATCTACCTTGATGACAATGATTTAAAACGTATGTCGGATTCCGGTACAGTTGCCGCTTTTTGTCCTACATCAAATTTGTTTCTTGGTAGTGGTTTATTCGATCTGGCAGGAATAAGAGAAAAAGGTGTACGTACAGTGATGGCAACTGATGTGGGCGGTGGTACCAGCTTCAGTATGCTGAGAACCGCAGATGAGGCATATAAAGTCACCCGGATGGCAGGTGGAACCGCTACACCCTTGCAGCTCTTCTTTGAGTTAACACTTGGTGGTGCAAGATCGCTGGCGATTGATGATAAAGTTGGCAATTTCAAAAGTGGTAAGGAGGCGGATTTTGTGGTTCTGGATCTTCACGTTACCGAGGTATTATCGCAGCGTGTAGAGCTGGCGAATAGTATTGCAGATATGATGTTTGCGTTGATTATTCTCGGTGATGACCGCTGCACGGTTGCAACGCACCTGATGGGAAGAGAAGTCTATTCGCGCAATTAAACAGTGTTTAAAAATACGGGGTGCTTAGCACCCGTCAGTACCATCCTTGCTCAGTTAACTAAGGCCCTGTTTAGTGAGGAAGGCCCGGTTTAGTGAAGTAAGGCCACATCATTCATTCACAACTGACCAGCTCCAGTCTCTCATCATAGGGAGATTCGTCAAAGCACTGGCCTGCGGTAATGAGAATGTTCTGTTCGAAATTTCCATCATCACCCGATCCATCGATATATGAAGATTGAAAGCTGAACGGCCCGCCGCGCTCTACCTTTGTTGAACCGTTCAACTGTTCTGTAAATAGTGTTTCATCTTGCAGTGACGCTGATATTTGTAGCGAGGATTCATCACCAAACCACCCGAATGCCGCCTTTGAGTAGTTAAATGCAACGTCAAGGTTAAAAGCGCTGAAAAACTCGGCTTCGCGTGTCAGGTCATTGTAGCGTGCTGAAAACTTATTCAACGCGACCGTCAGTACATCGTTATTTTCAATTGCTATTCGAAACGGGCCACGTCCCATGCCGACATTGCTAAGTAGTATTTCGGTACCGGATCTTGCTATGTCGGCACTCAGTGTGAAATCCGGCATTTCAATAGTGGTGACCGCTGATTCGTCAGCACCCAGGAGATTTTCAACTGCAAGATCAAATGCGTTTATCGATGCAGTGATACTTCCATTGCCTGTTGCAGCGTCAGTTTGTATGCTGAACAGCGTTGATCTGCCGAGTGAGAAGTCAAACTTGTCTATGGAACTGACGATCCGTACCGGTTGAGTGACTGACAACGAAATACTGCCGGCCTCTTCACCTGTAGTTGCATTGTCGATGCTGGCTGTGAGTTTTAAGGCACCTGCCACAGTCTCAGGCAGATAGTTGTTCTTACCGGTGACCGCTGCAGTGCGCTGGGCAAGTGTTTTAAGCGCAGGTAGAAAAAGTTCGTAGCTGCCTGTTGTGGGTGCGTAGTGAATAACAGCAAGGTTATCACCCCCGTACAAGTAACTTAAGGTACCGGTATCATCAGAAGTTGCAGTTATTCTCACGCTTAGTTCGGCCAGGATCGCTGCGCAATCACTAATTTCAAAGTTATGTTGGTCGCTGAACCATGTCCGGCAAACGTGGTACTCGTCCGGATCGATGTTGATGGTATTGCCGTTTCTTGTACGGGTCGCATTGCCGCCGTCGAGTGTGGCTAACAGATAGGTATTAACCTGGTCATCATAGGTAGCGACAGATTGATCATCGAATGCGTTACTCGCGGATCTGCCTTTGCGCAATTTGTTCAGTGTAGCAGTAACCGTAGAGCCGCCAGCCACGCTTGCCATACTGTTCAAATTCAAACCAATATTTTTACTGCTGTGTGTCGCTGCGTTGCGGATCAACTGATCGGTATCCTGTGTAACCTGTTCGGGGTTGGTGCCACCGCCACTGCCGCCGCATGCACTGATAGATAAAGCGCAAGCCATCGATACAGATAATATTGTGTTTCTTCCTGTCAGATTCACGTGCTTCTCCCGGTGATTCTCGAACTTCATTGCTGTTGAAGGGTGTGGATAAAACACTATCACTGGGGATTTCAACGGGAGTATAGAAATACTACCCCCCTGGGATAGAGATGACGGGATAGAGATGATGGGATAGAGATTGAGAGGATGGTGCTAGACCTACGCAATACCGGGTTCACGGTTGCCTGAAAGTCAGGGTTGCCCGGTCAGCAAAGAGACGAAGGCCTTGGTTACATATAGGGGTAATAAGATTGAATTATCAACTAATTTAGCGACTGATTCGCTGTGTGCTGCCCAGGATATCGGTTTGGGTGTTTTACACATTATTTAGACTATACTCTTCACACAAAGACCTTGTGCGCGCGATTGCGTGACCAGAATAAGAATAATAGTCACCTGCCTGGCCCGTTTCCCCCTATGCGGCAACCTGTCCGTCCAACAGAACTCACCCCGAACTACGCTGCGTTGCCGGTGGTGTGTCTGTTGTCTGCTGCGATATCGGTATCCATTGGTCATGCACAGGGCGGTTCCGATGCGTTTGTGGCATCCGGTGCGACTGATCCGTTCGAACGTGCGAAAGAAATTGCGGCGCTGGCACCTGAGGTTGAAAGGAAGGATTTGCGCCGTGAGGATGTGAAGGAACTGAGCGTTGTCATGAGCGGCGTTGAACTGGTTTTGCGATCCAACATCGAGAAGCTTCTCGATATCTGGCAATTTCACGAAAAGAATATTCCATCAGTCTCCCGCATGCGATTTATGCACCGAAAGGCACCGGAGCAGATTGCCTCCGCGTTGAGACCTTACGGGTATTACCGTTCCGAGGTGGAGGCGAGGTTGTCTGATCTCGGCTCCAAGTGGCAGGTGGTGTATCGAATAAAGCCGGGTGATCGAGTGCAGGTAAGAAACGCTGCAGTGGAAATTACCGGGCCAGGTGCAGATGAGCAGGTGTTTAAAAACATCATGGCCTTTGCTGCAGAGAATATCAGGCGCGAGCAGGTACTCGATCAACAGCTCTACAACGCATTGAAAAGCAATATCCGATCAGCTGCTGCAAATATGGGTTACTTTGACGCAGAGTTTACCGCACAGGAAATTCTTGTAGATCTGGACGAATATGCCGCTGATGTTAACTTGCAATTTTCAACCGGTGATCGATACAAAATCGGAGAGATCACTTTATCGCAGGACATAGATTGGCTGTCTGATGAATTACTGAACAAGTTTGTCGACCTTGAAGAGGACGACTACTTTGATGCGGGTGAAATACAAAAAGTACAGAGTGACTTCAGCAACACGTCTTACTACAGTAACGTTCAGGTTCGTGCTTCTGCCGATGACGCTGTTGAAAAAGTCATACCTGTGGATGTAGAGCTTACCCACCGTAATCCCAAACAATACGTCTACGGGCTTGGCTACGGCACCGATACCGGCGCGCGGATCAGACTGGGTGTGACGCGACGGCGGGTTAATGCGTCGGGTCACCATTATGAAGCGCAGGCGATTCTTTCAGAGATTGGTTATGGGGTGGGATACAAATATGTTATTCCCACTCGCGATCCGCGAACTGACAGTTATGGGCTGAACTTTAATATCGAGAAGGAAGATTCTGAATCCAAACACTTCCGCAGTATTGGCCTTGGCGGATACTACAGCTATCGTGATGATCACTGGTTTAAGACTTATACGCTCGGCTATGAGGTAGAAGAAGATGTTCGGGAAGATACCGTATCAACGCTTTTGATACCGGGTCTTGAGTGGATCTGGACATCGCCGATTGCTCTGGTTGAGCGACTGAATGTATACCGTGGCAGTTCCATTGAACTAATGTTGCGCGGTGCGAGTGGCAGCGTGTTTTCAGACACGTCATTTGTGCAGGCTAAGGTGACAGGCAAGAGTATTTATTCTTATAGCAACGGCAATCGCATTATTGCTCGCGCATCGGCGGGTGCTACCAGGGTTTCCGATTATTCAAAATTACCTCTTTCAAAACGTTTCTATAGTGGTGGTGACACTACGGTGCGGGGATATGATTTTGATGTAATTGCACCGGAAGAAGATGGTGAGCTGGTCGGTGGTAGATATCTGGTGGAAGCAAGCGTTGAATATGAAGTGCCATTTAGACCCAACTTTAGCTGGGCAACGTTTGCTGATGTCGGTGATGCTTTCAATGATGAGCCTGCTCTGCGCAATAGCTTCGGCTTTGGGCTGCGGTGGCGTTCACCGGTAGGACCGATTCGGTTCGATGCGGGTCGTGGTATGGACGAACCGAACAATGGCAAGTGGGAGTTTCATTTGACCATTGGTCCGGACTTGTAGGCGATGGATATTATCAAACGCCTGGGTTTTGTGATTTTGTTTCTGCTGCTGCTTCTGGGTGGCTTGCTTTTCTATGTCACGTCAACCGACAGTGGTATGCAGCGGGCCTTCTCGATTGCCAAAGACTACCTTGGCGATGACCTGACGGTTGAAAGTGTGCAAGGTAAGCTTATCGGGCCGGGCAAGTTTGAAAATGTCACATACAAGAATGCTGCTGGCCTTGAGTTGCAGGTGCGTTCTGCTGACTATGACTGGACGCCAAGAAGACTGCTTGTACGTGAGTTAAAGGTTGATCGTCTTCAAATAAACGGTATCACCCTGCGGTTACCTGAAGCGGAAGCTGCAGTAGATGATGAGCCCGCTGAACCATTTAAGCTTAGCGATATCAGGATTCCGCTTGCTGTAAATGCCAATGAAGTATCGATAACAGATATCACTATCTTCCCGCCTGGTGCAGAAAAGCCGGTGATCATTGATGAGGTTTACCTGCGTGCGGGTGGTGAAGATGATTCTTTAGAAGTGCTTGAGCTCCGCGTAAAAGCACCGCAGGGCAACGTGAATGTTGAAGGCAACCTGACCACCAGCGGTAACTGGCCACTTGAAGTCGACACCCGTTGGAACATCGTTCTTGAACAGTATGGCGAAATTACCGGCGGTGGTGCTATTGCAGGTGATTTGCAAGTGCTCAATGTTAAGCACGAAGTAGAAGGCTTTATCAGTGCGACGCTCGATGTTGATGTTCTGGATGTCACTGGTGATCTCTCATGGGATGGAGATATATCGGCTGCCAGTGATGACCTGGGAATGCTTGGGCCAGAGTTGAGCGGTATTCCTTTTACGCTCGACGTAAAGACCGATGGTAACCTGGATCAGTTCAACGCTAATGGTCAGTTCACTACTGATCATAGTGAAACCGGCCCGTTGAGTAGTGATTTTAATATAACCGGTAATCCAGAGCAGATTGAGTTTACCGACTCAACGGTATCTTTTGAGCAATCATCAACGGAGCTTGATCTTAACGGTACGATCAGCCTCGATACTATGAAAGCTGACGTTACTTTGGATTGGACCGAGCTTGAGTATCCCCTGGTCACTGATCCGAAGCTGGTGCTCAGTCCGACAGGCACACTGCACTTTACCGGGACGGCACAAGACTATGACGTCAAGCTCGACACTGTGGTACAGCAGGAGATCCCCGGTGATGGTCAGAACGTTGTTGATCTGAATATTCAACTGGATGCATCCGGAACACCTGAGCAAATTAACATTAAAGGTTTGTCTGTGGATGGTCCGCCGACTACAGTCAATGCGGAAGGGACCGTCAATCTTTCCAGTCGTGAGATTGATATAAATGGTAACTGGACGGATGTACGCTGGCCTTTGGTTGGAGATGAGGTGCTTGTTAGCAGCTCAATGGCTGAATTCAGTGTCGAGGGTACGCTTGATGACTATCAGGTAGATGCGGAGTTGTCACTGGCAGGTAAAGACATCCCTGAAGGTGACTGGAAAATAAGCACTCGCGGTAGTACGGAAAAACTCACAGATCTTGAGCTCAGTGGCAATGTACTTGACGGTCGGATAGACGCCACCGGAGAAGTTGTATTCGTTCCTGCGCCGGAGTGGGACCTCGCACTTAAGGCAGAAGGCATCAACCCTGGTGGTCAATGGCCTGAGCATGAAGGTAAGATCTCAATTGCTGCGAGCAGTAAAGGCCGGATAACCGAAAGTGGTCCCGATCTGATTGCGGATATCCAGAGTTTATCCGGCAACTATAAAGGCCAGGAGCTCGGTGGTGGAGGCAGTGTAAAACTGGCCAACGGTAATTTTTCTGCTGACGGATTGGCAGTAAAAGTCGGTGCTGCAACTGTTGATCTCGATGGTGCAATCGGTGATGAGCTCGATCTTAAATGGAAGATGAATGCGCAGCAGTTGTCCGGTCTGGTACCAGGAATCAAAGGAGACATAGCACTCGATGGCAGTGTCAGCGGGTCTCGTGATGCACCCAGAGTAGAGTTTACGCTGGATGCAAACGACTTTCAGTCTGGGTCGCTGACCACAAAATCTCTCAAAGGCTCAGGCGTTATCGATCTTACCGGTGACACTGTCTCTGATATTAATATCACCGGTGAGTCGCTCTATGTTGCGGGTTACCAGTGGCAGGATATAAAAATTAACGGCGGCGGCAAACCGGATCAACATAACTTGTCGGTATCGATGACGGGCGACGCACCTGATGTGGTGCTCGATCTTACCGGTGGGGTTACCGGTGAGCGTTGGAATGGTTCTCTGGATAAGCTTGAATTACTGGAGACACCTATCGGTGACTGGAAGCTTCATGATCCGGTGACGATTGATGCCTCAAAGAGCTCCTTTTCAACCGGAATTTTATGTTTAACAAATCTGCCTGCGGTACTTTGTACCGATACTGCGTGGCAGTCAGACACCGGTGTTAAATCACGGATAGGACTGCAGAGTTTTAACTCCGATCTATTCAGCGATCTGATGCCGCCGGACATCACTATTGATGCACCGCTTTCAGGCAAGCTTGACTTCGTCATGCCTCCAGGTGGTAAACCGAACGCCATTGGGGAGTTCTATATTCCTGAAGGCAGAATTCAGTTCACCAACCAAGGGGATGTGATAACGGCCATACTAGGAGACAGTACCGCGCGGGTGAACCTTGAAGATGATCAGGTCACTGCGACGGCTAATCTTGCACTGGGCGAGATTGGTATGCTTACCGCGGAGACTGTGATCTCTGATCTGTATGGTGAACAGATTCTGCGCGGCACCATCGCCAGTGAGATACAGGATATTTCTCTTGCCGGTATTGGCGCTTCTCAGCTCAACAGTATTGATGGGGCGTTCTCCTCTGATGTGCAACTCGGCGGTACCCTTAAAGCACCTCAAGTGACGGGTGATGTGAATCTAACCGGATTTGGTGCTGAGATTCCGTCCATCTCGTTAAAGCTTTATGACGGCAATATAAAAGCGGTAAGTGATGGTAATGGCAACCTCGATATAAGCGGTCAGATAAAATCCGGTGAGGGTGATTTGTCTATTGATGGTTCGGTTAATCCGGAAACCGGAGCAGTAGATCTGCAGCTGACCGGTGAGGAGTTTCAGGTTGCCAATGCCGAACGGCAAAGAGCGGTTATCTCACCGGATTTAAAGATTACGATTAGTGGAGAGACGATCTCTGTTCTGGGTGATCTGGCAATTCCCTCTGCATTCATTACTGCTGGAGGAGACAGTGGGGTAATCACAGAATCACCGGATGTGGTTATCAAGCAAAGTAGTGATGCTGAAGTTGAACCCGCAGAGGAAAGTCGTGTGCGGTTGGGTATCAATGTTGAACTTGGTGACGATGTACGTGTGAAAGCCGGACAATTCAATGGGGCTCTGGGTGGTGGTCTCAGTCTTGAGCAAGTACCTGGAAAAGTACCGACCGGATCGGGTGTAATTGAAGTCGTTAGTGGTGACTATCTGGTGTACGGCCAGAATCTTTCCATGGAAAAAGGCAGGATACTCTTTGGTGGCGGGCCGTTGGATAACCCGGGTTTAGAATTCGATGTTTATCGTGATGTTACGGCCTATGATGTTAAGGCAGGCGTTCAGGTACGTGGTACAGCGCAAATGCCATTGCTTGAGCTGCAATCTGATCCCGAGCAGACCGATGCAAATACTCTGTCCTTTATATTGTTTGGCACACCGGTGGGTGAGGGAGTGAGCTACACGCTAGGTAAGTTTATAACTCCTGATCTGTATATCAGTTATGGGATCGACATCCTAACCGCGGTACAGGCATTTAATATGCGCTATCGTATTTCTGACAGGCTGGCGTTATTTGCTACCAGAAGTACCGAGTCCAGTGCGGACTTGTTTTATACGATAGAACGGTAAGTCGTTGGTCTGATTCTTTTCACCAGAGGTGAATCGTATTTTCACACGAAGCCCAGGATAGCTGTTCTCCCTTGTGGAGGGTGTCGTTAAAGCCATTGTTGAAATTC
>CALLBO010000012.1 GCA_937998875.1 uncultured Granulosicoccaceae bacterium
TGGTAGACGCGGCTGGTGTTGCATCAAATTTTCAGCGTATGGTCCGTATAGCTGACTCTACCGGTATTGAGCTTGGCGATGAGGCTGTTGCAGCAGAGACCGAGGAATTGCGCAGTTCACTGGGAATCAATCAGTTTAAGAAATAATGTAGCGCCTATGGCATTTTCCATCAGAGACAAGCAATTTTACTTGTGCTCGCAAGTTATGTCTATCTTGTACAGGACATAGTGTGCTTATAGACAGGGGGCTCGAATCACATAATACTCAGTGGAAATATAATAGCAGGGGTTATCACAATGGCTGGTCCGAAGGTGAGCTCCGTAGCGAGAGAAAAGCGATTGTACACACCGGCTATGCAGGCACGGCGCTTTGTATTTTTAAAACTCCATCAGGCGTGGACTCTTTTGACCAACAGAATATATCACGTTCGATATTTCATTAGTCGTATCGATACGCTATGTCGTTCAGTGTCAGATGCTGTTGATGTGGCATGTTCTCCGTGACCTGGATGGAAGATAGCGAATCCAAATATTCCGTTGGCTTAATGACCGGCACGGTGCTCGATGGTTTTATCGACGTGGCGTTGTTGAAGTCCAATGGAGAAGAGCTATATGAATTTGGCCCATATTCATTAGAGCCCTACGATGAGTGTGTCGTCGAGTTGCTAAAAGAGACCTTAGCTACCGCGTTGGACTGGCAGTTTAAAGGGCCGGAACCCGCAATTTTTTCTGTAGCTGAACAGCTGGTCACCGAGCAGCAAGCCAAAGCCGTTTTAGCAGTGTTGAAACGTGCAGACATTAAACCATCGCAAATCAGTGTTGTTGGTTTTCACGGGCAAAGTGTTCTCCATCGGGCGGCAGTAGATGGCGTTTCCGGACGCACACGGCAACTGGGTGATGGTCAATTGATGGCCAACTTGATAGGTGTTCCGGTTGCGTGGGATTTTCGTTCATCTGATGTTTTAGCTGGCGGGCAGGGTGCGCCACTGGCACCGGTGTATCACCGCGCTTTGTTGCAATTGGCTGCCACTGACAACAAGCTCAAAAGTGAGGCGGCAATTTTAAACCTTGGTGGTGTAGCAAATATCAGCTGGTGGGATGGTGCCGCCACGCTATTGGCCTTTGATACGGGGCCCGCCAATGCACCGGTCAACGACTGGGTAGCTAGTTATACGTCTGAGAAAATGGATGTCGATGGAAAATATGCCGCAAGCGGTATAGTGGATGAAGCAAGGTTGAGTGAATTGCTGAAGCATCCGTATTTAGTTGCTGACGCACCCAAATCGCTGGACCGGTTCGATTTTTCCTCTTCAATGGCGACAGGTAAAAACCTGGAAGATGGGGCAGCATTGCTCACCGCTTTTTCAGCGGCAGCGGTGGGGAAAGCCCTGGATATTCTACCTATTCGACCTGAGACTTTAATACTTTGTGGAGGTGGCCGGCATAATCCCAGTTTGGTAAAAGCCATAGAACAATACGCTAACGTTCTAACAGTAGATGCAGATGATATTGGATGGCGAGGTGATGCTATAGAGGCTGAGTGCTTTGCGTTTCTTGCAGAAAGAGTGTTGAGAAATCTGCCGTTAAGTTTTCCCACTACTACCGGTGTACCAAAACCCACACCGGGAGGAATTGTTAGCTTTCCTAAACGGTAACAGGCATTCCAATCACGAGTTTGATCCCATAGCGCAATAGTTCCGGTGGTAATCCACTCAGCAAACTGTATGACCCTGTCTGCAGGAGTGTCGTACACTAACGATAGTAGTATTCCCATCGAAATCTGTGTAATTGTGGGCTACGGTTTACCATCTATCCGTTTTTTTTGGAACGGTTGGAGGCAACTCTCATATGATCGAAAAAAAACTTTTAGTGCGCCAAAATTTGGCTACACAGGCAAAACCAGTTAGTGTTTAAGAAATCGATAGAAACTCTGAGATTGTGGGCGAAGCGCCTTAAATCCGAAGTCTATATGCTCTATGTGGCGACTCGTGACCCGCGTACCCCGGCCTACGCCAGATATTTTTCGATTCTTGTTATAGGCTATGCATTAAGCCCAATTGACTTGATTCCGGATTTCATTCCCGTCCTTGGGCTGCTCGATGATCTAATACTTCTGCCAGTGGGTATTGCTTTGCTCCGAAAAATGATTCCGCCAGACGTAATAGCAACCGCTAGACAGCAAAGCGAGGTAATGATGCGGTCAGGCCTTCCCGCAAGTCGCAATGCAGCCATGATAGTGATGATGATATGGGCACTGATTATAACTGCCGCGATTTGGTGGGTTGCTAACCAATTGATGAGTCGGCACAGTAACAAAACTGGAGAAGCCGCCAGCTATTCAATCGATGAGAGCTTAAAACATTCACCGAATGATAATATAAGTAACAGCAGGGAATCCGATCGCGGGCGCAGTCGGCAGCGATAGTTGCAGGCGAAAAAGCTTGAACCCGCTACGACTTAGCACGTGCATGAAGGAATAGCCGGTATAGAGCATCATTGTAATTAAGTCAGGAGAACATCAGGATGAAACTAGGCGTTATATGTGATGGCATCAGCCGTGACTTGTCTCATTCCTTAAAGGTCATGGATGAGTTTCAACTTGAGTATGCCGAGCTGCAGTTTGTCGGTGAGAAAGAAGTAGGGGATCACAGTGCACATGATATCGCACGGATCAAAGAACTGCTTGATAGCCACGGAAAATCGGTGTCGTGTTTGTCAAGGCATATTTTTGCTGGTATGACCAGCACCAATAAACCCGGTGATGAGTTGCATACCAGGCATATGGATGCGCTGAAGCGTGTTATTGAAATGGCACATGAAGTCAAATCACCGCTGGTACGCATCATGACCAGTAAAAAAGAGCAGATACTGTGGGGTAACAATGGGGCCGAAAAATGGAATGTCGCCCACGGCGCATGGGATGCTCTTCTACCACTAATTGCCCCGGCGGTTGAGCTTGCCAGAGCCGAAGAATTAACACTGGTAGTCGAAACCGGCAATGGCACTATGGTTAATTCGAACTACACGGCTAGAAAACTTATTGATGAGCTGGACGCTAAAGACACGCTGAAAGTCCTGTGGGATCCGGCAAACAACTGTTGGTGTCATGAACTGGCGTATCCGGATGGCTACGAAGAAGTGAAGGGCGGTTATCTAGGGCATGTGCATATTAAAGATGTTCTGGTCGATACCCCTCGTGCCACGTTAACTGTAAAGAAAATGGGTGAAGGGCAGCTTGCCGATCTGTTCCAACCTATGGCCGATGCCATGCGCACCGACAATTATGACGGGGTGATTTCCTTCGAAAGTGTTTATCACAAAGGTGATGGTAACTTTGAGCGTGGTTTTAGAGAGAGTGTCGATTTATTTAAGACAGTGTTCGGTTGACTGTCAGTGCATATATACGAACATAAGGACAGAGGCGCTAGTACGGGATACTCGATGCGTGCGAGAATCAGCGCTACATTCACTTGCCTGAATGTGATCGTGTCACGCCGGATGAAGGCGCCTTGATTGAGACGGGGCATGTTCAACGCCCGCCGCTATCGGATTCAAAGGTGGCCAGATGATCTGGCAACCTGTGTCAGAATCCTTGAAGAAGTCATGGATAAGGGTTAGCCTTTAGTGCATATTGGCATCTGATGAGCATAACGTCGGAGCCCACAGCGGGAGGATAAACATAGACAGTTGCAACGCACCTCCGTTGTAAGTGCAAACCTTTTTCGGAATCCTGGTCCCATAACTGTCTATCACTGCAGTTGTGGTGACCATTCATGTGACATGCTGGCCATATTTCAAATAATTTTGCGTTGAGTAAAACAAAATACCATAACCACCGTTAAAGTAATGAAAACAGCTATGACCGATCAAAGGGTAGCTCGTCTTCGCTGGAATTAACAACCAAACTGAAAGTGGGTGCTTTATGACCAACTCAGATTCGACCTTGCTAAGTATGCTTGGCCGCGCAGGAAAAGATCCTCATTCTCACCATGAGTGGGTTTGTGGATGGCGGAAAGTTTACGATGAACTAAGTGAAATTCCAGATGCATCACTCGGTTTTTCTGAAATTGAAAATGCAGCGATTGGTTCTATCTCAAATGTTCAGGTCTCTGACACTCATGCCCATCTAAGTTGTGAAGTGAGGCGCATGCTTAATACCTTTAAGCATCCCACGTTTCTCGTCGAAAGTGACGGTCACATTTCAGCTCAGAACGCAATGGTGGGAGTAACCTACGATTTAAACATCGGGGATAGAATCAGTGATTTGCCGGTAACATTGAAGCTATCCGAATCAGTTGAAGATATCGTAAAACAAGTAACAAGTTCTCGATTTTCGAAAGGCGATGCAGTTTTCAAACAAGCATTGAGCCGTGGCTCCACCCACGAGCTTACTCTGGCAATAATTAAATCAAAACAGGGAGAGAGAGCCGCAGCGCTTGTCTTTATTATCAGTTCTCAATTTAGCGTGAAAGCCGCAAAGCTTGTACAGAACAACTACAAGCTAACAACAGCGGAGTGCCAAATACTAATCAGTTTTGTTGAAGGATATTCACTAAAGGAAATTGCAGACGTTAGAGCAAGATCCTACGCAACTGTCAGAACCCAATTCAATTCGTTGATGACAAAGATGGGTGCCCATAATCAAGCCGCGTTGCTTAGAACGGCTTTATCGTTATCAGATTTTAATACGGAGGTTGAGAAGCTCTCAACAGTGCTGGCTCATCCGTTTCGCCGTGCTGCAAATATTATGCGGGAAGGGGGCCGTATGGTAGATGTCTGTTTTTGTGGTGACCCAGCCGGTACTCCTTTGTTGCACATTCCAACCGCAGCCGCTAACAGGTTTAATTCAAATGTTGAGGAGGCGTTGTTTAAGTCCGGGTTGTATCTTATTACCGTTTGTCCCCCAGCTCATGGATTAACAGATCCACAGCCCTCAGGCGTCGACAGAAGACAGTGTAAGGCTGAAGATATTGAAGCTGTTTTAGATATGTTAAACATCGACAATTGTCCGGTGATGGTTACCAGCGCAGGGACATATGGCGCTTTCGATCTGGCTGCTTCTTTACCCGAAAGAATCTCGCAAATATTATTGGTAGCGGCAAGCCCGCCGGGAACGTACTGGTCGCAGTACGGTACCGGTGCTCCGTGGGTGGATGCAATATTCCGTGTGGATGAGAAATTTACAGCAGTTAGAAGAATAGTTGGGGCTGCAAATTTAAAAGCCCTGGTGACGGTTGGTTCAAAGCAGTATCACAAGATACAACTTGCTGGAAATAGCAAAGATGTGGAAACAGTGATGAAGCCGGAAAACGTTGTAGAGCTGGAATATGCTTTGGAGAGTGCTACATCATTTGGTATGGGCTCCATATTGGAAGATATTCGAGTACTGTTTACCGATTATTCAGAAAAGATATCGAGTTCGGGTTGCAAAGTTTCAATCATTCATGGTGAAAAGGATCCGATGTTTCCAGTTGAGGCTATGCGTAGTTTTCAGGCGGATTATCCTGATCGGGTTGATCTTGTTGAAATTCAGGATGCAGGTTTTACCGTACTGCTAAGCCATACAGAAGAAGTGGTGAAACTGTTATCAGTTATCGCTACCGCCCCAACGGCTGACAGACGAGCGCTGTCTGCTGATCGTTGACTGTCGCAGCTGAGTGTATAGCGGACTTGATCGATCCGGGTAGGCCGGGAAATTCCTGCTCTAATAAGGAATTTGCACTTATGCTTGCGCACTAATATGTTCTTGCGGATCGACTGGCAAGGAAATATTGATGATCAGTCTGGCACCGTCTAAAGAAGCTGTCACATTACCTTGACTGGATATACACAGTTGCCTGACTACAGACAGTCCGAGTCCGGTAGGGTGTTCATTAACTAACCGGGTTCGGCTTTCAGACACTCGAAAAAATCGATCAAACAGGAATGGCAGGGTCTGTTCAGTAACGTCTGGTGCTTTGTTGCTATAAATCATTGAGATGTTCTTCTTTTTCTTGTCAAGACAGACTTCTACGACACATGGTTCGTCAGCAGAAGCATATCTGAACATGTTGGAGAGCATATTATCAATGATTTGTTTTTGTATGTTTCGAGCTACGAGCGCCCGATGATTAATCAGTGACTGTGGAACCAACAATTCGAGTTGCAAACCGCGTTGATTAAAGCGCGAGGCCCAGCCGCGCTTTGCGTTATCCAGAAGACTGGCTAACGACACCGTCAGGTCTAACTCCGATGAATTAGTATCTGCACCATCCAGCTGCATTGTTTCAATTGTATGCGTCAACATTGTTAAATGACTTAGTTCACCAGATACAAGCTTGAAATACTCTTTGTTTGCACTGAATATTCGATCCTCTAAACCTTCGGTATATCCCTGCAGGCTCATGATCGGAGTACGGAGTTCGTGGCCCAGATCCGCCATGAACCGGGCGCGACGTTGCTCTTCTTGTTGCAACGCCAACGCTAAAGCGTTGAAGTTGTCTGCCAGTCGCCCCACTTCACCCCTCTCGATGCGTGCACGAACGCTGTAGTCACCATGTCGCAGTCGCTCTGTTACCTCGGCCAGAGACCGTATCGGGCGCGCGATAAGTAAAGCCAGTCCTATAGACGCCACTATTGCTGTAATAAGACCGGCGATGACACTTATCCATAGTTGACGCTCTACGTCGTCAACATACATCGCATGAAGGCGACCGGGTTCAATGTTGAATGTCGACATTAATCGATCTGAATAAACACTGCTTTGACGCATAAACGTCAGGTACCAGGCAATGGCTAACAACGCGATAGTTGCAACATTGGCCGCGATAATTTGCGCGGTGAGCCAGGGCCATTTACGTATACGAGTAGACATAGTCAATTAACAATGTGTTTTTTAATCGACAATTTGTAGCCAAAACCCCGTACCGTCTGAATCATGCTACTGGCTTTCTCTCCCAGTTTCATTCGCAGGTGGTGAACGTGGACGTCAATGGCTTTCGGACTGACCGCGTGTTGATTGCCATAGATGATCGAAATCAGAGTGTGGCGCTCAAACACACGTTCAGGACGCCTCATGAGTTGTTGCAGGATACGATACTCGTGCGGGGTCAGCTCCACAGGTCTGTTACTTACCAGACAAACCCTTTGCGCATCGTCAAGTTGGATAGGACCACGTGTTGTAATGAGGCTTTCAACTGACTTGCAGGCCCGGAATCTCTTTAAAATCGCTTGTATGCGTACAAGCAGTATTCGTGGAGAAAACGGCTTCACCATGTAGTCATCTGCTCCGACACCAAAGCCTCGAAGAATATCGCTTTCAGCACCAAGTGCTGTTAGAAACAAAATAGGCGTATCGCACCCTGCTTGCTGCATCGCCGAGGCAATCTCGGTTCCGGGTTTTCCGGGTAGCAACACATCCAGCACGCAGATGTCGAACTCACGCTCCAGTGCCCGTTGCAAGCCATGGTCGCCATCTGTGGCGGTTACTACATCGTATCCCGCGCTTTCCAGATAAGCACTGAGGAGGTTGAGAATGTTCTCATCGTCTTCTACCAGCAGCACCGATAGATTTTGCTCGTTATCAACTGATTGCACAATAATTGATCCGCACTCCGTTTTAGTACCGGAGCCAATGGCTCCCGGTTGATCTACGGAGCGATTGGCGTCTGCCGCGAGTAGCGCTCGCCATCCGTATAGTTAGATGGCGAGACACGACAATGGTTCCTAGAGATCCCCGCTGGGTGTAGCAAATATTTGTTTCCAGTTAGATTCGCCTTTTCTGATTACCTCTTCAGTCTTTGCCAGAAAAAGTTTATTGTGAGCTTTAGGGCTGCTGTTCAGGTAAAGCTGGCCATCCACGATTGCCCACAGATCAGCCTTGGTTGGTACCTTCTTGCCCTTACTGGCACCGGCGGCACACCAACCACCGTAGGCGGGAGCGTATTTCCCTGGGTCAGCTTCGAACATTGCCTGATTCTCAGCAGAGGCGAACTGCCACATCACGCCCTGGTAAGTCGTCGTGTAATCTGGCGACCCTTGCGTCGGCTTGCCGACCGTGTGGTAAGCAACAACGTCATAACCTCCGATCACAGCAGTGTCACTGATAAAATGCTCTTCTACCGCCAGGGCTTGAGTGAGCGGTAGTGCCAGTGCCAAAATCGCGAGAGTTGCAAGTTTTTTCATCGTAGTGTCCTTATGATTTGTGAGGATAGTTCCGGTGCAATCGAAGTATTTCGATTACACCGGAGCATTCACAAAGTAGTCGACACGAGTTTTTTCGCGGTTTGTCGGTGGTTAAGTTTCGGTTAGTGATGCGATCAGAGGCACGACCATAGCTTTTATATTGGCCGCTATCCTGAAACATGTCTCGACGGCTTACCCAGGACTTATTGCTTCTTGACCAGGTGCTGTGTCGTTGCGTGAAAAGGATTCTGTTCGTAAATCCTGCTTCAGAACTTGAGACTCACCCCATGCGTGATTAGTTTATTGTCTGGCAAAAGTGGCTACGTTATCCGTTTTTGAGGGGCAATTACGATCACAGCCAGTGACAGTTCGGTCTCTAAATGCAGTTCGGGATAAATTTCACTAATTGTCAGAAAGCTTATTCAAAGCAGGATATAGACGGGTGAAGTCTTGCTCCTGCATATCTGCATCGACTGCTGCCTGTAACCACGCCAGTGTCTGATGGCCTATACGCATCGGGCTGCCTAGCTCGTTGGAAAGTGCCACTGCCATGCCTACGTCTTTGTGCAGGTTGTAGATGCGTGATCTTCCGTCCCAGGTCTCGGACAAAATATGATCAGGGAAGCGCCGTTCCGAGATAAAACTACGTGCGTTGCCAGCATTGAAGACCTTGATCATATCTGCAAGATCTATCCCCGCAGCTTCTGCTAATCGACCTGCCTCAGAGCAAGCCAGGAAGTTAGTATGCGTAATGAGATTGTGGACCACTTTCATCGTGTGACCGGCTCCGGATGGGCCAAGATAGATGAGTTCACCAGCACAGGCGTTAAGTACGGGTTTGGAGCGTTTTAACATATCTTCATTACCGCCAATCATCAGAGTCATCGTGCCTTCATCAGCTCCTTTAGCACCGCCACCCGTCATGCCTGCGTCCATATAGGCGACTCCAACTTCCGCGGCTCTTTTGGCAAGCTGTTTTGTATAGCTCGGATCAGAGGTAGTGAAGTCCCAAAGGATCAACTCTGGTTTTGCTTCGGTAAGTATGTTGCCGAGTAGGCTGTCGATTTGTTCTGAACCGGGGACGACGAAGATTATAAAATCCGCTTGTGCCGCGATTTCAGCCGGCTCGGCAATGGTAGCTATGTCTGTAAAAGGTACGCGGGCTTTCTCCATTGCGTCCCACGCAAACAGGGTGTGGCCGGCTTTGGCTATGTTTCTGGCTATGCCCTGACCCATATTGCCGAGGCCGATGACGCCGACAGATTGATCCATTGTATTTCCTCCGATAAGTACAGGTAGATGCCTATAAACCTACCTGCAGGTATGTTGAGTGAGTCGGTAACGTGTACTACTGGTGGATTTACGACATCTGTGCTCGATACCAGTCTCCGATTTCACTGCCGGTCATCCACGAAACCCCGTCATGACTCTTTATGTGGTCGAGTAGATCTTCCAGGTAGCCGATGCGATGCGGTACACCGGTTATATAAGGGTGTAGAGAGATTGCCATTACTCTGGCGTTCTCTTCACCTTCTTTATAGAGGCGATCAAACTGATCCATGCCGCGCTTTAACAGTTCAGAGGAAGAGTGCTGCTGAAGCGCGAAAATAGAGATGTCGTTCGTCTCTACCGTGTAGGGAATCGTGGTTATTACGCCATAGGGTGTATCCACCTCTTGAGGTAAATCGTCGATTACCCAGTCAGCAACGTATTCAATACCATGCTCTCGCAGTAGATCCAGTGTTTCATCAGTCTCGGTTAAGCCCGGGCATTCCCATGAGCGAGGTGCAGAACCACAAAATGTTTTTATTGCATCGACTGTGTCGCTGATAGCCCGGCGTTGGTTGTCCAGCTTATGGGTAGGGCCTTGCAGATACCCATGCCCCATAAACTCCCAGCCCGCGTTAAGTCCGGCCTCTGCAACCCTAGGGTAGGACTCACATACATGACCGTTAATGGCCATGGTTACCGGTATATCTCGCTCGGTGAGTGCTTTGTGCTGTCTCCAGAAACCGGAGCGCATACCGTACTCATGCCATGACCAGTTAGGAACGTCCGGTAGCAATGGCTGCCCCATTGGGGGAGGCAATACCGTACGAGGCATAGCGTTCTCGATTTGCCACTCTTCTACGTTAACGATTACCCAGACAGCGATTTTGTTGTTATCTGGTAGTGACAGGCGTGGTCGATCGACGATTGCCTGATAGGGAATACGATCAGTTAATCGAGTCATTTTTCTGTTTCCTCACCAGGCCTCACGTTAACTGATGTATCAGGTAGAGGTAGTCATCTCTTAAGCTAAATGGCGGCGTTGACGATTGGCATTGTTTTCTCAGCCAATAGTCTCATTGATTTTTTGCCAAGTTCCGGATCAAGCCAGTCTTTACCGGCGTACATCAATGTGCCGAAGTCCCCGACATGCTCGCGAAGTGCCAGAACATCTTCCGCCACTTTATCCGGCGTGCCCCAAAGAACACAGCGGTCCAGTACATAGTCGACAGTTAAATCGTCATCACTCATGTCCTGATCTTCCTTAAACAAATTTGAACGGCCATGTTTTTTCATTTTGGTGACAAGTTGACTGAAGTAAAAACGATATGGGCTGTTTGGCCCGTAGACATACTCTTTTGCAGTTTTTAAATCTTCAGAAACGAAGATTGATCTTGCCACCCGCCAGTTGCCAGGGTCTACCTTGCGACCAACACGCTCGCAACCTTCAACATACTTTGGCCAGTGTGATGCGACCCATTGCGGGAGTAGGAAATTCGCAGAGATAGGATCCCAGCCTCGCGCAGCTGCCTCTGTAACACCCTTGGAGAATGGGGCGACCACAGTAACAACAATCGGCGGGTGCGGCTGTTGTAATGGCTTAGGCATGATGCCCTGGCCGATATCGAGGATTTGGGTTCGTTCAGTAGAGACGTTCCAATAGTCACCCTTTATCTCATAGGGTGGATCGCTTTCCCATATTTTAAGAACAGTGTTAATGCACTCCTGAAACATCTGATTACGGTCTTCATCGAGGTTGCCAAATGCTTCGGCGTCTGACGCGAGTCCGCCGGGCGATATACCAAACATAAATCTGCCATCGAGCATATGATCCAGCATGGCGATCTGTCCTGCGACGGCCGCCGGATGGGTGTTGGGCATGTTGACCGTGCCGGTGCCCAGGCGCATTTGTTTTATATCGTTAGCAACCCAGGAGAGAAACGCTACACATGAGGTTACTCTTTCTGCTTTATCGGTGGAGTGTTCACCAATATAGGCTTCTTTAAAGCCCAGCTCGTCTGCAAGTATAAAAGCCTCACGGTCTTCCTGCAGGCAGGTGCGCCAGTCTTTATCGAGCGGATGAATAGGCATTGTAAAAAAAGCCAAATCCATTACGTTAGTCCTCTTTATGTTTCTAAATTCTTAATAGTGCCAGGGGTAAATACAAGGGTATCTGATGGATGCCCCGTTTAAGGGTTACCTGAGCCTGCGAGATGGTTCTGAACCAGGCTCAGGTAAACTACCGCATCAACTTACTTGAGTTTGTATTCGTGTGGCCATGCATAACCGGTTGCCGCTACCGCTTCCAGGTAGTTAGTCATAACCTCAGTACCCGGCAGGTCCCGTCCATCAGCTTCTTTAGCCTGCTTGCCCGGGAATTCAGCTAATGATGCAGCCCAACCGGCTCGCGCTTCTTCGGGCAGTTCCTTCATTTTGGCTCCTACCTCTGCGAGGCCTTTCAAGCCCGCTTCCTGACGGGTGTTTAATGAATCACCTGCCTGATCTTCGTAAGCACGTCCAACTTCCATTATAATTTTTTGCACGTCTTCCGGTAGCTTGCTGAGCTTCTTGGAGTTCATCGTAAGTGCGTTAACACCCATTGCGCCAAAGCCTATCTGTGTATAGTGCGGAGCAGGCTCATAAAATTTAAAGCCGAGATACGCTGACGGGAACATCAACCAACCGTTGTACACACCCGTTTGCAACGACAGATAACCATCGGGGAGAGTTGATTGAACAGGCACAGCCCCTGCGTATTCGAGCCACGGCAGGTTAGGTCCGGCACCACCGACCTTAACGCCTTTTAAATCTTCAACAGTGTCCCACGGGTCAGTGGTACCAAGGTGATAGTTATCCCACCCATGTAAGCCTAGCAGCGTCTGCTTGTAGTCTTTTTCGAATACTTCAGTCAGCCATGGTGTTTTATCGTAAACCGCACGAACTGCTTGCATCTGTTGTTTTGAATCCTGCGGACCAAACGGCGCGTAGTATGGAAAGTTGTGTAAAAACAGTTTGGCAGGTTCAAAGCACATGCAGTATGCACCGATGTCGAGTATGCCGTTCTGTACTGCTTCCAGTGTTTCAGCAACACCTGCAATCGCACCGCCATAGCCTTCTACAAATTCAATAGTGTGGTCGGTTTCTGCCTCGACGCGTTTTTTAACTTCGGGTACAAAAAAGTTTGCTGTGTCTCCTACATAAACAGCCGGGCCGGCCGGATGGCCAGCACCAATACGCAGGGTGATGTCTTCGGCGTGTGCCGCGAATCCGGTTACGCTGAGCAGGCTGGCTGTCAGAATGGCAATTTTTGCCCTGGTTGCTTTAACGCGTTTTGAATGGGTATTTTTCATTAAGAATCCTCCAATTACTTAGGTGCCACAATTATGTGTGCGGTAGCTGCGTGATTTGTGGAGAGAACCTGCTGAATTCAATCAGAACTCGAGCCTCTCTCTCAAATGTGCTCTCACAGTATGCCAAATAGTATCCTGCTCTGTCTTAGTGATACGTCGAATCCGCCAAATCATGACGCCTATTTGCAAATGGAGTGATTAGCGCTGCTGTAATTGTGTAAGTTTGATCCAGAAGGTTACCCACAGTTTAAGCAGCACGAGTTTGAAGTTACCAGACAGGTTGCGGGTGGCTAAAACATTATTCGTGATGCAATACATCAGAAAGCCTGATAGATTGAGCTTGCGGCTGGGAGGGGCTATAAAGCTCCACGCAAAGATGATTTATCGGCCACAGCCCGTTGCCTGTTCAGCCTGGAGTATGCAGGGCCGGTGGTGGCTAGCGTCAATGCCGTTGACCAAAATAGTAATACCGAGGAATGCTGGAGGAATGCTGCTAGTGACAATTCCATTCGACAAGAGATCGACACTGAAAACAATAGCCGTTCGAGATGGTCGGCTGATTTCGGTGGGGTCATCGACTTGATTGCTCCGGTTCGGCTATCCCGTGCAATCCATCTCATCTCCGCTTTGTGGACTTTGGGTCTGGCGTTCCTTATTTTCTTTGATGTGGTGGGCAGAAGTTTGTACTCGCAGCCCATACCGGGTACCAAAGAGATTATTCAAAACTCTATTGTTGCGATAACTTTTCTGCAATTGCCATTGGCTATTTATTCCGGTTCGATGTTGCGAACAACAGTACTGGCTGATGCGGTGCCCAAAATGGTGCGCAAAGTTTTACGAACACTCTGTTACCTGCTCGGGGTAGCGTTGTTTGTCAGTTTGATTATCAGCACCTATGAACCCCTTATTGATGCCTATCGAATAGGCGAATACGAAGGTGAGGGTGCCTTGCGGGTTCCGGTGTGGCCGGTTCGTGGCCTTATTCTCGTTACTGCAGTATTCAGTCTGTTTGCCTACCTTTCAATGATCTACTACGACTGGTCCGGAAAGCTTGAGGGCGAGACCTCGGCTCCCGGCAGTGATACTTCGCAAGAGACTACAGATAAGATGACGGCAAGAGTCTGAGCATTCCGGGTGCACTTTACAATTAATGCCAACAATAAAAACGGATTAACAATTCATGGGTGGTGATATAGCGTTATACATGCTTGGGCTGCTTGTGGGGTTGATTCTGCTCGGTGTGCATATAGGCGTTGCGTTTGCAGTTTGCAGTGCGCTTGGCGTATGGCTGATGTTGGGCAGCCTGGAGCCGGCACTGGCAATCATCGGCAATACTGCTTATGAAGCTGTGAGAAAAGACGTTTTTGCCGTGATTCCGTTGTTTGTATTGATGGGGGATTTCATATCAAAGTCCGGTGCTGCTGCAGACTTATATCGTATCAGTGATCGGTTGCTCAAGCGGGTGCCTGGAAGGTTGGCAATCGCCACCATTGCCGGTAACACAGTGTTTGCGGCCGTGACCGGTGTATCCATTGCAGCTGCGGCGGCTTTTTCCCGCATTGCGTACCCGGAAATGAGAAAGCACGGCTACAAACAAACCTATGCACTTGGCGCAGTTGCGGGTTCAGCGTGTCTGGGCATGCTGATACCACCTTCCATTCTACTAATTGTATGGGCAATTCTTACCGAGATGAGTGTCGGTGCGCTTTTTGTCGCTGGCATCATTCCCGGGATATTGCTGGCGTTGCTGTTTTCAACCTACGTGGTGGTTACCGCAAGCAGAGACCCTTCAATTGCACCATCAATCGAGCAATTGGATGGTACTTTAACGAAAGCTGAGAAACGTTCTGAGGTAATTGGTGGCGTTGGCATTCTGCTTTTGATCTTGCTCGTGATCGGTGGAATTTGGTTTGGCTTGTTCACACCAACAGAAGCCGCTGGCTTCGGTGCTATTGGTGCGCTGTTGATTGGCATTGCCAAAGGCATGCGTGGCAAAGATATATTGGGTGCAATTTTTCAGGCAGGTAAAACAACTGCACCAATCATGTTTTTGTTAATTACCGCGTCCATGTATTCCAGGCTTTTGGCAATGGGTGGTGCGGTCAACTACATCAAAACTCTGTTTCTCGGGTTGGGTGTAGATCCTTTCATGATTATCGGGTTAATGGTGGTGATATGGATCTTACTGGGTATGCTGATTGATTCGGTTTCTATTATTTTGCTTACGGTACCAATCTTTGCACCCATTGCGCTGGCGCTTGGCATTGATCCACTGGCGTTTGCGATATTTGGCATTCTGGTGATTGAGGCAGGGTTGTTAACCCCGCCGTTTGGCTTACTTGTGTACACCGTCAAGGGATCGGTACCAGATCCGACAGCGACACTCGGGAAGATATTTAAGGGGTCGTTCCCTTACTTTATTTTGATACTGGTGGCAGCATTTATTGTTTTACTGGTACCGCAACTGGCTAACTGGTTGCCCGCTTACACGCTTAACTAGTGCGCATCCAGAAACAGGGGTGTAGCGAGGATCACTCCAGTGTGTGATTTTTTGTCTACCACAGGTAGGCGTTTAGTTATTCAAAATCACTACCTGGGGATTGTGAAAGATCGCGTGCTGGAGTGGTCCGCAGCAGCGCTGTTTGTGGATGGGGACTTAATTTACCAGACATTACGTAGGGTGGATAAGCTTGCGCATCCACCACAGACTTGTAAAGAAGGTGGATGCGCAGGATTATCCACCCTACGTTTCGTTGCACCCTTCGTTTCTTGACTGGCTACTTTGATTATTACCTAATGCACACCCCTGTTTCTGGATGCGCACTAACTAAGCGTTAACGCTGCTGCTTGTTGATTAGGTTATCGCTTGTGGCTATGAGCTGGGGTTAAGTCTCGGTACGTTCCAGTTTAGACAGGTTTTCAAGAACCCTGCATACAGAAGCAGTGTCCAGCTTATCCATCCCATCAGACAACCCTGCTTCATACACTTTGGCGCTCTCACTAAATAACGGTACCTCACAGTTGAGGCTGTTGGCAAACTCACCAATTACTTTCATGTCTTTTTGCCAGACATCCATTTTCATCGTCGCATTGTCGTAGTTATTTTCTACCATCATCGGAGCACGTAGTTCAAATATGCGTGAATTTCCTGCACCGGCTTTGATAACATTGAATATCGTTTCCGGTTCGAGGCCGGCTTTCATTCCCAGAACCATTGCCTCGGCGGATGCGACGTTGTGGATAGCCACAAGTACATTGGCGACAAATTTCATCTTACTGCCGTTGCCGAACTCTCCCACGTAGAACGTATGGTTAGCCATGGATTTAAGCACTGGCTCACAGCGGTCACTGGCTGCCTTATCACCACTAATGTAAAAAGATAAATCACCAGTTTGTGCCTGCGCACCGGTACCACTTACAGGGCAGTCGAGCAGTATTGTGCCGACCTTTTCCAGCGCATCGTGTGCGAGTTGTTTATCCTCAACGGCGAGTGTTGAGCATTCGACAACAATCAGTCCTTGTTTAGACGCACTGCTGATGCCGTCAGAGCCAGACATTACTTCGTGAAAAGACGCTGTACTTGGCAGTGATGTTATGACTATGTCTGACTGTTCAGCTACCTCACGGGGTGATTTGCCGTCAATGCCTCCTGCGTTTGTCAGTGTTTCAACATGCTCACCAACGACATCATGACCGACGACCGTAAAACCAGCTTTTAATACGTTCCTGGCAAACGCACCGCCCATAATACCCAGGCCGATTACCCCGACTACAGGCTTATCTGCAGGTGTACTATCAGACATTGAACTGATAAGTCGCCGGACGATAGACAAACGATGATGCAGCAGCTTCAACAAAGCCAATCGCAGGAAAAGGCAGATGAAAGCCGATTACCGGTATCTTATCCCGTGACACATTAGTCAGCACACGACGGCGGGAAACCGCTGCGGCATCCGCATCATCATCCATTGAAAAGGCCCAGTCGGGGTTCGCAAATGATGCAACGTAATGGGCGACAGTGTCATTCAGCATCATTAACTTCTGACCATTACTTTCTATGAGAAATGCAAGATGACCCGCTGAATGACCGTATGCCTCAACTGCGGTTATTCCCTGAACTATTGAATCATCGGGTTCGATAAAACGAATTCGATCTGCCAGAGGCAGCGCTACCTTTTGGAACAGTGCGAGGGTAGGCTTGCGGAATTCGGCAATATTCTTACCGCTTTGCCAGTAGTCAAATTCCTTACGGCCATACACAACTTCTGCGTTCGGGAAAGTCGGTTCACCGCCAGTCATCAGATTGCCGATATGATCGGGATGACTGTGACTGATCACAACCATATCGATATCTTCTTTTGTATAACCTGCAGCAGAAAGTGTCTGTAAAAAGAAACCAGCACTTGGCATAGGTGAGTTTTCACCAAAGCCCGGATCAATCGCGATCACTTTGCCATCTATCTCGATTACAGTGGTGGTGAAGCTGTGTTCGAGTTTTGGATAGGGTATTTGATACTGTCCTGCGAGGGTTTCTATTTCTTCTGCGGTGGCGTTGGTCGCAACGAACGGGTGTAAATCCTCCCGGGTTACGTGGCCTTCCAGCAAATTGGTGACTATTGCATCACCCAGCTTGAATTGATAAATCCGTGGGCGCTGGAGTGTTTCGGGCTGGCTATTTGTCATTGAGTTTGGAGCTCCTAAAAAACTAGTCTGCTTTATTTCAGATTGTCGATTTGGGACGATTTGAAAGCACATGCTCTTTGGCAAGGCTGTTCGCAAGCTTTGAGTTGCCTGATGCAATCGCATCTATAATCGGTTGGTGCGAGTCTGCAAGCTCCATCAGGTTGCGTCTGCTGCGAGTAACATTTGTCATGGTGCGGGCTTGCACGTTCAGGTTTTCCCAAAGGTCAAGCAAAACGGTGTTGCCGCTGCTTTTTACAATAACCCGATGAAAATCAGAGTTGTGACCAGCGAACGCGGTAGAATCTTCTTCGCGGGCTGCCTTTTTCATTAATCGGACTATCTCTTTTAATTTTGATTTTAGCGGTACGCCGTTCTCGGTGGTTAGCTGTGTCGCGTACGCTTCAAGTTGAGCACGAACATCATACAACTGGCAAAGCTCGTCGTTGGTTATGGTTCTTACGCGTGCGCCTTTGTTGGGTAGTGTCTCAATGACGCCCATGGCCTCTAGTTCGCGTAAGGCTTCGCGAACCGGTGCCTGGCTGGTGGAAAATTCAGCAGCAATTTTCAACTCAATCAACCGCGCACCCGGAGATAGCTCTCCTTGCATGATGCGCTCGAGCAGCTGATCCTTTATCTGTTGAGACAGTGAGATCCGTGGAAGTGCGTTAGGTGTAGCCATAGAAAAAAGCCCTGATGATGACCGAATCATATCTTGATATCAGTGCAGGCAGAAAATAAATTTCAACGATTATCGATAATTTATTGACACGGTCCGACCCATTGAAATAGGCTTTGTGGGAAATAGTCTTTCAGACAGAGACGTATTAGTGCGACAGACCAAGATCGCCAGTTACATACGTGGGAGTTGAGCATGGCAAACCAATCAGGTGTCACCACCTCAAGTGACATGCCGATACCAGAAACCATGAAAGCCTGGGTTGTAGGTGATCCGGATGAACTGAAACTGGTCGAAAAACCCGTACCAATGCCCGGGCAAGCGCAGATTCTGATTCGTATAGATGCAGTGGCAATCTGCGCCACTGACCTCGAAATTATTCACTATGGCACACCGGCACTAATAGAAGGTGGCCCTCCATTCAACAAAAACTTTACTCCTGGTCATGAGTACATGGGAACTGTGGCAGCACTTGGGGAAGGGGTTGATGAGTTTGATATCGGTGATCGAGTCACTGTGGAAATACACGCTGGTTGTGGTCAGTGCAAGCGTTGCCGGCAAGGCATGTATACCTCATGTCTTAACTATGGACAAAACTACGGGGATGTGAAAAAGAATCATCGTGCAAACGGATTCACCACTGATGGTGGTTTCACTGAATATGCAGTCAACCACATCAATACCGTGATCAAAGTGCCGGATACTATGTCTGACGAGGAAGCCACTCTGGTAGTAACCGCCGGAACGTCAATGTACGGTTTAACGGAACTTGGTGGCCTGGTGGCTGGTGAAAGCGTTGTGGTCATGGGTCCAGGTCCAATTGGTTTGTTAGCCGTTGCGGTTGCAAAATCACTTGGTGCTTCTCCGGTTATTTTAACCGGTACACGTGACTCAAGGTTGGAAATAGGTAAGTCGCTTGGTGCGGATCATGTGATTAACGTAAAAGAAGTCAATGTTGTCGATAAGGTTAAAGAGATCGCAGGCAGTATCGGGGTGGATTATGTCGTTGAATGTGCGGGTACTGAGGCGGCGATAAACGATGCAATTCATATGACCAATCGCGGTGGCAAAATCTGTCTGGCAGCGTTTCCGCATGATCCGGCCACAATCGATCTGCCGCATGTGGTTAAAAACAACATGTATATGTACGGCATACGTGGCGAGGGTAAAAGCGCCACACACCGGGCTATGGCATTTATGGCCGAGAAAAGATTTGATGCATCATTGATCCATACCCATACATTTGCGCTGGATAATCTGCCTGAGGCATTGCGCTACGCGCGGGAGAGAGTCGACGATGCCATTAAGGTGGTTGTAAGAGCACGTGGGGCAGAGCAACAACTAAAGGCCGTTTCATCGTGAGTTCCGTCGAACGTAAGGCCAAACATGGTGTTTATGCCGCGTCAATAACCGCAATTGACCCGTCATCAGGTCAGCCTTCAGGTAAACGGCTTATTGAGCACAGCCAGTGGCTGATGAGCCAGGGCATGACAGGTGTCGCACCTCTCGGTACAACGGGTGAGGGCAACTCGTTACCACTATCGTTTCGCTTAAGTGTGCCGGGGCTTTTTCGCGATGCGGGTTTCTCTTCAGATAAAGTGATCTTTGGTACCGGATCGTGTTCGGTTGGTGATGCAACTGCTGCAACCCGCGCAGTGATTGATGCCGGGTTTACCAACGCTTTGGTACTACCGCCGTTCTACTACAAAAATGCATCTGAAGATGGTGTATTTGCCTATTTTGACCAGTTGATAGACGGTGTCGGTACCGATTCACTCAGAATCTATTTGTATCACTTTCCACAACTTTCAATGACACCGATAACCGTTTCATTGATTCAGCGATTGAAAAAACATTTCGGACCAATGATCGCGGGTTTGAAGGACAGCTCCGGTGACTTTAAGGGTACGCTTGATTTTGTCGCTGCCGCAGATGAGTTTGATGTCTTCTCGGGCAGTGAGGCTTTCCTGATTGAGGGGTTGTCAAAGGGGTGCGTCGGTTCTATTTCGGCAACATCCAATGCCTCTGCGGCGCTTACTGCAAAAACATTTAATGCCAAAGGCTCAGCTGAGGCAGAAGCCTTACAGGAGACACTCACTACGGTTCGTGCAGTAATAGCCAAATACCCGTTAAGTGCTGCTCTTAAACAAATTGAAGCATGGCGTCGTGAAGATGATTCCTGGCGTTCTGTATTTCCACCTGGCACGTTGTTGAGCGAATCACAGAAAAGTGAGTTAAAGAGTGCACTTGAGGCGCTGGAGCCGGGCGCATCAGTGTTAAAAAATTCATTGGCAGCTTAACAATTTGCGGGAACCACTCACGAAGTTCGCGAGGAATAAACCATGGGACAACCACAGCTAGTTGAATCCGCCTCTGTTGGTGATAATCCACGAGCACATTGGCCGGAAGAACTGCAGGCAGAGTTTGATCAGGCTGGCGACAATGGCATTGTCGGCAGCGTACTGGTTTCTGAAACGGAGCTCGTCCGTGTCTGGCATCTTACTCTGCCACCCGGTGTGCGATGCAATTTCCATAAGCATGTGCTGCACTATTTCTGGTCTTGCCACACCCACGGCAAAGCGCGTGGCTGGTATGACGACGGGCGAGTGCAGGATGTTGTACATACCCCGGGTGAAACCAAACATTTCAAGTTTGGCAAAGGGGAAAGTTTTACTCATTCGGTGCAAAATATCGGTGACACAGAACTGGTATTTACCACCGTGGAGTTCATCAAGGACAGTCCGAACGAACCACTGGCTCTACCAGAAAGTGTTCGACTACAGGAAGAGAGTTAATCATGTAGCAAGGCTGTATTCATTCGTTTTACACGAAGATAATTTTTTGGAGGAAAAAGTATGTTCAAGAAAATGCGAGCTTCATTGTTAATGGCAGGGCTGGTTGCCGGTATGGCATCCACTACTGCTCAGGCCGAGGACTTTACGTTACGTATCGGCTCCGGGCACCCACCGGGTGTTGTCTATGCAGGTCTGATGCAAAGCTACTTTCAAAAAGAGGTGGAAAAGCGCGTTGCCGAACGGACTGATCATACCGTCAGCTTCGTTGAAGGATATTCCGGCAGCATCGTTAAAGTCACAGAGGTACTCGAAGGGGTGCAGGATGGCATCATTGATATCGGTGGCATGTGCATGTGCTTTGAGGCATCCAACCTTCCACTGCATGCATTCCAGGTAATGCTGCCGTTTGGCACCATGGATCCCACCGTGAGTCTCAAGACCGCGCAGGATGTTTATGCACAGGTACCTTACATGCAGGACGTGTTTGAAGAGAAGTTCAATCAAAAACTTCTTTCACGAATTGCCGATGGTGGCTACAACCTGGGTACCAGCTTCGCCTGGGAAAATCTATCAGACCTTAAAGGCCAGAAAATAGCTGGTGCCGGTCTTAACCTTAACTGGTTGGAGTACGGTGGTGTCACCCCGGTGCAAAGCTCGTTGGCAACAGCCTACACAGAGATGAAAACCAATGTATACGAAGGCTGGATTATGTTTCCGAGTGCCTGGGTTAATCTCAAGCTGCATGAGCCGGGTCCGTTCTACACACTGATTGGCTTTGGTTCTATCACCTGGCACGGGTTAACGATGAACCTTGAGTCTTTTAATGATTTGCCAGCCGATGTTCAGGACATCATCGTTGAAGTCGGTAAAGACTTCGAAGAGCAGACAGGTATTGTCAACAAAGAGCGTTATGCCAAAGACGTCGATACCCTTCGCGAATTGATTACCGTTAACGAGATCGACCCTGCGGTTCGGGAAGACTGGGCAAACTCACTGGCTGACTGGCCACAGAAAATGGCTAAAGAGCTTGACGCACAGGGACTGCCTGCATCAGAAGTGTTGAACCTGACACTGGATGCTGCAGAGAAGAATGGCTACACATGGCCGGTTCGATACGTTGTTGAGTAAGTGGTTGAGTAAGACAGTATAAATATATTGAGTACTGGACGCGGGGCGGTAGTCCCCGCGTTCTTTTTCCTGCTGATATCTTCATTGCCACATGAATCTCTCTGCCAGTAAACATCATGTTTCTGATTAAAATTACCGATCAAATAACCAGGGTGCTGATGATTCTGGCAGCGTTCTGGGCATTTGTACTTTGCTTCTTTACCCTTGCTGATATTATTTTTCGTGCGATGAATTTACCCTTGCAAGGGACCAAAGAGATTATTGCCAACTCGGTAGTTATTATCATTTTCCTGCAGGTAGGGTTTGCAATTCGAAGTCGCTCAATGCTGGGTGCGGATTTTTTGATAAAACTTTTCGGACCTAAAACCCGTCGAGCACTGGCAATCTTCGGCTTCCTGTTGGGCGCGTTGTTTTTTGCCATATTGTTTAAAGGCGCAATAGGTCCGGCGCTGCGTTCTTTTGCAAACGGAGAGTTTGATGGTGAAGGCGCATTGCGGGTTCCTGTCTGGCCTGCCAGATTTACCATATTGATCGGCAGTGGTCTGGCTGTACTCAACTATTTGGCACTGGCAGCTATTGAAGCCTTTCGACTCAAAGTCTCTGATCTGGATCTATAACACGGTGAAAACTGCCCATCGTATAAGTTGTCCGTATCTATATTGCCCGCCGAAGTGTAACCATGTTTGATTTTAATACGGCAACTATCATCGTAATTCTGTTGTTCGCGCTAGTGCTGTTAGGTGTGCATGTCGCCATTGCACTGGGCATGACAAGTGTTATCGGTATTTACCTGGTGACCGGCAAGTGGCGAATCGTGGAGGCAACACTTGCCAGTACCGCAGCTGAGGCGATGCGCGACTTTACGTTTGCCGTTATACCGTTGTTCATGCTAATGGGGGAGTTTATCGGTCGCTCGGGGGCAATTACCGATATCTATCAGGCGATTAATCGAGGTATCAAGGCATTGCCGGGAAGGTTAGCGGTTGCCACCGTCATTGGTAACACTATATTTTCATTTGTCACGGGTGTCTCTATTGCATCCGCTGCTGCATTTTCCCGAATCGCCTATCCTGAAATGAAGGCATTCGGGTACCACAAGGGTTTTGCGCTGGGTGCAATTGCAGGGTCGAGTTGTCTGGGCATGTTGATTCCACCGAGTGTGTTGATGATCGTGTGGGGAATATTAACCGAGCAATCGATTGGCCAGCTATTTTTAGCCGGCATTCTTCCGGGGATATTGCTCGCGAGTCTCTACATGCTGTACATCATTGGCTCCGCAATTCTTCGTCCGGAACTTGTAGGAGAAGCCAAAGCGTTTAATAACGCAGTGGCAGAGGCTTATGAAACACCAGAGGTAGCCACTCGTACGCACGTCCTTTTCAGTATTGCCGGAATCGCATTTATCATTAGTGGCGTTCTGGGTGGTATCTGGTTTGGAATATTTACCCCCACCGAGGGTGCAGGTGCCGGAGCCGCATTGGCGCTGCTGTTTGCTATTGCCAAGGGAATGCGAAAGAAACAACTGTTGGAAGCGATTTTTTCGGTGGGTAAAACCGCAGCACCCATTCTGGTTTTGTTGTTAGCAGCTGCACTTTATTCCCGAACGCTTGCAATGACCGGTGTCACCACTGCCATTCAGGATTTTTTTCTTAACTCAGGATTGTCTCCGTTTATGATTCTGGGCTTGATTATCCTGGTGTGGTTTCTACTGGGAATGGTAATCGACTCTATTTCTATCATGCTACTCACGGTACCAATTTTTGAACCGCTCGCGACAGCACTTGGATATGATCGAATTGCATTTGCGGTGATTGGAATTCTCGCAATTGAAGCAGGTTTGTTAACTCCGCCGTTTGGTCTTTTGGTGTACACGGTAAAAGCCTCGATTCAGGATTCTACCGTCACCGTAACCGAGATTTTCAAAAGCTCGGTGCCGTACTGGATCATTATGCTTGTGGGTATAGTTTCAATTGTGATGTTTCCGGAAATAGCGAACTACCTGCCGAATCTATTGTTCTGAATCTTTGTGTATTGGCTGCTGAACTAAAGGATAACTTTTTAATGTCTGCATATTGGGTAGCAAGATCCAAAGTTATCGAACCGGAGGCTTACAAGCGTTATACCGATCAAGTGCCTGGAATTATTCAGCACTATGGTGGTGTGGTGCTGGCTCGGGGTGGTAGATTCAAAATTCTGGAAGGCACAGACAAATATCATCGTTTTATTGTTATTCAGTTTCCCACACTTGCTGATGGAGAAGCCTGCTTTAACTCTGAAGCGTACCAGAGTGCGGCAGCTCATCGGAGAGACGGAGCAGGGGAGGTTGAGTTAATTCTGGTTGAAGGTGGTGACGCTACGACGTAGCCTGGTTTGGTCAAACAGTTACTTATTTCCATTTAAGATTGCAAATACAAATGAAAACTAACGCCATAATTTTAGACGCACAAGGTGCAGCAGATGTCATGAAGATGAAGTCTGTTGATTTGCCTCCACCAGGCTCTGGTGAAGTTACCCTGGAACAGACTGTTGTCGGTTTAAACTACATGGATGTCTACCAGCGTTCCGGTGCTTATCCGCTGGAGTTTCCCTCCGGGCTGGGACTCGAAGCGGCAGGCAAAGTAATTGAGGTTGGCGCTGATGTTAACGATCTCGGAGTTGGAGACCGGGTTGTCTATGGGCCGGTTCTGGGGGCCTACGCTCAGCACCGTAATGCGCCGGCTGCCCGAATGATTAAAATTCCCGACGGTGTCACTGATGATGTCGCAGCTGCAGTGCTTATGAAAGGTATGACGGTGGAATATCTGATGTGCAGGACGTATCCTGTCAAAGCAGGTGAGAATGTTCTGTTCCACGCAGCCTCGGGTGGCGTTGGCCATCTGGCCGGACAATGGGGTAAACATATAGGCGCCCGTATGATAGGCGTGACATCCGGTGCTGAAAACTGCAAAACCATTCTAAAGCATGGCTACAGTGAAGCGATCGACAGGAAAAGTGAAAATATCGCCGAGCGGGTGAAGGAACTTACTGATGGTGAAGGTGTCTCGGTAGTATTCGACTCTGTTGGTAAAGAGTCGTTTGATGCGTCATTGAATTCTTTGGCACCACGTGGATATTTTATATCCTTTGGAGCCACTACCGGAGAAGCACCTGCCGTTAAACCTTCAACACTTCAACATGGCGGCTCGTTATATTTCTGTCGGCCGACGCTGGCCAACTATGTTGCAACCCGCGAGGATCTGGTGCATTCATCAAACGCTGTTTTTGAAATGATCAAAAAAGGTGCACTTGAGGTGTCTATTGATCAAAAGAGGCCACTCTCAGAAATTGTAGATGTACATAAAGAATTTGAAGCAGGAGTAACCACAGGCTCGACACTGCTGACCCCGTAAATTCCGTAATCTCTGAAATATTTTGTTATTCATCCTGGAGGATAAAAAATGAATGCTTCACCAATTAACATTCTCATGCTTGGTGCATCTTATGGGTCACTGTTCGCCACCAAGCTTGCGCTCGCGGGGCATAACACAACGATGGTCTGCCTACCTCAGGAAGAGCAACTTATTAATAAAGAGGGCACCCTGATACGATTGCCGGTTCGTGGACATGATGCTCCCGTTGAACTTCGCTCTACCGAACTTGAAGGAAAGATCACAGCTTGTTCTGCAGACTCTGCCAAGCCTGAAAATTACGACCTTATCGTGCTGGCCATGCAAGAGCCGCAATACTCTGTCAAAGGCGTAAAAGACCTAATGCAGCGAATTGCGAAATCCGGGTTGCCGTGTGTATCGATAATGAATATGCCACCGATGCCATATCTGCGAAGGCTTCCGGGTATCGGCGAACAAGACTTAAGCGCTGCCTATACAGACTCAGAGGTTTGGAGTGCGTTTAACCCGAAACTTATGACGCTGGCAAGCCCGGATCCACAAGCTTTCAGGCCACCGGATGAGCCGGTTAATGTACTCCAGGTAGGGCTACCAACAAACTTCAAAGTCGCACGTTTTGAATCTGATGAACATACTAAAATGCTCTACCAGCTTCAGGATGACATTGCGAATATTCGGTATCAGGTAAACGGCTCTGAAATCGAATTACCGGTTAAATTAAAAGTACACGAAAGTGTTTATGTGCCACTGGCAAAATGGCTGATGCTTGTATCCGGTAATTACCGATGCGTTGGCGAGTCAGGCATGCAGTCCATCAAAGACGCTGTACACAGTGATCTGTCAGCAACAAAAGACGTTTATCAATGGGTAGGGAAGTTATGTGTCGCATACGGTGCAAGTGAGTCCGACCTGGTACCGTTTGAAAAATATGCAGCCGCAGCTCAGGGACTGCAAAAGCCTTCGTCAGCTGCACGTGCTTTGGCTGCGGGGGCGAAAAATATCGAACGCGTAGACAAGGTCGTAAAAACCCTTGCTGGTATTAAGGGCATGCAGCACCCTGAGGTCGATGCCATTGTTAATCGCGTAGACACATGGTTGGAGAAAAACAGAGAGCCAGAGCCCGCTTAGACTCGGTGATCCCGGGTGTAGGTTCTGGAATTGTTGTCAGCTTGGTCGCCTGTGTATGCGATGTGAGCATGGAGCGATCACGATGGCGGGATATTGTCGGTTACCTCCCAGAGAGTATATACAGTGGGTCGCCAAGACTTGAGGCGTTATCATCTGTGGAACCCATAAACCAATATCGTTTGATATTGGCAGGCAGTATCTGATCTATTTTTCAGAGCCACTTGCCCAGCTCCAGGCCAATGGAGATTTGCGTTCTAATGCACCACTTAAGTGTTCACGCATTTTGTTAGAGGCATCAGTCACGTCGGTGCTTTCCAGTAGATCGAGAATCTCCAGGTGTTCCGTGCATTGCACAACCAAGCGTTCATGATCAATCTTGGCCCGGTATTCCATTAACCGGCGCATTCTGTTGACTCGTTGCAGTGCCATCAGAAAAAACGGATTGCCCGAGAGTTTAATTATCTCTTCATGAAATATAGATCCATTGGCGAGCAGCGTCTCATCGAGCATACTTCCCAAATCCGTTTCCAGCAGATGTTCCTGAAGACGGCGTTGTTCGGTCAGTATTTTTTGATCTAACTTAAATGTGGGCTCGAGCATGGCAGCAGGCTCAATCGACAACCGGAACCGGTATATTTGATCAAACGATTCCGGTGTCTTTGCGACAGGAAGAAAGCGCCAGCCATAGCCTTCTTTTCGTTCTGCCCAACCCTCTCTCGTTGCACGGACCAGAATCTCGTTTACTTTAGTTTTTGTCCATCCGTATTCCTGTCGCAAGTATTGCTCAGTCACGTCCTGAGGTATCCGGTTCACAAGCCAATCGTCTGCCAGCTGCTGGTAGGGGTCTATGTTTTTGTCGCGGTGATCTTTAAGCCATTTATGCAATGTGTCGGATATATTCTCCGGCACAAAATAGCC
>CALLBO010000013.1 GCA_937998875.1 uncultured Granulosicoccaceae bacterium
TAGCCGTATCCATCACCATCGGGATCTGCCTGGCTACCAGAGCAGGTAGCGAATAGTGGTAGCTCAGGTGCTGTCGGTGCAGCAACGACATTGGCGTCGATCACACAGGTTTGTCCGTTCTCGTAACCGTATCCATCACCATCGGGATCTGCCTGGCTACCAGAGCAGGTAGCGAATAGCGGAATTTCAGGTGCTGTCGGTGTAGCAACAACATTAGAGCCGATCACACAAGTTTGACCGTTCTCATAACCGTATCCATCACCGTCAGGATCAGCCTGACTCGCAGAGCAGGTAGCGAATAGCGGAATTTCAGGTGCCGTCGGGGTAGCAACGACATTAGAATCGATGACACAGGTTTGCCCGTTCTCGTAGCCGTATCCATCACCATCGGGATCAGCTTGACTCGCTGAGCAGGTAGCGAATAGTGGTAGCTCAGGTGCTGTCGGGGTAGCAACGACATTAGCGTCGATCACACAGGTTTGCCCGTCTTCGTAGCCGTATCCATCTCCATCGGGATCTGCCTGGCTACCAGAGCAGGTAGCGAATAGTGGTAGCTCAGGTGCTGTTGGGGTAGCGACAACATTAGCGTCGATCACACAGGTTTGACCGTTCTCGTAACCGTATCCATCACCGTCAGGATCAGCCTGGCTCGCAGAGCAGGTTGCAAATAGTGGTAGCTCAGGTGCTGTCGGTGTAGCAACGATATTTGAGTCCATGACACAGGTTTGCTCATTCTCATAACCATATCCATCACCGTCCAGATCTGCATCACTGGAGGAACAGATTGGGAATTCTAATATGACCGGCTCCGGAGTTGCGACAGGCTCTGGAGTTTCAACAGGCTCTGGAGTTTCGACAGGCTCTGGAGTTTCGACAGGCTCTGGAGTTTCGACAGGTTCGGGAGTTTCGACAGGTTCGGGAGTTTCAACAGGTTCGGGAGTTTCAACAGGTTCTGGGTTTGCGCCCGGGTAAAGTACATCAAGGTTCCATGTGGCGCCCTTTTCCTGACATCGTGGACCGGTGTAATTTCCTGTTGCTCTTGGAATGCCGGGACAAACGGCTTCGTCCGGGAAGTTGTTGGGTGGTCCGTAACCACATTGCACTGTGTTGTAGTAGACGCGACCTTGCGCTGGACCAGTGCCAAACCTTGCTCTGATATCTGCACAAATTTCCGGTACTCGTTTACTACCATCATTGGTTTGTACCCGGGCAGACGCAAGACCATGATCGTAGCTGGAGTCGCAATAACATTGACCATTAACAGAGTACGAATCACTCCAGATAGTGGCTCGTGTCGGGTCGGGAATATTTTGTGCGAAAGCCTCGGTGTAAGTTCCGCCGAGGGAGGCGATGGCAATTAACGCAAGACTACGTATCCATTTATGCAGCATATAGGTTTTTTCGTTTTGTTGAGCACAGCGAATACTTAGGTGCAGTGAAGCTGGCGAGGGCGGTTACTTCTGGAGTATGCCAAAGTTCAACAAAACAATACTGTGAAGTGGTTCAGGTTATTTTTTTACCTGCGGAGGTGGCATGTTGTTTATCCGGCTATTGGTATTTTGAACACAAATTGACAGTAATTATATGAGCCAGAAGTCTCTGGCAGTAGCAACGGACCTGAATGAAAATACAGGTCGGTATTGGAGACGAATACAGTCGCGGAGGACCATTTGGTGATGGCGTCTGAATTAGACTTTGGGTTTTCTAACCAAAAAACAATGTTGGCTGCGCAATTGATATTGATACAGTGCAGCCGCCAGCATTATTAACAATAGCGTGGCGGGTGCCAATGGATCGCTTCCCCCGCCTGACTTTTCCTCAACCGGTGACTGGTTGTCAGTATGTTGATCCGTTGTATCCGGTTGCCCTGTAGCTAAGCGCTCAAGTGCCGGTATATCATCGTGCATTCCGTCATAGTTAGTGTCGGTAAAATTGTCGATCTTGCCATCAGCATCACTGTCAACAATTCCGCTGCTGACTAAATCAGTCACTCCATCATCATTGCTATCGAGATCAAGAAAATCAGGTGTTGAATCCGCATCCGAATCGGGAGTGACCGTACCTTCAAATCCATCGTGCCAACCATTCCGGTTAGTGTCCTGGAAGGCTGGACTTGTTATAACGCCGATACCGCCAGCATCTACATGACCGGCCTCCGCAAGATCAGACAGACTGTCCTGGTCTGAGTCCAGATCCAGTATATTGCTGATTCCATCCATATCTGTATCTGTTAGCAAGCTGTTTGCAGGATTTGAGTCTGTGCTATCGATCTTGCCGTCATTGTTATCGTCTGATCGACCATTCTCAATTATATCCGGGATGCCGTCATTATCACTGTCCAGATCAATATAGTCTGCTATTGAATCGTTGTCGGAGTCTTCGGTTCCTTCTGCACTGTTTAATATACCGTCGCCATCCTGATCATCATTGTTGGCGATAGTTCCGTTTGCAACTTCAGTTGCATCGGAGACGCCGTCGCCATCGCTATCCCATGTATTAGGGTTAGTGAGGTATGTAATGATCTCATCATAATCAGTCAGGCCGTCATAGTCTGTATCTACAGAAAGGGGATCGGTGGTATGGGTTTGTACTTCAGCAAAATCGCTTAGCTCATCGTTGTCTGAGTCTGCGTTAAATGGATCTGTACCCAAGTCTGTCTCTACGATATCTGTTAGCCCGTCATTGTCTGAATCGGCATTCGGATTGTCGTTGTTGTCTGTGTCTTCGAAATCGAATAGACCATCACCGTCAACATCAGCAATGGTTAGCTTTTCATGTGACGTGACTTCCTGGCCTCCTCCACGTTTTAAATTGCCCGCGATTATATGGATAGAGTTTCCAATAACACCTCCTGCGCTGCCGTGGCGTCCCTGGCCGAGGGTCGGCAGACTTCTCCATTCGTTTGTGGTGAGGTTATATGCCTCTACTTCATTGTGCGCCTCGAATTGGGTACTGGTTTCACCACCCGCGATAATGACGTTACCGCTTTTTACACCGACAATTGCACCCGCTCTCGGCGTAGGTAACGATGCAGCAGTTGTCCACGTATTGGTTGAAAAATCGTATATATCGGTAGCCGCTACTGTGCCGGCAAAGCCGTTGTCGGTTTGCCTGCCACTGGCAGCTATTAGCTTGTTGCCTATCAGTGCAGCACTAAAGTGATCACGTGCATTCGGGGCATCCGCCAAAGCACGCCAGTTACCTGTGAGTGGATCATATTCATCCAACCAACCGACAGCGCCACCGGAATGGCCATTTGTATTGCCGCCGATCAGGTATATCTTGCTGTCGTACACCACAGCTCCTGCAGAGCCTCGCAGCCGGGTTGTTGGTATGGTGCCATGAGTTTCCCAGGTATTCGTTGCGAGATTCAGCCGGTAGATGTCGGCAACGCTTGGTTCTGTCGGGTAGCAACAGGTAAACGCTCCAACAATATAGAGGTATCCGTTCAAAACGACTGGTTGAAAGTGATGTAGCTCAAGCGGTAGTGGTGCCAGTGTGGACCAGCTATTCCGGGTGGCATCAAATACCTGAACCGGTTTACTGCCACGACCACCGAGCGAATACAGCTTACTGCCAAACACCACGGAACCCGTCTCATGACGCTTAACGATAGTTGAGTTATCTGAAGTATTATGGATGACCCAACTCTGTGCAAGAAGACTGCTGGCGGTAATCAGTAGTCCAGCTATCAGTGCGGCTATCTTAAGAGTTGCGCGATACGAAATTACGGGCATATTAGTCCCGATTCCGGTTTACGTTAGTTCGCAGTCTCGACGGTTGAGGGCACGAACAAAGAGATCGCGATAGCAGTAGTAAAGCACCAGCCAGAAGCAACAGTGATACGCTTCCACCGCCTGATGTTTTAGCGTTTAACTCGCTACCAGACTCATTATGTGAGCTAACTGTAGTGGCGGCAGGTCCGATGCCGTTGACCAGTGATTGACTGTCTTTACTCAGGATTAGTTTGTCGAGCTCCAGTCCGTCGGTGTCCTGCGATACCATGAGTGAGTAAGTGCCCGGTAAATCGACATTGATCGTAGCGCTGCTGGCAGTATTACAGGCGTTGTCGCTACGAATGTTGTTTGTCCATTGCCATTCGCCATCAGGGTTGCAAACAGACAGTGAGTTGCTGCTTGCGGGCCATTCATTGTTCAGGCCGATATGCAGACTGGCATCCTGATTGTTGTTGGCTCTAATTCGAGCGTAGACGAAGTATGTACCAGCCTGGTCAAACTGAACATCATAGGTGAGAGTAGAGCCTACGCCACCGTTGGTGAAGTTCGTAACATTGGTGATCTGTTCTGCACTTTCATCAAATCTATTGTCCGGCAACAATTCAACGTAAGCGCCGCCACTCACTTCCAGAGGCGAAGCATTATCCGGGTCCAGTTGTTCAGAAAGTGAGGTGTGGTTTTCATCCACAACGAACCAGTGCGGTGCTTGATCAGTGGCCGCGGGTGTAGATGAATTATAAGCCTCCGCTTCGATCACGATTTGATCATTGGCACTGACAGCAACACCTGATTCAAGTATCGTCTGATTTAATAGCGCAATATTGTTTGAAAGATCTACATCATTTGCGACGATAAGTTCTGCAGTCACAGAAAATTGTCCGATACTTGTGGCCAGTGTGCTGAACGTTAGTTCGGTGGACTCACCAGTTGCCAATACCGGTACGTTGCAGCCAGGGTTGCATTGTTGCAGGGAAAGACCATTGCCCGCGGTAACTTTCAACACAGCATCGGTAATCTGTTGTTGGCCGGAGTTTGTAATTGTTACTGTGTACAGGTTGTTGTCACCTATTGCTGAAGCGTTAGAGCGTTGCTCAAGACTGATGCCCGCTTCAAAATCCGGAACAGAGTTGTGCGCGATCACAGTCTCAGAATCGATGTTGTTGCCGGAGTTGTTGTCGTCTACGTCTGCTGTGACCTGAATATCTGACCGGTGATTACCCTCGAGTTTGACAGTGGCGCTGAAAGATAGATTATAAGATGTATTGGCAGGTACATTGCCGAACGCACAACTCACCAGAGATGCACTACCGGTGCAGTCCGCACTCGCACTAAATTCCAGACCCGGTGGGAGGTGGATGGTAGCAATCGTATTGGTTGCAGAGTTCTGGGGACTGTTATTTTTTACATCAACTTTAAAATCGACGATGTCGTTTATATGGTAGAGGGTTTCTGAGGCTGACAGATTTACATGAAGGTCCACCTCTGGCAGATTTGCCGTTAGTGGAATAGACGCGGTATTGCCGTTGATGGAAGGTGTGAGCGGTATTTCGCTGTCGCTTACGGACTGCCCGGTCGAAATATCATTGCACTGAACAGAATCACCAGGTGTGGGAAAGCAGTTGAGAGAGCCGTCATGGGTCTCCTGAAGCAGTAGAAACTGATCGATCTCAAAGCCGTCTTCACGGGCAAAGAAGGTAATGGTGTTGACACCGGGGGAGGGGAAGTCAAGCCAGATTGTTTTAGTAATGCCGCAATGATTGTCGCCGGTTCGTTGTCCACTGGTCCAGACCCACTTGTTTTTAGAACATGTCTGTATTCTTTGTCCACTTGCGGGAAGACTGCCATTTACACCAACGTGAATGCCGTTATCTTCGGTATTGGTAGAAAATGTTTTTACATAAACATAGTAGCGACCGGCCTGGGGTACATTGATCTCGTAGTTAATACTGGGGCCATCACCGGGGCTGCCCCAGAAGTTACCATCGTTGCCTCCTGCGACTAGTGCGTCCGCATGTGTTGCTCGGGTATCTGGCAGTAGTTCCAGGTTCGCACTGCCGCTGGCGCTCGCATTGTGAGGAGGGTCAGGGTCAGGTTGAACATCAGGCAGGAAGTCAGGTGTGGTTAGAGTCCATCGATCACTTTTAGAGGTGAAGTTTTCGGCTTCTACGCGGACGGCTATAAAGTCTGCAGCTGAAGCGGTCCCGGTAAAGAGCAGACACAGTGCCAGGGAGCCAGGGAGATATTTCTTCATTTTTCACCTGCAGATCAGAGCACAAACTATCGCAGCTGTGTATCTACAGCTACGAGCCTGTAGGTACGGCAGTAAATATTGGGGGTGTATAGATATCTCAGTGCGGTGGCTCAGAAGTTATATACTTTGACCGCGCTGGATATGATCTCCGAGAGCAGGGATGTCGAGTCATAGATGGTTTTAAACTCATCTACGGCTGGAATATCCGTATCCTGGAAAAGGTATTCAAGGTGACCGTACGCGAGCGGCTGGTAGACCAGGTCGGCATAGATAAAGTACTTTCCACTTGCAGGTACAGGGATTCTATACTCGAACAAGTCAAGACCGGCGTTGAAGTTTTCGTCCAATAGTGCTTCACCGACTACGGCAACATCACTGCTGACGGCGTACTTGTCAAAGCCGGCTGGTGTCAGTCGATTGTCCTTGAGGTGTCTGGCCGCTTCAATTAGAGAGTGTGTTACGTTACCCGTAGTGTCGCCCATGATTGATTCAAATATTAGTACCTGATCTTCGCGACTGATGCTGTTGTAATGAGGTTCGTACTCACGATAGTCAACATCACCATCTGCGCCAACGATACTGCCATCAGCATTCATCTTGCCTGATTCGAAAACAATCGCACCGCTCTCATCGGTAACAACGAAGTGTACGAATACACGACGTGACGGGTATCCACTTGGTAGTTTATGGCCAGTGTTGTTGTTTATCTTCAGGGTCGTAATGATGTTATTGCCTTCATTACGTGTACCTGTGATCACAAGATCGGCGGAGGTTTTCAGGAATTCACGGTTTCGTTCGATTGCCTGGTCAAAGCCCTGTACCTCAATGCCCAGTTCCTCGCGGAAGTTTTTGAACATATCCAGCATGACTGTGTTTGCCCCCAGAAACGTGTGCTCAGAAAAGTCAGATCTTCTTATGTCAGTACCAGAGGAAGCAAGATTTACCGTAGTAGGATTCTTCGGCATATGGCATGACTGGCAGTTGGCATCTTTGTTTCCACCCTTGCGATAGTCGCTGTTTTCCCACTCAGTGTAGGTTTGCTGCTCCGGGAATCTGTCTTCGATAACAGCCGGGATGATCTCTCCGTTGCTGCCGACGGTCGGGGTCTTCAAGTCGTGGCAAGTGCCACAGACAGATGACTCGCTCATGTGCGCGCCGTATACCGGAGTGAAGTCCGAATTTGCAGTCATGTATGCGCCAACCGGATCGGTGTACTGGCCGTAGGCAGGCCGGGTTTCCTTCTCTGCCGGCGAGCGTTCCGCAATTACATAATTGCCTGACATCGAGGCAACCGTGCCGAGGCTGCCCGTATCCTCGATTTGATGGCAGAGTGAACAGCTGACGCCATCCATCGCGTGGTCAAAGAATTCGTTGGCGGGGTTCAGAAATCCGTCGTCAAAAATCTTTGGCTCAACATTGCTGCGGCGTGCGGCCTCGTTGGCCATCGGTGCGTGGCAACGGGTGCAGGTATCATTTACTTCGTGCTCGAGGTGCGGGTAGTTCTTGATCGTCGATGCAGCTTTGGCCCGCCAGTAGGGATCGCGTGCAGCGTTCGCCATCGTGCTTGTTTCCCACGAAGTGCCAATCGAAACATCCTTGCCGGTGTCATCTGTAAGATCGTTGTGACACACACCGCAGGCACCGCTACCGGAGAAATGGTCACTGACGAAGGTGCTGTTTGATGGAGAGTGTGCAGGTGTGGTGCCATAGCCCACAGAAACAGGCGGAGGCGGCGTTTCTATTATGCCGGGCCCGCCAGGTGCAGCTTTTTTGTCGTCGTCATCTCCGCCACTTCCGCCGCACGCAGTTAATGTGAGCGCTGCGAAGAGGCTTACAGCTATTTTTTTGTACTTTTTTATTGCTGTCATAGCGAAATTACCGCAAACGAGAAGCGTGGGGATTTTGAAAAACAATCGAGCATTGTGTCGTCATATGGCGGCAGAACTTGAATTTCCTTGAATCTGTCGCGCCTTTCCCGATCGACAGATTCAAATCCGATTGCAGTGCTGTATCGACGGGCGTTGCGGTTTATAATTGCCGGTTGTCGCTGCCAGAATTCGTATGAAATGACACATAGTCCTGTCCGCCTGCCGATTGCTCTGCGTTTATCAAACTATCTGCGGCATGCCCTTAGTCGGGTAACCGGACGTCAGTCAGAACTGCAGATTGAGCTCGCCGGTGAGCCGGTAAAGTTAGCTATCTCAAACGCCCGTGAAATCCGTCGCGCCCATGCCATTCATCACGAGCTGGATTTCGTAGAGCGAATTCGTGAACATCTCGCTGAGGGGGACACGATATTCGATATCGGTGCGAATATTGGTGTTCTCACCTTATTGATGGCCAGACATCCGAATTCAGTCCGATCGACTTTGTACAGCTTTGAGCCTGAGCCGCGAAACTTCACGCAGTTGCAGCAGAATATAGCCTTGAACGGTTTGCAATCACGGGTAATACCTAAGCAAATTGCACTCGGTGCAAGCGATGGTCAGGCATCTCTGCATGTGAGAGGTGAGGCCGGGGAAGGTCGTCATTCTATTGCCGAAAGTGGTGGCGCGACCGATGCTATCACTGTGGCGCTGACAACCTGCGAATCTTTTGCGAGGCAGGAAAACGCCATGCCTAATGTGTTGAAGATAGATGTCGAGGGAGCAGAGGGCCAGGTGCTTAGCGGGGTAACCGGACTACTTGATTCCAATGCACCGCGAGATATATTCCTTGAGATTCACAACAAAGGCGATCGCGACAACATGCCCGATGGGACCTTGATCCACGACTGGTTTGAAAATCATAACTATAAAATGGTTTGGAATGTCGAGCGTCGTTCAGGCGAGCATCGGCACTACAGACACAGCTCTGCTCAGGCGGCCTGAGCATTGTCATGCCTTTACATTAGCTGCGGTTGTCGCTAATGGCCAGTCCGAGTGAGTACTTGCGGTTCCTCTATAACCTCAGGCAACTACAATCAAAGGTTGAACTACCTGTCAGAAATATTCGCGCAGCTAACAGGGTGAAATTTGGCCGCAACGTGCGTATTCGAAAACACTCCTGGTTTTCGCTGACACCGCAATGCAACGTTTCGATTGGTGATAACACACGCATTGGCCGTTACTTTGTGGTCTCCGGTGTCGGGTCCAGTATAACTATCGAAAACGACGTACTGATGTCCGAGCGTGTTTTTATCACCGAGAGCAACCATGATTTTGAAGATATCGAAAAGCCGGTACAAAGCAGTTCAGTATCCGGGGGCCCGGTCGTGATCGGTGCTGAAACATGGATAGGTATTGGCGTTTGTATTCTGCCAAATGTTCGAATTGGTAAGCATTGTGTTATTGGTGCAAATTCTACTGTGACCAAGGACATTCCGGATTACTCCGTAGCAGCCGGATCTCCTGCCGTGGTTCGAAAGCGCTATGATTTTGATCGTGCGGGGTGGATATCGGTTTGAGTTATCCGGATGCCATCTTCACAACCTACTTTACCGGAAAGCCTGATCCGCAAAAGCGCAGTCGCGGTCGCTTTAATTACTTTAAGCGTTATAAAACCTGGCGCCGTAGCCGTCGCGGTGGTGCTGTGGCAGAAAAACACGGTGTTGCCGGCATAGATGATTTCGACCGGATACAGATCTGGTACGACAGCCTGCTTCAAGTCGGCTGCAACGGGATAATTTTTCACGATAATCTCAGTGACTGGTTCATAGAAAAGTGGACATGCCCGCAGGTGAAGTTTGTAAAGTACGAGCTTTCAACAGATCGTTCGTTAAACGATGAGCGCTATTATTGTTACCTGCAATACCTGAAAGACAATGAGCACATCAAGCGTGTGATGTTGCTTGATCTCTTTGATGTGGAATTCTTCAGCAACCCGTTCGAACTATTTGATGATAGTAAGTACGATTTTTACTGCGGTGGGGATACTGGTGAATACAACGATAAGATGAATCGTGAAAAGATGATTGCAACGTTTGGTCAGCCGTACTACGAGACAGAGATCAAGCTGCACGCTGGCACTTGTGGAGGAAATCGGGTCGAACTTGAAAGGTTGTTGGTCACAATGACAAAAACATTTGATGATCTCACAAACAAAGGGAATCTTGATAACGTCAACATGGCTGTTTTTAACAAATGTGTGTATGACCTGTTTGATAAAGACAGGATAATGTGGGGCAATCCTTTGAACAGCCGCTTTAAAGCCTACGAGGCAAGCGGAAATTTTGCTATTCGCCATAAATAATGCTGTGCGGCAATTAACCTGAAAGGTTTTTCAATTATGCTCGTAAGATATTTCGATTTAGGTATTCATAAAGGTGGCGAACTCTCACGAATGAATCAGCTGCTTTCTGAACATCCACTGGTCACGGACTACGAGATGTACGGGTTTGATGCGCATCCTAAGATGGCGCGGCACTGTAGGTACAAGTTTATGTTTAACAAACGTGTGAAAATCGTGCACACAGCGCTTGGAAACAGTGCTGGTAGCTGCACCTTGTACCTGAACCGGAATCTTGTCGGTTCATCAATATATGCCGGAAAAAACAATGTAATTAAAGGTCGCGAGATTACTGTGCCAAAGCAAAAGTTCTCCAGCTGGCTAAGTGAGAATAATCTTGCGACTCCGGGGGAAAGTTTTAATATTATTAAGTCAAATATTGAAGGTGCTGAGTTAGAAGTGTGGCAGGATATACTTGACGCCAATCTTGTATCGCTATTTGATTTGTGGCTTGGCCCGAAAGAAGGCCATGATGGCTGGGCTGAAGATTTTAAAAAAATTAAGGGCATGGAGGAGAAAGCTGCGGCACTCGGGGAAAGCTTCAAGCAACAAGATGTTTATGTGTATCGTTACAGTAGTCATGACAAGAATCTTCCCAATTCAGATGTTGAGTCGCAATTACAGCAAAGGCTTGCCAGCTGGTCGTCAGATGCCGTGCCAGCGTGATGAGTTTATCCAACCAGCATAGTTGGTAGATCGTGTGAGCAATGTGCCGTTGCGGTATAGATTACTGCTGCTGGTGCTGAGTCCCTGGCTTTTCGGATCGGTGTTATGGCGAGCTTGGAAAAACCGCAGTAGTCGATTCGGTTTTCAACGATTTGGATTTAGGTATCCTCTGCGTGATCGTCCGTCTGTCTGGATACATTGCGCATCAGTCGGTGAGGTTGCAGCAGCCAGGCCTTTGGTGACTAGATTGATGGATATGTCGCCTGATAGCAGGGTGGTTATATCGACAACCACGACCACTGGCGCAGATAGTGTTATGCGCTGGAATTTCGAGAACGTTGTGCATCAGTATTTGCCGGTTGACTACAAGTGTTTTGTGCATCGTATGATCAATTCAATACGGCCAACGATACTTATTGTTATGGAGACCGAGATCTGGCCTAACCTGTTTGACAGTTGTGCAGAACAGGGTATCGCCGTTGTTATGGTCAATGGACGGCTGAGTGACAAAACATTGAAGAGCCCGGAATGGCTACGCAGTGTTTTAAAGCAGGCATTAGCCAAAACTAGTGGTATTTTCGCTAAATCCGAGCTGGACAAAAAAGGATTTCTCGATCTCGGTGCTGATCCACTAAATATAAAGGTGATTGGCAATATTAAGTTCGCAGCGCAACCCGTTATCGGTGACATAAAGTGCGAGGTTGACAGGGAATTCTGGCTACTGGCGTCAACACACGAGGATGAAGAGTTGCAATTGTGTCGCCTGCTATCAAACTTTCCTGAATGTGCAAAGAGGTTGCTGGTCATCGCACCTCGGCATCCGGAGAGAGGAACTGCAATTTATGCAAGCCTTACAAGCATCGGGTTAAACATCTCAGTAAGAAGTAAAGGGGATCTTGTTACTTCAGATACCGATGTATATCTTGCAGACAGGCTGGGTGAAATGCCGGTGTGGTTGTCACAAGCAGAAGTAGTTTTCATGGGTGGTTCACTGGTTGCAGTTGGGGGTCATAACCTGCTTGAGCCTGCTATGGCCGGAGTACCGATTGTTACTGGTCCTCACTTACATAATTTTAATGATGAGGCAAAACTTTTGTTAACTGCCGGTGCGATGGTTCGATGCGAAAATAGCGCAGCGCAGGTTTTAGCAACAGTCAGTGCTTTGCTGAATGATCCTGAAAGATGTGCGACGATGAGTCGCGCAGGAAAAATGGCGTTGTCGGATTATGGTGATGTAGCAGACCGTTATGTTGATGCAGTGCTACCCTTTATATCCGTCAATCAGTAGCTGCCAGTCGGACTCTTTGTAGTGATTAATACTACTTTGGTGAACTCCCTTGCGAAGTGACCTGCGCAACCGCTCAAGATTGCGTTGCTCCCAACGTCCGTGAATCCACGGAAAGTTTGTTGCGGCTCTTATTCTGCACCGATCAAAATCAATCAGGCTCACGTCGCCGTTTTTGTTGATAAGGATATTGTTGGCATTCAGATCACTGTGCCATATATGATGCTGATGTAGTTTTTTTATCGTTCTACCAACTTTATTCCACTCTTCGCTGTTGAGTTGTTTGGTTGTTAATATTGTCGCCAGAGTCTGTGTATCCGGAATCTGCCGGGTTATCAGATCGCATGAATATAGAACGCCGTGCCTGGTGATTCTTGCGCCAAGCGGTTCGGGTACCGGCAGATCGAGATTATGCATATGTTCAAGCAGTCGATATTCTCTGACGGCCCGGGTGCGGGAGATTCCATGCCAGACAAACTTATCAGCTGACACTTTGGCGATCTGTCCACCGCGATAGTAATGCCGCAGTACAGCACTGATGGATGGCGTAATATTAAAAAACCACACGGTGGCACGTCCGTTTTCTACGGTAGTTGTGGATTCAAAACTGCTCAGGTAGGTCGGCTCAAAGTGGTTATGCGTAAGTACGCCATCCAGTTGTGGGCTGGTTATAAAGAAGCTTTTGGCGTTTTTCTGGATAGCAGGGGGCATCTACTGGCCGGGAATTTTCAGATCGGTCAGACTATCAAAGTACGGGATTTAATTGCCTGTCTGTATGGACGGGTTTTAGTCTGGCAGTGTTTTTAACGGTGTGTTAATTTGCAGCGCTTGACTCAGCGTGAATCTCTATGCAATCCGGCTTCGGCACATGGCTCTACAAGCAACTTTACTGTCGGTTGATCGGAACTGTTTTGCCGGTGCATTGGTTTGGACCAAAGCCGCCTGCTATAGAAGGGCTGAGCGAAACGCCTGAGAGTCCGCATTTACAGATAGTCAGCCACTGTTGGCAATATGCGCACTTGTCTGTATACCAGCTGAGTTCATTGGCGAATTTCCCTCCTGAGAGCTTTAAACTCACTTACACGTTGTATTATGCCGCCGAAGATGAGGCAACTGCACGTCTGGTGAAGAAGTTTGCACAGAAGAGGTTGCGTAATATAACCTGGCAGTGGATAGAGATTCCACGGTCTGAACTGTTTCGCCGTGCCATTGGTCGCAACCGATCAGCACTTGCCACTACGGCAGACTGGATCTGGTTTGCAGACTGCGATTTGATATTTCATGATGGTTGTCTTGAGTCTGTGATAGATAGCTTAAAGACGTTGAAAGCCCGGTTGGCGTATCCTGCGAGTGAGCAGATTACCGAACTGCTCCCGGCTGAGCACCCAATCGTAAATCTACCCACTGATCTCCCTCAGGTCGTTGATATTGACCCTTCAATGTTCCGTCACAATCCTATAGAGAAAGCCAAAGGAGCATTTCAAATTGTACATGGCGATGTCGCGCGACATTGTGGTTACTGCAAGGACTTGTCTCATTATCAGACGCCTACGGATCGTTGGCGTAAGACGTTTGAAGACACTGCATTCAGAAAACTGATCGCAGATGAAGGGACACCCATTCCTGTGACCGGGCTGCATCGCATACGACATCAGGTGAAAGGTCGCTACGCGAAAGATTCCATAGTCAGTGACGTGCGAAAGAACCTGAGACAGCTTGAAGATAACAGGCATAATTAGCGGCCTGGTGGTTAACGGGCAACCAATAGGGCATGCATGTGAGAGAGTATCATTTGGTTCAGTGCTTTTCAGTAGGGGGATAAGCTTGCGAATGCACCAACGAGCAACACTTTAGAAACCCAAAACACGGTCAATCTGGCGAGTTAATACGCCGTAAATTTTGTGGTCTTAGTTGCGGTACTTGGTGGATGCGCTGTCGCTTATACTTCCCTACGAATAAACAGTTTATCTGTTACAACACACTAACTCCTCATATTGATACCTTCAGGATCATAGACTGGTGATCCTTGGACCTCAGCTGCGTAAAACTCGCCGATAATTTCAACCTGTAGCTGTGTACCCGGGGCAGAGTGCGCTATATCCACATATCCCATTGCCATGGATTTACCCACATGGTGTGCGTAGCCACCCGATGAGATATAGCCGACAGCGTCACCATCTTTAAGTATTGCTTCATCCAGCGTGACATCAATAGGCGTTTCTATGGTCAGCGTGACAAGCTTTCGTTTAGCACCGTCCTGTTTAAATTTCAGCGTAGCGTCTTTGCCAATAAAATCTTTGTTCCAGTTAATAAACGTGTCCATGCCCGATTCAATAGCATTGAAATCAGGGCGGTACTCAAGACCCCAGGCACCCCAGGCTTTTTCAAGTCTCATACTCATCAGCGCACGGCTGCCATACCAGCGGTACCCGAGGTCACTACCTGCGTCTTCAATTGCTTCTGCGAGTTTTATCAAATACTGCGGTCGGCAGTAGATTTCGTAACCGAGTTCACCGGAAAAGCTGATCCGGTGCAGCATCACTGGAACCCCTCCGACATAGGTTTGTGTGGTATCGCGAAACCTGAATGCATCTGCGGTAACATCATCACGCGTAATGCGTGAAAGCAGTTCACGCGACTTCGGGCCGGACAATGCTACTCCATGCCACTCACCGGTTTGATTCTCGTGGCTGATTTCGTCTGGTAAGGTTTGTTCAAACCATCGGCTATGCGCGTCTTGCATTGCACCGGAACCGAATAACATAAAATGATCATCACCATAACAGGCGACGGTAAGATCACCATATAAACGACCTTTATCGGTAAGCATGGGAGTCAGGGCAATACGGCCGGGCTTCGGAATATGGCCTGCCATGGTTTCATCAAGCCATTCTCTGGCACCGTTACCTTTGATAGAGTGCTTGGCGAAGTTCGCTATCTCGATACCGGCGACGCCTTCACGCACGGCTTTTACTTCGCGTGCTACATAGTCGTGGGAGCGATTACGCTCAAAGGTTGGATCCTCGTGAGCGTCTGCCGGGTTATCTGCGAACCAGAGTGCATGTTCCAAGCCGAATGACTGACCCATTCGCGCCCCTTTGGCGACCAGTCTGTCATAAAGTGCTGTGGTCTGTTGCCTGCGACCTTTTGGCAGGGTTTCGTTAGGGAAGGTCATCACGAAGCGTCGTTCGTAGTTTTCAGTAGACTTTACTGTGCCCCAATCGGGTGATGCCCAATTGCCAAAACGAGCAACGTCCATCGCCCATACATCAATCGATGGTTCACCATCGATCATCCACTCGGCCATGGTTAAACCAACACCACCACCTTGACAGAAGCCTGCCATAACGCCCACAGCACACCAGTAGTTGTGCATGCCGGGTACCGGGCCGATCATCGGGTTGCCATCGGGTCCGAAGGTAAAAGGGCCATTGATTGTTTGTCTGATGCCGGCTTCACCGAGCGCAGGTATGCGACCAAAAGCGAGCTCAAGCCGGTCTGCTATATGTTCAAGATTCGGGTTCAGTAGTTCATGGCCGAAGTCCCACGGAGTGCCATTAACACGCCAGGGTACACCCACGGGTTCATAGGTTCCCAGCAATAAACCATCGCGTTCCTGACGGAAATATATGTTGGCATCGTAGTCAATGCCACAAGGCAAACGTTTATCTGCGTTTTTTATCTCATCGATGGACTCTGTTAGAAGATAGTGGTGTTCCATAGGCTGTACCGGCAGATGCAGTCCTGCCATATGTCCGACTTCACGTGCCCATAAGCCACCGCAGTTTACGACGTGTTCTGCGTTAATTGTGCCTTTGTCTGTGACGACATCCCAGGTGCCGTCTGCGCGTTGCGTGGTGGCCGTAACCGGTGTATGGGTGAAGTACTGTCCGCCGTAGTGTTTTGCAGCCTTTGCGAATGCGTAAGTGGTACCGGAGGGATCAAGGTCTCCGTCCTGATCATCCCACAGTGCTGCAATGTAGTGTTTCGGGTCTATTAACGGATGACGCTCGGCAACTTCACCAGGTGAGATCCACTCCTGCTCAAGGCCCATATATCGTGCTTTGGAGCGCTCGCGTTTTAAATAGTCGTACCAGGTTTTATTTGAGGCGAGATAAAAGCCTCCGGTCAGGTGCAAGCCAATAGACTGTCCTGAAAGTTCTTCGATCTCCTTATACAGGTTAATGGTATAGCTCTGCAGTCTGGATATATTCGGGTCTGAGCTTATGGTGTGAATCTGTCCTGCGGCATGCCAGCTTGAACCGGAGGTAAGCTCATCACGTTCAAGCAGAATGGTGTCCTTCCAGCCGAACTTCGTCAGATGATAAAGAATAGAACACCCGACTACGCCTCCGCCGATAATCGCAACTTTGCTATGTGAGGGCAGGGTGGTTTTGGTTGCCCCTTCTTTTACAAACTCTGGCATGAGAGAGTCCTTAAGTTTCTAACAGTAGTTCTGATCATTTTTGAACGATAATGCCACTAAAGTGCAACTAGAACCATGCAACTAATACCATGCAACTAATACCATGCAACTAGTACCATGCATCCGGCAGCTCTTTCTTGCGTCTTGCGACATACGCATCAAGCGCCTCTTTGGTACCGGGTTCCATAGGAGGTAGTTCATAGTTATCCAGCATGGTGTTCCACTTATCATAGGCGCGTTTACGCATGTCTTTACTGCCACCTTCCTCCCAGCTTTCAACGTTCTCGCTATCACTTAACGCAGCGTCGTAGAAGGCTGTCTGATAGTGGCGCATGGTGTGAGCAGAGCCCAGGAAGTGTCCACCGGGTTCGACTTCCCGATAGGCATCACGGGCAAACTGATCTTCACTGGCGTCAAATCCGTTCAGTACTTTTTGATAGCCACCCAGTCGGTCTGCATCCATAATCAGTTTTTCAAAGCCGGTTGCAAGCCCGCCTTCTAGCCAGCCGGCTGCGTGCAATGTAAAGTGTGATCCGGCCAGTGCTGTCGAATGCATGGAGTCGGCACTTTCATAAGCCGCCTGCGCGTCTTCTATTTTTGAAGCAGTTAATGATCCACCGCATCGAAGTGGTAAGCCGAGGCGTCGGGCCATTTGTCCGATAACATAGTTTGATACTACCGGTTCGGGCATACCGAATGTCGGGGCGCCGGACTTAAGGCTCATCGAAGATAAAAAGTTGCCCATGACAAACGGCGCACCCGGCTTTACCAGTTGACCGAAAGCAATGGTAATCATGACTTCGGCCATCGCCTGTGCAACGGCGGCAGCTGTTGATACCGGTCCCATCGCACCAGTCAGAATAAACGGAGTAATAACCATTGCCTGCCCGCGGGACGAGTAGACTTGTATTGCTTCAGTTACCACACGGTCTATCAACAGCGGCGAATTGGTATTTACATTAGCCATGATCACAACGTTGCTATCCATCGTCTCCTTGCCGTGGAGAATCTCTGCCATATCAACACTGTCCTGCGCACGGCTTTTCTCTGTGATAGCACCGAGATGGGGTTTATCACCCAGTGTCATGTGCGCGTAGACCATATCGAGGTGCCGCTTGCTCACCGGTATATCGGTTGGCTCTGCAATCACCAATCCGCTGTGATGCAGGTTAGGGTGCATATAAGTTAGTTTGACCAGCTTTTCGAAATCTTTAAAGGTGGCGTAACGCCGACCACCTTCGAGGTCGCGCACAAAGGGCGCGCCGTAGATCGGTGCGAAAACCTGATTGTTGCCACCAATGACGACTGAGCGTTCAGGGTTTCTGGCTATCTGGGTGAACCTGCTCGGTGCTTTAGCGCATTGCTCGCGTACCCAGACGGCATCTGCAAACACTTTGTCACCGTCCATCTTTACACCTGCTTCTTTCCAGATGCGCAGTGCTTCAGGATCATCCCGGAATGCGAAGCCGATGTTCTCGAGCAACCAGTCGACCTGCTCGTCGATTTTCTCCAATTGATCTTCATCTAGTGGATCAAAGAAAGGCAATCGGCGCGATATATAAGCTGGCGCTTTCGTATCGTCTGACCCACGCGCTGCACCACGGGATCTTGAGCCTTTTCTGGTTCTTCTTGCCATGTTGTAGCCGTGTATCAATGCGGGATCGAGGCAATACAGGTTTCTGGTGATATTAACTGCCGTGACAGAAACTGTAACGCAATTTTTTAGTTGTAGATTGTGGTTGTCGCGTGAAGACCAGTCGTGTGAAGACAGCAGGGAAAACAGTGGGCAGGGTGCCGTGTGGTCTGCAAAAGCAGACTGTTAAATAGTATGATTTGCGCTTGAAAGGACTCGAAAAGCCACCATATTGAATAGGCATAAAGACCAGTGAAGTAGAGAGAAAAATAACATGATTGATTACAGTAAGCGAAATACGCTAAAGATAATTGTCGGCACATCGGCCGCCGTTGCCACTGGTGGGGCAACTGCAGCAATATCGTCAGAGTTTCAACCAGCAGGCAATGTAGTTGAGAGTTCACCGGGAACTGATGCGAAGCTTGGTCAGATAGAAGTATCTACCCGGGTTTCTGTTGTGAACAATGATCTGGAAGTTATTGTAAAAAATACCGCTAACGAAGCGGTTACTGTTACACATCTCACGCCGCGAACAGTGCGTGTGGCCAGAGGCGAGTTTGATTTCTCCGCTCTGTTAAAGGATGGGCCATTGCATCTAGAATCGGGTGAGTTTGTTGCGCTACCACTGCAGCATAAGATGATTGCAACTAATGCTCGTACACTAACCGACGTGCTAAAAAATTCAATGTCTGTAATTACAGATGCTAATTCGTTCGCCAGCGTTTCTATAATGAACAATGGTGCGGTAGCTTAGAAACCTGTAAACAAAGTTTTCGACCGCGCAGAGGAAAAGACCGCTAAAGCAGTCTTTTCTATGTCAACGGAGCTACCGTTAACGCTCTGGAGAACAACAATAAATCGAAATTCGGTGGGTTGAGAGGAAGTAACTTCGTGCCTCAACCGATGAATGCATTATGGGCTTTTAGCCTTGTAGATGCTGTGATTTTGTTCGCATTTCGATACATAATGTATCAAAATCTTTACATCAAGGCTGATTTCAGTCTGGATGAGGCTTCTGACCTCGCCAGATCTCCTCCGGACGTTGGCATAGTGAAAAAACCGTGAACTGTGTCAGTCGCCTGATCAGTAGCCACCTGCACACCAGCCTGCTTCATGGCCTCCGCGTATTTGAGTCCCTCGTCCCGGAGTGGGTCGAATTTTACTGTCAACAGGTACGCCGGCGGCAGATTGGTTAGATCCCCGTTCAGAGGTGCAACCCGAACGTCACTGCGATTCGACTCAACGGGAATATATTGATGCCAGAACCATTTCATTAGATCCAGGGTCAGGAAGTAGTGGTCGGCGTTTTCAGTGCAGCTGGCGTTGCCGAAGTCTGCTTCGATCACCGGATAAATCAAAAGCTGATACTGCACATCCAGATCCTTGCAGGCAACGCTGGTGCATGCCGCAAGGTTGGCACCGGCACTGTCGCCGCCAATGGCTATTCTTTTACTGTCTGCACCCAGTGCCGAAGCGTTATCAAATGCATAACGCAATGAAGTTACAGCGTCATCATAGGCAGCTGGAAATGGATGTTCCGGTGCCAATCTATAATCGATTGATAGAATACTGCATCCGGACTTGCTGGCGAGATCGCGGCACGTCATATCGGCACTATCAAGATCCCCCAGTACCCAACCACCACCGTGATACCAAACCAAAAGTGGCAAGTTGTTTTTATCATCGGGTTTATAAAAGCGCGCTTTAATACTACCGTGTGGCGCCGGTATAGCTAGATCACGTACCTCATGTACGGTGGCTATATCTGTGGGTTCTATACGCATCGCATGAAAAGCTTCACGCATCTCAACCGCACTTAAATGATGGGCAGTTGCCATCGTTGCCTGTACGCGCTCAAGATGAGCTGCTATTTCCGGATCCAGTGTTGAATAGTCAGTCATGTAATGAGAATCGCTCTGAAGTCATTGACGTTGGTCAGGGTCGGCCCAGTGATTAGGAGGTTATCAAGCTGTTCGAAAAATCTGTAAGCGTCATTGTTTGCCAGGTACTCCTTTGGCTTAAGCTGCTTTGATGATGCACGGTTTAGTGTGTCTGGCAATACCAGACAACCTGCATTATCTTCACTGCCATCGATACCGTCCGTATCTGCTGCGAGACAATACACACCTTCAATGCCGTTCAACGCAATTGCGAGTGCTAACGAGAATTCGGCGTTGCGCCCGCCACGTCCGTCGCCGTTGACTGTTACAGTAGTCTCACCACCAGAGAGAATTACACAGGGTCTCTTGACAGGTTGTTGATGGCGGATGATCTGTTTGGCGATGCCTGCATGAACCATTGCAACCTGAGATGATTCACCTTCAATGCTGTCACCCAGTATGACGGGCGTAAAGCCATTTTGTTCTGCAACCTCTGCGGCTGCTTCAAGAGAGCGTTGCGGTGTTGCTACCAGAATAGCGTCAGAGTTTTCAAAGCAGGGGTTTCCGGGTTTTGGTGTCTCGGTCTGCTTTTCACTGTTGGCACATTTGATTAAATGGTTAATTGCAGCTGCCGGTTTTGTGATGTTGTATCTCTTGATGATATCAACAGCATCGCTGTAGGTTGTCGGGTCGGGAACAGTCGGGCCTGACGCGATTACATCGGGGTCATCGTCCGGTACATCTGAGATCATCAATGTTACGAGTCTGGCCGGATGAATAGCTTCGGCAAGTCTGCCACCTTTAATTGCTGAAAGATGTTTTCGGACACAGTTCATCTCCCGTATATTTGCGCCGCTTTTCAGTAGTTCCCGATTCAGTTGTTGCTTGTCATCCAGTGTTAATCCGTTAGCTGGCAAAGACAGCAGCGCTGATCCACCGCCGGATATCAGGCACACAACAAGGTCATCCTGCGAAAGATTACTCACACTATCGAGTATTCTTTTTGCGGCGGTTTCGCCTGCCGCGTCCGGTACGGGGTGTGAAGCTTCTACTATTTCTATGTGACTGCACTGAACCGCATAATCATAGCGTGTGACCACCAGGCCTGAGAGTTTCTCCACCGGGCCTTTCCAGTGCGCCTCAAAAGCTCTGGCCATTTCGGCGGAGGCTTTACCCGCGCCAATTACAATGGTGCGGCCGGCAGGAACTTGCGGTAAATGTTCCGATATCACTATTTCAGGCTGTGCGGTTTTAACCGCAGCTTCAAACATCGCCTGCAGAAGTTCCTGTTCATTCATAGCGTATTGTCGTGGGCATAGTATGGTGTCACGTATTAGCGCTTTAAGAAACGCATAGCCAGAAGTCCGAGTATTGCAATAGATGATGCTGCACCAGCCACATAAGTGAGTGCGGCTGCAAACAACATTGACTTTGCCCCTGCGTATTCCTGTTCGTTGACGAGATTGTATTTTGTAAGTTCTGCCAGTGCACGTTTACTCGCATCAAACTCAATGGGCAGTGTCAGTATTGGCATTAGCATACCCAGTAAAAGCATGACCATACCGGCGTTCATCAAAAAACTACTGCCGACAAAGCCTGCACCTACAGCGAGTATCAATCCGAATCTGTTGCCCAGTGCTGCTGCCGGCATCATGACCGCTTTTAGCTTTAGCGGTGCGTAACCGTCACGATCCTGTATTGCGTGTCCAACTTCATGGGCAGCGACTGCGAGAGCTGCGATGCTGGGTTTATTATTGATGTCTTGTGACAAGCGGATGAGCTTCTGGCTCGGAATGAAATGATCTGAGAGCATTCCCTCTGATATCTCCAGCTTCACGTTAGAAAGCTGGTTGTTGTCGAGGATTTGCCGGGCCGCAGTGTGGCCGTTTATGCCAGCCTGATTCGCAACCGAATTCCATTTGCTGTAAGTACGGGTCATCCATGCCCGGACCAGTGATGAACCAACGAACGAAAGAATAATGATGGCAATAAACATAGCGCTGACTTCTTAGGTGTGATTTTTTCGATCGGAATCGAGGGTTTTACTATTAGGTTTGGCATTTACCGACATGACGTGTCCTACCTGCCACGGCAAATCAAGCTGGCTGTGTGCGGCTTTTACTTTCCGGATGCGTTCGTATATGCCGTCTGGCATATTAGTGGATTTTCTTTTACTCATATCTACCACAGTGCCGAGTGCTTCATGAGTAGCGGACAACTGACCACCGTCACACTTATACATCTGCTGGAAAAAATGAACGCGTCTTTCGGTAACATCAATCACACGTGATTCTACTCGTACACCGGCGTTTACTTTTACTTCGGCCAGATAGTTAAGATGAGTTTCGAGTGCAAATGTAGAGATATTGTGTACCTTGCGATTTTCTTCGTTGAATCCGAGCCAGCTAAAAAACGGAGTTGCTGCGAGATCAAATACCAGGTGATAGTAGGCCACATTCATATGGCCGTTGGAGTCAATCCAGTCGGGTTGAACAGTCGTTGCAAACTCGTTAAATGGCGTTTGAATACTCATGAAATACGTTGTGATCCTGCTGGCTGGCATATCAATCCGACAGAGTATTGTCAGACCGTCTGGTGTAGACTTCGTGGAGAAACTCCACCGGTATAGTGCAATGAAACTCTATCACAATCCCGCCTCGCCATTTGTCCGTAAAGTCCGGGTAGTCGCGCTTGAATGTGGTGTGGCTGATCAGTTACAGCTTGAAGAAATAGCGCTTACTCCGGTGTCTACACCGGATACGCTTCAGGCAGACAATCCCCTGGGCAAAATACCTTCACTGGTGCTCGACAACGGGCAGTGTCTGTATGATTCCCGTGTTATCTGTGAGTATCTGGATACCGAGTTCAAAGGTGGATTGATTCCAGCTACAGGTGATGCGCGGTGGCAGGCGCTGAGACTGCAGGCAACTGCAGACGGTTTTTGCGATGCTGCTGTGTTAGTGCGTTACGAGGGTTTCGTCAGGCCGGAAGATAAGCAATGGTCAGGCTGGATCGACGGCCAGTTAAATAAGTGCCGTCGCGCCCTGGACGTACTCGAATCAGAGAGTTCAACTTTTGGTGATCGCTGTGACATCGGCACGTTGAGCGTTGCCATTGCGCTCGAGTATTTTGATTTTCGTAATGCTGATGAACAGTGGCGCAAAAAAGCACCCTCGCTTGCGGCGTGGTACGAAGCTTTCTCGCAGCGCAAGTCATTGCAGCAGACGAAGCCAGCGTGAATGGTCTGCCTCGTAACTAAAACACCTGACCCAAGTCACCATTGAGTGATTAAATCCCGATCGTGGCAACGGCTGCTGCTTGATGCGCGCCGCACCTTGAAGCTTGCCGTCCCATTAATGTTGGCTCAACTGCTGACCATGGGTAATGGTTTGGTTGATGCGCTGGTGGCCGGCAGATTGGGGCGGATGGAACTTGCGGCAGGTGGTCTCGGCGCTGCTCTGTGGTTTTTTGCCTCGTTATCCTGTATCGGACTGATGGCGGGCATTTCACCCACTTTGTCCCGGCTTATCGGTCAGCGACGTCGTGCATTTGTCGGGTCGGTATTCACACAGGGTCTTTGGTTAGGAGTGATTACCGGAGTAGTTGCCATGTTGAGCGCGTGGCTAATGATAGTAACTTTGGATCACTGGTCGCTTGAATCTGATTTACTACCGCTTATAAAGCAATACCTGATACCGGCAAGTCTCAGTTTGCCGGCGTTTGCGGTAGTGATGGCATGTCGTAATGCATGTGAGGCTACCGGATATACCCGTGGTGTTGTCGTCATACAGCTACTGGGGCTCATTGTGAATGTATTCGCCGACCTTGCAATTGGCCTCGGGTGGTTTGGCTTTCCAAAGTTAGGCTTGCAGGGGATTGGAGTCGCGACTGCGCTGGTGTCATTCTCTATGGCGGCTGCATTGGTTGTGTATCTACGAGGGAGTCGATTTTCCCGATATCAGTTTCTATCGAAATTTGAGAAGCCTCGATGGCTTGATATTAAACCGATGCTTTTGCTGTCAGTGCCTATTTATCTGGCGCTGTTGTTTGAGGCAGGTTTGTTTACCGCCACTACCATTCAGATGGGTATGTTAGGAACGCTTGAAGCAGGTGCACATAACATTGCAATCAGCATATCCGGTGCCTGCTATATGTTGCCACTGGGATTGTCCTTTGCGTTAACTGCCAGAACAGGACGCGTCTATGGTCGTGAAGCGTTTGACGCTTTGCGGTTACGCGTTGCCAGCGGAATTCTTATTACCATACTGCTGGCTGTGTTCACTGTTAGCATGTTGCTGTTGTTTCGCCATCACTTGCCAGCACTTTATTCCGATGATATTGAAGTGAGGAAGATGGCGTCAGGTTTGTTAGTGCTGGCTGCTATATTTCAACTATCAGATGGAGTGCAGGTGACATTACTTGGTTTGCTGCGTGGTATGAATGATACCCGGGTTCCCATGTTGATTAATGCGTTTTCCTATTGGGCGATAGCGTTTGCCGCGGGTTACTATGCCGCGCATCATCTTGGATGGGGAGCGAAGGGATTGTGGGGTGGATTGATACTCGGGCTCACCGTGGCGGCGATATTGTTGTCTGTTCGTTTGTGGATTCGGATTAAGCAGGTCAGGACAGAGGTGCAGTAAAAGGATGCCGTATTTCGTAGTTCCTAAGGGGATAAGCTTGCGCATCCCCCTAAGTTGCGGCAACCAACGCTACAAAATTTACGGTGAATTTAAATCGATAGATTAACTGGATATCTACGTATTTGACGTGCTGCCTATTGGTGGATGCGCAAGCTTATTCCCCCTACGCGAACCATAAAAAAAGGCGCAGGTGGAATGCCTGCGCCTCTTGGTTACTTCTTACGACCTTAAACTACACTAACGAACTAGCCAAACTGATTCATCGTGTTGTCTTTACCTGACGCCTTCAGTGCCTGATTGCCAGAGAAGTACTCTTTGTGATCATCACCGATGTTAGAACCCGCCATATCTTGGTGCTTGGCACAGGCAAGACCGTTACGTATTTCCTGTCGCTGTACGTTAAATACGTAAGCCAGCATTCCTTCATCACCAAAGTAGCCTTTAGACAGCGTATCGGTAGACAGCGCTGCAGTGTGGTACGTCGGTAGGGTGATCAGGTGGTGGAAAATACCCGCACCCTTAGCAGCATCCGCCTGGAAAGTACGAATCTTTTCATCTGCTTCTTTGCTGAGTTCCGTTTCGTCGTACTCGACACTCATCAGGTTGTCACGGTTATATGCGGAAACATCCTTACCTTCTTCCGACCAGGCATCGAAAACCTGCTGGCGGAAATTAAGCGTCCAGTTGAATGACGGGCTGTTGTTGTAAACCAGCTTGGCATTCGGGATGACGTCGCGAATACGGTCAACCATGGTGGCAATCTGGCCAACATGCGGTTTCTCGGTTTCAATCCACAGCAGATCAGCACCGTTCTGAAGTGCGGTAACGCAGTCGAGTACAACACGATCTTCACCGGTACCCGGCTTAAATTGAAATAGCCCATTAGGCATGCGGGTTGTTTTGAGCATCTTGCCCTCACGCTGGATTACAATATCACCGGAACCAAGTGTTGAAGGATCAGTCACTTCTTCACCCTCTATAAAGGAGATGTACTGGTCAGCGATATCGCCTGGTGAATGAGACACTGGAATCTTTTGTGTAAGACCTGCACCAAGGGAGTCAGTACGTGCGACGATAATGCCGTCATCGACGCCGAGTTCAAGGAATGCATAACGCAGTGCGTTAATTTTAGCCAGGAAGTCCTCATGAGGAACGGTAACTTTGCCGTCCTGATGACCACACTGCTTAACATCAGACACCTGATTTTCAATCTGCAGACAGCAGGCGCCGGCTTCGATAAGTTTCTTTGCAAGCAGATAGGTCGCTTCTTCGTTACCAAACCCTGCATCAATGTCGGCAATAATTGGTACCACGTGTGTTTCAAAGTTATCAATCTTGTCAGTTATTGACTTGGCTTTGACTTCGTTACCCTCGGCTCTTGCATCGTCAAGTTCGGTAAACAAATGGCGAAGCTCTCGAGCATCCGCCTGTTTCAGGAAGGTGTAGAGCTCTTCAATAAGTGCAGGTACAGAAGTCTTTTCATGCATAGACTGATCAGGTAACGGGCCGAATTCTGATCTGAGTGCTGCAACCATCCAACCGGAAAGATACAGGTAACGACCACGAGTCTCTTGAAAATGCTTTTTGATAGAGATCATCTTCTGCTGAGCAATAAACCCGTGCCATACGCCAAGCGACTGCGTGTACTTCGAAGAATCTGCATCATAGGCAGCCATATCTTCACGCATGATTTTCGCGGTATGTTTTGCGATATCCAAACCGGTGTGGAAACGATTTTGTAGTCGCATTCTTGCCACATACTCGGCATCTATAGCGCTCCATGAATCGCCGGCAGCGGAAATAACGTTGGCGCTGTTTTTGATCTCGTCAGAATATGAATTCACGAATGACCTCTTTATATATAAATATGTATCCGGCTAAACGCCGGATGTGTAAAAAAAACGGGTGCGGAATGTATCTCAGAATGCGATAGCTTGCTTCACGTCATAACCGTGACTTTGCATAGTGTCGATCGTCGCGGTTACGGGACTTGGCACACGCTCGGAATCTGACACAGTTCCAATTACTGGCCGCGCAGGTTTGCCGGCGTTATCGGCAGAGGTAGAAATAACTTTGACGATTGTGTCCGGTGCAGTTGTACCTCTGTGTTCATTCATGCCAGAAAGAAATTGCTGTAGTTCCGTGATAAATGTGTCTTTTGTACCGGCTTCAGCGTTAGTGGCGCACAACCTAACCGTGGAGAGGTTGTTGCTATAGGCAGATTCGATAATCGTAGCGGTGATCGCGTCAACAACCCAGTCTGCTACAGCACTGCCGTCCTGCTTTATCACAAGCGAGCAGGGAGTGGTGCCGGTTGAGGCAATAGCCCAGTTGCTGTTCTTCATAGACCTTACTTCGCCATCCCGGCTTGAAAAAGTTCTGTTGCGTTGGGACGTAACAATTGCAATCCAGTTTTGGTAGGCATCGCATTTTTCCCCGGCAGAATTCGCTTCGAAATCGAACAGTGTTGGTATGGCAGATTCGAGCTGAATATCATCAATTGTGGCGAGGTCAGAGGCTCCGATCTTACCGTTGCGGTCGAAGGATATCTCTGTATGTGTGCCGTTATGTTCAAGCAGGATGCTGTCTGGAGAGTCGGATGGTCCGTTCTTGGCGACAAACTGTTTTGGATTTTGAAGACCGGTTGTACTGCCGTCTGCCAGAATTACCAGTAGGTTTTGAAAGTACGCCATGTAGCTGATAGCGTGCCGGTGAGAACCTTCCGAAAGCGGGAAGGTGGTATCGAGAAAGTCTTTTCCGCAACGTATAACGCGTTCGCGCCGTGCAATATTGACCCGGCTGCCGGGCTTAAGTCCGGCGGTATGAGGAATCACGTTGTCGCTATAAAGAGCGTCGTACAAACTACCCCAGGCCGCATCGACTGGTTGTGAGCACGCACGAACCGGTATCCGTGTTCCGCTTGTAACTGCAGATTCTCCGGTACTACTGCTGTAGTGGCCGTTTGCGCTGGCCACTAGTGATGCAAAGGTATCCCAGAACATTTCTCTCTGCATAGCAGTTGCCGGGATCACCGAAGCTTCGACAAAATCGTAATACACAGATGAAACAGCCAGTCCGCTTTGCTGTAGGAAATCGGGGTTGTTGCTCATGGTGTTCTCCAATGCTGCAGGCGGGCCTGCGTTGATTCGATGGAAAACAGTATAGAAATATCATGCTATAATTTCACAATAGAAATTACACACTGTGAAATTTACAAATGGACGCACCAAAACGTTTGCTACGAAATGCACATTTTCTGGGTGTTAAGATAAAAAAACTCAGAAAAAACAATAAATTAACAATGGAAGATTTATCTGCACGGTGTATCAAAATTGATCCCGAGGCAGCGCCCTCGGTTTCGTACATCTCTATGATTGAGCGCGGGAAGCGGACACCCGGCAATGCGATGCTGCGTGTCATCGCGTCAGTTTTCCAGAAAGATCCCGAGTGGTTTCTTGACGATATGCCGGATGATGACGGCCTTGTGCCCGATAAAGGTAGTCGCGGCGGCATAACCGGCATGGCATTAGAGCCCGGTTTTCTTTTCTCTAATGAGATACTGCAGATCGCTATACCCGAGATGCTTTCGCAAACCGGGACCAGTGGGCGCCAGTTTGCACATCTTTTAATTCGGGCACATCAGGAAACCCATCAGAATCAGTTTCCCGATCTGGAGCGTGCAGCGGAAAGTATCGGTCAGAAGCAAATGCCGCTTTCGCTGGAAGCGCTGGAGGAATTCGCGGCATCACTCGGTCTGCGGGTTAAATGGTTCGACGAACTGCCGGAGGACAAAGTTGAAGAGTTGGGTGTATCTCATGGCAGTCAGGTGCGATCGTTCTTTGAAGCACCGAATAAAATCTACTTAAACACCGAGCTTGAAGCTCAGCCGGTGAGAAAAAAATATGACCTCGCTGTTTATATCGGCCATAAGGTTTTACACGATGGTGATGGTGTGAAGAGCGTGATGCTAACCGGTAAGCACTATGTGAGTGGTGTGCGGGAAGCGACTACCAATTTGAATCTTAAAAGTGCAGTCGATGCGAAAGACATTATGCTTGCCTGGCGCGATTTCGAATGCAGTTTTTTTGCAGCAGCCTTGTTGTGTCCTAAGGTGCCTTTTCGTCGACTACTTGAACGTAACGGGTACGAGGTTAACAGTGGGGTACTGGTTGATGTTTCGCATTCAATTGCAATGCGACGCATGACGTCTGTATCACCTTATCCTCATTGGCACTACTTTGATGCCTATCCTCCGGGGCGACTGAATGCGGTCTATCGTGGTAATGGTATTCCGTTGCCATGGGGTAATATGCGCATGGTGCAGGATCCTTGTCAGCATTGGGCGGTATTTAGAAATTTAAACAAGAAACCAGGAGGTTCGTCTGCCCAGATTTCGTTACTGGATGTCGGTGGTGAATCGCGCATCTATGCCTGCGAGTCTGTGGCAGTAAAAGATCTTGCCGGTACTAGCCAGGTGCTCTGTGCCGGTGTGGATTTGAATCCGGCAATTGCCGCACAGGGTCAGGATCCGTTGTCACTTGCTGACGATCTTAAGAACGCGTGTGGCGGTAATGGTGGATCAGCACCCGTGCCTGATGCAATAAAAAAGGAACTTATCCGGATCGCGAGGATATTGAATATCTCCTGGGTGGAGCGCGGTATCGACAATGACGCCAGGGTGATTTGCCCGCGCAGTAGCGCCTGTCCGCGTAACCCCGGATGCCATCCTTAAGGACTTTTGGAAGTTCAGGATTACCGAGAGACCACCGAGCCGGGAAGATCCTCCGGATCAGGCAGCGCGGGAATTTTCGCTGGTGTCGTCTTCAACCGATGGGGCAAGGACAAAGCGATTGCGGCCGTCGGATTTCGCCTCATATAAAGCTTTATCCGCTGCTGCAACTAATGAGCCCGGATCAACCGACGGGCAGGCCGACGTAGCACCAGCGACGCCGAGGCTGACGGTAAGATTTATTTGCTCATCTTCAATGACGAACACTTCGTTCTCAATAGCAGCGCGCGTTCGCTCGGCAAATATTACTGCGTTTTGCGGTTCGGTCTGTGGCAAAACCACGCCAAATTCTTCGCCACCGTAGCGAGCTACAATGTCGGAGGTTCGAGCGCTATCGTTAATGACAGCAGCTACTTTTCTTAATGCCTGGTCGCCTACCTTATGGCCATAGGTATCATTAATATCTTTAAAGTTATCGATATCAAGCATGACCAGGGACATGGCGAGGCTGTAGCGATTTCGTCTTGCAAGCTCACGACTGACAACCTGATCAAAGTACCTTCGATTGAAGAGCAGTGTGAGCGAGTCAGTAGAGGCCATTTTCTTTAGCTTGTGATTAAGCTCGACCAGAGCACGATTGGATTCGGAAAGCTTGGCGTGGCTTCCGGCGAGTTCCTTTATAAGCTTGGCGTTTTCCTTTACCAGTCTCGCGCTGGAACAGGCACGATCAATCGTTGCCACCAGTTCTGCGTGATTAGCCAGTGGCTTTTGCATGTAGTCATAAGCCCCTGATTGCAGTGCCTGAAGTACGGTCTCGTAGCTATCAAAACCGGTCATTACAATGATGTTGAGGCTGCTGTCCAGCATCGCCAGATGCCGCATTAGTTCAAAACCATCCATTCCGCCCATTCGGACATCGGTGAGTACGACATCAACAGGATTGACGGAGAATACGTCAAGGGCTTCCTCACCGCTGAGAGCCCCAATAGTATGGTAGCCAGCCTGAGTTAGAACATCTCTGACAATCGTGACGATAGCTTCCTCGTCATCGACGACCAGAATGTGACCCTTGTCTTGCAATAGTGACATGTGTGGTTAATGCATTCGTCGGTAGGAATACCAAAAGTTATCGTCATGTATTGGATTTCACTACACTCTATTTACACTTTTTCGCCGGCACACCTGAATAGAATTGTGATGGCTTACTAGAAAAGTCGCACCCGCGGTTGAATTCAGTGTCCTATAGCGTCTTTTGGCTCATACCAGCCGCGTAGATTTCGATCGAATATCTGATCCACCATCGGGTGTCGGATGGGATCGGAATTATCATCGGGCAGGAGATTTTGTTCCGAAACGTAGGCAACGTACTCCGATTCATCGTTCTCCGCATAGAGGTGATAAAACGGCTGGTCCTTGTGGGGTCTGACGTCTTGCGGAATCGACTCGTACCATTCGTCTGTATTAGCGAACACCGGATCGACATCGAAGATGACTCCCCGGAACTCGTACACCCGGTGTTTAACCGGTTGGCCTATTGAAAATTTCGCAGAGCGTATCATCACTGCAACCTTGTAGAAGTACGGATATGATTAGATTCTAGTTTATCAAAGCAGGTTAACTGAATGGCGACGAAAATCATTCTCGACTGCGACCCGGGTCATGATGACGCTGTTGCAATACTTCTGGCACTCGCTGCACCGCAGATTGAGCTGCTGGGTCTGACGGTGGTTGGAGGTAATGTGCCTCTGCAGCTCACCGTAGACAATACGCTGCGGGTTTTATTGCTGGCAGGGCGCGAAGATGTGCCGGTGTTTGCCGGCTGCCCGAGACCGATGGTGCGCGAAATGATCACCGCTGAGCATGTTCACGGTGAATCCGGTCTGGATACCGCCAGTGGTGAGCTGCTGGCGATGCCGCAATCCGTGGCGCAGCAAACGCATGCCGTTAACTACCTGATCGATACGATTAGAGAATCCGATCCGAACACTATAACGCTCGTAGCCACCGGGCCACTAACCAATGTCGCTGCTGCCTTTGTAATGGCTCCGGATATTATTGAGCGTCTGCAGCAGTTGATCATTATGGGCGGGGCATTTCATGAACCGGGTAATATCTCGCCTGCAGCAGAGTTCAATGTTTACGTTGATCCACACGCCGCCAGAGCGGTTTTTGAAGCCGGAGTGCCAATTGTGGTGTTTGGTCTCGACATTACACATCAGATGTTAATAACCCCGGCGCGCCTGTCAGCTATTCGGCATCACGGTGGACGTTGCGGAAAGGTGACAGCTGATTTTCTCGACTTTTTTAATCAGTACGATACGTCCAAGTACGGTTGGGACGGTGCACCGCTGCATGATCCGTGTACGATCGCCTGGTTGATTGATCCGGATATTTTTCAGGGCAGAGACATGGCAGTAAACGTAGACACGGCTGACGGCCCCAACCTTGGTCGCACTGTTGCTGACTGGTATGTGGTAACGGATGAAAAGCCGAATGCCAAAGTTATAACTAATGGTGACAGTGATAAGTTCTTCGACTTAATTGTTGACCACCTGGCAGCACTTTAACGTCACCGTGCTTAAAATATCTGGTCGGTCTGACTTCAATCCCAGTCCGGTGCCCATGGTACTATCGATTTATTAACAATCCTGTGGTTATGCGTTCTAAGCTCTCTAATCGCCTCCATCTCACCCGTACTTAATTCAAAGTCTGCGCAGTTATAGTTTGCGTGAATGTTGGCAGGGTTAGTTGACATGGTGTTTACCGACACCCCTTGCTGCATAATCCACCTCAGCACTATCTGCCCGGGACTCTTCTGACGGGCTTTGGCAATGTCGTTTATAACTTTATGTTTAAACACTTCGCCTCTGGCGACGGTACAGTAAGCGGCCAGCGGGATGCCGGTTTGTTCTGCAGTCGCAAGCAGTGTGTCCTGATTTAACAGTGGGTGGAATTCAACCTGATTGGTAACCAGTTGATGGTTAGTTATAGTCAGTGCATCTTGCATCATTATTGAGGTGTAATTCGACACGCCGATATTTTTAGCAAGTCCCTCGTCTCGTGCTTTATTTAGCAGTTGAAGTGTTGGTTTTATATTTCCGTCTGCGGGTGGCCAATGCAGTAGTAATACATCAATGATATCGACCTGCAGATCTTTGAGGCTTTGCTCCACAGACGGCATAAATAATTTTTCATCAAAATTCGCTGGCATCACCTTAGTGGTGATCAGAAAATCATCTGCCGGTATACCGGAGTCTGCAATGCATTGACCGGTCTCCGCCTCGTTCTGATACATCTGTGCTGTATCAATTGCCCGGTATCCGGTTTGGATGGCGCAATTCAAAGCATCTGTCAGTACTTTTTCTTTCAAAGGCCAGGTGCCGAACGCGCGTTGATAGTTGTTTTGAAAATAGATAGTCATAGTGTTACGTGGTGCTAGTAGAATGCTGCTTGCTTACTATAGCTGTCTGGCTACGCATTGGCTAACAGAGGATAAAGGGGATGAAGAAAATCGGATTGCTCGGCGGTATGAGCTGGGAGAGCACCGTTGTCTATTATCAGCAGTTAAACCGAATTGTGCGAGAACGTCTGGGTGGATTGCATTCTGCAGATCTTTTGCTTTGGTCGTTTGATTTTGCAGAAATTGAGCACTATCAGTCGCAAGCGGACTGGGACGGTGTCACGACATTAATGATAGATGCCGCCCGCAAGCTGGAGCGTGGCGGTGCTCAATGCCTTGTGATTTGTACAAATACTATGCACAAGACAGCACCCGATGTGCAGGCATCAATAGATATTCCCCTGTTGCACATTGCAGATGCCAGTGCACCGGCAATAAAAGAGGCCGGGTCGGTGTCACCGTTGCTGCTGGCCACCGGCTATACGATGGAGCAGGATTTTTACAAAGGCTATTTACAGGAAAGACACGGAATAGATGTACAGATCCCGGATAAAGACAGCAGGTCTGTTGTGCACAACATTATCTATGAAGAGCTCTGTCGCGGAATCATTCTGCCGGAGTCAAAACAGAGGTACCTTGATGTGGTCAGTCGTTCTAACGCGGATGGTGTGATCTTTGGCTGCACGGAAGTAGGCTTGCTGTTATCGCCAGATGACCTGTCCCTGCCGGCTTTTGACACAACGATGCTGCACGCAAAGGCGGCTATCGATTTTGCGTTGCAGTAGTTGATCGTGCAGGGCTGGCCCGCCGGGCCTCAATTCTCGCCGCGGTGATGCCGCTTTCCAGGGCGTTTGCTCCAGCTGCCAGTCTGACCCCGGGTACTCTTTTTTAGCTGCCACCGGGGTTCAGTATATCGGTGAGCCACGTTGCATTGTCCGGCAGAATGTCCCGCACTATTGGTAGCATCAGTATCCAGTTGAGTAACATTGCCAGCAGAGCAATCATGGACGCTGCAACAATAGCTGCCAGGAAGACTTTGAATATCAGCCAGACGAGTTGGAAAAAAGGGATATCCATATCAATGATATTGACAAAGCCGACGTGGTCTTCGCCTTCGTCGTAGTGAGAGTCATAGTTGGGTGCATATCTGTCGTCGCCATAACGGCTATCGCGGTCATCACGGTCATAGCGAGATTGATCTGAACTACGCATGTCGTCGGAATTTCTCATGTTGGCCCCCTGTACGCTTACGCACATCCGGTGCGAGCGGAAATATGTAGTCGAGTTTCCAGCCGCGAAGTTTATCACGACGCCCGCGAAATTGGGTGCCGTAAAGTGAGTAGGAACGGCAGCTATTTTATGGATGGCAGAGTGGTTTGGAGCACGATTGCGGTTAGTGCGCCAACTGATTTGCCGGCGCAGACTCTGCCAGCACTGCTGGCAGGTCGTGCAGGTAGAATTTCGCCATCAGGTAGAGGCGTTGTACTTTTGCTTTCAAGGTATTCTCCGGTGCCCTGTGATGCATCTGTGGTGTAACATGAAACAATCAGGATTTGCGGGTGGTGTATTGGAGCCTGTGTTAATCACCACCGGCTTATCTGGCTCTATGGTCTGGCTCTGTAGGGTAGATGTACGGGGCAGTGTTTTACGCAGCACCGGCCGCACTTTTTGGCCACGTCCCTGGAGCACAGACATAATTGTATCACTGAAATTTCTTCTTTGTATCTTGCAAATATAAACAAACGGGTCAAATAGATTATTAACAACCCCCCTCAAAATTCCGATTCGGGAACTGCTGTCTTTGGCCGTTGGATTGTTCGCCACGCCAAACTAGTACTTATGTTGAGCTTCGCTCTGGCAATTCTTGCATCGGCAGGAATGTCCCGGCTTACCAGCAACCCCGATAACCGGGTTTTCTTCGGTCAGGATAATCCTGAGCTGCAAGCGCTTGAAGCACTCGAAAACACCTACACCAAAACTGACAACGTCTTTATCGCAATGGAGCCGGTATCCGGCAACATCGCCTCTCCGGACTACCTGACGACCGTGCGCGAATTGACTGAGGCGGCCTGGCAGATTCCGCACTCCAGTCGCGTTGATTCACTGTCGAATTTCCAGCACACACAGGCGGATGGTGATGACTTGCTGGTTGAGGATTTGATTCCCGCTGATATTGAATTGAATCAGGCAATCGCAGAAAAAGCCATTGCAACAGCCCTGCAAAAAGAGTTTCTGGTAAATCGATTAATCGCAGCTGATGCAACGGTGACCGGTATCAATATCACCATTCTTAAACCACCAGAGAATGCTGATGCGGTTTACGAGGTAGTGGATTACACGAATGCGTTGATCAGTGATTTCGAATCGCGCCATCCGGATATCAACTTCTACCTGACAGGTGGTGCGCCGTTTGATGTGGCGTTTTCAGTATTGCCCAATAGCGAAGGTGCGGTACTGATACCGATTATGTTTGTACTGATCCTGTTGATTGTCGGTCTGGCGCTCAAAACAGTGTGGGCCACATTCGGAGTAATGTTGTTAATAGTTTTCTCGGTGACGGTCGCAATGGGGTTGGCCGGTTGGGCGGGTACCGTGCTTAATGCCGGAACCACCGGTGCTCCAATCATTATCCCGACACTATCAGTTGCGCACTGTGTTCACTTGCTCGTCACTGTCAGGCAGCGCATGGCGCAGGGTTGGGTGCAAAAAGACGCCATTGTTGAATCTTTGAGAGTGAATCTTACGCCGATATTTATAACCAGTGCCACAACGGCAATAGGTTTTCTGACACTCAACTTTTCAGATGCGCCGCCCTTCAGATTGCTTGGCAATATTGTCGCTACCGGGGTATTAGCCGGCTTTGTACTGTCCGTCACGATGTTGCCGGCCGTACTGTCACTCGTGAAAATAAAACCCGCTGGCCGTACTTCGATTCTGCGCAACTGGCTGTCAGCGCTCGGGCGCTTTGTAATTGCCAACAACAGAATGTTGCTGTGGGTTATGGGGGCGTTGGTGGTCGTGCTGTCGCTGGGTAGTTTCAAGATTAAACTGGATGATAATTTTTTAACCTATTTCAGTGAAAAATTTGAGATCAGACGTGATACCGATTTTATTGAAAGCAGGCTAACCGGACTGAACGCCATTGAATGGTCACTACCAGCGGAAGAGGACGGTGGCATCAATGATCCGGTCTATCTACAGCGCGTAGATAATTTTGTTGGCTGGCTCAAACAGCAGCCTCAGGTTACAAATGTAGGTGCAATCAGCACAACAATCAAAGATCTGAACAAGAGCATGAATGGTGACGACCCTGAGTATTTAGCTATACCGGAGTCACGTGAGCTCGCTGCCCAGTATTTACTGATGTATGAAATGTCTCTGCCCTATGGGCTCGATCTTAACAACACCATTGATGTCGCCAAGTCACAGAGCCGGGTAGTGGCTCTTGTGCAGAGTGCGTCATCAGCTGATCTGCGTGATCTTAACGCTCGCGCTGAAAGCTGGCTGCGTGACAACGCCTCGCAGCAGTTTGCAAAAGGCAGTGGACTGTCGATGATCTTTGCCTATATTTCCGAGCGTAATATCAATTCGATGTTGTTCGGGTCGCTGGTGGCGCTCGTGCTTATCTCGTTTATTCTTATTTTTGCGTTGCGCAGTTTCAAGATAGGTTTGATAAGCCTGCTGCCTAATCTGGTGCCGGCTGCAATGGCACTTGGGCTGTGGGGTTATGTTGTCGGGGTAGCGGGATTGTCCATTGCAGTAGTGGTTGCGGTCACGCTTGGCATTGTGGTGGATGATACGGTGCACTTTCTGAGCAAATACCTGCGAGCCCGACGAGAGCAGGGATTGAACCCGGCACAGGCACTACAGGATACTTTTGAAACAGTGGGTGTTGCTTTAACGGTTACTTCGTTTACTTTAGTGGTTGGGTTTATTGTCTTGTACTGGTCAGGCTTTAAAGTTAACTCGGAGATGGGAATTCTTACAGCAATAACCATTGCGTTTGCATTGTTAGCCGACTTTCTGCTGCTGCCTCCGGTTTTGCTTGCGGCTGATCGTGAAGATAAGATTTAGTTGTAGACATTCGCCAACCGACTAAGTGGCTATTGTGGGTGGACGTTTCGGCGTAGAGTATTGTTAAATGCAGTCATCACTGATTAACAACGGACGTGACCTGCATTTGCATCATGGCCCGATTGATCTGATCATCAGTGCTAGTGGCGCAAGTCGTTCAATAACGCGCGCCTTTGAGGTAGCGGAAGATAGATTTTCGACGGTCCTCGATGGACTTGTTGCCGAGCTTGATATTTTGCGCCAGCCCGTGGCATATAAGTGCAATGTATCCGATCCGGTAGCGCGCAGGATGTGGCAGGCGACGTCACGCCATGCAAATGATAGTTTTATAACGCCAATGGCGGCTGTGGCGGGATCTGTTGCGGATGAAGTGTTGTCTGTAATTACCCGACACGCTAACGGCCTGACAAAAGTCAGCGTTAACAATGGTGGTGACATTGCACTGTGGCTGGCCGAAGGCGAAAGCTCTACCGTCGGTGTTGCAGATCCGCAGAGTGGAGATATTCTGGCACGTGCAGTTATTGCATCACATGATGCTATCGCCGGTATTGCTACCAGTGGTCGAACCGGGCGCAGTTTAAGCTGCGGAATCGCAGACTCTGTGACTGTTCTTGCCGCTAGCGCCGCAGCCGCTGATGCTGCTGCCACTTTAGTCGCTAATGCTGTGGATCTGCCAGATAACCCGAAAGTTAAGCGTGAACCCGCAATAGAGATTGATCCGAATACTGATCTGGGTAATCGTGCGGTGACGGTTGGTGTGCAGCATCTGACAGAAACGGAGTGCAGTACTGCCATCACGAGTGGTCTTTCACTGGCAGAGCAATTTGTACAGGGCAACTATATTCGAGCGGCGTATCTGATTTTACAAGGTCGTTGTGTTACAACTGAATCGTTCGGCAAAATTATGCACGCGAATATAGCAAACCAGCTAAAGGGATAACTGCAAATGCCTGAAGTTAAGATTAGAAAAATGGTGGTTAGTGTAGAGGAAACTTTTCATGAAGGGGGCCCGGTTGCACAAAAGCCGTTGTGTAGAGCGTCTTGTATTGCCGTGATTGAAAATCCTTACGCTGGCAGATACGAGGAGGAGATTGCCGGATTTATGGATGATCTCAAACCACTTGGCGTCGAGATGGCTGGCAAACTGATTGAAGCGCTTGGTGGTAATCCCGACAACATAGAAGGTTATGGCAAAGGTGCCATTGTGGGAGAAGCCGGTGAGATTGAACACGGCGCCCTGTGGCATGTGCCAGGTGGCTACTCAATGCGTGAGCTGATAAAAGACAGCATGGCGATTGTCCCTTCTACGAAAAAAGTCGGCTCACCCGGTACCCGACTGGACGTACCATTGACCCACACCAACGCTTCCTATGTGAGGTCGCATTTTGACGCAATGGAAGTGGGGGTTAACGATGCACCCAGAGCCAATGAACTGGCGCTGGTGTTAGTCATGTCTACCGGTGCCAGAGTACACAACCGCGCCGGCGGGCTGGTCGCGGCTGACATCAAGGGTGAAGACGGGCTTAGGTAGCAGGGGTTATCCCCGTCCGACTGTTGAGGGTATGCCGTGCTGCTACTGCAATTGAAAACTATTTCTTCTTGTCATCCATCATAGACTTTAAGTCTGCAAACGGGTTGTGTGTGGTAACAGCCGCCTGATCTTCACCATAGGTGATTTGTTCTACAAATCGCTGGTGTTCATTGTCGTGGCAGAAAACGCATAGTAACTCCCAGTTACTACCGTCCTCCGGATTATGGTCATGGTTGTGATCGCGATGGTGTACGGTGAGTTCACGTACATTGTTGTTATCGAACTCTCGCATACAGCGACCGCATACCCATGGGTACATTTTCAGCGCACGCTGCCGGTAGCCATCTTCGCGCTTGGCGTAGTCTGCCCGGGCAGAGGCAACAAGTTTATCGAGGTTGTCTGACATCAGAACAGCTCCGTTTTTCCTGCCTTGAACCAGTTGTACCACAGTGTGCCTCGTAATGTGGTAATCAAGCACGAGTTACTTACTACCATGCCAGTGACCCAGTGCGATCGATACTTTAAGCGGTAGTTACATAGCGTAATATCTCAACCACTTGCTCAGGGGTTTGTGCCCAGCCCATTGCGGCAGAATCTACCTCTTTAAGCGGGTGGATAATATCAGCATCGTGTAGCGTGATATAAGGCTTGCCGAGCGCTGCCAGCTGTCCTGCATCAAAAGCTGCATTCCACTGTTTGTACTTTTCGCCGAAGCGAACCACCGCAATGTCGCATTTTGCAATCAGGTTTCTGGTGCGAATGCCATTGACCTTGGATGATTTGTGATCGCGCCAGAATCCTTCAGTCTCAGCCCCCAGAACATCTCCCGCCGCATCACTGGCTTCGTGATCCGTTACCGCAGAGCAGAAAGTCAATGGCAGGTTCAATTTGTTGCAACCTTCAGCGATTTGCTGTCGCCAGTCAGTATGTATTTCTCCAGAGAGATATACGCTCCAGGTCATGGTGGTGCTCCGGTAAGTGCTGAATATTTTGTGCAATGGCGTTATTTTAGGTTGCCCGACAATAAATTGATAGCGTCGGTTCGACGGCAGCGTTTGATCGCGGTTAAACTGGACACCACGGTTAATTGGCAGGCCAGGCCCCATGAAAAAAGACCCGAAAACATTTAGAAGCTACCGTTGGCTCGGTGAGGATGATTTGAGGTCATCAAGCCATCGTTCGCGATTCATGCAAATGGGTTACGGTGAAGATGACTGGGAGGGGCGACCAGTCATTGCAATAATCAATACCTGGTCTGATATTAATCAGTGTCACTCGCACTTCAAGCACCGGATTGATGACATCAAACGTGGTGTTTTGCAAGCCGGAGGTATGCCGCTGGATCTGCCGGCAATCTCTTTATCCGAACCTATTGTTAAGCCATCGACCATGCTCTATCGGAATTTTCTTGCGATGGAAACCGAGGAGCTGCTGCGCAGTCATCCGGTTGACGGGGCTGTGCTGATGGGCGGGTGTGACAAGACGACTCCGGCATTGCTAATGGGTGCGATCAGTATGGATATCCCATCGATCTATGTGCCGGCAGGACCGATGCTTCGAGGTCACTGGAAGGGTAAGACACTCGGCTCCGGTTCTGATTCATGGAAGTACTGGGATGATCTGCGTGCCGGTGAAATTGACCGGCAGGACTGGAATGAAGTCATGGGAGGCATTGCAAGATCCTACGGTACCTGTATGACCATGGGTACGGCGGCAACGATGATGTCTATCGCAGATAGTATTGGTATGTGTCTCAATGGTGCGAGCTCTATACCAGCGGCAGACTCAAATCATATACGTATGTGCAGTGCTTCAGGCAGGCGCATCGTCGAAATGGTATGGGATGATTTTAAACCGTCAGATATCCTTAACGAAGACGCTTATCAAAATGGTGTGTCAGCGGCGATGGCAATGGGCTGCTCTACTAATGCCATTATTCACCTGATTGCGATGGCAAGAAGAAGCGGTGTCGATTTAAGTCTTGCAGATTTTGAGAAGAAGAGCAGAAGCATTCCGGTGATAGCCAATATACGACCGAGCGGTGATACCTATCTGATGGAAGACTTCTTTTATGCGGGTGGATTGCCAGCGATGCTATCCAGAATAGAGAAAGATTTACACACCGATTGCATAACCGTCTCTGGTAAAACCTGGGCCGAGGCGCTTGAACGGGCTGAGGTCTACAACGATGATGTGATCAGAAGCACTGATAATCCAATCTATGCGGAAGGTGCGCTGGCGGTGTTAAAGGGTTCGCTTGCGCCTGACGGTTGTGTGATTAAGCCATCCGCATGCGAGCCTCGCTTGTTACAGCATAGCGGGCCTGCTTTGGTATTCGATGACTACGCTGAAATGAAAGCCAATATAGATGAAGATGACCTCGACGTTGATGAAAACACCGTGCTTGTTCTGCGCAACGCTGGGCCCAAGGGTGGGCCGGGCATGCCAGAGTGGGGTATGTTACCTATTCCGAAGAAACTGCTAAAAAAAGGTGTCCGCGATATGGTGCGTATTTCTGATGCCAGAATGAGTGGCACCAGCTATGGGGCCTGCATTCTTCATGTCGCACCGGAGTCCTACATTGGCGGACCACTGGCACTGGTGAAGACGGGTGACATCATTGAGGTAGATGTTCCCGCCAGAACTATCAATCTTAAAGTCGAAGCGGCAGAACTAAAGCGGCGAAAGGCTGCATGGCAACCACCTTCACCGAGATATGAAAGAGGTTATGGCTGGATGTTTTCCAACCACATTTTACAAGCTGACAGCGGCTGTGATTTTGACTTTCTGGAAACATCACATGGCAAGCCGGTGGATGAGCCGTCTATTTTTTAGCGTAGCAGATCGTTATACCGGCCCGGTGTGATGTGGCGTGATAATAAAGTCGATAACTTACAAATCAAGCTGGATGTGATTAGCAGCAGTCGGTGATGCGATAAGAATTCTACTTGGGCTGTCTGCCAATTCTGGTCTTTCGCCCTCGTTGAACACTGGTGGAAACTCGCTGATTCCTACTAAAAGCTGACGATTAGCTCACCTCCTCGTTTTATACACACGCCTGCATAACACCGACTAGCGAGCTCCGAAGTTAACGAATTTAAGCAAGCAGGGTCATAATCCGAAATGCTAATAATGTTTGCTTGTTGCTGTGGTAATTTCAAAATCAACGACAAGAATAGTTGCTATTGTAGGGAGACTTAGCGGGGTAGTGAAAGTGTTGCGTAAAGCCATGTTGTTTATTCTGGTGCTTGCTACGGCACTATGGTGCATTAACACATCAATTACGACATCCCCGTTAAGTGACAACAGTCAAGCTGCTCTGCTCGCTCACCGGGGTGTCCATCAACAATACGACCGTGACGATCTTGGCCGATTTGAATGTACTGCTACACGTTGGTACGACACTGGTCATCTATATCTTGAGAATACGCTGACATCTATGCAGGCAGCATTTGAGCTGGGCGCAGACTTAGTCGAGATCGATATACAGCGCACCGCCGATGATCAACTGGCTGTCTTCCATGATGGGACGATAGAGTGTCGTACTGAAGGATCGGGTGGAATAGGCGACCACACCTTGGCAGAGTTACAAACCTTGGATGTGGGATATGGCTACACCGCGGCAAATGGTCAACATCCGTTTCGTGGGCAAGGCGTAGGGCAGTTACCCTCGCTGCGAGAGGTGTTCAGTGCTTTCCCGGAACTTAAATTTCTAATTAATTTCAAATCTGGTCGGCGCTCAGATGGTGAATTATTTGCAAAATTGGTCGAACAAAATCCCCAGTGGCGACAAAACGTGTGGGCTGTGTACGGCGGCCACAAACCCAGCCAGGTCGCCTCAGAAAGAATCAGCGGACTTAAATCCTTCTCACGAGAAACAATCAAAAGCTGTCTGCTCAACTACCTTGTTAAGGGTTGGAGCACGTACATACCGAAATCTTGTCGTAATACAATCGTGCTTCTACCGTTGAATGTTGCGCCTTTAATGTGGGGATGGCCCTATAAATTTGAAAATCGTATGCGGAAAGCTGGAAGCACCATAGTTCTGGTAGGCGCGATTAATAGAAGCAATTTAGGTGTTATCGGTATCGACTCAGAATCACAAGTCCAGAAAGTACCTGTTGGATTCTCCGGTCACATCTGGACAAACCGGATTGAGGTAATCGGCAGAAATACTGCGAATAAAGAAGAATAGGTTTCACAATCCACTTGCTTTCAGCGCGTCTACATTGAGCTATGCAGTCCGTTTTAAAAGACTTTCTTCACGACATTGTGTCGCTTAGAGTACTCTTGTCCAACATTCAAGCGGTAGATATGAAATCGATAGTCCGCTTTCGTTTTAAGCGTTTGTCTGTTGCCAGTATCCCTGTTTGTCCTGATTGGGCACTCAAGCGAATATTGCGAGCAGTTAGTGATCTTGGCTTTTGTTTGGGCGACTACGATAGATCCCGAACGATCGCTGTCCGTCCAATGGCTGCCATTCTCAACTTTGTAGCCTTCAGATATTTATTAAAATAGAACAAAAGAAAAGTCGGTTGATTATTTTGTTTAGTGTGTCGCAAGCTGGTTTAAAGAAAAACTGCTAACAGCCGAGATCGACTGATGTGACACGTCCGCCTACGAGGAATTAGTGAAAAAGCCTGACCATGTAAAAATGCCTGGCAAAGTACAAAGGGCGGACAAGGGTGGGTGGCTAATGCTTTCGGCAATCATCCCGGTAATATTATTCTGGCTGGGTGCACTAGCGTTAAAAGACTTCGGTGCGCCTGTCATTCTGACCAAAATCCTCGGCAGCCTGTGCTTGATCGCGGTCATATCCCTGATGATCGGTGGCATGCTTATGATGCGTTGCCCACTTTGCAACCACCTGAATGCTGGCCGTTATCCAATAGGAACGGTGCCGTACTGTAGGGGGTGCGGTGTTGAATTCGTCGAACGGCGATACAAGCTGTGGTAGCGG
>CALLBO010000014.1 GCA_937998875.1 uncultured Granulosicoccaceae bacterium
CTGGTTCCACCCTTCTCGGTTATTTTTATTGTCCTTGGTTCAATTTATGGGGGTATCACCGGCATCACTGAAGCGGCAGGTATGGGTGCGTTGGCGGTATTTCTAATTGCATTGTTTCGCGGTGAGGCATCAGTTGACCTGGTATGGGTAAGCCTGATGCGCACGTTACGATCAACCGGTACGATTATCTGGGTAACCGTCGGTGCGGCAGCCCTTGCCGGTGCATACACACTGGCAGGCGGCCCGACCTACATCGCAGGTCTTATCGTAGGTGCTGAAATGCCGACCATGATGGTGATCCTGATCATGATGGTGATCCTGCTATTCATGGGTGCATTCATGGACTGGGTTGGAATTGTACTGCTGATCATTCCAGTGTTTCTACCCATCGTGCAGCGTCTCCCTATTGAAGAGATTGGCTTTATCGGTCAGCTCGAACCACGGCAGGTAGCAATCTGGTTCGGCGTACTGTTCTGTATGAATATGCAGGTAAGTTTTCTTTCACCACCGTTTGGACCGGCAGCCTTCTATTTAAAGTCCGTGGCGCCACCACATATATCGCTGACCGATATCTTCCGTGGTTTTCTGCCGTTTATCGGCATTCAACTGCTGGCGCTGAGTGTCTTGCTTATCTGGCCGTCGATCGTAACGCTACTGCTTTAAGCTAATGGCTGACTGGACTGTCGATTACAACGAAAAGGGATACGCTTTCCCTTTTCGTTTGTTTGACAGCTCTCACGCAGATCAGTATCGAGCATCGCTTGAGAAAATCGAAACCGCACATACTCCCGAGTTAGTTAAACTCGCCATCGGCCACGCCAACTCGCTCATACCGTTTGTCGATGAGATAACCCGTCTGGATGCTGTACTTAATCCAGTAAAAGAAATACTCGGGCCGGACTTACTGGTCTGGAACGCAAGCTTCTTTATCAAAGAACCACAAACTACAGACTTCGTTAGCTGGCATCAGGATCTGACCTACTGGGGCCTGACAGACAGCCATGAAGTCACCGCATGGATTGCACTATCACCTGCTACCGAACTAAGCGGCTGCATGAAATTTGTACCCGGCAGCCATAAAGGCAGCATTGTTGAACATCGTGATACATTCGCAGGTAACAACCTGCTGTCCCGTGGACAGGAGCTCGCTGTGGAAGTTAACGAAGATGATGCGGTGAGTGATGTACTACAGCCGGGAGAGATGTCACTTCACCACGGCAGGTTATTTCACGGCTCTCACCACAATCAATCAAATGACCGGAGGATCGGGCTGGCTATCCGTTACATCACTCCGGATATGCAGCAAACGATCGACGAAAAAACTAATGCCAGGCTGGTGGCAGGTACCGACAAGTATCAACATTTCAATCTTACTGATTCGCCTGACGGCCTGCTTAACCCCAAAGACATAGAAGCTGTAAAACAAAACATTGAGATTACAAAGCGATTTCTGATGGCAGGTGTTGCGAAGTAGGCTCCGCTCTCGGCCCAATACGGGAACTTTCTACCTCTGCTGATATCCAACTCGTTTAATGTTCGCAGATTGTTTCGATGATCAACTCCATTCCTTCGATTACCGCTGTCCTTGCGATCCTACTGGCAAACACAGCCGCGTTTGCCAGCTGCAACAAAATCGAATCTGCCAACTCAGATTTCCCAGACTCATTAACCACCACACAAAGCAACACAGGCATTCAAACCGCGTGGTATGACAATGCCACCACCCGCTACACCCATGGTGTACTGGGTGACGCAATAGAACCTTCCAAACTAGTAGTGACAGACCAACACGGCTGTGCTCGATCCCTGGAACTGGATCAGTCGCATGTCTTTGAGGATCTTGCGCCACGACTTGCAGAAATAGACACTGCTGCCGGCGCAGAAGTTGTCACCATCCGTAGCCACCGTGACTACGGAGCACAAATTGCGATCTATCAGCTCACTAACAATGAAGTAACACTGCTCACAACCACACCATATATCGGCACATCAAACCGCTGGCTTGCCCCGGTTGGCATTGCAGACTTTAACAATGATGGCGACATGGACATTGCGTTCGTAGACCGACCACACCTTGCCAAAATGCTCAGAGTTTGGTCATACACGGATGGGAAGCTCAACCAGATTGCGAGCAAGGCGGGCTACAGCAATCATCGCATTGGGGAAGCCTTTATATCGGGTGGCATCAAAACCTGCCAGGGTATCACCACCATGATCACCGCTGATACCAACTGGGAACGCATTTTGGAGACCACGCTTGAAGGTGGAAAACTTGCGTCTGTGAGCATTGGTGAGTTTATCGACACAAGTAGTCTGCAAGACGCACTGGATTGTAAATAGAACTACACAAATAACATGACCGGCCTCACTTGAGTTTAACTACCCGCCCATAGAAGGTTCGAGACTAAGTCCGACCCTGCAGTGCATCAATAAAATCGGGTTTTAGATTCGCTAAAAGCATATCCGCCAATCTATCTAACTGCTGTTCGCGTATGTCAGCCAGATCAACCCTGTAATCACTACTTAAGCCAACCCAACGCAATATCACGCTGGCTGCATCAGGCTTATCAAATAAGCCATGCAGGTAAGTACCAATAACCTGAGCATCATCACTTACTGCACCGTCGCAATATGACACCCCGTTTATGCTGTATTGCAATAACGAATCATACATGGCGTCATTAAAAGAGGTCGTCCTGCCACAGTGGATTTCGTACCCCTCAAAGGATGCATTTGAAAAATTCTCATGCGCAAACTCACCACTGACACTTCGCAATTGCTTAACCGGTTCGAGCACAGTTTCAAGATCAAAGAAGCCGAACCCATCGACACTGCCAGGCGTATCCTCGATACCATCAGGATCGTGAATTACCCTGCCTAACATCTGATATCCGCCACAGATACCAAGTAACTTACCTCCATAGCGAAGGTGTTTCAGAAGGTGTTCACGCCACCCATGAGTAATAAGGTACTGCAAATCTGCACGAACATTTTTAGAACCTGGAATAATGATTAAATCAGCTGGCGGACACGTTTGCACCGGTGAGACAAACTGCAAATCTACTCTGGGGTTAAGACGTAACACATCAAAATCAGTGTGATTACTAATGCGAGGTAACACTGGAACCACAATCTTTAGCTGATCACTATTATCTTTAAACTGCTGAGTACAAATTGCATCTTCCGCATCCAGATAAAACTCAGTAAGGTATGGCAGGACTCCAAGCACAGGTTTTGAGGTGCGTTCCTCCAGCCAGTCAAGCCCGGGTTGCAACAATCCTATATCTCCCCGGAAACGATTAATGACAAAGCCCACTACCCGCTTTTGCTCACTAACTGACAGTACGTCGAGTGTGCCCACAAGGTGTGCAAACACACCACCACGGTCAATATCAGCAACAATTATCACAGGACAATCTACTGTTTCAGCAAACCCCATGTTGGCAATATCATTCTCACGAAGATTAATCTCCGCCGGACTTCCAGCACCCTCAACGATGATCTTTTCAAACTGACGTTCTAAACGACTGTGCGATACCAATACTGCGTCCATTGCCACCTTCTTATAATCATGGAACTGTTTCGCTTCCATCGCATCGATTGCCTTTCCGTGCAGGATGACCTGCGCGCCAGTATCACTGGACGGTTTGAGTAGCACTGGATTAAAGTCTGTGTGAGGTTGTAGCCCGCAGGCAATCGCCTGCAAGGCTTGCGAGCGGCCAATCTCGCCACCATCCACAGTCACCGCACTATTAAGTGCCATGTTTTGCGGCTTGAAGGGTGCCACAGCCACACCACGCCTATACAACAACCGACACAAGCCAGCAACCAGTACACTTTTACCAGCATCAGAAGTGGTACCTTGCACCATTAAAGTTTTGTCAATCTTCAATGACGTTTCCCACGACAGCTTTCTCTTGCTTTGCAAGCGCTCTCTCACGCCAGACCACCAGCAGCCCGCCACCCACGATAAACAACACGCCCGGGAACAAGGAATCAAACGGTGTCTCATTAAAAAACACCCAGCCGAGCATGAAAGAAAATGGAATACCAAAGTATTCGAAAGGTGAAAGACTGCTCGGGTCTGCCATACGATAAGCAGAGATCAACAGAAAGACAGCCGTACCACCGACACTTCCCATGGCAATAAAGAATAGCCAGTCTGGAAAATTATCCAGCAGTATCGGATCTCCCTTGTAGATCAACAAAGCAAGTGCGGCAAACATCGCGCCTACAGAACCGTAAATACTAATCAACGCTGTCGGCACATTTTTGTCAAAGTAACGGGAAGACAAACTGGTTAGCGCATAAAACAATGCAGCTGCGACCGGCAGTAGTGCTACCAGAGAAAATGCATCGCTTCCAGGGCGCATCACCAACACGACCCCGACAAAACCCAAAAGCACCGCAGAGCCACGCACCCAACCGACTTTATGTCCAAGTAGTGGAATAGAAAGCGTTGTCACAAACAGTGGTCCCGCAAAAGCAAGTGTGGTCGCCGTGGCCAGCTCCATATGCACCAGGGCCGTATAAAAACATAACTGCGCAAGCACGAGTAGCAAACCTCTGCCCAGGGCAAGTGGCCATAACCCTACCCCGAATGACCTACCATTCCTGTGCCACTCAGCAGAGAAAAGCAACAACACAAGGTTTGGCAGAATTCCAAACAGGTTGCGATAAAATGATATCTGCTCCACCGGATAGCGCCCACCCATATGCTTTATTAAGGCACCCTGCACATCAAATAAAAAAATCGCCAGAATGACAATGAGCACTGCTTTCAGAAACGGCGTCGTGCGGGTTATGGAAAGTTCTGTCACATTAGTCCGGTGGCGCTGCAGTTTAATAAGATTGGGATAGGAAGGCAGACCATAGTACCACTGGCCGAGCCAGGCAAACACCTTCCAAGGTGCGAACTATTACCACCAACCATCAGCGCTGTTTTGTAGCAATGACCCAGCTAATCAGCTGGTTTGTGGTGATCGTATCCGGCCGCTAATTCTGACCGCAAAAAATCACCAAAGTTAATCGACTGAAACCTGGGCTTCTGTCCGGCACTTACACATGAAGGCAACGGCGTAACAAGAGTCTTGACGCTGGGATCAAAAAAGAATGGACACGAATAGCGGGATTTACCAGATCCATTTATTACCCGATGTGGCGTGGAGCGCAACAGGCCGTTGGACCAACGGTGCAGCATATCGCCAACATTCACCAAACTGTCAGACTCCAGCGCACCCAGATCAATCACTGGGATAGCGTTTTCAATTTTCATCAGCTAACAATCGTTTTGAAAGTTTATCTTTAATACACCCATCATCAGTCTACTGCACAAAATCCAGCAAAAAACAGGATTGACGGTTGACAAGCCGCTTACATCAATTACAATGCCGCCCCACCACAAATCAACTGGCGTCACATAGATGATCCCGATTACAAACAAACACGTACTCCCTATCAGGTAGCGCCAACTATTTTCTTAGCCGGCGCACCCTTTACGTGCCGCCAGCCTATTGTCTTCAGACAACACAGCCCCGGTCAGCACACGCTATCGGGGTTTTTTGTTGGACTGAAGAAAATGAAAATGAACGACGTTGAAGAAATTATTGCATGCATGCCACGCGGAAAAACCTTTTTCCCCTACTTCCAGGGGCGCTATGCGTTGCTGTTACTGTCATGGATATTCGATGACGAACACACGGTGCAAGACGTAAAGCAATCTCGCTATTCGGGATTACTTAAGAAAACCTGCGTTAAGGACACTCTGTCTACGACTGGTGGGAAAAAATTGTGTGTTGGCGCCATCGCCCATGCCTGGCAAGAGCCACACGAGCAATTTTTGTTAACACTTGGCACATGGGGTGGATCATCACTGCGATGGCAACAAACCAGCAGAGTCGGCCATAATCTGGTACTGCAGCTAAACCTGCACGAAGGCTACCGCAAAACACTCGATGCGCTGTTACCAGGTGATCTGCAATATGTGTTTGACACTATCGGCCACCCGGTACTTGAGCCAGGACAACGGGAGCTTTTCAGACAAACACTCGGCTGGGTAAGAATGGACATTGACCTCACCTGTGGAGAAGCACTGATTGAAGAAATACAGAGCGACTGGATCAGAGATGCAACCATGCTATGCCACAGGATTTATCAGCTACAGAACAAGGATCACATCGAGCTGCTAAGTTACGTTGAGTTTATTTTGTCTAGACTGCGTAAGATCTGGGACGAAGCACTGCTAAGCGCAGCTCTTTGGTTTCTAAAGGAAGAACTGGGAGTCACCACAATCTGGTACCACACTTTCGCAACCGGTAACAAATTGAAGCGTATCAAGTACAGGCCGCCACCTGAATCTCTGTACAGCAAACTGCCACGACGATTCTGCTTCGCAGAAACCCCTGATCACCCGGAGTTTTTACTGCATGACAAAAGCTTTCGACGCGGCTTAAAAAGCGTCGATTCACCTCGATGGTTTCAGATTCAACTCTGATTCATCGATATTTCTCTCTCAGTAAAGGAGAAACCTAATGCCGACAAGGCGTAATCCCGTAGTCCGCTACGGCGCACTTTTGCGAAAAGGCGGGGTCCATACCGAATCGGTATCGGGCAAACGGCATCAGTCAAAGCGTCAATTAGACGATGAGATTGATGAATACCTAAACCAGCGCGAAAAGGCAGAGCGCAAAGCCGGGAAGGAGCGGAATGACTCCGCTCCTTCTTCGAAATTCCACTCCGGATTCCAGTTCATATTTCACTAAACGGCTTGCTCTTTCTCCGCAGCTGGCAGGGCGGTCAGAGTACTTGTTGCTCGCACATCAGTTTGATTCAGAGCATCACGTAGGGGGATAAGCTTGAGGCTGGGCAAGAATTAAAATGCAAACGTCTCCGAGTCCCCAAATCAGTTTTTCGAGATCGAGCCCTTTTCTGGAGCTCGTGATTCGTAGGGTGGATAAGCTTGCGCATCCACCGATACACCGCTCGTCAAGAAGACAATTCCACAACCATTCTTCAGCTGCTACATTGACGACAACCAACTACCCCTCTACACCATTGCGGTGGATGCGCAAGCTTATCCACCCTACGTGATGGCGTGAGGTTGTTGAGCCTGAAAGTTGCGATTTATTTAAGACCGTAATTCTTGCCCAGCCTCCTTTACGCATCCACCAATGTGCAGCACGTCAGATACCGACTCCTACAGATTACATTTTTAGGGCTAATCTCTCTTAAGCATTACTTACCTTTTTTCACTTGCTCTTCTCTTCAGGTAACAGACTTATGCCAAGCCTGCCCCACTGAATACCTTCAGGGTTTTTGGAAAACCAAATCTGTCGGGCCCGGCCTACAACATCAGCCAATGGAACCTGGCCGAACATTCTTGAATCATTACTTTTATTGCGGTTGTCACCTAACACAAAAACATGACCCGGTCTTACGGTAATTGAAAACTCCTCGTAGTCTCCCGCATTAACTGACCATATTCGACCATCAAACTGCTCTTCAATAACCGCGTCAGTACTATTTTCAGATGACACCGGCACATCGTTAATATTTAAAACTCCACCTTCAGATGAAATGACATCTCCCGGTAAACCGACAATTCGTTTTATATAGTGACGGTTACGATT
>CALLBO010000015.1 GCA_937998875.1 uncultured Granulosicoccaceae bacterium
CAATACACCATTGCCCCAACGAACCGGACCACAGGTCCAGACCAGTGGGAAAGTGCCACATATTCAACTCGGTGTTGAGACTGATCAGGCAATTAATGATCAACTTTACAAACTTGCTTATCTGTTGCCTGATCTTGAGGAACACCCGACCATTGTTTCTCTACCAGGGGCAATGGGAATGTGGCTGAAAGATGAAGTTCCAGTTAAACATCCGAAAGCGATTGTATCCGGTCGCGAGTTTGCCCATATACACGCAGATGGAAGTCTGCATGCTCCTCTGTCGTATGAGCGCGCTTTAGAAGTTGAGCAAAAGGGGTGGGGTGAAATCCACCCCTGGGCCGACAGGCGCGATGGCTGGGAAGGACTCGTCATGCTTTATTCAGCCACTAATGAAGATCAACTGAAAATACTGATTCAGCTTGTTACAGAGTCATATAACTATGTGACGGGTTTGTCTGTTGCGGTACCTGAGTGTTAGAAAATTACCTAACCAAACATCACCTTTAGATATTTATAACTGGCAACAACGCCAACAATGGAGAATGACTTGAAATACAAATTCATAACTAGTGTCTTACTGAGCGTAATCTTAACTCTCTCGCTCACTGTCAATGCAAGAGCTGCCGAGATGGATGCTGAAAGCCAGGAAACCTTCGATACAGTGATGGCATTTATGGGTGCTATCGGCAGCGGTGATATGGATACAGCCATATCCCTAATGGCTGATGACATGGTGTGGATGAATGAGGGTGACAAAGATATGCCTTGGATTGGTCCATGGAATGGCAAAGAAGAGATCCTGAATTTCCTGCCAATCTTTGGTGCAAACTTTAAGACCACCGCGTGGGAAAACACCGATGCATTTGCCTTAGGGGATACAGTCGCAGTGTTTGGCAATATGAACGGCATTACCACGAACTCCGGCAAAGAAATCGGTGCCTTCACTTTTGCGTTACGTGCCAAAGTTCGCGACGGGAAGGTAGTTCTCTGGAACTGGTTTGAAGACAGCTTTGCGGTTAGCCAGGCCTATCACGGAAAATGAGGGGCAAAACGGAAACTAACAGCAAATGAATACCAATTTCGGTAGTCTGAAAGATGGTGGACGGTTTTTTGTTGTCGCACTGATCGTCTGGATTGCATTGCAGCTGTCAAGAGCAATTGCGATCCCGTTGATTAATGAAATAGTAGCCGGTGGCGAATCAAAAGCCTGGTTGTATCCCGCCTATCTTGATCTGTTTGCTGTCGTTTTCGCACCACCATTGATCTGGGCCATTGTGAAACGACGTGGGTTGCTAACCTGGGCGTTGGCGATTATGTATCTGACGATTTCGATCGTCGACCACGTCGGTAACCTGGTGACTACTACTTTTGTCGGCCCGCCAATTATTGCAGAAGGTATGAATCCGTATCTCGTGCCTGTCATTCAGACGGCGCTGGACATCTTTTTTCTTGTGCTGCTTTTTGTTCCACGGTTTAGGAGTCTGTTCTTTCGAGTAGAGTCCTGAGCTTGGCTGAGCTGTATAATATTTCCGTTTCCACCAGCCAGTCGCGCCAGGAAGAGGTACTACTCTAAGAATTTTCATACCGGACAATGTGTTTTGATGGAAATTGAAATAGTCCTTTGTCATTTTCTAATTTCCGCAAACACCACGGCTACCAGTGTGTGGAAATCCCGTATTGCTTGTCTTGATATTTGCAGCGCTAGTCCTCAAATTATGTAGTCCCGTATAACTTTGTTTTGGGACTACTATTTTCGATCAGGACTGACAGTGAGTGAGCGCGATAATCTAAAAGGCAGCACAACGTTTGAGACTTCCAGCGGTTATATGACCGAAGTTATTCGTACCAAGTACATTGATGCGGCGATTCAAAAAAAGTTACTACCTGAAATGTCTCATCGCCTGGCGCATGTCTTATCACTCAGTGCACCTGAAAGTCAGGATAAGCCTATCCAGTTCTGGCAACTGTATTCAGTCCTGGGCAGAGACAGGATACTCAACATAGTCAGTCGATTTTATGACAAGGTGTTTGCAGACGAACCGTGGTTTGCTTCAGTGTTTGAAAGGGTGGCGTCCAAATCCAGACACATCAATACGCAATCTGCCATGTGGATGGATGTCATGGGCGGTGGGCACCAATACCATGGAGGTGAATTCCGGCTTAATTTTCACCACACCCACAATGCCATGGAATTGATGAACGCCAAAGGTGCCGAGCGCTGGGTGAACTTAATGAAATCCACGCTGGATGAACCGGATCTGGACTTAACCAATGATCCGCGCGTTCGCCCCGCTCTAAATACGTTTTTGAGTTACTTTCTCGATAAGTATGCTGACGACTTTAAGTTTAAAAATAAGTATCTGTTTGGTGAAACCAATCCCCCGCTAAGGCAACGTATCAATTTCCTGAAATTGTCTTCGGATGAAATAGAAGCGCTCCCGGAAGATGCTTTGAGAGAGGAGCTTATGGCCCGGCGGATCGATGTGACTGAATACCCGGATAAGAAAGCGTTAGTTAACAAGGCGTTGAGTTTATAAATACGGTATAGCGCAAATCAGTTGCTAAATAGCCCGGTTTTAACTTGTGGCTTGAATTCAAAGTCGGTTGGAGTTCACGCGCTTCCAGGGCCGGGCTTCAGTCCGACTTCTCCGGGCTTTAGGGCCCGCCCATCAGCGCTATATGCAGACATCGGTGCAATAGGTTTACCGGTTTTACGCTCTATAAAAATGGTTCGTAATCCTTTTGGATTACTCATGTATTTGTCACCCCAGTGCGTGATTGATAACAGCACGGGCTGAAGTTGCACCCCTTTCTTAGTCAATGTGTAGTCGAAAGACTTGCCATCGATGGCGCGTTTATCAAGTACTTCATACTCAACCAGACGCTTTAAGCGTTCTGTCAGCACGTTTCTGGACATGCCGGTGTGTAAGAAGTCTTCAAATCGAGTCACGCCTCGAAATGCATCGCGAATGATGAGCAGAGTCCATCGTTCACCGAGGACTTCGAGTGTCTGGGCGATGGAACAATTCATGTGGGAGAAGGATTTGTGCTTCATGGCTGTATCATAGCTTGACAAGTTCTATCAAAAAACCCAATATTAGTTTTATCAAAAAACTAATATTGCATAGCTTAATGGAACTTATATGCTTGTAGGTCACTTCTCCACCGCACTGGTAGCACACCGTAAGTTGCCCGGAAGTAGTCTGGCGTTCCTACTCATTGCATCTCAACTGCAGGATATCCTTTGGGCTGTTTTTCACTACGCAGGCCTTGAGCCAACAACACCGGGTGATATTTTTGCAACCACCCTGCAAAACATGACTGTTGAAATGCTCTACAGCCATGATTTGTTACCGCAGGTGTTTTGGATGGCTATTGTATTCGTGGTGGGCAAGCTATGGTGTAAAAGCACACCCGTCGCTATAGCAGGTGCTGTATTGGTTCTATTGCATTTTATATTCGATTTAATCTCCGGTCACCCGCATCATGTGTTTGGCACTGACACCGTGAATATCAGCCTTGGCCTGTACGCGAGTAGCACCTATGTTGCTATCTTGATCGAAGCTGTAATCACGGCTATTACGGTGTCCTATTTTTTCATGCAAGAGTCAAAATTAGGCATTCAAAGAACATCGTTCAACAGGTGGTCAATTATAGGTTTGTTTGTATTTGGTATTCTGTTTATGTTCTTTATTGCGACCAGATCATTTAGAGATTGGTTTGGAGTTCCAGATTTCGATCCGGGCTTCAATACGACTATTCCTAATTTAATAGTGACTTATGCCGCAATGGTGTTTTTTCTTCTATATCACGTGCCCAAGGTGAATAAGTAAATGTATGTCTGATTGAGAGGGTTCATTAACAAGGGGCCACCAATCAAATCCCGGAATAGCCAGTTTTCCTGTGAGAGAAAGCAAGGCTGTTTTATATTCAATGAAGCTTTGCAAGACGTTCCGATAGTTCAGTTATGGTAACTCTGCTATCCGGGTGTTTCTGACTGTGGCAGTATCTGCTTCCAGATTTCGATTTCATCAAATAGAGTACCTTCGCGGCGCACCCCTCGTGGGCCAAACTAGACATGACTCACGCCGGGTGCTTTGAAATTCAAACATACCGGGCAGTTGTACTTGAAGCCACTAACAGCCCCACTGGAGCAGACGAATGTAAATCCACGATCCTGCTTACGAGTCCCTGTATAGTTGCACGCCGAAGTTATCTCTGGACGGTTTTTATTAGCCTCTTCCAGCAGAGCATTTGCCGAAAGCAGAACACGTCATGAAACACACGATTGAGAAATTGGACAAAGCCCTATTCTATAGCGGTGTTACTTTGTGCTTAGCTGGAATTATTCACCCAATACTAACTGCGATCGGGTCAGTAGTCTTGTTTCTGTGGCTGATTCTATTTTTAATTGTCCAACTTCCCATGGTAATTCGGGATTCACACAATGATTCGGCTTACAGAAAACGGCAAGCTACCGATGAAGCAGAGAGAAAACAATGGATCAGACACACCACCAAACCGGAAACCTATTCTGTTTCGTTGGATACTCGTCAGGATCAAGGTATGAGCGCTGCTGCTCTAATATTAGTTGAAGAATCGAGTAACAACATGCTTACTCTGAGGCATGAAGACTTCCTAAAAATATATAACCCGGATGGCACAGTGCTATTTGAAGGAATGATAGATCTAAGCCCTTCTGCACCATGGTACAAGAAAATGAATATCAGAAATTCTCCGGAGAAAACCCAAAAACAATACAAGAACTGGCAGAGTTGGTTTCATAATAAACCCGCACTTAAAGCTCAACTGACTCGTTATAAATACTGAAGAAGCAACTGCGATCCTCCTGGTTTCTGGAGAATACCGCGGCGTTGATGGCATTTAGTATTGCGATACCTGCTACAGTCCTTCGCACGTGGAAGCGATAGCCAATGCTCTGGTGAGTCCGGAACATAGCCTTTTACAGCGATTTATGAGAGTCTTGAGTAACGCCTAATTCGTGAAAGGGATACACACTATGAGCACTCGCAATATAGATCAATCACGCCGGACCTTCCTACAGTCTGCCACTGCGCTCGGCGCGCTATCGGTACTGCACCCGTATTCCGTATTTGCATCCACAGGACAGGCGCATCTTCGAATAATGGAGACGACCGATCTGCATGTGCATGTGTTCCCGTATGACTACTATGGCGATAAACCGGCCGATAATGTCGGCCTGGCGCGAACGGCAAGCATCATTAACAGCATTCGTGCTGAAGCAAGCAACGCTTTGTTAGTCGATAACGGTGATTTTTTGCAAGGCAACCCGATGGGTGACTACATTGCCTACGAGCGCGGCATGTCTGAAGGGCAGGTGCACCCGGTAATCGCCGCGATGAATACACTGGGTTTTGATTGTTCAACCCTGGGCAATCATGAATTCAACTACGGACTTGAGTTTATGGAAGCTGTACTCGGGGGTGCTGAGTTTCCTTTTGTTTGTGCGAACGTTGCAATGGGGAATCCGGGCTCAACAGCGCGGGACGATAAACCGATTAATCATGTTAAGCCCTATACGATTCTTGATCGCATAGTCACAACAGGTGATGGTACCGAGCACCCAATTAAAGTTGGCCTGATTGGTTTTGTACCACAGCAGATAATGAACTGGGACAGACGTTGGCTGCATGGCAATATTGCCACAAGAGACATCGTTGACGCAGCAGAAGCCTGGGTGCCGGAAATGAAGGAGGCCGGAGCAGACGTTGTGATAGCGCTCTCGCACTCGGGTATTGATGCCGGTAGTCGATCAGAAGGTATGGAAAACGCTTCACTGCATGTTGCGGGGGTAAACGGAATAGATGCGATTGTTACCGGTCACCACCATCGCGTGTTTCCAGGTCCGGCCTATGAATCAGCCGATGGCATAGATGCGAAAACGGGAACCCTGCAAGGCAAGCCCGCAGTTATGGCAGGCTTCTGGGGGTCGCATCTCGGTTTAATTGACTTGCTGCTTGAAAAACAGGGCGATGCCTGGAGTGTGCTGTCTGCAGAGTCAGAAGCACGCGCTATCTCGGAGCGCGTTGAGCGCAAGAATATACCGTTGGTCGAAAGTGATGCCACAGTACTTGAATCAGTACAAGCCGATCACGATGCAACACTGGCTTATGTTCGCCGTGCTGTTGGCAAAACAGCTGCACCATTGCATAGCTACTTTGCATTGGTGGCAGATGATCCGTCGGTTCAGGTCGTAAGCCAGGCGCAAACCTGGTATATCAGCGATATGATGAAAGGCACTGAATGGGAAGGGTTGCCGGTACTGTCTGCGGCGGCTCCTTTTAAAGCGGGTGGTCGTGGAGGTCCTGAATACTACACCGATGTGCCGGTAGGTGATGTGGCAATCAAAAACGTATCTGATTTATACCTGTACCCAAACACCGTTCGCGCCGTTGCGATTACCGGTGCTCAGGTTAAAGAGTGGCTGGAACGCTCAGCCGGTATTTTTAATCAGGTAAATGCCGGTCAGGCAGACCAGCCACTAATCAATCCGGAATTCCCGTCTTATAACTTTGATGTTATTGATGGCGTCACTTATGAAATCGATCTCACTCAACCATCAAAGTACGACCCAAAAGGGGAATTGCTGGATGCAAGCGCCAGTCGGGTGGTCAATCTTAAGCACAATGGCAACCCAATAGATGAGGCACAAAAATTCATCGTTGCAACCAATAACTATCGCGCAGGTGGTGGGGGTAATTTTCCTGGTATTAATGATGATGTGGTTGTTTTTAACGGCCCCGATACCAACCGTGATGTGTTGGTCCGTTATATTGTCGATCAAGGCACTATTAATCCGAAGGCAGATGCAAACTGGAAGTTCGCATCGATAAAAGATGCATCGGTAGTTTTCGATACCGGGCCTGGTGGCAGAGAGCATGCGGCCAATGTGCAGGGTGTGTCGATAGAAGCCGTGGGTGATGGCGCTGACGGATTTGCCCGCTATGCAATTGACCTGGGTGGTTAGCTGTGGTTTCTGCGTTTTAGTATCGAGCTCGGGGAGATTGTGCAAGCAGTTTAGCGGTTAAAGGCCTGACAACAGTACGCTTTCAGCTACCAGCGTGAGGCCGATGTTTGCAACCGGCTTGTCACTACGTGTGTAAAAAAATTCTACCTTGCTAGATACATAGCCATCTACCAGAATCGTTGCTGCAATCGGATTGCCGTAGGTGTCATAAGTGATCTCATTGCGTTTAGCGCTTTCTGTAGAGGAGGGTGCGGTTTCAACAGACAGTATTTGTGTGGAGTCACCATTCCAGACTACGAACCATTTCTCAGTGCCATCGGGATCACTTGGATCAAAGCGCGTCACATTGCCGAAAGCCTGGTGTGAGTCCCGGTATATTTCAGTGATATATGGCCTGGATTGGCCCATTGGATATCGATCAATTTTCTGTGTATGGCCAAGCTCGTTATAGCTAATTGAATCGACAGAATATCCACACCACGCTTCGGTTCCATCATTCGCTATATTTTCAATAGTGTTATCTGCAGAGTAGCTGTATGTCTTAGTGCAGGTATATTCAGAACTCTGTGAGAGTCGGTGAAGCAGGGGGTCGATGAGGTACTTTGAACTATCAGATGAATATCTAATCTCAGTGGCAGACTCTGCCTGCAACGTACAGCCGGGCTGGTCGGTTTCTGCTTGTACGATCATTCCGATGTCGTTGATATCAACTGTGCCATAACATCCATCTACGAAAGCTACATTTGCAGTGGTTCCCCAAATAGTACTCGGATCGGATTGTTCGTAGAACGGCCGTTCTATCTGGCTCAAACGTACGGTAGTTCCATCCTCTGAGTAGCTGAATTCTTTGGTTTGGAGAATAGTGTCAGTGTTGTCTGAGGTGACAATTTTTTCAAGCCTGTAGCCGTTTGACCACTCAGACATCAGGGGTTCTTCGCGAAGTGATGCATCGCCATCGCAACCTGGTAAAGTAGTGATTATGACTATCAGAGTCATGGCCGGTTTACTGATATGCATAGTTACTACCTCTTCGCTCGCGTGGTATTTTGCGAGTTTTTTACTGTGTCCCTCTCAGACTATGACGGCAAGATCACAAAAAATTATAGTGAGATTTTAGACCTGCTTAGAGGTTCTTAACAGGCGTGCTTTGCTTGCAGTCGATCCTTGCGTGAGATGTGGTGCTGCCAATTGCGCGCACATGCGCTCACGCTTCGGTATCCCCAATTGAGCCGGGCTCACAGGACTGGCAGGACTGGCAGGGGTGGTAGGCTGGGTTGCGCGACCAGATGAACATCTCTTCCTGGAACAATGCCCAGACATTCCGTGCCCAGGGTAGTTTATGATAATGTCATGCGGTACAGCCTATGCAGATAGCCTTAGCGCCAAAATATCTGGTGTGAACTAAGAAATAACCCAAATGAAGTATTGAGGATGTAGGTAATATGAAGATTCTGATTCCGCTTGTTGCAGGCGTGGTTATCGGCATAGCAGTAACCGTTTCAAGCTATGGTTTTATCGCTCACAAGGTAAACCCGGTGCGCAGTGAACCGGACAATATCAATGTACCTGGCCCCACAGGCCAAAATAGTCCGGTAGGTCGGTCACCTTTCGCACCGGTTTCACGTAGTGGCAAACGAGAATCTAAAGAAGATACTTTTGTTGACAGCACGAGCGCTGACTCTGCCAATACATCAGCACAACCGATTGCAGACTTCGCCGATATCAAAGACTATCGCGAACTAAAATCCGCTTTACAATCTCTGGAACTTGCAGACAGTGGAGAACTTAAGTCACTACTAAGCGAGATGCCGGATAACCTGTATGACAAAACCTATGTTAACGCCCTGAATACAGCAATCTACCAGCGCTGGGCAGAGATCGATATCGATGGCGCACTGCTTTATGTGGTAGAGATATTCGAAGGTCGAGGCCGCAGACATCAAGGTAACCCGACACAGGCCATTTCAATACTTGCCTCAATGAATCCGGAGTATGTCAGTGATTGGATAGAAAACTATGCATCGGACAATCCCGCTTTAATGCATGCAGCCTATTCAGGTATAGCGTCAAAGGATCCGGAGGCATTTATAAAAAGCTTTCTGGAAAATTCGAAGTCGGCTAACCCGCTTCGGGAAGATGAGTTTGGTACATTCCATACCGCGTTGATGCAATGGGGAGAGCAGGATCCGCAGTCTGCTTTTGCATTTTTAAATTCTGAACAGGAGTTAGGAGACCTCGAAGGAATGAAAGAAAACCTGTTGTATATGTGGTTCGAGAGAGACCCGTATGCCGCTATCGCAGAGATTGAAGCGCTACTGAATGATCCTTTATCTTCGTCGGATTCTCGCATGATGCTTACTGATTTATATACAAGACATCTGGCTGAAACCAACCCCGACAGCGCGCTGCAGTGGGCATTGGCTCAAGAAGACCCGATGCTGCGTGAAAGTTCCCTGATGAGCATCATCTATTCGTGGGGAGACAGCAATCCGGACAGCCTGTTGAGTTTCATTGATCAGCTGCCCCCTGCTGAACGGGAATCGGTCTTACCAATGGCGGCACCAGCAATAGCGGCCAGTATGGCACGCAACGACCCTGCAGGAGCAATAGCCTGGGCTGAGCAACTTCCCGTAAACAGCCGTCAGGGTGCAATCATGAGTATTGTTGATCAGTGGATTCATACTGATTCAACCAGCGCGATGAACTGGCTCCGCAATCAACCGGACACTGCTGAAAATCAGGGCATCTTAATGAATGCTGCTGGTTCCCTGCTATACCGGGATCCGGCTTTGGCCTCGGAGGTGTTTACCACTCTGCCTGTGAACGTACAGAATGTTATGGCTGAGCAGATGATATTTATGCAGTTGGATCGAGGCTCTGATGCGGCAAAGGATTGGTTGGTTCAACAAACCAACCCCACTGTTCTGGAAATCGGGTCTATCGTACTCGACACAATGAATCCTGATGTAGACTCGATCACTGTACTCGACCGTATCGCATCACTGCAGAGCAACAATCGTCAGAACCTGATTATGAGTGCAATTAGTGAGCGTGCATCAGACATGGACTCCATCAGGCAATGGATAACTGAGAGCACATTACTGACAGAAGAAGAACGCATAATGTTGAAACAAATGACTGGCAATTTTTCATCCGGATACGGATCACCGTATTACTCTCCCGGAGATTTCAGCGACGAGTATTACATGCGGCCTTGAGTGTTAAAGGTTGTACGTAGTTGTAGAACAACCTATGTTGTTTTTTGCAATGAATACCGTAACAGATCTTCTCTATTGAGGGATCTCATATAGGAAAGTATCGTAGTTAGTATTGTTATCTTCGCTGTGAAGATTGCTTGCGCTACTGTTAAATCGCAGGTACTTCCCCCCTGCAATGAACTCTGCGCTGTAGACACCGTTATTTGCTTCCCGGCCGTCCGGAGACTGTGAAACCAGTGTGGTATTACCTGTTGCAAGTTCTGTGAGATAGAGAAGCGATTGGTCACCACTAACGATGACGTCATTCACCAGATCAGTTTTCGTGCTCGAATAGGCGACAAATCTTCCATCCGGTGATACCTCAGGGCTGCTCGAGTAGCCTTCGCTTGCGGTATCAATGCTGCCCACTTCACCAGTCAACAGGTTGATCCATGCTAGGGTCATTCCAGTGGAACGTCGGTACTCAAAGGCGACAATGCTTCCGTCATCACTCAAGGTTGCCTGGTTCAGGTCGTCTATCTGGCGTACCAGTGTGTTGGTTTGGTTCAACCGGTCATAGACGTAAAGTCCACTGGAAAATTCTGCAGTAGAAAGCAAATTATCTGCTCGACTGACGAATAAGACATAGCGCCCGTCTGCGCTGATGTCGCGTAGATAACTTGTGTCATTTGCTTCTTCTCCATAAGGGTTTGCCGTGATTCTTGTGGTCAAACTGTTTGCAATGTCGAAGATAAAGATATCTGAAGTACTGTTGTTATCGCCGTCTACAATATTGGCAGCCTCGGTACTAAAAGCAACATAATTACCGTCTTTGGAAAGTAACCCTCTGACGTAAGACCACGGGCTTGTACCGCGTACTGTGTTTACAACCTGGGTAAAACTCCCGGTCGGGATGTCCAGCAGATAGAGTTGTTCTACCCCGTTTGCGATTGTGCCGGTAAAGTTTGTTGCCCGACTCGCAAGCAGCACAGTGTTGCCATCCTCACTGATACCGGAAAGATAGGAGTCGTTGTTTGCCTCAAAGTTGTTTTCTCCAACACTGAGTACATTGATAGCACCGGTGTTGTTGTCTCTCATAAAAACGTCGGAGTATCTGCCGCTGTCGCCGCTGTGCAGGTCTGCACCCCAGTATTGAAAATAAGATGCCGCATCGTCCGGAGTTCGTTGGTAGCTATATAGAGTTGCACCAGGGTTATCTATCAAAATAAGGTGATCGTTGAGCGTCGGTTCCTCGCCTATCAAACAGGATGCTATGCCATTCCAGCCCCAGCCATCGCCATCCGAATCAATGCACTCACTGGCTACAGGTGCAAGCGGTCGGCAGGACATTTGAGTAGTGGCGTTCCAGCCCCATCCACCATAACTGTCTGCATCTGAATAGTCGCAACTGTCATTTGGATCCGGCAATGGAGGACACGAAACCATATCCACCGGATTCCAGCCCCAGTCGTTGTAGAGATTGGCATCGGCGTATTCACACGCGGCAAACACCAGTCCGGTGGGAGTTATTGCGGTGAGTGCGAATACCACAGATTTAATCAATGGCGACTTTTTGAATAGGGTCATAGTAGTAGCTCTTTAGTTCAATAGCCGATAGGGAATTATACGTCATGACGTAATAAAATCCAACATAATTGCGTGCTTTGTCGGTGAGTTGGCAATGTTGCGGCGTTGCGGCGGGTGAGTCGGGATTACGCGATGCTGACCACATATTGGCTTATACTCGGTGGAGTGTGGTTGCTGCGCATGCCACCCGCCAATTCCCGCATTCGATATCCACGTCAAGACTGATCCGATACCGGTGATCCTCGAATCCTACTATCGAACAGGCAGTTTTTACTGTCCTGTTTAATTGCATGAATCCTTAAGGAGCTCCATGTCTGTTGAAACAGATGAAGTAGACTCACAGAAAGCCGCCCGACGCAGTGGTATGCGAACAATCCGTCGCGTGCTGCCGTATCTTTGGCCTGCAGATAATCGCGAGATTCGGATTCGTGTTGTTCTGGCATTGCTCGCGTTGGTGCTGGCTCGGGTAATCTCTGTGGTCACGCCATTTTTCTATAAAGGCGCTGTCGATGCGATGGCACCTGGTGGCGCCGAGTCCAACGCTACCGTGTTTCTCATTGCCGGGGCGGTGGGTTTAACCATTGCGTACGGCATGGCGCGTCTGATGACGGTGGGTTTCAATCAGCTGCGGGATGTTCTTTTTGCCAAAGTAGGGCAGCGATCTTTGCGGCGATTGGCATTGGAAACTTTCCAACATATGCATGCCTTGTCATTGCGCTATCACCTGACTCGTAAAACCGGTGGACTCAGCCGGATTATTGAGCGGGGTGTTAAAGGTGTCGACTTCCTGCTGCGATTCATGCTTTTCTCAATTGGTCCGTTGGTACTTGAACTTATAATGATTGCCGCGATCATGTTTTTTGTTTTTGATGTCTGGTATCTGGCAGTAATCGTGGTAACCATTGCAATCTACATCTGGTTTACTTTTAAAGTGACTGAATGGCGTGTGCAGGTTCGCAAGCAGATGAACGATAAAGACACAGACGCCAATCAAAAAGCGATAGACAGTCTGCTGAACTATGAAACGGTAAAGTACTTCAATGCAGAAGAACGTGAAGCCAATCGTTATGATGAATCAATGCGTGGCTATGAACGCGCTGCACTTACCACTTCTTATTCGTTGGCGTTTTTGAATTTTGGTCAGTCGCTGCTAATTACCACCGGATTGGTGATTGTAATGGTGATGGCGGCAATAGGTGTTACTAACGGGGATCTGACAGTGGGGGATTTCGTTATGGTGAACGCGTATATGATTCAAATCACCATGCCGCTGAATTTTCTCGGAACCGTTTATCGTGAGATTCGGCAATCATTGATTGATATGGGTGAGATGTTTGATTTACTTCAGTATGAGCGTGAAGTAGAGGATAAGCCTGATGCCAAAGCGCTTCATATTGAAGGTGGCGCTTTGCGATTTAACCAGATTCATTTCGGCTACAACGATGATCGCATTATTCTGAACGGGCTTGATCTGGAAGTACCGGCAGGTCAAACGGTTGCTGTGGTCGGTCCTTCCGGTTCGGGTAAATCTACTATTGGTCGATTAATGTTCCGGTTTTATGATGTCACAGAGGGTTCGTTAACCATAGACGGCCAGGATGTTCGTGATGTTACCCAGAAAAGTCTGCACCAAAGCATTGGCATTGTGCCGCAGGACACTGTGTTGTTTAACGACACCGTGGGCTATAACATTGCCTATGGTCGTCCGGATGCAACTGAAGAGGAAGTGATTGATGCGGCTAAAGCCGCGAAGATTCATGACTTTATAACCAGCCTGCCGGATGGCTATGACACTGCAGTTGGTGAGCGTGGTCTTAAACTCTCTGGCGGTGAGAAACAGCGTGTCGGCATTGCCAGAACGTTATTAAAGAATCCCCCGGTATTGCTGCTTGATGAGGCAACCTCTGCGCTTGATACAGATACAGAGCGCGACATTCAGGAAAGTCTGCACCAGATGAGTGAAGGTCGTACCGTAATTACCATTGCGCATCGATTGTCGACCATCGTTGATGCTGACAAAATTGTGGTGTTGGATAACGGCAGTATTATCGAGCAGGGAACTCACGACGAGCTTTTAGCACTTGATGGTCGGTACGCCCAGATGTGGCATCGCCAAGCTGCCGACCAGGCAGCCGATAACGCCACGGATGAAGTGCATAGCCTGCAATGATAATTTTCGAGTAGGCTACTGTCTCATACACTTTAGCGCTGACTAAAATGCCACGCTGTTCCAGCCACCCGGCTCTAGCGATCCATCGCTGAGCAGTATTTTATGGTCAGCGCTAACATTGCTGTAAAGGCGTTTCAAATTTGCTTCGTTGAGTTTGCCAAATGAAGTGCGGAAAATAACATCCTTTGACGGGAGATCTTCTAGTTTGCCCAGAGATGCTTTATCGGTACCGATGGATATATTTTTGTATCTGGCTGAGGTTTCGTAATTCTCTATCCAGGTTTTTACCGATGGGAAGTTCGGTTTCATAGAGAAGGACGTATCAACTACCAGCAATACCTCTGATTTGTTGTTGGAGAAATAGAGATGCGAACCAATCCATAAGGTGCATTGCAAAAGAATGAGTGCGCCGAATATTTTTAAAAAATTCATGCGCTACATCTCTGAGTTGAGCAGATTGCCAATACGGTATGACGCGGATTCGGCACTCGATTCAATGTATGCGCCCTCTGCCAGGCTCGCCATTGCTTTTAGGTGATCCGAGGAGAGCTCATAGGCAATAGAGTGAATGGGAATGCCAGTCCACTCCATGGTTTTAGCGACCGCTGAGTATTCAAGTCCTTTATTGGTCTCCCCGTCTGAGAGTACAAAAATCACCAGTTTATGATTTGGATTGGTTTTGGCAAACTCGGTAAGCTCGTAGGCTGCGACAAGTACAGCGTCATTGGTTGCAGTGCCACCACCTGCTTGCAGGCGTTCAACGCCACCAATGAACAGTGACTTCTGTTGAATATTGAATTCTTTGATACTCAAATCGACGTTAACCCGCTCGTTGTAACTGACCAGGCCAATCGAATTGCCTGCACTAATAAGGTCGGATGATTCAATCAGGGCACGCTTGAGGTTTTTAAGTCTGGTGCCATCCATTGAGCCCGAGACGTCAGCGACAAACACTGCTGCAATCGGTCGGCCACCGGATTTTTTTTCTTTCCAGATTTTCTGGGCGTTGGAAATCATCGCACCATTATCAAGTGTGTAAGAGCTTTGATAATCCTGCTGTCGGCCAAAGCCGTAGTCGGTAACCACGCGGTTATTAGCTTCGAGAAACCGGGCGAACAGCTCCAGCACTTCGCGTTCAGCGCTATCCGCTTCTTCGGTGGCATACAAGGGGCTGTCATGGCGTACACCAAAGGGCAAAAACTCATAGTCGCCCATGCCTTTTACATTAACCCATGATTGATGTTCCATCACCAACGCATCGAGTACTCCGCTGTCTACTGCTGCATCTCGCATTTGCAGTGTAGTCTGAGCAACAAAAGGCACTCCGGCCTGGAATGCCTCAAAAGCACTTGATACATCGGGAGCGAGCATTTGGCTTTCATCTCCCTCTGCAAATGCACTTAATACGGTAAGTAGAAAATTTAAACCAGTGCTTGATTGATACGGGTTGGTGTACCCCATTGAAAAGTTGCCGCTTGTTACCTCGGTAAGCAGTTTTTGTATATCGAGCTGATTGTTAGTGGTGATCAGATCTTTTTTAGATTTTCTAACGATTACCCCTGCTGTGTTGGGTGCGGTCACTTCCGCGACTGCGGTGAGTGAGATGCCCTGTCCTGAAAGCATGTCACCCCACAGATGGTTGCTTGGTGAAAATGCATCAGGGGTGTTGCGTTGTGCGAGAATAAACTGTGCTCCCAAACCGGAGGCGATTTTTCTGATACCAACCTGCGCTATTTTTCCGTTACCAATCTTTATTCGCTGGTCGTTAAAGGCCTGAGCCATCTCCAGGTAAAGGCCATCTCTGCCGGAGCCGGCTTTTTCAGACGAGGTAAATATTTCAACCGCTTCCACACGACTGCTATCCCTGGCGTCGAGTGTCATCGGGTATTCGCTGATACTGGGAAGCATCGACAGCAGATTGGTTTGCGTCAGCTGTATATTAGACCGATAGTTATTTTCCCGGCGGCTGGGCCTGATGTCCTCGGCCACCAGTTCATTGAGTTGTTCTAATGCAGACTCTCTACTGTCTACCTCACCGGGGCTACAGGCGGACATCAAAAGGGTTGTTGTTATGATGATGACGGTGTGCAGTGCACGTTTGAGTGGAAATACTGAATTCATGGTGAACTCCATTGTCACTGACTGTGTTGTTTTGCGATGCTTGAAAGATCTTTCAATCGGGCAAGTGTTTCAGTGCGTTCAAACTCGCTGACCTCTTGAATGTTTGCCACTTCTATCGAGGTATCTGAAAGTGCTTTGAACAATCCGCGATTTTCAGACAACAGAGATGCGAGCCGGTCTTGTTGTATGGTTAATTGCTCTGACGCCAGTGGTCGCTGTCTTTGTAAACTGGAAATACTGTGCCCGATGCCGACCATGTCAGAGAGGTTTTGCAGCGTTTGATTTTGCACATTACGTGCAGCATCAAGGTAAGTGCTGGAGCTGAGTTGTTTTCCCTGGAAGCGATTGGCAATGACTTCATGAAAGTCGTTCAGCAAATGTTTTAATGTGATGACCTGTTTTGCGCCTTCTTCATTTTGCAGTTCTGTAAGATCATTTTGCACGGTGGATAGTCGCTCCATCATTTCGTTGTGCTCGCGTTCTTCCTGGTCAAGCAGACCGCGGATTACATCCCGATCGAGGAAGCCGAACCAGCGATAGCTCAACGGTACTATGGCCAGGGCCAGTATAGAAACCGCAGCGTAGCCGAGGGTTACGATCCAGGGTGCCTGAAACCACCAGGAGAAGGCTGCTACCAACAACAGAGTCGCAAAGGCGGCGGCTGCAATCGCTTTGATCAAAAGTGTTCCTCTATCAGCAGTTAACTTGCCGCACATTATATATATGGGGTTGAGCCGGAGATATTCAATTAGCGTAATAATTGGGCCGGAGCTGGTGATCTGATAGAAAGAGTGGGGGTGGGCCGTAAGTAGTCGGGTTCTCAGGCCCGCCTAACGCATGTTGCGGGGTGCTAATCGGAAAAACGAATCTCAAGTCGGGCCATTGGAGTGCTGTGACTGGATGGGAGATTCCCATCACGGAGCCGACCTCCTAATCACCGGAACTACATCTCAAATAGTTACCTGAAGCGCCTTTGTAGACCCGACGTACAGTATTACTAGACTTGCCGGAGAGTAGAAGATCCTACAGTGCCTGTGTATTTGAAATAAAGCTGCACACCGGTAGTCGGAATACTCCGGAGATGTCAGCGTCAATAGTAGTTTTTGCTTTCGGGGTAGTGGTTATGTGGTTCAGAAAGGTTATGGCAGTCATCGCACTCGTATCAATGAGTGCCTGCAGTACAACCGGTCAACGGACACTGTATTTTGAGGACACTGAATCGCGATTAGTAGGTTTTCAGTCTCACGAGGAGCATAGGACCGGGGGAGAAGGGTTTCTAAAACAAGTCGTCGCTGCTCCTTTTAAATTGGCGGGTGTGGTTGCGATGGGTTTGGGCGTGACAATGCTATACATCGGTACAGAGACGAATTCGGAAGAGACGGAGATTTTAGATGATGCCGGTTTGGTGATGTCCGGCATCGGCCTGGCAGGTGTCGGGTACGTTCTTAATAGTATTGGCGAAGCTATTGAAGACTAGCCCGCTATTGTGTTTGATGTCTGGTCTTGTTAATGTCATGACATGACATGGTGTTCGGCCAGATTACTAAACAAGCCACTGGCCGGCCAGGGCGCATCCAATTCAAACTGCCATGCTGTTTGAAGTAATGGAAAGTAAATCCAAAGTTTTTTAAGTGTAGGAATAATGAATATGGTCAGGCTTTTAACCGTGATAGCAGGTTCAGCAATCTTTGTTCTCACTGCATGCGGCGGTGCAGGTAGCTCGGGGCAGAGCAATACGATCGGTAGCAACAACAGTTCCGGGTCTAGCAGCGACGGAGAGTTGCAAGAGCCGAGCATTGACAGTGAAGCCACGTCATTCTTTTTTTCATATGACGAATCCAGTAGCACCGCGGCACGGGATCTGGCGCTAACCGCGCTAGACAATGGAAGAAAGCCTGATCCTGCGCTCGGTCGCGCCTATGAATTTCTTAGTGCGGAGGACTTTAGCGGATTTGCGGCCACTTCGGTTGGTCCGTTCGACGTGTCAATGGGTATGCTGCTCTCGGAAGATGGTGATATCCCGCTAAATACAGTGCCGCAGGGGGATGTCTATGGTCTGGGTGTGGAGATAAGCGGGCCAACCCGATCGCTTGCGGAAAGACGAAATGTGGTACTGACACTGTTATTGGATCTTTCCGGCTCCATGGACGGTTTTTATGCCAATGAAAGGGTGTTCGGGATTGATACTCTGTTAGATGTAGCGAAGATTGGCTTGCTGGAAATGCAGGAGTCACTCAAGCCGGGTGACATTGTTAATATCGTCACCTTCTCTACCAGTGCAGAAGTAGTTCTGGAGTCACACAACGTGGGTGACAGTAGCCTTGACAGCTTAATAAACGGTTTCACTGCCAGAGGGTCAACCAATATCGGTGAGGGTGTCACGCTTGCTTATGAGATTGCAAATCGCAATTATGATCCGGCAAAGGCTAATCGGGTCATCATGATCACCGATGCGTTCGTGAACACCGGCGAGCTGGATCCACAGGAGATAGCGCGCCCAACCGTTATAAACGGTCTTGAGGGTATTTACTTCTCCGGCATCGGAGTGGGTGATTCTTTTAACGACCGGGTGTTGAATTCTGTTACTGAAGCGGGCAAAGGCAGCTATAGCGCAATGATCACACCGGCAGATGCCAGACATATTTTTACCGATGGATTCTTTCGGTTTTTAAATCCTGCGGCCAGTGATGTCAGATTTCAATTAACTTATCCGCAGGCGCTTGATCAGTTGCTGTCATTTGCCGAGGAAATTTCCACCGAAGCATCTGACGTTAGCACGATTAACTTTTCCTATAACAGCAGTCAGTTTTTTCTTGAGTTGTTTCAGGGTACCGCTGCTTTGACCACTGATCAGGAACTGCAGTTGGATATTACTTACAAAGACGAGGAAGGCCAGGCACAGGCTGCCTCGGTCAGCAGGTCTATAGATTCAATACTGGGGCTAGGTGCAGATGAGATTAAAGCTGCTTCGGCGGTAGCATCGCTTGCACAACTTATTAATGGTCGCCTAACGTGCGATACGGTTTTATCCAGTCGCCTTTACAATAGCCGGATTCAGCACCCGGTATATGTCAGTTATGTTGGATATATAGAGAACTTTTGCAGTTTGTAGAAACGATTATGGGTTTGAATTTTGCGGTGTCAGGCACGTAAGTGCCGGGGAAACTCTGGACCAGATTGACATTGCACTTGCCCGACTGGTATCCGCCCGGCGGGCAGGAGTTTGTTACTGCTAAGATGACGGCACCGGGGTAGTGCTATACGGATGGGGGATTTCGAATTGTCCCCTTTTCGTGTAAGTGCCAGTCCGAATAGTTTGAATGTCCGGTCGGTACAATCGGTGCCGGAAATAAACCAGAGAGAATTGGTAGGCGCGATTGGATTCGAACCAACGACCCCCACCATGTCAAGGTGGTGCTCTAACCAACTGAGCTACGCGCCTGCCGTGAGGGGATTGTAAACGATGCTCGGCTAAGCCGCAATCAAGGGACGTCGTCTGCCACGGGAAAGGGTGTTTCCCGGATCAGGCAAATTTGCCAGTGTGTCAGGCAACTTTGCCAGTGTGTCAGGCGGCTTTGCCAGTGTAGTGTTGCGAATCATCACTATTCTGCGAGTCAGCATCATCCGCTGACTCCGGCTCTTCTTCCACCATCGATTCCAGAGTTTCGGTGTCGCCATCGTCGTCACCGGTGAGTGATTCCAGTACTGGCAACGGGTCTATGGTTCGCCATGCGGGCATTGATGCCATCACACTGGCGAGCAACGTGCCACCGCGAAGCAGCCATAAGATGTAGCCGACAGAGAAACTCGATGTCAGGGTAACTGAGCTGGCTAATACTTTCGTCGAGAGCACCTGGCTGTTGGCGATTACGGTCTGACTTTTATCGGCTTCACTGGCGAGCTTTTTCAGAGCCGAGAGATTGAGGGCAGTCTGCTGTCTGGTTTCTTCAGTTTCATAGTTGGTTGCAGTTAACAGGACCTCAAAATTGTTCGCGAGTGCAATGCCGATATCATCGCGGGTATTCAGCAAAGCAGTAACCTGTGACGTCTGTGAATCCAGCTGAACTACTTCTTTGAGCTGCTGTTCGTCAATAGTGCTGGCCGCAGAGATGCTGATGTCTGATGCGTCGAACTGTTCTGCTGGTGGTTCGAGTGAATTACGATCAGCCTGATTGTTGGGTTCTTCAGCTGCGGTAGTAACTTCGGGTTCTGGTTCTACTTCAGATGATATTACCGCGGGCGTAGTATCCGGCACTATAGTCGTAAACGTTGGTAGGGCCGCTTCCATGGCTGGCTCTGGCTCCGGGGTTGGCTCTATAGAAATAGTCAGAGGCGTATTTGCATTGAGGCCATCGGGGTCGGTGGCGGTTACGAGCACATCAACAGACCCGGCCGGTGCATTTTCCATGATGGTGAACATGCCTTGTTCGAATTTCAACCATTCCGGCAATGGTGTTCCGTCGCCAAGTGCGGCTACCAGAGTTAATGAATCACCGTCGATATCTGTGAATGCAGCTGGTGGCAGGGTAAATGAGAATGGTGCCGTGCTGGTCTGATTTTCCGTTTGCTGCGATAGCACAGGGGCTTCATTTACATTGATTACCTGCAGTGTGATGTCATGTATTGCAGTAGCTCCGGCACTATCGGTTACAGTGATTTGCAGTGGTACCGTCTGTTCACTCTCGTAGTCCAGTGTGGTTCCCGGTTTGAGTGACAACACGCCATCGACTACTTCAAACCGATCATCACTAACGCTGAATTGATGGGTGTCATTGTCATCTGCGTCTGTGAACACCAGGTCGCCAATACTATCTGCGGTGGTGTTCTCTTCAAGCTCATGAGCGCCTTCCAGGTTGAGTTGTGTCGGTGCATCATTAACCGGGTTTACATTCAATGTAAGCGTATTATCATCTGTGGATATATGCTTACCGCTGGTTGTTTTGCCGTTGTCTACTACTTTAAAAAGAATACTGGCGTAGCCTGATCCCGACTCGTCCGGGGCAGGCGTGAAGGAGAGCAATCCTGCATCGAGATCTTCAATCGCGATAAAAGTATCGCTACCGATAGTTGATCCATTGTGTAATAGCGTACCGCTGGGGCTATGGGCACTAATAATTACACCCGCTAACGAATGTCCGTCTGCTGTATCTGAAAAGCCGAATACTGCTGAATCCAGACTTATTGTGCTGTCTTCGTTTAACTCAATCGTGTTGTCCCGACCAGTCGGCGGATTGTTATCAGTGACAATATTAATAGTGACATTGTTTGCTGTTGCTGCGGTGTCAATGCCGTTGTTGTCAGTGCCGCCGTCGTCAATGACTCTAAAACTAAACACTGCGGTTGAAGCTACCTCTACCGGAGCCGGTACGAATGTCAGCATGCCGTTGGCAATATCGCTGGCATTAATGATGTCGTTTTCAGCAACCGGGGTTTGGTCAATAAGCAGCGTACCGCTTAGCGGTAAAGATTCGATTATTATTGATTTTATATTATCCTGATCTGCCTGGTCTGTGAACGTCAGATCCGCAAGCGTTATGTCAATCGGGGTGGATTCATCTGTGCTAAGCGTAGCGTCTGATCCCGATGGTGCATCGTTTACCGACAGTATATCGATTGCAACCCTGTTGTTGCTTTGGTCCTGATCTATGCCATTGTTTGCAGTACCACCATCATCAGACACAACAAATTCCCATGAGTCTGTACCGTGGTAATGCCTGTCTGGTGCGTATGAAAAGCTACTGCCGTTTAACGCTGCAGCGCTTATAAAGTCGTTGTTGCCGACCGGGTCGCCTGCCAGTAACAATGCACCGTTTACGGGCAGTGATTTGACCGTTATTCCACTAAATGAGTCTAAATCGGCCGGGTCTGAAAATCCGAATTCAGTAACATTGAAAAAGTGCTGGCTGTCTTCTGAAAGTTCAATCGTCAGGTCGCTGCCTGCAGGTTCATCGTTAACCGGAACAATGCTGATCGTAATCGCATGTTCCGTACTGACCATAGTCCCTGCGGTGGTTACATCAAACGGTATGCGGTTGTTGTCTGCTGAGAAACTACCGGTATAGGTACCGTCCACTGCGCGTAAAGAGAGATCTGCAGGTTCTCCGTGAAAGTGGGTGGCCGGTGAAAATCTAATGTACGCATCTCGATGAAGTAACAACGCATCTGTACTGCTGACAGTATCAATATCAAACCAGTCAGAACCGTTTGTCGAGTATTGCCAGCTGCCTTCGTCCGCTATTGCCGGATTTGCAGTCACCGCAATGCCTGACATGGCTGCGGTTCCATCTGCATCACTATACTGAGCTGAAAACAGATCAATAATTTGCATCGGTATGGTGGCACCGGTGTCTTCCGCGTGCGGCGCGAGAGCAACATCGGCGATTAACGGCGCATCGTTCACGGCGGTGACGGTGGTCGATATATCAAACTGATTGCTAAATGGAGTATTGCCGCCGGTTGACTGAACATTGGCGATATCCGGCAGAGTGCCGGAGTAACTGCTGTCTATGGCGTGTACTTTTAGCGGCTGTGGTGTACCGTTAAAATTTTCACCTGGCATAAAACGGATGCTTGTTGTTTTATCCAGCAACAGTGCATTGCTTGAATCCACAACTCCGATGTTCTGCCATCCACCGGTGGTGTCCTGGTACTGCCAGCTGCCTTGTAAAACAGACTGTGTATTTGCAGTTATTGCGATGCCTTTCAGAGTATTTCCGCTGTCAATATCAGTGAACACCGGGCCAACCAGAGAGGAGATAAGCTCCCCGCTCGGGGCGCTATCTTCCGGAACGTCTGCAAGGCTTGTGTCACTGCTAACGGGTGAGTCATTCACTGGTGTAACAGTAAAGTCAATTGTTGCAGTTGTTGAACTGTCTGCACCATTGTTGTCAGTACCACCGTCATCTTTCACCTGGTAGGAAACTGAGTCTGTGCCATTGAAGTCTGAAGTTGGTGTGTAGGTTAACGTCTGTGCGACATTATCTACAGTAAGTTTCGTGTCTGTGGGATTCACTATAACTTCAAGTAAATTGTGGTTTTCTATGTCAGAGAAAGGCAGATCCGAAAATGCGATAACGTGCGGTGTGTCTTCATTGGTGGTTGCAGTGCTATTGGCTACCACAGGTGCATCGTTAACGGCGGTAAAAGTAATGTCGCGATCGATGCTGTCACTGCTGGTGTCGCCATCATTGATTTCAAAGGAAATTGTGCGCGTGAGATCAGACGGATTGTCGCTGGTGTTGTGATAGGTCACAGAGCGCAGGGCAGTCTGGTAATCACCCGCAGATGCAGTCCCGATGAGCGAAAGGATTCCGTTATTAGAGTCGAAAGTTCCCGCAATGCCGCTTTGATCAGTGAATTCAAGGATATCTTCACCACTGACGAAATTACTGGTGATGGAAATGGCAGCACTTTCGATGTTGATATCGTCAACGTCACTGACAATAGTGCTGGTGGTGATATTCAGTGGTGCATCATTTTCAGTATAAGCAGCAGGCATGGATTCCGTGGCCGAGAGTGCCGGCGCGTCATTAACGGCAGTAACCTCGATATCTCTGCTTAAGGTATTGCTCGTGTCATCACCATCGAAAATTTCAAAGCTCACCGTGCGATTAACGGTGGAGGGGTTGTTGCTGATATTGTTGTAGGTGATAGTTTGAATTGCTGCTTGATAGTCTGCAACAGGGGCGCTACCGATTAAACTCAGTTTGCCGGTCAGTGGATCGAAGTTACCGGTGATAGGAGGCTGATCGGTAAAGATCAGTTCATCTTCACCGGCAACAAAGTCGCCAGTGATGGTAACGGTTGCAGATTCAATACTGGCGTCATCGACGTCAGCCAGCGACAGATTGCCGGTGATAACTACAGGTGATTCGTTTTCTGTGAATTGTGCCGGCACTGCTTCGATGGTAGAAATATCAGGCGCATCGTTAACGGCGGTAAAGGCAATATCGCGACTGGCTTTATTGCTATATTTATCACCATCACCGACTGCAAGGGTTATCGAGCGTGTAAGGTCTGACGGATTGTCGCTGGTGTTGTGATAGGTCACAGATCGTAGAGCGGTTTGGTACTCACCCACGGTAGCTGATCCGCTTAGTGAAAGTATTCCGGTGTTGGTGTCGAAATTTCCTGCAATGCCGGCCTGATCAGTGAAATCGAGTATATCTTCACCAGTGACAAAATTGGTGATAGAAACAGTAGCCTGATTGAGGTTGACGTTATCGACATCACTGACAACTGTGTTATCGGTGATATTCAGTGGTGCATCATTTTCTGTATACGCTGCAGGTGTGATTTCAGTGAGGTCAAGAACAGGCATGTCGTTAACGACGCCTATCTCGATAAATCTACTTAAAGCTTTGCTGCTATCAATTCCATCGTTAATCTCAAAACGTACGGTGCGGGGTGCGTCTGAGGGATCGTTGCTGGTGTTGTGGTAGGTGACAGTTCTGAGTGCCGCCTGATAGTCATTAATACTGGCACTGCCAGACAAGCTCAGTACGCCGGTAGCTGCGTTGTAAACCGCCGTAATATCGGGTGGGACAGTGATGTTCAGTTCGTCTTCACCCGGGGCAAAGTTTGCGCTGATAGTAACCGTTGCAGCATTGATGTTGATGTCATCAGCATCGGTCAGTGACAGACTACTGGTGATGGGTAATGGCGGTTCGTTTTCAGTGTATAACTCAGGAAGTGCTTCGAGATTGGAAAGTTCGGGCGGATCATTGACAGCGATGATGTCAACAATTGTGTTCCCGGTAGCGGTGATGCCCGTAGGCATGAGTAGATCTTCAATACCCTGTGCACCACTGTTATTGTCATGGAAACTCCATTCGATTGTCACGGAAGCGGGTGGGGTATCGTTGGTGTTTTCGTAGGTAATTGACTGCAGAGCTTCATTCACCAGGCTTGCGGTAGCACTCGGGCCAAAAACCATAGTAAGCAGGCCGTTCGAGTTGGTATAAGTTCCGATTGGTGTGCTTGAAAGTTCGATGGACCCGGCGTTGAGGATAAGATTGCCGCTGCCCGCGAAAACGTCTTCCGTATTTGCACCACCAGTGCGTGCAAGCGTCAGGCTTGCGCCGTCAAAGTTGTTTAAACTGATGAGTTCGTGATCAAAAATTTCGACATCTGAATCCAGAACAACTGGCGTAGACCCTTCGGTGAAGGACGGGTTGCCATCCAACGTAGTGACATAGCTACCGGGATTCTCATACCAGGCGACTGTGTTCATCCCGGCGGATGAAGAAAGAATGTCAAGATGACCATCGCCATTAAAGTCGCCGGTCGTCACGTCGGTGGAACGAAAAGCCGCCGTTGTGATCGTGTGATCAGTGAAACTCTGACTGCTGTCGTTTTCATACCAGGTGAGGTTGCGGCTGTTATTAACAGCAGTGACCACGTCCATATCACCATCGCCATCGATGTCGGCAGTCGATACGGTCTGAGAGCTGCTATCTCCCGAGTCTATCTGGTGTTCGGTAAAGCTCTGATTACCGTCGTTTTCGTGCCATGCAATTGTGTTATTTAAATAAGATCCGGAAAGTACGTCAATGTCGCCATCGCCGTCCATGTCTGCTGTCGTAACGTCTTGAGCACCTCTGGTTGCTAAAATAGTATGCGGTGCAAAACTCTGTGCACCATCGTTTTCGTACCAGACAACCCCACCGTTGGCGAAACGGTTGGCGGAAAGTACGTCGAGGTCGCCATCACCATCCATGTCGACCGTCGTGACGGCTTTAACGTGTACAGCCGTAGTAGAAATGTTATGGCGTATGAAGTTCTGACTGCCGTCATTCTCAAACCAGGCAACTGTGTTGTCGTCACGTATGCCGGCGAGCAGATCAATGTCACCGTCGTTATCCATATCGGCTGTTGTGACCGAACGAACAACGGCAAAGGTATTGCCAAGGCTTTGTTCTGTAAAGTTTTGATTACCGTCGTTTTCATACCAGACGAGCGAGTTTTCTGTGCCAATCAGCAAGTCCTGATCACCGTCACTATCGATGTCTGCTGCTGTTCCAGTTTGGGTTAGCGTGGCATTAGTCGCCACAGCGTGTGTAGTAAAGTTCCCATTGCCGTTGTTTTCGTACCAGGCAACTGAATTGTCACTTTTAGCCGTGGCAAGCACATCCAGGTCGCCATCATTGTCAATATCTGCGGTGAATACTGAACTCGCACCTTTAGCGCTGGTTGTGATTTCACTCCTGGTGAATTGTGGAGCGAATGTCGGCACGTCGTTGACGGCGGTAAACACGATCTCCTGTGACAGGGTGTTACTGCTTGCTTCACCATCGTTGACAACAAAAGTAATTTCACGCGAGAGTTCGGTAGGAAATTCGCTGTGATTATCATAAGTCACAGTCCGCAGGACGGCTTGAAAGTCAGCAAGCGTTGCAGGTCCATCCAGAGTGAGTTTTCCACTAGTCCAGTCATACCAGCCGGTGATGCCAGGTTGAGGAGAAAATCTAAGAAAATCTTCGCCACTGATGAAGTTCTTACTTATAGTGACAGTCGCGCTGTCAAGATGAGTGTGATCTTCATCTTCGACTTTGGCATTGGACGCGACAATCAGCGGGGTATCGCCTTCTGTGTAATTAAGCGGTGTGGTGCTGATACCGGAAAGTGTTGGTGGTTCGATGACGGAAGTAACGCTGATATTTACAGTTTCCGTAACTCTGGCATCGGTGTTGTAGGCATGAATCGCATCTATCTCATCTGCGGTCAGCGCTCTTGAAAAAACCTGTAGGTCATCCATTTGGCCTTCCAGGAAATATCGCAGAGACAGATCGTTGGCAACGCCAACTACAGTCTCCGGGGGGAATGCTGGGTTAGGTGCTATGTTTTCTGTGTGTGACGATATACTTTGCGGAATTCCATTTACATAGAGTACTTGTTGGTTCGAGTTTGTATCAACTGTGAACGCGATGTGGTGTCTGTTGCCGTCACTTAGATCTATATTTGTTGCTGTGGTGTAGTGGGTGGCTAATGTAGAGCTGTATGCACCGTAAAGCGTGCTAAAGGCATCATCGTAATAAAAAGTGATGCGACCGTTTATGTAGATAAAAGTTGTGCCATCGCTGCTTGGTGGCATCTGCACCCAGGTTGACACGGTTGCTTCATCTGTGATTCCAAAGTTTGTTGGAATGCTCAAATATTGGTTGTTTCCATCGAGTTCGAGAAAGTTGTTTGCTGTGGCTCCGTTCTCGAGTCTGCCATCGTTGGAAGTGCCTAAGTTGTCGTCAGGGGTGTATCCGCCAGTGGCCGGATTGTCAAACGAGAAGTGTAGTTCCCGATCCACAGACAATGATGAGTCGATGATCAGACTGTCGTTACCGTAAAAATTTGGATCCGGGAGGTAATCCAAATGCGCCAGCGCTGCGTTGATGTCGCTCCGCAGGCCTTCTATTATAATATTTGGTGTATTGTTGTACTGGACATTGAGCCCACTGGTGTTTGGCAAAAGGAGTGTGCCGTTACTGACCGTTAGTACTACTTGCAGTGGGTAATCTTTACCTGAGCTGTCATCTATACTGATGCTATTGTTAAAGGTATATGATGTGTCTTCCGCTGTTTCAGCGTCAAATGGAATCACGGGTACCATTTGTATCGTGTTGTTAATAACTTCGACTCGTGCAATACCATCGGCTGTACTGAGTGACCCTGTGCCGCCTATAAGTTGAGCAGGGTTGGAATCATATGGAGTAGTGTCCACAAGATACGAACCAACGGGTTGGCCGAAGGTCCAGTCGTGTGCACGAAAACCGATTTCGGCCGGCCCGATAAAGTGGCTGTTTGGTACAAATCGTATTAGAGAGTCAGGCTCCAGGAGTAGGGTGTTGCCGTCGTAAACCGGATTACTGGCTGATGGATTGATTGGTGACCATGCTGTATCTGCGGGATTCGCTTTGAACTCCCACCTACCGTTGGCGTCATCTGCCTGGTTTACCGCTATCCCTGCCGGGGGGCCGAGATCAGGGTCGGTGATTGGATTGCCACTAACGGATTGCAGCAGCTCGTTTACAGTAGTGCCTGGTGGGTCAAAATCGTTTTCGCTTTGGCTATTGAGCGTAAATACTGCTGAAGTATCCAGTGTAGGCGCTATGTTAGCGCCATCAATCGTAATATAGAAATCGTAGCTTTGGGAATCGTTTACACCGTCGGTCACAAAAAATGAAAACGAATCGATGCCAGTGCCGGTGCTGGTATGCTGGTAGGATATTTTTTTGTTGAATAACTCTTCTTGCGTAAAGGTGCTGCCCACACCAGCGATAGCAGTATCAATAATTACATCGCCACCCGCTGGCAGGCTTGTCAATTCAAAAATTAGGTCTTTTGATGGAGTATCCGGATCAAATGCTAACAAAGCAGTTAACGGAAGCTGTTTTGATTCGCCTGAAGAAAGAACTAGTCCTTCATTTTTAACCACTGATGGTCCGTTAGCTGTGCCGGACAAGCGGAACTCATAAGCGCCAATGTCAGTATTACCGCTTCGAGCTACCCCCGTTGTGTCTGTGGTGGTTTGCGTGGCTGATGTAGGTGTGATGGAACCCGCATCGATTGCGGGACTTCCCGCTAGCAACGCATAACTTGGTACAAAGCCACCATTGTCTTGCAGATTGCTGTCGAGGCCAGTATCCGAGACAAGTTCCTGATCAGTAGTCAGCATATTTGGTATGGATGTATCACTCATGTTATTTCCAAGAGAGATCACATCCTCATGAAGTGGGCTGCCGCTATGGTTGACTATCAAAGAGTTCTGAATTTCAAGATCAGACGCAGGCTGAACAGAAAGTGCATTGTCGTTTGATCCGGTTACGACGTTATTAAAGATGGTTGAGCGATTGATGAGGGTTTCCCCGGTCTCGCTGTATACCGCAGCACCGTCTAATAATGACGTATTGTTAGACAGTGTGCTGTCTGTAACTTTTAGTGTGCCCTCGTTGTAGATCCCTGCGCCGACACCGAGGACAGAATGGTCTTCAACAAGGCTTCGATCAATGTTAACGGTTCCGTGGTTATTAATTGCTGCTCCAGCGTACGCGTTATTTGACCTGAAAATCGTGTCAGTGGCGTTGAGCTCACCGTTAACAAAAACTCCCCCGCCAAAATCTGCAGTGTTATTGGTAAATGTTGCCTGATGGATGTTCGCCAGTCCTTGAAAGAAAGCACCACCGCCGTTTTCTATTTCCGAAAGTACCAGTTCTAACTCGTTTTGTGAGACATCAAGATCCAGTGCGATCAACGTGCCTGCGTTTTGAAAAATCCCTGCGCCGGACTCGCGTGCCCTGTTCTCGGTAAAATCAACATTATAAAGTTCTACAAATCCGTCGGTGATGAACAGGCCACCTCCGGAATCTTCGGCAAAATTCCCGTGAATAGTAACGTTACGCGCTTCGAAGGTGCCTGAGTTGAAAAATATGCCTCCCCCTTTTATGGACGTATTGTTGGAAAGGACTACGTCTGTCAGTGTCAGGTCAGTATTTTCGGAAAAAATACCACCGCCTTCAGCTGCGGTGACCCCGTCGGCAATGGTCAACTGCGAAAAAGTTACTTCACCGGCATCTCGTATCTCGAATACGCGGTCACCGGGGGCCGTAATTGTCACGCCGGCAGCTGTTCCCTGAATTGTCATAGAACTGGAAATGTCCAGATCACCTCTGTGCAGCTCATAGTTACCGGGATTGAGATAGATTGTATTGTGATCAACATCTGCATTAGCAGCGGCTACGGCCTCTCGCAACGTGATGCCGTCTGAGCCTGGATTGTTGATCAGGTTTGTGACTGAGCTGGTATCTCCGTCATGCGAGTTGGGATCATTTTCCGTACTCACGGTTATTGCTTGTAGCTGAGACTCCCAGCTGTTTAGAATATTCTCGAGTCGTGAAGAATCGGTGTCTATCTGTCCGATCGAGAATTCAAGTTGCCAGTCTGCCTGCAGAGATTCATGTCCGGTACGATTGTCACTCGCACCAACGTCGGCATTTGTCGCATCAGCTATTGCCGCTACCAGGCGTTGGCCATCTGCCGTCTCCGCCAGATTACAACCGTAAAATAACAGGTCTCCGTCTTCAGCCAGAGCGTTGCCCCATAGTTCGAAGTTGGCTAACTGATCTGCGAAGTTCTGATTGTTTACCAGTGACGAGCCGAGGTTGAAGGTTGCATCAGTGCCATGGGTAATAAAATGTATGGCGTCTAGTTGTGTATGTTGCGTAAGTACACCACTTATATCGTTTATTGACTGCGAGGAGTGCAAGGTGTGGACGATATAGCTAACTTCAGCAGTATCATCTTCTGCATTGCTGGCTATCAGTGAATCAACGATTTGCTGGTAATCTTCAACAGAGGTGTCTACAAATACAACCTCCGTTCGAGTCTTGGCAATATTGTTGTTTTGTTCCTCCGCCAGCGCCTCGTCGTTGACTGCAGTCCATTCAGATGACCCGGTGACTGGCAGGGTTTTCAGTTCTGCCTTGCCGCCGCTGGTTTCCGACAATAAGAGATCGCTGCCGAGACCAAATGGATCAGCAGAGTAAAGAACTCGTGGCGACAGTTGTTCAACTATCGGTGTGTTCTTGCGGTTTCCCGCTCCGGGACTACTTTTCTTTTTCAACACGTCCGCTTTGTTGCAACATATAGAGTATTTATTTGTCGATGCATGCCAAGCTCCAACTCTGTGTGCACAGTGCATAAATGACCGGTTTGTTAATGACATATCGGCCTTTGCTCACAAAAGTTCCTGTTCAACCCGGCTTATAGCGTGACGGCTATCCCAATTTCCTGTGTATTTTCCAGCGGATGTGTGCGGTGAGATTTGAGATTTCACTGGTACCCGCTAAATGTTGGTTCTGGTGTGGGGTGCGTGTTGCCTGGTGACATTTGCAAAATGTTGCCCGGTGTAGGCAGGTACACGTTGTCAATATTCTCTTTTTCAGGGAGCGGGTTATGCGGTATGGTTGCGTGATTCTGAATAGCTGTCGAAATGATCGCTTGCGATGCCGTATTGGGGGCTTTCCTGCCTGGTAAGTTGCCACACAATAGAGCGGTTCGAATGGCAGCAGATTCCCCGACCTTATTTTCATATTGAGATTTCCAAAATGGCAGATAAGTTTTTTACCGAAGATGTCAGTACCCGCGACCCTGAGCTGGCGGCAGCAATAGCTGACGAGCTCAAGCGGCAACAACATGAAATTGAGCTGATTGCTTCTGAAAACATCGTATCCAATGCGGTGATGCAGGCGCAGGGCTCCGTGATGACAAACAAGTACGCTGAGGGCTATCCCGGACGTCGTTACTACGGCGGTTGTGAGCATGTTGATGTGGCAGAAGATCTGGCGCGTGATAGAGCAAAGAAACTCTTCAACTGCGAGTTTGTAAACGTACAACCTCATTCCGGTGCGCAGGCTAACCAGGCGGTGTTTCAGGTGTTGCTCGAGCCGGGTGATACTTTCATGGGGCTTGATCTTGCAGCGGGCGGGCATTTAACACACGGGTCACCAGTGAATCAGTCAGGTAAGTGGTTTAACGCCGTGTCTTATGCGGTTGATAAAAAATCTCACCAGATAGACTTCAATGAAGTGGCGTCACTTGCCAAAGAGCATAAACCGAAAGTGATTATTGCTGGCGGGTCTGCGTACCCGCGTATTATCGATTTTAAAAAGTTCCGTGAAATTGCAGATTCTGTTGGGGCAAAGCTCATGGTTGATATGGCGCACTTTGCAGGGTTGGTTGCGGGTGGTGTGCATCCTAATCCACTTGATCATGCAGACGTTGTAACTACAACAACACATAAAACACTGCGTGGTCCGCGTGGTGGAATGATTCTGTCTAATGACGTTGAGCTGGGTAAGAAGATAAACTCATCGGTATTCCCGGGTTTGCAGGGTGGGCCGTTGATGCATGTGATTGCAGCGAAAGCGGTTGCCTTCGGAGAAGCGTTGCGTCCGGAGTTTAAGCAGTATGCACAGGCAATTCTTGATAACGCCAATGCGCTTTCTGATGCAATCAATGCGGGTGGGTTGAGTCTGGTATCCGGTGGCACCGATACGCATGTGCTTCTGGTTGATCTGACTGCTAAGAAGCTTACTGGTAAAGCAGCTGAAGCCTCTATGGGTAGAGCGGGTATTACCTGCAACAAGAACGGTATTCCGTTTGACCCCGAATCTCCTTTTGTCACCTCAGGTGTACGTTTGGGTACGCCTGCTGCAACTTCGCGCGGGTTTGGTACTGCCGAGTTCACTCAGGTCGGGGAGATGATTATCGAAGTGTTGAACGGGCTTGCAGAGAATGGTGAGGAAGGCAATGTTGATGTTGAGAAAGCAGTCAAAGCCCGGGTGCTTGATTTGACGGGTAAGTTTCCGATTTACTCCTGATCTGGTTGGGGTAGCTGGGCGACACAACCCTCCCCAGCGCCCCTGCCCAA
>CALLBO010000016.1 GCA_937998875.1 uncultured Granulosicoccaceae bacterium
TCGGCGACCAGGCTTTCAAGCGCATCTTGCCATAACGTGTAGTAGTCATCGCTATTGGTTATTTCACTGTGTGCTTCAAACGCTGCAATGTGGGTTGACAGGCACTCTGCCCATTCACTCCATGTGAACACTCCGGATTCATTGAGCTTAACTGCCATTGCAAAGGCTTTGGCCTGCCATGGGGAATCGAAGATTAGCTCACCATTGTCTGTTGGCTGCTTTTCAAGGGTGGCTGGTGTTGAATTCATAACGGGGCTTTTTCTCATGCTTTTTAGCCGGTGCTTCTAAATTGATGTTAGATAGGGTTCGAACAGATCTATAAAAACACAGCTGTTTGGCTCAGCATCTCGGCCCCATATATCTTCACCTTCGAATCGTACGCAGTAGAGATGTTCGGGCACCTTGTTGCCTGACATTGCGTGTTCATCTGCATAGATATGTGTTCCGTGTAATTTGCTGATAGTACCAGCGACTCCTTTTACGTATGACGGTACTCGTGTGTGTGTTTTCGGATTGCCGGATTTAACTTTTACTGCCTGGTTTAATGAGAATCGATTGGTGGTGCGCTCCGGCAGCTGGGTAGGGGCGCCGGAGTATATAATTGTTTGTACTATTTCAGGGTTTGCTGCTGACAGCTTTGTTTTGCTGGAAGCTATACCGCTACTCAGTTCATCGCTTGAGATCATGCCTGTTTCGACTAACAGTAATTCAAGCCCGTGTAACCAGTGCTCATAGTAGGTGCTGGACAGATAATGTACCGGATCCGTTCTTTCACGTGCGAACCTGGATTGATCAAGATTCCACTGTCCCAGCATACCGCAGGTTAAAGTTAGCCCGAATACTGTCTCTTCCCATTGATGAATGAAGTTTTCTGTCTGAGATTGATCAATAGGTCCGAAGCCGTGTTTTCCGCCAAGATCATGCGCACCGTTCATAAGCCATCTCCACTGCCGTCGATTTATGATTAGTCCGGATTAGTTCAGTGTAACCTGAGTGACACCGATCATCGTATCTCTGGTGACTAACGATGCCAGTTGTTCTTCAGTGTAGTTTTCGGTACCGGCGGGTTGCATTGGCAGTACGAGGTAGCGGATTTCTGCGGTGGAGTCCCAAACGCGTACTTCAACATCCGGGTTTAAATCTGTACCGAACTCTTTTAGGACGGCACGTGGCTCTGATACCGCACGGGATCGGTAGCTGCTGGCCTTGTACCAGGTGGGTGGTAGCCCGAGTACCGGCCACGGGTAGCAGGAGCATAAGGTACAGACGACCATATTGTGTATCTCCGGTGTATTTTCAACGCAGACCATGTGCTCGCCCTGGCGGCCTGCGTAACCCATCTCCATGATGGCGGGCGTTGCATCTTGTAACAGTCGCTTGCGATAATCGACGTTTGTCCAGGCGTGGGCAACTACGGCGGCACCGTTTCTTGGACCCACGCGGTTTTGATAGGTATCTATGAGCAGGTCGAGGCTGAGCGGATCAACGAGTTTTTTATCTACCAGCAGAGATTCGAGTTTTTTTACTCGCTCTTCTATCTCCGATGGGGGTGCGTGGTGGTGTTTGTGCCCGTTGTCTTCTGTCACGGAAAGCTCCAGTTGATACTTGAAAATACGGTAACTTTTGAGTTGCAGGCACAGAATACATCGGAATTGCTTGCGAGGGTAACGCAGCGGGGAAAGGAGTATGCTTTCAGGTTACGATTTCAGAATTGGAGTTAAGTTGCTTTGAATATTATTACCGGGTTGTTGATTCTGGCTTGTTTGGTGGCCGGATTCTTTTTTTATCTCGGGTCAAGGTCTGCTAAGCAGGCACACTTGTCACTGACTGGTGGGTCGATTCCGATTTGTGAAAGTAAGCCAAACTGTGTTTGCAGCCTTCAGGATCCGGCAGATGAGCATTATATTGACGCGATAGATTTAAATGGTCGTGCAGCGTCTGATGTTGCTGGCGCGATTGATTCAATCGGTGGGAATATTCTATCCAATGATGGTGTGACCATACAGGCAACTTTCACTAGCGGTCTGTTCAGATTTGTCGACGATCTGATTGTGCAGATAGACAATGGTAAGCTCAATGTCAGATCGTCATCCCGGGTCGGGCACAGTGACCTAGGCGCGAACCGAAAACGAGTTGAGCGCCTGCGTCAGGCGTTGCTTTGAATGAGACTTAACATGAACTCCGGTCTATACTTAACGTCTAAGTCTGCCCGTATAAATCTATATTGTTAGCTGATCGAATTTCAGTGTCCGAATAACCTGCCACTTTCTGGAAAGCGTGAATGAGTAAATCGACCCCCTGGACAAAACCCATGCCCGAATCACAATTCAAAGTGATGCGGGACATCATTGCGGCGCCGAGCCCCGTCGGGCTTGAAAGTGCGATGACAGAAGGGGTGCTTAACCCTTACATGCGTAAGTTTGCACCGAAGAGCTGGGATCTGCATCGTTTTCAGGGTAACGCGGGTGTGGTGTGGGACACTCACCCGGGTAAAGACTATATGTTTTCGGTCATGATCATCGGTCACGCAGATAAAATTCGTATGCAGGTGCGTAAGATTGCACCCGACGGCAAGATCTATATCAACAGTGATGCATTTCTGCCATGCACGTTAATTGGTCATGAAGTCGTTCTGTATAGTGATGACCCGCAGAAACCGGGGAACTTTAGAGAAATTAGAGGCGGTACTGTTGAAGCGCTGGGTGCGATTCATTTTTCCGAGCCGGCACAGCGCACGGGTGATAAAGGCATTAGAGCCAAGCAGCTTTATCTCGAATTGCAGATACACGGTGATGATAAAGCAGGACAGATTCATGCGCTGGGCATCCGACCCGGAGACACGCTGTTGCTTGACCGGCCAATAAAGAGATCCTTTAGTCCGGATACATTTTACGGCGCTTACCTTGATAATGGTCTGGGCTGTTTTGTAGCGGCGGAAGTTGCAAAACTTGTCGCAAAGGCACCTGCTATGAAGAAGGTTCGCTGCCAGTTTGCGTTTGCCTCTCATGAGGAGATTGGCCGGTTTGGTAGTCGTGTTATGGCGGGAGAGTTGAAGCCTGATGCGATTATCGCCGTCGATGTTAATCATGACTATGTAGCAGCCCCGAATATTGGTGATCGAAATATGTCACCCCTTGAGATGGGCAAAGGCTTTACACTTTCAACCGGCGCTATCGTGACTGAGCATCTGAATCAACACATCAAGAAGGCTGCGCTGAAGCACAAGATTCCAATGCAGCTTGATGTTTGTGGTAACGACACCGGTACGGACGGTATGGCTGGTGTGTTGGCTAGTGTTGATTGTGCTGCTACATCAATTGGTTTTCCGATCAGAAACATGCACACAATTTCCGAGAGCGGTAATACCAGCGATGTACTGGCGGCGATACATGTGATTTTTGAGTCACTTCGCGGCATGGAAGCGGTTAAAGATCTGTCTAAAGAATTTAAATCCGGTCACCCCCGTCTGGACAAGGCGGCTCCGCTGACGCACAAAAAAGCCAAGGCTAAATCAGGGGCTCGTAGCGCCAGGAAATAGTGATTCAGATCGGAGTTATAAGGTCATGATCAGCTGATAACCATTCAATAATATCGTGCCCGCATTCTGCCGGGCACTTGCCGTCTGATTGACTTAAAAAATACCCGCGGCATATTGCCGTGTCTCATCCCGATTTATCTCTCCCTGCATATCAAGCTTTGACGCGTTCTGCCGTTAGCAGGGTGCGGTTTTAAGCATCTGGTAGCCAGTTACTGTTCCTCAGGATCTGTGCAGCGTCTTAAAGGTGCTTGATTTCACAACAATATCTTGAAGAGTTGATTCGGTGTATGAATAAGTTTCGATTTTACGAAATGTGTTTTGTGGCGGTAACTGCGAGCCTGCTGATGGCGTGTAGCTCTGGTGAAAAACTGAGCTCGGATACCGGGACGGGTGTGACAGATGAGCTGGAGCCAATAGCCGCCTATCTGAAAGCAGATGCTGTGGATTCGTTGATCATCGATGACGGGCTGGTGCCGATCACTAACGGCGACTGGCCACGCTACACCGTCAATACAACGTGGAACTGGCAGTTGAATGGTGAGCTCAATACTGAGCCGGAGGCGGATGTCTACGTGGTAGATATGTTTGCCCAGTTAACAGAAAAGTCCGTTGAGCCACTTCAAGCGCTTGGCAGAAGCGTCATCTGCTATTTCTCAGCAGGAACCTATGAGCCGTGGCGTCCCGATGTGGAATTGTTTGATTCGTTTGAACTGGGCAATCCATACATAGGTTTTGATGATGAAAACTGGCTGAATATCAACGATCCCGGGATTGTGAAGCTTATGGTCAATAGAATGGATATGGCAGTGGCAATCGGCTGCGATGGTGTTGAGCTTGATAATGTAGATGCTTTCGTCAATGACACCGGATTCAACATCACGCAGCAGGATGCACTGGTTTACACCAGAATTCTTGCCAATGAAGCCCACAAGCGCGGTCTTGCTGTTGCATTAAAGAACAATGTTGAGCTGGTGCCGGATGTTGTTGAATACTTTGACCTGCTGATCAATGAAGAATGTTTTGAATGGAATGAATGTGAAGGCTATCTGCCAATTATTGATGCGGGTAAGCCGGTTTTTAATGCCGAGTATACGCAGGTACATATCGACGATCCTGTTGCACGTGAAGAGCTTTGTGCCAGATCAAGGGAGATGGGGTTGCAAACATTGTTTCTACCATTGGCACTGGATGGATCGTTTCGACTAAGTTGCCGATAGTGGCAACTCCAGGGTGTACGTTATGAGTTTTTCTGTTTTGCGAATACTGGCACTGGCTGTTGCAGTGCTGGGTGTATCTGCTTGTGACGAATCTGGGCCCTTAAAGACCTCATCTGGCGATGTGGAAGCCAGCAACAGTGAAGTTCAAGCTGGTGTCGGTCAGGCTGTGGGTGTCCCGCCCTTAGGATCTACGGATTCGGAAACAGATAACCTGACTGAAGTCAGCTGGTGGCAGCCAAAAGCTTCGGAGAAGCTGACATGGCAGTGGCAGCTACAAGGGGAAATTGACACTACGCTTCCTGTGCAGGTCTACAATATAGACATTGAAGCTTCTCAGGATAAAATTGATGAGCTTCGAGAGCGCGGCATTAAAATTATCTGCTACTTCAGTGCTGGTACGGTAGAGAGTTTTCGCGATGATGCAGGCCTTTTTCCACAGGAAATCATCGGTGAGCAGTACGAAGATCTGATAGATGAACGCTGGGTGGACTACGCAAACATTGATGCATTAGCGCCAATAATGAATGCACGTTTGGATAAGTGTAAGTCGAAGGGCTTTGATGCTGTTGAGATTGACAACGTCGATGCACATAACTACGAAACGCGAGATGCGCAGGGTGAAGTCGTAAATATAGGTACTAACTTCAACATGACGCTTGATGAAAGTATTGCATATGTGCGTTGGTTAACTGAGCAGGCTCACAAGCGTGGGCTTGGTATCGGCCTCAAGAATGCTGAGGAGATGGTGCCGGACGTTGTTGATGAAGTGGATTGGATGCTGGTAGAGGATTGTTACTATGATTCATGGTGCATGGCAGCAACTGCTTTTATTGACGCTGACAAACCGGTTTTCATGGCTGAATATGACGAGCTGGTTCCGGACTTTGCTCCCGCCTGTGAACTAGCCAAATCTCTTGGTTACTCTGCTATCTGGTTAGACTCTTCGTTGTCTAACAAGTTATATCTTGCCTGCGAATAGGGCACCGGGTGTTATTACGAATATTATTCCTGCGGGATTAACCGGTCTGTTCGGCACAGTGGCCTTACTCACTGGCTGTGCAGAGACGACACAACCATTCCCCGAGACGTTGCACACCAGTTCAATCCCGACCATTGCTGCGGCCAAAGAGAAGAACTGGTGGCAGCCAACTGCAGATCAGCAACTCAGATGGTATTGGCAGCTGCAGGGTGGCATAGACACTTCGCATCAGGTGGATGTCTACAATATTGATATCGATACACCGCAGGATGTCATCGATACGTTAAAAACTCGTGGCGTTAAACTGATTTGTTACTTCAGTGTTGGAACCGTCGAGCTGTTTCGACCAGATGCAGCAGAATTCCCGGCAGCGATTGTTGGCGATTCTTATCCTGGTTATGACGATGAGCGCTGGCTGGATATATCCCGCTATACGGCGTTTTCAGAAGTAATGACCAACAGGCTCAATCGCTGTGCAGAAAAGGGATTTGACGGTGTGGAAGGAGATAACGTTGATGCGTTTAATCATTTGCTAAGTACCGGCCATGACAACGGTATCAGCAATAACAACAGTGGGAGTAGGGAGCTGGCTCAGCGGGAGAGCGTAGACTACGTTAGGTGGCTTGCCGGGGAATCGCATAAGCGCGGTCTTGCTTTTGGCTTGAAGAATGCCGAGGCCATTGCACCGCACGTTATCAACCAGGTCGACTGGATGATTACTGAGAACTGTGTGGTAGATGATTGGTGTGCTGAGGCGGTTATATTCGTCGAGCACAACAAACCGGTTTTCATGACTGAATATAAAGAGCTGCTGTCTGACTTCTCAGTTGCCTGTGAGCAGGCTGCAAAATATCGGTTTAGTGCAATCTATCGTGATGTCGGGCTGACCGCTAATGGAGTTTTTGAGGAGTGCCTGCGGTAACAGGTAAACACACCGGCCTATATCAGGCTGTTATTTAGGCAGCTGCGTACTGACGCGTCTGTAGTTCACGTCTCGCCTGAGTCTCAGCAGTATAGAGCGAGGTGGGGCGAATCAACAGTCGCCTGATACCGATTTCTTCACCTGTATCCTCACAAAATCCATAGTCACCGGTACGTATTCTGTGCAGCGCTTTATCAATATCGCGTATCAGATTGCTTTCGCGTTCTTTCATGTGCACCTGAATCCAATATTGTTCCTCCTGAGTCGCACGGTCTGACTCGTCCGCTGCACGCTCGGTGTCGAGGTTGCCGATTTGTTCGTTCTCACCGGCTTCAATCAACGATTGACGCATCTCATGCAATCGCTGCTGAAAAAAGCTCAGCTGCTCCTCATTCATGTAGTCGTCTTCCGACGCTGCAAGTAACTCTTCTTCCGTCAACATATCACTAACTCTGATGTACGTTTTTATCGACGTTTTACACGTTGATAGCGTTAATTCGGGTGACCGGGTGTGCGAATGCCAGTGTTATTAATTGGCACCCAGATCGTATATCGGTTTTCTCATCCTTTGAGCCGTGTGTTCGGCCCGGAAATCTGGTCGCATTCCAATTGCGAGGTTCATAGGGAGCATGATTCGCGCCCAATCTGCCGTTTAGCGTGTGATTGAACCGCTGAAAGTTGCGCCAGTCGGTATTACACTGGCGTGACTAACCTCGATGAGACCGACGGCCAATGAAATCGAACTTGCAAACCGCGTTAGGCTTGAAGTGTGGCATCGTGCAAGCGCCGATGGCAGGCGGTCCTACAACACCTGAACTGGTAGCTGCAGTCACCGCTGCCGGTGCATTGGGTTCGTTCGGACTTGCTTATTCCGGTGTCGATCTTATTCACGCTCAGTGTCGTGAATTTCGCGAACTTTGTGCCAGTCAGAGGCTCAAGCCGGACTGCGGCTGGAATGCCAACTTTTTTGTATTTCCGCAAGTGCCTGAGCCGGCTCATGCGGAAGTGGCGAACGCAGTAAAGAGTCTCCAGCCTTTGTTAGTACGGGTAGATATTGACGCTGGTACACTGACACACGACACTCGTTTGCCTGTATTGCGGGATCAGGTTGCCGCATCACTCGAATACCAGCCATCTCTGGTGAGTTTCCATCTTGGCATTCCGGACAGCCGTATCGTTGATAACATTCGTGATGCAGGAGTGCGTATTGCGATGTCTGCAACGAGTGTCAATGAGGCGATCGCAGTGCAGGCAGCCGGTGCTGATTTTATCGTGGCGCAAGGTTATGAGGCTGGTGGTCACCGAGGCCTATTCGATCCAGCCGATGCGGATGACATGTTAGGCACACTTGATCTTGTCACCGCTATTGCAAAACGCTGTACTATTCCAGTGATCGCTGCTGGCGGAATAATGAACGGGTCTGACATCAATGCTGCAGTCAACTGTGGTGCTGATGCGGTGCAAATGGGTTCAGCGTTCTTAACAGTAGATGAATGTGGCAGCAGTGCAGTTTATCGCTCTGTACTTGAATCAATGGGTGATAGAGACACGCAAATCACCACTGGGTTTTCCGGTCGCCCGGCGCGCGGTATCCGCAATCTTTTTATCGACTCTGTTGACAACATGGCATTGCCTTTTCCGTGGCAGAATTCGCTAACCGGCGCTTTGCGCAAGGCTGCGGGTGCTAAAAACGATTTTGAATTGATGTCATTGTGGGCAGGAACCGATTATAAAAAAGCTCGCAACTGCACAGCTGCAGAGTTGATTGAGATACTCCAACATGAGATGCGGCAGGAGTAAGCAGCGTGACACTGATTTTAGCCTGCGCTAATGTCGGCCCTTATTACCCCATATCGCCAATAGTGGACTGAACAATGGCAATCGCTGCAAAACCTGCAGTTTCAGTTCTTAAAATTCGTGGGCCGCATCGCACAGACCTGATACCTGTGTCTCGAGCGAGTCGTAGCTCCTGCTCACTGAAACCCCCTTCAGGGCCTACCAGAATATTCACGGAAGGTGCGGGTTGTAAGTTGCTAAAGGAATTGGGTGCTGCGGGATGAATTAAAATGCTGTGCTCCCCTTTGTGTTGTTCAAACCATTGTTCGAGGCCAGATAACGGATCGATTACCGGTACGACGCTGCGGTTGCATTGGGCGCAGGCACTTTGCGCTATTTTGGTCCAGTGCTCTGCTTTCTTCCTCGCACGTTTTTCGTCTACCCGCAGCACGGTTCTTTCGGAGCTGACGGGGGTAATTCTTGACACACCCAACTCAGTTGCTTTTTGCACAATAAGATCAAGCTTGGTGCCTTTTGCCAGTGCCTGTACCAGTGTTATGGAAACCGGTGATTCGGTCAGGTTTGGTGTTGTCCCCAGGATTTCAAGCGTTGTGGATTTTCCCGTATTCCGGATTACTGCCGTGTAGTTATTGCCATCGCCGTTAAACAACTCTACCTTATCGCCTTCTTTGTAGCGCATCACTTTAATAAGGTAACGCGAGTCGTCCGTGTTGAGTGTGATGTCTTCGCTACCACCGTTGCGAATCGCATCAGCGTTTATGATGTCTGGTATGTAAAGGCGGGTGGTTCTCAATGCACTGTGCTGTCTGTCTGAATTTTAAGGTCGGCCAGGGAAGTCGTTTAGGGTAGTCGGTCAGGGCTTCTTTAATTGTTTGAGGCGTTTTCGAAGCTCATCTTTTTGTATGTCACTCATGGAAGACGGTGCTTTAAGCTCTCTGGTGTTTTGCTTTATTTCCATTCGAAGTGACTCTTTATTCAGCTGTTCAATTGCGTGATGTAACAGGCTTAATGGTGTATCAATTTCTGATTCATCAGTGCTCTCCATGCCTGCGCGTGCAAGTTTATGCAGCGCTTCTGACTGATCTGTGTCGCGGTATCTTTCGAGTACACCGCTAGTGGTGATGTCAGGTTTACTCTCAATGACCGAGATTACATCAAGTAGTAACGACGCCCCTGGAATATCGATGGAGAACTCATAGGCTTCCGGGTCAATCTCAAGCACAATGGAGGGTGTATCCAGTATTGCGATTAGTGCTTTTCTAATTGGTGACATGCCAGTGGATTGTGATGTTGTGGATTGCGTGTAGTTTCTTTTTTGTTCCGCGGGTTGTTGTTTGGGTGTTTCCTTAAACACCGTAACACCGACTTTCTCATTTAGCTGTTCCTCCACCAGTGTTCGGTATACACCGGCCGGGATAGTAGAAATTAGTGGTTTGGCAATTTCTGCAAGTCTGGCTTTATTACCAGTGCTGGTTTGATCAGTACCTTTCTGTGCCTGGAGTTCCAGTTGCTGAAACATGAAGCTTGCGGCGTCAATTGCGTTGTCGATTAGATTTTGCATAAACTTTTCCGGCCCGAGAGACTTAACCAGCGTGTCCGGATCCTCTCCATCCGGGAGAAATAGAAACCTTGCATCTCTGCCAGCCTTGAGACACGGCAGTGCAGAGTTCAATGCACGCCAGGCGGCTTTTTTGCCGGCGGCATCACCGTCAAAACAAAATACAATTTCATCTGTCTCTCTAAAAAGGAGTGCTACCTGATCAGTTGAGGTGGCAGTACCCAGCGTTGCAACTGCCACGTCGATGCCAGTGTGTGCGAGTGCAATTACATCCATATAACCTTCAACAACAAGGATTCTCTCCGGACTGCCGCGTGTTGCGCGGCGTAATTCAAATAATCCGTAGAGCTCTCGGCCTTTTTGAAATAGCGGAGTTTCCGGTGAGTTCAGATACTTGGGCTCAGAGCTATCCATGACTCTGCCACCGAAGCCGATTGCACGACCACGTCTGTCTCGAATAGGGTACATGATGCGATTGCGGAAGCGATCATGGGTTTTACCGGAATCGTTGCGTATCAGCATGCCAGACTGGAGCAATGAGGTTTCACTGGCGTTAGTGTTTTCTGTCAGTGCGTGCCAGGCATCAGGTGAAAAGCCGAGATCGAAGCGCTGTGCGGTCTCGCCGCTGATGCCGCGTTGTTTCAAATACTCTATTGCCTTTGGGGCGTTGCGCAACTGCTGCTTATAGAACTCTGTGCATGCTTCAAGCGCATCGTACAAACCCTGTTGCGAGGGAGTGACAGTTGTCACCGCATCTCGCGGTACTTCGAGACCGGCACGGTCGGCAAGATACTCTATTGCATCGACAAAGTGCATATTGTCGAACTCCATCAAAAAGCTGATGGCGTTACCAGATACACCGCAGCCGAAGCAATGATAAAACTGCTTTGGCTGGCTAACCGAGAAAGACGGGGTTTTCTCGCCGTGGAAGGGGCAGCAAGCTTTGTGGTTAGCGCCGGCTTTTTTTAGCGGCACATAACGCTCAATTACTTCGACAATGTCTACCCTTGAGAGTAGATCGTCAATGAATGATTGCGGAATGCGGCCGGCCATAACCCATTATCGCAGATGCAGAGCACCGATAGCGAGTCGCAGAATGCAAATGCTGCAATCACGCCCAATTGTAGCAATCAAATTCTGTCACGCTGAACGAGCCGGCATCACCTGCCGGCTCCGTTGGCTACTATGCGGCCCTTTTAAGGGTTGATAGCAGGGCAGACAGTTCTGCGGCTTTGGGTGTCACCAGCCAGAAGCGTGAGCTTAGGCTATAGAAGTTGTCCAGTAACTCGCGACCCCATTCGCTGTCAGTTTCGGCAATATGAGTTTCGAGCATTTCCTGAAGCACGTGCCGATAGGCTTCCATTGCTTCTGGATGAATACGTCTGATGTCAATGAGTTCGTGGTTGTAGCGATCGACAAACATATTGTTTCGATCAAATACGAATGCAAACCCACCGGTCATGCCAGCACCGAAGTTGACGCCGGTTTCACCAAGCACAGCAACGCACCCACCTGTCATATACTCACAAGCGTGATCACCTACACCTTCGATGACCGCAGTAGCACCCGAGTTACGCACGGCGAATCGTTCGCCGCCAAGTCCGGACACATACATGTGCCCGCCGGTTGCACCATACAAACAGGTGTTGCCGACAATCGTGTTTTCATTGCTGATAAAGCGTGATCCCAAAGGGGGTCTGATAACAATCTTACCCCCCGCCATACCTTTACCAACGTAGTCGTTGGCATCACCTTCAAGCAGGAGATTCAAACCGCCGGCGTTCCAGACCCCGAAGCTTTGACCTGCTGTGCCTTTCATGTGGACGTTTATCGGTGTATCTGCCATACCGAGGTTGCCGTGCAGTTTTGCGATTTCACCTGATAAACGTGCGCCGATCGAGCGGTTGATATTTTTGATGTCGAAGTGAAAGTCACCGCCGGTCTTTGTCTGAATTGCAGGCAGGCACTCTGCCACCATTTGCGTAGCCAATTCTGCTTTATCAAACGGACGGTTACGCTTTTGTGTGCAATAGCGTGGTGCTTCAATTGGCACTCCGCCGTCTGACAGCAATTGAGAGAAGTCGACTTTACCGTGCCGTTCGGTGTTGCCTTCAATCTGTTCAAGCAAATCAGTTCTGCCAATGATCTCATTGAGGTTGCGATAGCCAAGGCTCGCCATATGTCTGCGCACATCTTCCGCAACAAACTCCATATAGTTAACAACCTTTTCAACATCACCACGGAAGTGACGCATACGCAGTACTTTGTGCTGCGTTGCAACGCCGGTTGCACAGTTGTTCAAGTGACAGATACGCAGAAACTTACAACCCATCGCGATCATCGGTCCGGTGCCGAAGCCAAAGCTCTCAGCGCCAAGCAGTGCCGCTTTGATTACATCAAGGCCGGTTTTCAGCCCACCATCAGTTTGTACCCGAACTTTATCGCGCAGGTTGTTGGCACGCAGTATCTGATGGGTCTCAGACATACCCAGCTCCCATGGAGAGCCCGCATACTTCACACTGGTGAGAGGTGATGCGCCGGTGCCACCGTCGTAGCCGGAAATGGTAATGAGATCGGCATAGGCTTTTGCAACACCTGCCGCAATGGTGCCGACGCCGGCCTCTGCGACCAGTTTTACCGATACCAATGCGGAAGGATTCACCTGTTTCAAGTCGAAGATAAGCTGTGCGAGATCTTCTATAGAATAGATGTCGTGATGCGGTGGAGGCGATATTAAAGACACCCCCGGCATCGAGTAGCGAAGTGTTGCGATTGTTTCGTTTACTTTGTGTCCCGGTAATTGCCCGCCCTCACCAGGCTTCGCCCCTTGTGCAATTTTGATCTGTATAACTTCTGCGTTAACCAGATAGTGCGGCGTAACACCGAAGCGACCAGACGCGACCTGCTTGATTTTCGAGTTCTTTTTGGTGCCGTAACGTCTGGGATCCTCGCCGCCTTCACCTGAGTTGGATCTGGCGCCGAGTGCGTTCATTGCCTCTGCAAGCGTCTCATGTGCTTCAGGTGACAATGCACCGAGTGACATTCCGGCTGAATCAAAGCGGCTGATAATGTCCTTGGCAGATTCTACCTCCTCAAGTGGTACCGGTTCTTTTGTGGTTTTAAGACGTAGTAAATCCCGTATTGTTGTTGGTGCACGTCCGTCAACAATGGCCGCGTATTTTTCATAGTCGCTGTACTCGCCTGAGGTCACTGCTTCCTGTAATGAAGTGACGACATCCGGATTGTAGGCGTGGTATTCGCCACCTTCGACATACTTTAGTAAGCCACCATGTCTGGTATCTGCGCGTTTGGTCCATGCCTGCTCTGCGAGTATCTTCTGGTCTTTTGTAAGATCTGCGTAGTCCGCACCCTGAATACGGCTGGTGGTGCCGATGAAGCACTGGTTAACGATCTCGTCGTGCAATCCAACAATCTCAAAAAGCTGTGCACCTCGATAGCTTGCGATAGTAGAGATGCCCATTTTAGACAGCACTTTCAACAGACCCTTGTTGATACCCTTGCGATAGTTTTGTTCAAGCTTTAACGCATCGGTGCTGTCAATTTCACCTCGGCGAACCATGCCGCGTATGCTTTCATAAGAGAGATACGGATAGACGCAGGTAGCACCATAGCCGATTAGCACTGCGATATGGTGTGGATCACGTGCAGTGCCGGTTTCTACAACGATATTTGCATCGCAGCGTAAGCCGGCTTCGATCAGCGCATGGTGCACAGCGCCGGTTGCCAGTAGTGCATGTACCAGTAGCCTATCTTCTTGCAGGTTGTTATCTGTAAGAATGATGATAACGTTTTCATCTTTTACCAATTGTATGGCGCGTTCTGTGATGCTGGTTATTGCCTGCTGCAGTGATTGTTTTGCAGGGTCGAATGACAATTCTATTCTTTCATGCCGGTATTCCGGTTCATCATCCATGGCGAGTAGTGTTTCGAATTTCTCGCGTGACAATACCGGCGATCGGACCAGTAGCCTTCTTGCATGGTCGAAAGTTTCTTTAAACAGGTTTTGCTCAACACCCAGGCAAGTCTCCAGTGACATCACAATGGATTCACGTAACGGGTCAATCGGTGGATTGGTTACCTGTGCAAACTGTTGACGGAAATTCTCGTACAGTGAACGAACATTGGAAGAGAGCACCGGGAAAGGAGTGTCATCACCCATGGAGCCGATCGCTTCCTGTGCATCTTCGGCAAGTACTCTTAAAATCTGGTCGCGCTCTTCGAACGTAACACCAAACATCTTTTCATGGATTTTCAGCTGATCATCATCCATCTCAGGTTCGGTGGGTGGTGTGTCTCGAAGGCGTGAGCGCAGGTGCCTGGAATGTGTTTGTAGCCACCGTGCAAATGGCCTGCTGGTTTTTAGCAGTTCATCGATTTTTTCAGGCTGCAAAATTTCGCCCGTGTCTGTATCAACGGCGAACATTTGTCCCGGTTTTACACGGCCTTTAGCAACGACATCCTCCGGGTCATAGTCATAAACCCCAATTTCTGATGCCAGTGTTATCTGTCTGTCGCGGGTAATAACATAGCGGGCAGGGCGCAAACCGTTGCGATCAAGTACACAGGAGGCGTATCTGCCGTCAGTCAGTACCACGCCGGCAGGCCCGTCCCACGGTTCCATGTGCATCGATGCATATTCAAGCCAGGCACGCATTTCGGGATCGGTTGAATTCATGTTGTGCCAAGCAGGTGGCAGCAGCAACCGCATTGCACGGAAGATATCCATGCCGCCTGACAACAATACCTCGAGCATGTTATCCAGTGACATAGAATCGGAACCCGCCATTGATACTAGTGGCAGCAGCTCTCGTAATTCGGGCAGGAGTTCACTGTGAAATTTGGACGCTCTGGCGTTTGCCCAGTTACGATTGCCACGAATGGTATTGATTTCTCCGTTGTGTGCAAGGTATCGGAATGGTTGCGCCAGCCGCCACTGTGGCAGTGTGTTGGTAGAGAAGCGTTGATGAAATACTGCGATGCGTGATTCGAGTGTCGGGTCGTTCAGGTCTTCGTAAAATACCGGTAGTCTGTCCGGCATCATCAACCCTTTGTAAAGGATGACATCAGCAGACAACGTGTTGATATAGAACTCCGGATCAGATTCCCGCAATAACAATTCGGTTTTACGTCTTGCTACAAAAAGATTGCGATTAAATTCGGCTGCATCCATGTAGGAGGGTGCAGTAACAAATATCTGTTCGATCTGAGGCAGAGATTTTTTCGCCTCCAGCCCGCAGGCGTCCGTGTTTACGGGCACAATGCGCCAGCCGCTGACCGTAAGGTTGCGATCTGTGATTTCGCGGTTGAGCGTGTCGCGTGCGAGATCTGCTTTGGTGGTGTCATTGTTCAGGAACACCATGCCGACCGCAAAGTTGCGGCCTACATCAAAGCCAGCCTCTGCGGCTTTGGCGCGAAGAAAACCGACTGGTTTGCGTAATAATAAGCCACATCCGTCCCCGGACTTTCCGTCTGCGGCAACCGCACCACGGTGTGTCATGCGGCCCAGCGCTTCAACTGCGGTCTTGACCAGCTTGTGGGAAGGACGTCCGTCAATCTGAGCGATCAGTCCGAAGCCACAATTGTCGTGTTCGAATTCCGGGCGATAAAGACCGCTCGCCGCCAGTTTATCCAGTGCGTTCATGATAACCCTCTGAGTTTTCCGCCAGCGGTGGGTTTATTTTTTTAGTTGGTTCCTGAGAACCAAAAGCCCGGACGCCTGAATTTCGGAGTCGTGTCTCCAGCCGGAACCGGGAGTTTCGGCAATGGTGCCATCAAACGTGTGACTGTCGGGTGGATACCCGGCACGGGCCGGAGGGGCGCACCGGTTTTGATACCGGCGTTTTTAGTGTTGTTAGCGCACCTCGCTCAGTTCAATACTGAGCGAATTTGACAAAAACTGCAAGCTGAGAAGGAGTTGAGCGTGTTTTTCGCTGCACTAATTCCGGCGTTTGATATCGGCCTGTAAGTCACTGACCGGGCGAATCCACACACCAAATTGCTTGGCCTTTTCACCCATTACTTCAACGGCGGCAATCGCTTCGGCTCTGGTGTCGTAGAGACCGCTTAGCAGACCAAAAACAGGGTTGTTGCTATTGGTTGTCAGGAAAGGATAAATGGCGATCGGATCCTGCAGTTCCATTGTTTGAGCCAGCTCGATGATATAGCTGCGCTCGCGCGATGTCGCCAGTTGAACTGTGAATTTCAGCGGTGACTGGTACAGCACCCAGCGTTCGTTTTCGATCGCCCGATTCTGATCCACAACAACTCCTGTGTCTGCTGGAGATGTGGTACCTATAGTGTTGTCTTCCGGTGCTTGTGCCGATGCGTCAGTGTCGTCTTCGACAAGAATATCCTGTTGCCCTGATGTCGTATCAGCAGCCGCTGTCGCGTCGACGATGGTTGTGCTGCCCGCGGTAGATGCATTCTCTGAGAGAAGTTCGTTATCCGGAACAACGATTGATGTGTCTCGAGGAGCTTGCAGAGTGACGTCGTTATTGTTTACGTCGCTGACCCCTGCGACGACGTCATTTTCCAACGGTAGTGTGACATTCACCGGGTTTTCAGCCTCGGCTACATTCTCTGCTGGAATATTTTCTTGAGGGTTAATTTGAGGCAGCGCCAACTCAGAATCGGTGGATGGTTGCGATGCCGCGATATCAGTCTCTTCAGTTGTGCCTATAGGATTTGTTTCCTGAAGTATAGTGGTGGCCTCTGGTGATACGACTGCTGTTTCTGCATTAGCCACTTCGGTGTTTTCAGCAACTGGATCTGATGGCTGGACAAACAAATCCTGTGAAGTGTCAGTGTCAGTGTCAGTTGTTGGCACTGAAGTGGTTTCAACCACAGGCTGTTCCAGTTGTGTTGCGGATTCCGTTACTGCAACCGGAATTACTTCAGTTTCTGGTTCGTTGCCAAAAAACATCGAAAGTCCGAGACCAATAGCTGCCAAAGCCGCGGCACCTATTGCCAAGACCGGCCATTCAATAGACGATAACCAGCCGGCTTTCGTTGTGGCGGTACCGGTGCTGCGATAAACACCGTTCAGATAGTGTGTTGCGGTATCGTTTATGCGCCCGGGTAGTCCATCGGAATCCCGGTGAATTTTACTTATGGCTTTGTCTGTGAACGGGAAGGTATCAGCGAAGCCTGCCTGATGAAGCCTTGCGCTCAGGTATTCCCGGGTGCGAGCCTCATCGAGTGGTTGCATCTGCGTGGTGCTGTAGTTCAGGTTCAGGCCTTCGAACTGTGCTTCATAGCCTGCAATGGATTGCTTCAGCGCCGGTGTGCCGGTCAGCAGCAAGCGTGCAGTTTTTCCGTCTTCATTTTCGAATTGCTGCAATACATCTACCAGTTCTGCGATTTCCTCGATTGGTGCGAGGTGGGCGTCGTCGATGATCAGAAGCGCACTGAGCTGATCGGCGGAGATTTGTTCGAATATCGGGCCGAGTGTGTCAATGAGCTCGTCGATTGACTTCATTGACTCTTCCGAGTCGTCACTCTGGCTGTCCTGTGGGTTGAGGTTATTCAACACCGCATAGAGAAATGCGTCTGCACGAAAGCTTTCAGAGCCTTTCACAACAAAAGGTTTGAGGTTGTTCTTACAGTGTTTGAGCAGTTGTTGCAGTAGCACTGTTTTGCCAGCACCTTCTTCACCAATCAACAGGTGCAGCGAGTCACCGAATCGAACGTGTTGTTCAAGTGCTGCCCGTGTTTTTTGAGTAGTTGCATCAGCTGTGTGCTGGCGTTTTTTGTCTTCAAGAAACGGTTGTTCGGTCAGACCGAGTTCGCTGAGCGTTTCATCGTGAAGTTTTGCTGCTGATAGCGCGTCTTGAACTGCCATAAAGGTTCGGTCCGTTGTGAGACGATCGAATGGATCAAACAGACGCGGGCCAGACACTACTTTTGAGGCCACAGCAAAATCCGGTGAGTAGAATCAACCGGTTATTGCCGGTTGCGGTGTAGCGGTCACCGCGTGCAGCTTGAGTTTTAACCCGCCGATAGTAGAGCAGTTAAGGAGTCACGGCAACGCTGGATAAGCTACCGTAACAAAGGCTTACGAGTTTGACATGTGTTGTATCAGAGTCGTATCAATTGAAGGCTGAATCGAGCGTTTTTCTAAGTTTTTGTTGATCAAAATCGTTACAAAGAAATGCCTGACCGATTCCACGCATCAGTACCAGAGTGAGATTGTTGTCCCTGACCTTTTTATCATGAGACATCAACTCGAGGCATCGTTCTGCTGACATCTCATTTGGTGGTTCAACAGGAAGACCGGTCTGGGTAAAAATTGCCTTGGTGTTTGCGACAGTGTCTTCGTCGCAGTATCCATGATCCGCTGAAAAACGGGCGGCGAGACACATGCCGGCAGCAATTGCTTCGCCGTGTAACCAGGTGCCGTAGCCAAGTGCGGTTTCAATTGCATGGCCAAATGTGTGGCCTAGGTTAAGTAATGCTCTCTGGCCGTGCTCAAGCTCGTCCGCTGCGACGATCAATGCTTTACGCTGACAGGATTTTTCCACCGCTTTGCCGAGTGCTGTTTTATCCAGCGCCAACAGGCTTGCGATATTTTCCTCAAGCCAGATGAAAAATTCCGGATCATCAATTAGACCGTATTTAATCACTTCAGCGAGACCGGCTCTGAGTTCGCGTTCGGGCAGAGAGTCCAGTGTTTTCATGTCAGCGATGACGCAGGCAGGTTGGTGAAATGCGCCAATCATATTTTTACCGAGTGGATGATTAACACCGGTTTTACCGCCGACGGATGAGTCCACCTGCGACAACAGCGTGGTAGGGACTTGTATGAACGATACACCGCGCTGATAGGATGCAGCGGCGAAACCGGTGACATCCCCAATCACGCCACCTCCCAGCGCGAGCACAGTACAACTGCGGTCAAAATTGTTTTGAATTAGCTCATCATAAATGGTGCTGACTGCATCGAGCGTTTTATACGCTTCACCTGCCGGCAATGTGACGGAATGGCACTGGTAGTTGCTAAGTGTGCTGGTAAGTTGTTCAAGATAGATCGGTGCAACGTTGTCGTCGGTGACAATGAGTACTTTTCTACCTTTCAGATGTTGTGTGTACAAGCTGCCGTCGGTGATGAGGTTCTGGCCGATGAAAATCGGATAACTGCGCTCACCGAGGTCGACATTCAGTGTGGTTGTTGAGGCCATGATAATTTCATCTTATGAGTATTATTCTTTTTTTTCGGTGCCGACCGCATCCTGTTCGACCGTGTTAGCTGATAGCTTTGAGCTAACGTTAAGCTTATCGAGCTCGTTACAGATTTTATCAACAACTTTTTGATGCCGCTGATTGCTGGTGCTTATATGCACATGCGCAAGCTCACGATAGATAGGCCCGCGTTTTCTGCTGATTTCCAGCAAGGTAGCCCGTGGATCGCCCTGTTGTAAAAGTGGCCGCGAGTTATTTCTGGAGGTGCGCTCCACTTGCACGTCAATATCAACATCCAGAAAAACCACCACACCGCGTTTTTTCAATCTGTCTCTGTTGGCTTCCCGTAGCACCGCACCGCCGCCTGTACCGAGTACGATATTTTCTTTACTGGTCAGGAAATCGATCATGCGTTCTTCTCGACAGCGAAATCCTGACTCGCCTTCGAAATCAAATATGGTGGGAATGTCGACGCCGCAGGATGATTCTATTTCGCGATCACTGTCAAAAAAGGGCTGGTTGAGTCGACGAGCGAGCTGCCTGCCAACGGTCGTTTTACCAGCGCCCATCGGGCCAATTAAAAATATGCTCGCCATACTAATGTGCCGAGTTGTACTGGATGCATCGGCTTTGGAATGTAGATGACAGACAGTAGCACGAATGACCTGATTTCCGCCACGACTCTGTGGATGCCACACTTATGCATACAACTGTTGCGTAGTTGCAGCGCAGTATTGAGTGGGCAAAAAAAAACCGCGGCCAGCCGCGGTTTTTTTTGTCCCTTAGAGGGTAGTGTTATTAGCGATCCAGATTGGACTTGCCGTCTGTAACAATTTTCGGCGTTACAAAAACAAGCAACTCGCTTTTGTCGTCTTCACCAGTGTTGTGTTGAAACAGCTTGCCAACCAATGGCAGGTCACCAAAGAATGGGACTTGCTCACGTTGCTGAATGCTTGATTGCTCGTAGATACCACCGAGAACAACCGTTTCTCCGTTTGCAACCAGAACCTGTGTATTCACCTCACGGGTGTCAACACTCGGGATACCGCTGAATATTTCACCAACAGTGTCTTTATTCACAGTCAGGTCGATAATGATACGCTCATCCGGTGTAATTTGAGGTCGCACTTTCAGACCCAGAACCGCTTTTCGGAAAGCTGTGCTGGTGGCACCGTTGCCAGAGTCCTGTGCATATGGAATTTCAACACCTTGCTCGATGTAGGCTTCGTGCTGGTTGGCAGTGATAACGCGAGGCGTTGAAATCACCTCACCGCGACCTTCAGCCTGCATTGCTGACAATTCCAGTTCAAGCAGAGTGCCGAATGGAAGTTTTGCGAATGCCAGTCCGAGACTACCGGTCTTGTTGATAACCGGCATGTTCACGTTGAAACGATCGTCGCCCAGTGTGGCACCGTTGATCAGATCAGTTGTTGCAGCCGATGAACCTGATAATGCGAAACCATCGTCATTGTCGTTGGTGGTGTTGCGGCTTATGCCGAAGCGGGTACCCATCTCGCGGTTGAAGTCATCTGTAGCGATAACGATGCGTGATTCAATCAATACCTGTCTCACCGGAACGTCCAGTCGAGTTACCAGTGAACGTACTTTACTTAATACCTCGGCGGTATCGTTTACCAGGATGGTGTTCGTACGATCGTCGATAGTTACGTTACCGCGCTCTGACAATACACCACCGGTTTCTGATTTAAGAATCGCGGCAACTGCGTTGGCCTTGGCGTAGTTAACTTGTACAAACTCGGTGCGCAGTGGTTCCAGTGCAATTGCCTGTTGAGCTGCTTCACGTTCTGCAGCTTCGCGTGCTTCAATGTCAGCCGCGGGAGCAACCATGATGACGTTGCCTGACTGACGCTTGTCCAGACCTTTGGTGCGCAGGATAATATCCAGTGCCTGATCCCAGGGAACATTCTTTAGTCTCAGGGTCAGTGTGCCTTCAACGTTATCGCTGACAACAATATTCATGTCAGTGAAGTCTGCCAGTAGCTGCAGTACTGAGCGGATTTCAATATCCTGAAAGTTTAGAGAGAGCTCTTCACCACTGTAGTTCACCTGCTTTCTGTTAAACGTTGGCGGATTGAATGCTGGTGTGGCTTGTCTTGAGAAGTCTGTGCCGCGGTCAGTGCTGTTGGAATCGAATCCTACATTCTGCATGCGTGGCATAGGCTGCGCGGTTTGAGTATTTTCAACATACTCAGCGATAGGTGCACCGGTTTCAACGGTAAATTCATCGATAGGCAATACAGTTGAGTCTGTGCTTGTCTCTGTCTGGCCGTAGTCAAGTGGCAGGCTCGAAGGTAGTTCAACAACTAGCCCGTCGTCGACTGAACTGACGCCGCTGTCAGTGGCTTCTACTACTTCAGTAACAGCCATTGGAAGTTCGCTGTCGGCCAGTAGTTCATCACCGGCAGCTGGCATCAGTACATCGGAGTCGTCAAAGGTTTCAACCAGCAGTTCATCACTGTCCGGACTCACACCAGACAAACCCTGGGCATCACCGTCGAGTGTCACTAACAGGCGATCACCGTCTATTTCTGTCTGGTATGCGGTCATTGAACCCAGGTTCAATACGACGCGTGTCCGGTCGCTTGCTTCAACAATGCTGACACTTTCAAGGTTGCCGACACCGACTGGAACAATTCGCTGATCCAGTGCGTTGGTTGTGCCCATTAAGTCAATGGCGATTCTTGCCGGATGATCAATCTTAAATGACTGTGTGTCATTAACCGGATCACTCAATTTAAACGCGATCTGTTGCTGGTTGCCCGGCAGAGTGGTGTAGCTCAGATGGTCAAGCGTTGATGCCAGACTTTGTTGAGCCATCACTGCACTGGCACCGATTGCGATTGCCAACAACCGCATTCTGCCCAGAGCAGTAACCCGGGAATTTCCACCGTTGTTTGGTGTGCCGCAGATTGTCGGGTAATTCACCATTGTTCTCCGTTGCATCGTTTCGTTCTTATCTATTAGCTGGTCAGGTGTTGCCATCAGTTATTCTCCAGTATCCAGTTTCAGCTGAGCCTGGCGCTGTATCCAGCCGCTGATGCCATCAGGTATTAATTCAACCAGGTTAATTTCGTTTTCAGAAATACGTGTGATCTTGCCGTGGTTCTGACCTGCGTAGTTGCCAGGTTGAACTCTGTGAATCGTGCCGTCTTTGTCCTGCACAAGCGCCCAGCTTGATGTGCGCTGTTTCAGGATGCCGACCATCTTCAGGGAATCGAGAGGAAAACCTTCGAGCGCTTCTCTTCTGCGATTATCACTTGGACGTGGTCCGCCGGAGCTTGCAGCGACAACCGTGGTTGCTGCTGCCTGGCTTGGTTTGAACGGATCGCGCAAGCCTGTCTCCGTGTATGTCACCGTTTCATACTCGAAAAATGGTGGCAGCGGATCAACACGACCCTGGTGCTTCTGCTTGGTTTCTGCGACAAACTGCTGCAGGTCGTTCATATCGCTGTCACATCCAGCTAGTGCTGCGGCAGTCAGTGTTGCGAACAAGGCCAGCTTGGTGTGCTTAAGCAGAGTTGATATTGTTGTATGTTTCATCTTATGCCTCCTCATCATCATCGAGGTAGCGGTAGGTTGTAGCTGTTAGATCCATCTCGAGTTGTTGTGCTGCCTGATCAGAATCGCCACTGCTATTGATTGGTGTGATGTTGATATCATGCAAGGTGACAATTCGTGGCAGTGCGGCGAGTCCACTAACGAAGCTGCCAAACTGGTGATAGTCACCTGTGACCTTTATTTGAATGGGATATTCAACATAAAATTCTCTGGCAATTTCATTCTTCGGTTTGAAGTATTCAACTTCCAGGCCTGCGGCAACACTGGTTTGCGATAAATCAATCAACAGGCTTTCAATGTCTGTCTTGTTTGGCAGTTGCCGCAACATAACATTGAAGGTACGTTTCATTTCACTCAGCTGCTCTACGTAAGCTTCGCGGTTAGCTGCTTTCGCTTGAGTATTGTCAAACGTTTGCTTAAGTGTTTGTTCTTGAGCAGCAACCTGGTCGAGTTCAAGAAATTTCGGCTTGATAAGTAGCCAGATGCCCGCGCCTACAATTGCCGCGAGTAGTAATGCAAGAAGAAAAACCCTCACTGGCAGCGGTGCGGTGCCGACCTTTTTCAGATCGCTGGCATCGAGACCGTTCAGGTCATCTATAGCTTGTTTGATATCCACTTCTGGCCCCCTATCGATTATTGTTCTTCGTCAGGCTTCGCAACAGATTGCGACAGGCGCAATTTGAACGAGCTGATTCCGGCTTTACTGTTTCGCGAGTTGATCAACTCCAGACCCGGTTGCTTGAACCAGTCGGAAGCTCCGAGGTTACGCATGAGTGTTGAAACCCGTGCGTTGGAGTCGGCTTTACCTTCAAAAGCGAGAACGTCTTTATTCTGCTTCATCGACATCATGAAGACGCCGTCAGGTACGCGTTCTGCGAGCTCCTGAAAAGTGTGTACAACCTGCGGACGTCTGGCTTGAAGTTCCTGAATGATATCCATGCGAGCCAGCAGATCTGCCTTGGTTGATTCCAGTTCTTCGATCTCGCGAAGATCTTTTTTCAAGTTGTCAATTTCACTTTGCAGATAGGCATTGCGTGCTTGCTGGTGATCGATCTTGCCGCTTGCGTAATGAACACCGGCGTATACCGCAACAGCACCGACAATGGCTGTCAGTAGCGCACTCATGCCAAACTGTTTGGCTTTCTCGGCCCGTTCTTCTTCACGCCACGGGAGTAGATTAATTCTCGCCATTAGTCGAATCCTCTTGTCGCCAGTCCACAGGCAATCATCATTGCCGGTCCATCAGACTGGAGTCGTTGCTGAGCAACGCCAGAGGCGCACTCAATGTCGTGGAATGGATCGGCCTTACTTGTTGGCGTACCGATCTGGGTTTCGATCAACTCGCAGATGCCCGGTATCTCAGCGCAACCACCCGCCAGAAGAATCTGATCGATAAAATCGTTTTTATCGGCTGAGAAGAAAAACTGCAGAAAGCGGTTGGCTTGCTGAACCATTTGGTCTTTGAATGGATCCAGAATTTCCGGGCCGTAGTTGTCAGGCAGACCACCAACACGCTTAACACGACCAGCGTCTTCGTAGGAAAGGCCAAATCGGCGCATGATCTCTTCTGTCAATTGCTTGCCGCCAAAAGGCTGCTCTCTGGTGTAGACAAGCTTTTCATCGCGCAACACATTCAGACTGGTCATCGTCGCACCGATGTCGAGCACGGCGATAGTCTTGTCAGCCCAGTCAACATCTGTTTGATCTTTGATCATCTTGCAGGTGTGCTCGATGGTGTACGGTTCGATGTCGACCACTTTCGCAGTAAGTCCACCGATCTCGCAGGCTGCGGTCCGCTCCTCTACGTTCTCACTGCGCGAGGCAACAATAAGGACATCATCTGAACCAGGCTCATCCTCTGACGGCCCGATTACCTGGTGATCCAGATTGACTTCGTCCAGTGCGTAGGGGATGTACTGATCCGCCTCAAGCTGAATTTGTGCTTCAAGCTCGCTGTCTTTAAGGCCTGCCGGCATCTGGATCACCTTAGTGATAACCATGGCGCTCGGTACGGCGACGGCGGCAAATTTACGTTTGGAGCCGGATTTCTTGACGGCGCGTTTGATCGCTTCGCCTACCGCTTCAACGTCCTGTAAGCTCTTGTCGTTCATGGCGTTTGCCGGCAGTGGTTCCACTGCGTAGCTCTCTACCTTGTAAGCCGTCTTGGACTTACTGAGCTCCAGGAGCTTGACCGACGTGGAGCTAATGTCCAGACCGATCAGATTCGATTGTTTATTTCCGAAGTTCATAATTCTGGCGTGCACCCAGGCTGTATGCTCAAGTTATGATTAATCACAGATTCGCAATGAATATGTTCTTAATTTTTAATAAGTTGCAAAGGTTTGGACTTAAAACCGATGACAACTGTCATAATCTGTGGTGCAAAAGACACTCCAAGTTTTCCGGGCTGCTATTCAAAACCGTTAAAAAGAACACATTTGATGAGATAATCAGCACAGCTTGAAATACCTTCTTCCCATAACCACTATCGCTTGCGCGATAATTGGCAGCATTACTTACTTCCGGGGTACTCCACATTGATTGGACGACTACTCAAGTTGTTTTTCGGGCTCGCATTGCTGGCTGTGATTGGTGTCGGCATTGCCGGCGTCCTGATCTACAAGCGTCTTGAGCCAAATCTGCCCGACATTGACGCACTTAATGATGTCGAACTGCACGTGCCATTGCTGGTGTACTCCAGAGACGGCAAGTTACTTGCCGAATTTGGCGAGAAACGGCGGGAGCAGCTGCTAATTGAAGACACACCGCAGGTCATTATTGATGCAGTAATAGCGTCGGAAGATGATCGTTTCTACGAGCATCCGGGGGTTGATTATCAGGGTTTGCTGCGTGCTGGAGTCAATCTGATTAAAACCGGCAGAAAAGGACAGGGTGGCAGCACCATTACGATGCAGGTGGCCCGGAATATTTACTTATCACCAGAGAAAACCTACCTCAGGAAAATTAATGAAATCCTGTTGTCTCTCAAAATAGAGCGTCAGATAAGCAAAGCTTCTATTTTAGAATTGTATTTAAACATCCCTTATCTGGGGAATCGTGCCTATGGAGTGGCGTCAGCCGCCAAAGTTTACTACGGCAAAGACGTCGCTGATCTGACGCTCCCGGAAGCGGCAATGATCGCCGGCTTGCCAAAAGCACCATCCAGATACAATCCGGTGGTTAATCCGGAACGGGCGATGATCAGGCGCAACTACGTGCTGCGTCGTATGTTTGAGCTTGGCAAGATAACCGAGGCTGAATTCAAAGCCGCAGTCGCGAGCCCGGTGACCGCGACACTGCATCAGACACCTAGCGAAGTAGAAGCGAGCTATGTCAGTGAAATGGCTCGCGCGCAGATGGTTGCATGGCTGGGCCCTGAAGCCTATACGGGTGGTTACAAACTCTATACAACGATAGATAGTACACATCAAAAGGCAGCCAACCGTGCGTTGAAGGCGGCGCTGCTGGACTACGAGAAGCGACATGGTTTTCGCTTGCCGGGCAAGTTGAGTCCGGAAGATGCCCAGACGCAGGAGAGCATTGATAGTCAACTTGGTGTGCTGCCATCGCACGGTGATTTGAAGCCGGCGTTGATCGTCGCCACTGATGCCACCAGTGCACAAGGTGTGCTGATTGGTGGTGAAGCGATATCAATAGCGTGGGAGCAAATGGAATGGGCGTCGCCGCGTAGCGAGGAAGATCCCGAGAAGCCTGCTTTCACTACGCCGGGTGAAATTCTATCTGCGCTTGATATGGTCTATGTCGTTGTAGACGATAACGGCGTTTATTCGCTCGCGCAGATGCCCGAAGTAGAAGGCGCGTTTGTGTCGTTGTCGCCGCAGAGCGGCAAAGTACTGGCGCTGGTGGGGGGGTTCGATTTTTATCGCAGCAAGTTCAACCGTATTACCCAGGCTTATCGTCAGCCCGGCTCAAACTTCAAACCGTTCATCTATTCAGCAGCGCTGGAGCATGGAGATACGCCTGCCTCTATTTATAATGATACGCCGGTGGTACTGGAAGACAGTGTGCTAGAGGATGAATGGCGCCCGAGAAATTATTCAGGAAGATTCTTCGGTCCGACCAGGCTGCGCGAAGCGTTGGTGAAGTCGCGAAATCTCGTTTCTATAAGAGTGCTGCAGGAACTGGGGATTCCGCGGGCAGTGAGATACGCGGAGCGGTTTAATTTTGAAGAACGAAGTTTGCCGCGAAATTTATCGCTGGCGCTAGGCAGTGGAGACATGACACCCATGCAGCTGGCATCTGCATATATGATCTTTGCCAATGGTGGTTATTCCATACAGCCGCGCTTTATTGAAAAAATCGTTGATAGCGCTGGCAATATTGTTTACCAGTCTGCGGTGGTGCAAAGTTGCGAAACTGACGAGCAGTGTGCTGAACTTGAACAGCAGAATAATGGCATCACAGAGGTTGAAAATGTAGCGGTGGTCGATGTATCGAATGAAGAAGACCAGGTGCTTGAGATTAATGCTTCTGCCCAATCTGATTCTGATCTTTCTGATTCCGCCCAGGAATCTTCCGAGGCGCAGTTTCCGGGAATACCAACAGCACCGTTGGTAGTGACTGCTAAAAGAGTTATTGAACCTCGCAATGCCTATATCATGCGTTCAATTATGGGAGAGGTGATTGACCGTGGCACCGCCCGCCGGGCAAAAGAACTGGGTCGCAGCGATCTGGCGGGTAAAACCGGCACCACCAACGATTTATACGATGCATGGTTTACCGGGTTTAATTCGCAACTCGTGGCAACAGCCTGGGTGGGCTATGACGAACAACAGTCTATGGGGCCGAAAGAGAGCGGTGGTCGTGCTGCTCTGCCGATGTGGATGGACTATATGTCTGTAGCGCTCAATGGGGTCGCAGAAGATAATCTGCTGCAACCTGAGGGAATTGCCACCGTGAAGATAGACAGAAAGACCGGCAAACTGGCTACACCGGGTGCTGAGGGATCCTACTTTGAGTTTTTCAGAGCAGAGAATATTCCGACTGAGTATGCAGAGCCTTTTGCCAATGTTCAGCCGGTGCAGCCGGCGGGGGTTGAGCCAGTGGTGAATACTGTTCAGGTTGCCCCACAGGAGAATCAAGTCGCACAGCCGCGGCCGGTGGTGCAGCCGCGACCTAAACCGGCGCAGCAAAAAGAAGTCGACTCGTTGTTTTAAAGCGCTCCCTGCCGTTTCGTGAGAAACGGTGGACTATTTGAGGAAGGTTGAAACTTCTGTTCAACCTACTCGGTTTGTTATGCGGTTGGAGAGTTGGTGTGAAAGGCCGGGCTCAAGTCGTGAACAGTCTCGATCATGAATTCAACATTCTCCGGATCGATGTGCTGGTGAATCCCATGACCTAGATTAAAGATATGCCGGTCGCCTTCGCCATAGCTTTCAAGTACACGGATCACTTCTTCCCTGATGCGCGCCTTTGAGCCATAGAGTACACCTGGGTCAAGATTACCTTGCAGTGTTACTTTGTCACTGGTCAGTGCCCTTGCATCTCGCAGATCAATAGTCCAGTCGACGCCAACCGCGTCGCAACCGGTACGTGCAATCTGAGGCAGCCACATACCACCGTTCTTGGTAAACAGCGTGATCGGAATATCGGGGTGAGATTGTTTAACGCTGCTGACAATCTCCTGCATATACCGCAGTGAATAATCCATATAGGTTTTCGGTGTCAGGATACCGCCCCAGGTATCAAATATCATCAGTGCCTGAGCGCCTGCTTCCACCTGCGCTTTTAAATAGTCAATTGTGGTTACAGTGACTTTAGCCAGCAGCGTATGCAGTGCGTCATGATCTGCGTACATGAGTTTTTTGGTATGAACGTATTCTTTACTGCCGCTACCTTCGATCATGTAGGTTGCAACCGTCCATGGGCTGCCAGCAAAACCAATAAGAGGCACGCTGTCATTAAGTTCTGATCGCGTTAAACGAAGTGCATCCATCACATAGCGCAGTTCGGTTTCAGGGTCGGGGTTGCCGAGCGCTTGAATGTCTTTCGGTGTGCGGGTCGGGTTTTTAAACTTTGGACCTTCGCCCTCTGCGAAATACAAACCGAGACCCATCGCGTCGGGTACGGTCAGGATGTCTGAGAAAATAATCGCCGCATCGAGCGGGTATCGCCTGATCGGTTGTAATGTTACTTCGCAGGCGAGCTCTGGCGTACCGGCAAGGGTAAGGAAATCTCCGGCTTTAGCCCGAACTTCCCGATACTCAGGCAAGTAGCGACCTGCCTGTCGCATAATCCAGATCGGGGTTCGATCATTGGGTTGATTGTTAAGCGCGCGGAGTAAGCGGGTATTCTTTATAGAGTGCATGGCAAACCTGTTTTAATGTGACAGTCAGCCTACTAGGAGCCTGTCCGAGAATGAAGGTCGTCGCGAGAAAGTGAGATTTTGAGCCAGATATTTCGATCAATTGAGGCGAATAGTCATTCTTATTTAACGATATTGATCGTAATAGCTGGCCAAAAGATCGCTTTCGCAGTAGATCATTCATTCTCGGACAGGCTCCTAGTCCGGGCTAAACATCGAGGTAGCTGAGAATACCTTCGGCAGCATTACGACCTTCAAAAACTGCGGTCACAACCAGATCTGACCCGCGCACCATATCACCCCCGGCAAATATCTTCGGATTTGAAGTCTGGTGGGAGTGAGTGACATCAGCTGCTATCTCAACCCGACCGGATTGATCAGTATTGATCGCCTGATCTGCAAACCAGTCTGCAGGGCTTGGTCGAAAGCCAAAAGCAATTAAAACTGTATCTGCAGGTATGATTTCTTCAGTACCTGGAATCGGTTCAGGGGATCGGCGGCCACGCACATCGGGTTCACCGAGCTGTGTGGTAACCACCTTGACACCGGTAACCTGATCATCGCCTACTATCTCAATCGGTTGTCTGTTCCAAAGAAAGTTAACGCCTTCTTCTTTGGCGTTCTTTACTTCGCGACGGGAGCCGGGCATGTTGGCTTCATCACGACGATAAGCGCAGGTAACTTTCGTCGCACCCTGTCTGATAGCAGTGCGATTACAATCCATTGCGGTATCTCCACCGCCAAGCACTACCACCTGCTTGTCTTTCAGGTCAATAAACGCTGAGTCTGTCTGCCATTGATGTTGTTCATTAACATTTGAAATCAGGTAAGGCAGAGCGTCGTAGACGCCACTTAACTCTTCACCGGGAAATCCGCCTCGCATAGAGGTATAAGTGCCCATGCCCATAAAGACTGCATCGTAGTCGCTTAACAATTGATCTATTGAAATATCTTTGCCTATCTCAACGCCTAAGGAAAATTTCACCCCCATTTCTTCCATGATGTTGCGGCGTGTGAATACGACTTCTTTCTCAAGTTTGAACGGCGGAATGCCGTAGGTTAGCAACCCGCCGATTTCGTTATAGCGATCATAGACAATTGGCTCAACGCCGTTGCGAACCAGCACATCAGCGCATGCAAGACCTGCAGGGCCAGCCCCGATGACGGCAACTTTTTTATCAGTTGGGATAACACCGGACATGTCGGGCCGCCAGCCGAGTTTGAGTGCTTCATCGGTGATATATTTTTCAACAGAACCGATCGTCACAGCACCAAAGCCGTCGTTCAGTGTACAGGCACCTTCGCATAGGCGGTCCTGTGGACAAACGCGACCACACATTTCGGGCAGCGAGTTGGTGCGATGACTCATCTCGGCAGCTTCAAACAGATTGCCTTCCGCTACCAGCTTTAACCAGTTGGGAATATAGTTATGTACCGGACATTTCCATTCGCAGTACGGATTGCCGCAAGCCAGACAGCGCTCTGATTGCGTAGATGCCGTAGCAGGATCGAACTGGCCGTAAATCTCACCGAATTCAACTATCCTTTCTTCTACCGTTTTTTTTTCAGGATCCTGCCGCGGAGCGTCGAGGAATTGAAAGACGTTTCCCATAGTCTTGTGCCGTGGTGTCGTTGCCCGTGTTTCTAAACGAACACGAGTCTGGGGGATAAAAAATGACAGTACTCTTTGCAGAGTACCTTTCTGTGCCCGGCATTGCTGAGCAAGAAGAGGGTCAACCGAGTTTTGATTTTACCAGAGAACTGACTGCAGACATGTCTGCTTTACCCTGAAGCTCAGGTTTGAGAATGCCCATTACCTTGCCCATGTCGCGTACAGAGGCAGCGCCGGTGTCGGCAACAGCTTTGTCAATTAGAGCAGTGATTTCCTGTTCTGAAAGTTGCTCGGGCAGGTAGGCTTTGATGATTTCCAGCTCTACCACTTCGGCGTCTGCCAGATCGGTTCGGCCAGCACTGGTGAACTGTTCAATCGACTCGCGGCGTTGTTTTGCCATTTTGTCGAGGATGCTGATCATTGCTGCATCGTCCGTATCGACGCGTTCGTCGACTTCGCGCTGCTTGACGGCAGATGAAATCAGACGCAGCACGCCGAGTCTGGCTTTGTCGCCACTTTTCATGCAGGCTTTTATATCAGCCAGAACCGTATTTTTAATTTCGGACATGGGGCTTGAGCATCAACGCAACCGTGAGGTTGTGCGCTGACTAGTACATTCTTACTCTGCGGGATACTTCTTTAGAGAGTTTCTTCTGGTGGCGCTTCACCGCGGCGGCAGCCTTACGCTTGCGCTCGGTGGTCGGCTTTTCGTAGTACTCGCGACGGCGGGTTTCGGTCAGAACACCGGCCTTTTCGCAAGAGCGCTTGAAACGGCGCAGGGCAATTTCAAACGGCTCATTTTCTTTTACACGTACAATCGGCATAGTGGAAACACATCTCCAAATGAATTCGGTGGGAACACTGTAGAGTCGACCCTCACAGAGCGACCTTGCTAATCAGACCCGGGCCAAACTGCCCAGTCCGATCAAGCTCGGGCAGAAAACTGCCATCGAGCCCGCGGATTATAAGGGTTTACGCTGTACAAGCAAGTAATCGACCCACATCAATATAGGTTTAACTGGCCATAACGCAACGTGAAAGTCCTTGGAATTGAAACTTCCTGCGATGAAACAGGGATCGCGATCTATGATTCTGATCGGGGGTTGCTGTCTCATAAGCTGCACAGCCAGGTCGAAATCCACGCCGATTATGGTGGTGTGGTGCCGGAAATTGCATCCCGCGATCATGTGCGAAAGTGGGTAACGCTCACGCGCACCTGTGCTGCGGAGGCGGGTATCGAGCTCAACCAGCTGGATGCTGTTGCCTACACTGCCGGACCAGGCCTGGCTGGAGCGTTGTTTACCGGGGCGGTTGCTGGCCGCGCGCTTGCCTGGCAGCTGGGTATCAGAGCACTCGGCGTGCATCACATGGAAGGTCATCTACTAGCTCCAATGCTTGAGTCACCTGCGCCCGCGTTTCCGTTTGTTTGTCTGCTGGTGTCAGGTGGTCACAGTCAACTGGTAAAAGTTGACTCTGTCGGATGTTATGAGTTGCTTGGTGATACGCTTGACGACGCAGTGGGTGAGGCCTTTGACAAGACTGCAAAAATGCTTGGGCTTGGATACCCAGGTGGACCGGCATTGGCCAAAGCCGCAGCTTCTGGAAGTCCCGAAAGATTCCTGTTTCCCCGACCCATGGCGAAAAGCGACGATTTAAATTTCAGTTTCAGTGGTTTGAAAACTGCCGCTATTACGGCATTTGAAAAAACCGGTCGTGATCCTGCTGCCGTGAATGATATTGCAGCAGGATTTGAAGTTGCGGCAGTGGAAGCGCTGGCAATTAAATGTAGCAAAGCGCTGCAGCAGGAAAACATGAAAACCCTGGTGGTCGCGGGTGGAGTTGCAGCAAACACAAAACTGCGGAGTCTTTTAAAGGAAACTATGCAAAAGATTGATGGGGAGCTTTATTTTCCACGACTGGAGTTTTGCACTGACAACGGTGCGATGATCGCCTATGCCGGTGCGTTCAGGCTATTAGCCGGGGAGAATAGTGGTGTTGAAATTGCGGTCCGCCCGCGATGGCCACTGGATGAGATGGCAGCCCCTGGCTGATCTTTTCGTTAAGAACTCTTGCTGCCGATTTTTGGCTCTTCGCCTTTCAGCAGTCGTGAGATATTGCTTTTGTGTCTGAGATATACCAGGGCCGCAATAGTCAGTCCGCAGATAACAAGCGGGCCTGACTTTGTCGTAATCCAGATATAGAGTGGTACCAATAACAGACTGCCTAGTGCTGCGAGAGAAGAAATTCTGAAAGTTAAGCTGACTGCGAGCCAGGTTGTCACGGTCAGTAAACCAACCAGCCACCCGATACCGAAAAAAGCCCCAAAACTTGTCGCAACACCTTTGCCACCTTTGAAACCAAAAAATATCGGGAACAAGTGACCAAGCACCGCAGCAACTGCAGTTAAACCAATGATCAAAGGCGTTGAATTCAGAAAACCTGCGACGAATACTGGAATAAAGCCCTTAAGTGCATCACCAATCAGGGTTATCGCGGCAGCTTTTTTACCACCGACTCGCAAAACGTTGGTAGCACCGGGATTGCCTGAGCCCTCTGACCGCGGGTCAGGCAGTTTCATCAGTCTGCAAACGATGATGGCGGCTGAAATAGAGCCGATCAGGTAGGCCGCCAAAGGAAAAAGGACTGGGAGTGCTTGCATCAAAGTTTTGCTTTGAGGAGGTCGAGTTAAAGCAGTATGACGGATATTTCTGCCGGCTTCATTATCCGCAGTCGATCAGGACAGGTACCATCCAGCCACCGAAGCGATAACCGTTCTCAATGGAAGACCACGACCTGCACCAATTCAAGCCACAGAAATCACTGCTGAAAAAGGCTATGGCGAGAGAGGTGATTCCGGGCTCTCAGACAATCCTTGATGCAATTGCCGAGAGATTGTTTGAACGGCTTGATCTCCTCAAGGTGTCGCCATCCAGGATTATTGACCTTGGAACCGGTGATGCACGCCATCTTGCGCAGCTGCAAATGCGCTACAAGGGCGCCTCAGTGATTGGTGCTGACCTTAGTCTTTCACGGCTTCAGCGTGTGTCGGGAAAGCGCAGGTTCTGGCAAAAGCGACTGCCGCTCGTCTGCTTTGACGCCGACAGGCCACTGCCGTTTGCGAAAAACACGTTTGATCTGGTGGTGTCCAACATGATGTTGCCATGGCTTGGCGATGCCGAAAATCTTGTCGCTGAAATCAACCGGATACTGGTGAAAGACGGTGCGTATTTCCTGAGTACGGCGGGCCCGGATACCTTGATTGAATTGCGGCGGGCATGGGCTGCGATCGACGATAGCCAGCACATTAATATGTTCCTGGATATGCATGACGTGGGAGATTTGATGGTCGGTGCAGGGATGGCCGATCCGGTGATGGATACCGAGCGCATTACGGTCACTTTTTCGTCACTGGATAAACTGCTTGATGAATTGACGTCGCTCGGGTTTATCAATGTACTCAAGGGTCGTCGAAAAGGGCTTACTGCAGCGTCGGTCAGAGAGAGACTGGAGGCCAGCTACCCCACTAATGAAAATGGTGGAATCGATGCCACACTGGAATTAGTGACGGCGCATGGATGGGCCGGAGAGCCAAAAGCGCCAGCAGGTGAGTTTTATTTTGATGTCGAACAGCTAAGTACGCGGTAGGACCAGTTTTCCGGTCTATTTTGGCGTAGTCCTTGCCGCGGATATGCTGTCTGGATTATTATGTTTCAAAGATTTCTGAAATGGCTGTAATTGCCGGATTCCTGCCGGCGTTTGACCATTTTACCCAGCGATACCAACACTTTGGTTTTCGAACCATGATTTTCAGGCAGTAAGAAACGCTGCGTCTTGATTGAGCAGTGGCGAGTGTTGATATAGACTTGTGCAGTTCTGATGCGGCCGTAAATCGATGGTTTCACGACAGGTAAACAGTAAAACCGGAATTGCCCAGATCGTAGTTCGGGCAAATAAGTCCATGAGTTGGCGTGCCAATGTTTGGCTGGCTGCATCTCTTGGCGGGCTGAGTGCTGTGTTCGGTGGAATTATCGCGACTGAAGGGTTCTGGATGGTGTTGCCGTTCGCAGGCCTTGAGTTTCTGCTGGTGTTTTTCTGTCTCAGCAAAGCCTACAAGCGTCTGGGATACATGGAAGTGATATCGAGAATCGGAGACAAATTGGTTGTAGAGAGTGGGTACGACAAGCCGATTGCTTCTTCTGAACTGCCGAGTGATTGGACCCGTGTACAGTTTGATGACCCGCCCAGCGCATTTGATGTCGGGAGGTTGCGGTTGAAATGCAGCGGCCAGAGCCTTGAGATAGGCCAGGTGTTAAACAAAGAAGAAAAGCGAATGCTATACAAGGAAGTGCTGCATTGCCTTCGTGTTGATCAGCCACAACTGAGGTTGATCAGCTAAAGGTTCCTCCGGGACTGATCTGGTTTCAGGTCGGGTCTGGAATTTTTAATACTTAAGTGTTCGCTATTCCTACCGTTTCCGGTTGAGCGAGCTAAAATCTTATTTTGCCATTTTGGAGAAGGTCCGAATGAGGTCCGCAATGTCCTTAATATCGCGTGTGTTTCTGGTCGCGATACTGTCGCTTACCGGCCTCGCCGCGCGCGCCGACATCAACATGCCGGTTGGTGTGACACCAATCAGTAAAGAAGTTTTCGGTTTGCACATGTTGATCTTCTGGATCTGCTGCGTAATTGGTGTACTGGTATTCGGCGTGATGTTTTATTCTATGTTTAAACATCGCAAGTCCAAGGGTGCGGTCGCTGCAGACTTTCATGAGAGTACAGTGGTCGAGATCATCTGGACCGCAGTGCCTTTAGTTATTCTGATTGCCATGGCGATTCCTGCGGCAAAAACACTTATCGCGATGGAAGACACCAGTGACGCCGAAGTAACCGTTAAGATCACGGGTTATCAGTGGAAATGGCATTATGAGTATCTCGATTCCGGAATTAACTACTACAGCTCACTGGACGCCGAGCATAACGCTGCTCGTCAGGTGGGTTCTGGGATCGATGTCGGGCAGTTCGAAAACTACCTTAAAGAAGTCGATAATCCGCTGGTTCTCCCAGTCGGTAAAAAAGTGCGATTTCTGCATACCTCAGCAGATGTGATTCACTCCTGGTGGGTGCCGGATCTGGCAGTTAAGAAAGACGCCATACCAGGATTCATCAACGAGAACTGGGCGCTGATCGAAGAGCCGGGTACCTACCGCGGTAAATGTACAGAACTGTGTGGTCGTGATCATGGCTTCATGCCAGTAGTGGTCGAAGCGCTGCCAGCAGACGAATATGACGCCTGGGTTGCAGAGAATGCTCCGGTAGAGGAAGTGCAGGTTACAGAAAGCGCAAGTGCTACTGCCGTCGCATCGGTCGATGATGATCGCGAGTGGAATATGGAAGAGTTGGTTGCGGCCGGCGAAGGTGTGTATGTCACCCATTGTGCGTCATGTCATCAGGCTGATGGCGCCGGTCTCGCAGGTGCATTTCCAGCGATTACCGGTAGTGCAATTGCCACAGGTGATCACGCTGCACACATCGACATTGTTTATGCCGGTAAGACCGGTACAGCGATGGCGGCTTTTGCGGATCGTTTGAGCAATTCGGATATGGCTGCAGTGCTAACCTATCAGCGTAACGCGCTGGGTAATTCGGTTGGTGATGTTATTCAGCCGTCTGCAATAAAAGCCCTCAGATAATCGAATGGATAATTCGTTTTAGTTTATACCTTTGGATCAGATTAAATTTAAAATGCCGGAGTCACTATGAGCACTGCTGCCGCAGGACATCACGATCACGATGATCACGATCACGGTCCAGCAAAAGGCTGGACACGCTGGTTGTACACCACCAATCACAAAGATATCGGCACGCTTTATCTTCTGTTTGCCCTGGTGATGTTTTTCATTGGTGGCGGCATGGCATTGATTATCCGCGCCGAGCTTTTTCAACCTGGTCTGCAACTGGTTGATCCACTGTTCTTTAACTCGATGACCACCATGCATGCGCTGGTGATGATCTTTGGTGTGGTAATGCCGGCTTTTGTCGGTCTTGCGAACTGGATGATCCCGATGATGATCGGTGGTCCGGACATGGCATTGCCACGATTGAATAACTGGAGCTTCTGGATAATGCCTTTCGCATTTCTGTTGCTGCTTTCTACGTTATTTATGGAGGGTGGTGGCCCGGCCGGTGGCTGGACGTTGTATGCACCATTGTCCCTGCAGGGCGGTAACAGCTTTGCGTTTGTGATTTTCTCGATCCACTTCATGGGTATTTCGTCTGTGATGGGGTCGATCAACATCGTAGCCACCATCTTTAATATGCGTGCACCGGGTATGAGCCTGATGCAGATGCCGTTGTTTGTATGGACCTGGTTGATTACTGCGTACTTGCTTATTGCTGTTATTCCGGTGCTGGCTGGTGCTGTGACCATGCTGCTGACTGACCGCTTTTTCGGTACCAGTTTTTTCAATGCGGCCGGTGGTGGTGATCCGGTGATGTATCAGCATATCTTCTGGTTCTTTGGTCATCCGGAAGTTTATATTTTGATTTTGCCGGCTTTCGGTATTATCTCAAGCATCATCCCGACGTTTGCACGCAAGCCCTTGTTTGGTTACGCATCAATGGTGTACGCGACTGCTTCAATTGCGTTTCTTTCATTCATCGTATGGGCTCACCACATGTTTACAGTGGGTATGCCGCTGGCGGGTGAGATGTTTTTTATGTTCGCCACCATGATGATTTCAGTGCCTACGGGTGTAAAAGTATTCAACTGGATTGCCACCATGTGGCGCGGTTCGATGACGTTTGAAACACCGATGCTATTTGCGATCGGTTTTCTGGTGATGTTTACCATTGGCGGTCTGTCCGGTCTGATGCTAGCGATAACACCGGCCGATATTCAGTATCACGATACTTACTTTGTCGTAGCCCACTTTCATTATGTACTGGTGCCGGGTGCGATCTATTCGATCATGGCTGCCACTTATTACTGGATGCCCAAATGGACTGGAAACATGTATGACGAGAAATGGGGCAAGATACACTTCTGGGTATCTACCGTGTTTCTGAATGTATTGTTCTTCCCGATGCACTTCGTAGGCCTTGCTGGTATGCCTCGTCGTATTCCTGATTACAACTTGCAGTTTGCAGACTGGAATGCGGTAGCCACTATCGGTGCTTTCGGCTTTGGTTTCTCGCAGTTGATATTTGTTTGGGTGATATACAAGTGCATTAAAGGCGGCGAGAAGGCAACCGATGAAGTTTGGGAAGGCGCTGACGGCCTTGAGTGGACGGTGCCATCGCCTGCGCCCTATCACACATTTGAAAAGCCGCCGGCTCAATATAGTTAGTTGGCTCACGACAGGTCGTATTGATCAGTGCAGCTTTAGCTAGCTGCACTGGCCGAAAAATACATATGATGGCAAATCAAAAACGTAATCTTAAGGTGCCGATAATTCTTGCGGTGATTGCGCTGGTTTTTTATTTCTTGAGCATCTACATGCAGTTCAAGCAAACAGGTGTCGGTTAATGAAGACAGGTCCACACATGCTCCTGGCCGGCAAACTTACGATGCTTAGCCTTGCGATGTTTGCTTTCGGCTATGTGGTAATGCCGCCTCTTTATAATATTATCTGTGATATCACCGGATTGAATGGGCGTACTAATTCTGCGGCAGTCGCAGCACCGGACGGCACCGTAATTTCTGATCGCACTATCACTGTAGAGTTTGTTTCGGTGATCAATTCATCAGCCGCTTGGTCTTTTAAACCGGTGGTGCAAACGATGGAAGTCGTGCCAGGAAAAACTTACACAACGAACTATATCGCAAAAAATCTGAGCAGTGGACCAGCTGTGGGACAGGCGGTGCCTAGTGTCGCACCGTCTTCTGCCGCAAAGTACTTTAATAAGATCGAGTGCTTCTGTTTTACCAAGCAGGAGTTTGCCGGCCGTGCTGAAAAGGAAATGCCGTTGATTTTCTTTGTTGAGCCCGACTTGCCGCGAAGTATCGATACGATCACGCTTTCGTACACTTATTTTAATACCGGCGAAGAACCGGAAAATCTGTCTGACAGTTAATCTGCCGACTGTTGATCTGCCGATTCTTAATCTGACAGGCCTATAGGAAAATTCAAATGAGCTCTCCAAGTAGTTACTACATTCCGCATGAGGCCAAGTGGCCAATTGTTGGCTCGATAGCACTGTTCGCGTTCTTCGCAGGCTTCGCCTCGCTGTTGAACGGTGGTAGCTGGATTGTGATGGCAATCGGTGCCGCACTTCTGGTTTACATGATGGTCCGCTGGTTCGGTCAGGTCATTGCTGAGTCTGAGAACGGCCAGTACAGCGCTCAGGTAGATGTTTCATTCCGCATGTCAATGATGTGGTTTATCTTTTCTGAGGTTATGTTTTTCGGTGCTTTCTTCGGCGCTTTGTTTTACGCCAGAACCTTTTCCGGCCCGTGGTTGTCAGGTATGGGGGAAGGTGGTGCGGCTGCTACTAATGCCGTGTTGTGGTCTGGTTTTGATTATGTCTGGCCTAACAATGGTCCGGAAAAGCTGGGTGGCGCGTACGATGCCATGCACTGGTTTCCATTACCTGTTTTAAACACGTTAATCCTGTTAACCAGTGGTGTCACCTGTACGATTGCCCACCACGCGATAAAGCATGGTGATCGCGCAAAGATGGTGAGATGGTTGCTGGCAACCTGTGCGTTGGGCTTTTTCTTTGTCATCATGCAGGCTGTTGAGTACTACGAGGCGTACGCCCATCTGAATCTCAAAATGTCTACCGGTATCTATGGCTCAACCTTTTTTATGCTTACCGGATTCCATGGTTTTCATGTATGCATGGGTGCGATAATCCTGCTGATCGTGATGTTACGTGGTACCCGTAAACACTTTTCTGCAACCAATCACTTTGCATTCGAAGCGGCAGCCTGGTACTGGCACTTTGTTGATGTTGTTTGGCTTGGATTGTTTATTTTCGTGTATATCTTGTAGCCCCGACATAGCCATTGGCTTACGGCAAATCGAAAAAGGGCACTGATTAAGTGCCCTTTTTTATTTCTGATTGTCTTGTTTTAGAGTTGCTATTTCAGTTGACCGGTTGCTCCCGCAATTATGATTACCAGTATTGCAACTATAGATAAACCGATACGCCAGGTGAGGGCATTGACTGTTCGCTTCTTGCTGCCATCATCCTTAACAAGAAAGAAAAGCCCAGAGAATAAACTGACGACAATCGCCACCAGCAGTAGGATGATAATCAGCTTGACCAGTAACATGGCTTTTTCGGATCTAGTGAAAACGCTACCATAACATACCGGTGCTGCAGTTATGATGTTGGATCAATTGATGGACGCTACCATTCTGTGAGCCGTTATTTACGCAGCCGATTATCTGGCAGTCGAGTGTGGTACAGACTGAAGACACCAACCGGGGTTGTCTCTACAATTGCGTTCGTGCTTGTCGGGATGATTTTTTGCAAATTGGGTTTATGGCAGTTAAGTCGTGCCGATGAAAAAACTTCAATTGTGCAAGCCCACCAGGCAGCCACTCAGTTGCCACCGTTGACGTCACTTGTGGTTGATGCTGAAAAAGCCTTGTACCGGCGAGTTGAGTTAACAGGAGCACTGGATTCGAACCGATTGTTTCTACTCGATAACCGGATTGTGGCCGGCCAGGCCGGCTTTGAGGTAATCGCACCATTCATGCTTGCGGACGACAACATGGTGTTGGTGAATCTTGGCTGGATCGGTCACAACGGGGACCGGCAGATTAATCTGGCCGACCGCGACATACCCGACACGCAAATAACACTCAAAGGTGTTGTTGTGACACCGTCAAAAGGCTTTGTACTTGCGGATTCTGTGACCGACACCGGCAAGACGCAATGGCCGTTCACATTGCAATTTATCGACTATGAGACTATTGGGGTTAAACTCGATAAAATACCGGTGATGGATGCTGTGATCATTGCCGAAGACGGGCAGTTTGGTAGCTTCACCTACAACTACAAACCGGTTGCGAGTGGTGCCAGCAAACATCTGGGCTATGCATTCCAGTGGTTTGCGATGTTGATTGCGTTGATTGTTCTTTATTTATACCTGATGGTTTTTAAGCAAACTGATGAATGAACTGGCCGAAAAATCTGCCCGTAAACTGAGCAGAGCCAAACTGCTTGGCTTGATGGGGCTGTACGCAGCGCCGTTGATTGCGGCGTGGTTGTGGTTCGCCTACGTCTCAAGTAACGAGGGTGCGGGTGTCTCAGTGAATGGTGAGCTGATCCATCCAGCGGTACCGCTTGAGAGTTTTGGCCTCCGCACTGCGGAACAAGCCGTTTGGGGGCTGGATGATATTCGTGGCAAATGGAGTATGGTGTATTTTTCTAACGCTGAATGTGGCGATGCGTGCGAGACGGTGTTGTACAACATGCGTCAGATTCGTCTCTCAACCGGCCGTCGAATGGAGCGGGTGCAGCGCGTATTGGTCACTCCTGAGTGGGAGCAAATGCAGGAGCGACTTGAGAGCGCCAGTGAAGGTTTAGTTGTGGTTGGTGGTGACAGCAGTAAGATAACGGTTCTGCAGTCGCAATTTGATGCGGCGCAAAGAAAAATGTCAGCGTGTGATGGTTGTGTCTATCTTGTCGACCCGTACGGTAACTTGATGATGCGATTCCCACCTGAGCTGCCACCGGCAAAAGTACTTAAAGATCTAAAGCATCTCCTTAAGATTTCAAGGATTGGCTAATGGTAGCGCCGTCCGAAAATAGCTCTAAGCCGATGGCTGCAACCGAGGTCATTGCACAAGCACCATCATCGCTGCTTGCTGATTTGCTTGAGGTCACCAAGCCGAAAGTTGTTTTGCTGCTTGTATTCACGGCGATAGTCGGAATGGTGCTGGCAGTTCCCGGTATGGTGCCGCTACAGGAAACTGTGTTTGGCATCATTGGTATCGGTATGGCATCAGCATCTGCTGCTGCAATCAATCATGTGGTTGATCAACATGCAGATGCACAGATGAAGCGCACCAGCAAACGCCCGATTCCGCAAGGCAATTTAACGACGACGCATGTGTTGTTGTTTGCGGCCGTGCTCGGGATTATCTCCATGATGTTGCTGGTTGTATTCGTAAATGTGTTGACAGCAGTACTAACGTTTCTGTCGTTGATCGGGTATGCCTGCGTCTACACCATGTATCTCAAGCGTGCGACACCGCAGAACATTGTGATCGGCGGCGTCGCAGGTGCAATGCCACCTGTACTCGGCTGGGCCGCTGTTACCGGAGAAGTAACCGCCGAACCATTGTTGTTATTTTTGATCGTTTTCATCTGGACACCGCCTCACTTCTGGGCACTGGCGATTCACCGGCGGGATGACTATGCCAAGGTGGATATACCGATGCTACCGGTGACTCATGGAAACAAATACACACGTGTTCAGATCTTGCTCTACACGATTCTTTTGCTGCTGGTGACGATCGCTCCTTACCTGATACAAATGAGCGGTCTTATCTATCTGGTTGCGGCGTTGGCGCTCGGTGGCTGGTTTCTGTTTCATGCGATAAAAATACAGAATCCGGAGCACAAAGATGAGCCGATACGCATGTTTGTGGTTTCGATCAAGTATTTAATGGCACTGTTTGCGGCACTGCTTATCGATCACTATCTGCCGCTATTTGTGTCTTAGCAAATTGTTATCAATATTGGCGATCAACTGAAATCGCCTGAGTAATCCCAGCAGTACGTGCCAGTTTGTAAATAATCTACCTGTCATAAAAATCGACCCCTTCACAGTCGCCGTAAAGTTGTTTTGTTAACTTCTACGCATTACAAAACGCAGGCTGTACAGCCAAAAAACTGTAACGGCTAAGTAGGGGTAGTAATGACTTCAGTAGTCCGCCTTTCGGTGGTATGTACGGCTATGCTTTCCGCAGGCCTGAGCGTCGCATCCGATGATTCGGAGTTCGGCGAATTCACAACACGAGTCGCGGAAGATCGGTTGTTTGTTGAGAACGGCAGGGTCTTGCGCTGTGATTTGTTTTTCACCGCTTCCGGTCGGGAAACGGTTGTAGCCCCCAAGGGCTCGGAGCTTGATCAATCGTTGCCGCCGGTTGTCTGGCAATACTCCGGCTTGCTACCTGTTACCGACTATCTCAAAACGGCTGTCATCCATAGTGCGAGCAGCGAGTTAAAGGAACAGTCCTGGCAGGATGTACAGCTTAACTTTTATGACGGATTGCGGGTCGAAGGTGCCAGCGAACTGGATGCCAAGATCGCCTATGCGGGTGCTTATGCGTTCGCACCGCGATGGACCTTGGTTGAGCTGATTCAGGTTGATGAACCTGAACCCGTCTACCCGGGCACTGTTCTCTACCGAGTTGAGTACACAGAACCGGCTCCCGCCAGCATGGAAGTTGAGGGGTATCGCGACCTGTCTTTACAGATATTGCAACAGCCGGAAGAACTATCATTGCAGGCCATTCGCAGTGTCGTAGATGCTGCTGATAACATGGAAGCAAAATCTATGGAACGAGCTTCTCTAGGTGGAATCGGCGGAGTGGATACCGCTGGCGGTGGGAAGCTTATGGGTGTGGATGACGTTACAATCGCGTCGGCTTCACGTAATCAGAGCCTTACCGTAACAGCGGAAAAAGCGATGGAAAGTGTTCAGGAAGTAGTTGAACCCGATGCCACAGTTGAACCGTTGGTTGAGGCTGGAGCAGAGGTTGAGATACCGGTTGAATTGGTTGAACCAGTCGAACTCATAGAAACTACTGAAACCAATGAAGTATTTTCACCGGAACAGCTGCCGGACGGGCTCGTTAATGAAGATTCGGCGTTGGAAACTGTTGCTGTTGCGAGTGACACTAGTAACTCTGCCGGGATAGCTACTGAAGGTGGCTCGCTTGTACTCGGCAGTGGCGGCCAGGTGGTTAAAACCGGTGGTGATAGCATTGAAGATCCGAACACAGAGGTGGATGGCTTTTTACCAGAGTCGGATTTGTTGCCGGTTGAGTTCATCGAGTTGGACTACGAGCTGCCTATCGAAGTAATACCCAGTGAAGTAGCCGGTAGTGAAGAGGTGCTAGATGAGAAAGTCATGGTTAAAGAAGTTGTGGCTGGGGAAATAGCGGATACTGATATTGTTGTCGAAGTCGCCGAAGATGCCTTGCTTACTGCACCGGTAGTGACGGAAGGTGCAGCGGACGATGAGTGGATCGTTTTGCCCGATGGGACACTAGTGCTTCGCAATGTACGGAGACTGGTAACCAATTAATCCGCGTCAATTACGCGTAACAAACAACAGCAAGTGAAAAAGAAAAAGCCGCTCATTGAGCGGCTTTTTATATGCACATCATTGGAGGCGACTAAGCGTCGAGCATGTGTGACTTGAGCTTGTTCATCGCAGCTTTCTCGATCTGGCGTATCCTTTCAGCTGACACGTCATACTCATCTGCGAGCTCTTGAAGGGTAGATTTGCCGTCGTCATCCAACCATCTGCGCTCCAGAATATCCCGGCTTCGATCGTCGAGCTCTGCCATACCGGCTGCCAGCGTTGCAGATTGCGAGTCAGCAAAGTTGTCGTGCTCCGCGGTGATCGCAGGATCAACGTCATCCTGATACAAGTATTCTGCGGGTCGCAGTGCGCGTTTCTCCGAACCGTCGTCAGCAGACGTGGCATCGAATGACATATCTCCGCTGGTGAGGCGGGACTCCATCTCATAGACCTGCTCTTCTGTAACGCCCAGGTCTTTGGCAACAGCTTCTGCTTCAGCAGCGGAAAACCAGCCAAGGCCTTTCTTTGAGCTTCGCAGCTTGAAGAACAGCTTGCGCTGAGCTTTAGTCGTCGCCACTTTCACGATGCGCCAGTTGCGAATCACGTATTCATGAATCTCTGCACGTATCCAATGGACCGCGAATGAAATCAGCCTTACGCCGACATCCGGATCAAAGCGTTTTACTGCTTTCATCAGACCGATGTTGCCTTCCTGGACCAGGTCGGCCAAAGGCAGTCCGTAGCCTGAGTAACTGCGAGCCAGATGCACTACAAACCGCAACTGGGACATTACCATCTGCCCGGCTGACTCGAGATCATCGTTGTCGCGATACTTGCGGGCAAGACTTTGTTCTTCTTCGACAGACAGAACCGGAAATGTGGATATCTTTGATAAGTATCCGTTCAGATCATCATTGACCGCTGGCAAAGTCATCGCTGACGTTTTTACCATAGCTTGGGCCATTTAGTATTCTCCCGATTGTGAGTATTAAATATTACTGGTGTGCTCTTATTTTAGCACTCTAAGGGTAAGAGTGCTAAAAGCAATAAAAGTTCCTCTTCTAGCGGCACCGGGTAGTGAATATCCAGCGGAAATGTTTCTTTATTTTAATAAATACAATGACTTATCATCTATTTAGGGATTTAGTGTACAAAACCTTACAGTCATTACGCAGCTGAAAAGTGCGATGAGAAATAACGCGAGTACGTGAAGCACAGGAAACGAATCGGGTAAAAAGGCACCATAAGTAGATATGTCAACATAATGTACCAACCCAGCTGCGATTGTCCATGCCAGCAGGATCCCTCCCGCAGCAGCGAGTAGGGTCAACAGCACACCGCGCAGCACCAGCGATGGGAGTAGCGTGGTACGACTCGCACCTAGCTGATACAGAACACGAAGTTCGGGTTTCTGTCCCAGAAGGTCTGCGTGAATTAGCCGATAGACCAGGGCGGCTGTTGCGAGTGCTGCAACGATGATGCTGATCCAGCGAAGGTTTTTTGCGATATTGATTGCGGCCAGATTACGGTCGAGCCAACGCTGATCCGCAGCAACATAATCAACGGCGGTATGGCTGGTGAGTTCGTCAACAATGAAGCTCACCTGCGCCGGACCAAGCGTGGCTGCGGGCTGTAACTCTATTGTTAGCACTTGTTTTGCCTGCAGATCAACGGGCCGTAGAACAGCTGTGACGATTTGATTGTTATTCGCCAATGCCTGCGTGAGTTGCAAGGCTTCACTAGTGCTGACGTCGGTAAGGAAGACTGTGACATGGCGGCTATCGAGTAGATTTTTTCCGGCGATGTTAAATGCCGGAGAAAAGATCGCCATCATTGCCGGAAGGGCAAGTATTAATGCGAGTAACAGGATATTGGTTTTTGGGGGCCTGCGAAGCAGCGACCTGAGACAATCTTTCAGCAGTGCGATAACGCCTGTTTTTTTAATGTGGCGCGATAATTTTGAATGAGTCGTTTGGCAGGCGCTGATGGATATAGAACTGTTGGCAGGGGGAGAACCGGTAGCGGGTATGTTCTTAAGCGAAGTGTCCGTTGTGTGGCGTAAGTTGTTCATAGTTAGTTACAGATCCTGCATTGAGCTTCAGTGTCTTTGCATTTTTTGAAACCAGATCAGACAGCTGCCTGCTGTTCTGACAGGTGACTACCACCGTCGCACCATTAGTGTTTGCATCGTTCAACAATTTGACAATCAAGCCATTGCTTTCATCATCAAGGTTGCGCAATGGTTCGTCAGCCACGATGACAGGTGGCTTGTGAATTATTGCTCTTATGACTGAAACCAGTTGACGCTGTGTTGCAGTGAGCTTTTTTACCTGTGTGTTAAATTCGTTACTTAATCCTGTTGTCTTAAGCAATGTGTCGCTTCGTTGATGGATTGTGTCCTGTTCAAAACCTGCCAGTTGAAGTGGAACTGCAATATTTTCAGCTACTGTTCTGTCTTCAAGCAGTGCCGGGGCCTCAGCGATAAAGCCGATCTGTCGTCGCAGAAACGGAATCCGGCTTGCGGGAATACTACCGATATCAATCCCGTCGACCGTTAAAGTGCCTTTGTCCGGTTTTTCGTATGCCATCAACATGCGTACGAGTGTGGTTTTTCCGGACTGCCTCTCACCACACAGTAGAGTATAGGAGGCTTTTGGCAAAAACAGAGTCAGATTGGAGAACAAAAAATGGTTGCCAACAGTCTTTTGCATTTCATGAAAGTGAATCAATAGCTTAAGCCCCGTTTATCAGAGGGCGAGCCGGAAGTGACGTCTTTAAGCACATAAATACTGCTTATTCGATGCTGCCATCCGGAACGCCATCACCGAGCAATGCGTCGACGAAGTCAGGTGCTTCGAACACTCTAAGATCATAGATACCCTCACCAACGCCGATAAACCTGATGGGAAGCTGTAATTCATCAGCCAGCGTAAACAGCACACCACCTTTGGCAGTACCGTCAAGCTTGGTCACCACAAGGCCACTGACATCTACCGATTTGCCGAATTCACGCGCCTGATTGAGCGCGTTCTGACCGGTTGTGCCGTCGAGTACCAACAGTGTTTCGTGTGGTGCTGATTCATCTATCTTTTTCATCACCCGGCTGACCTTACCGAGCTCGTCCATCAAACCGCTTTGGGTATGCAGGCGCCCGGCTGTGTCGGCAATCAATACATCAACGCCCTTTGCCTTGGCAGATTGCAGTGCATCAAAAATAACCGAAGCCGAGTCAGCGCCGCTATCCTGAGCGACTACCGGGATATTGTTTCTTTCACCCCAGGTTTTGAGTTGTTCCACTGCGGCTGCGCGAAACGTATCACCAGCGGCCAGCATGACGGTCTTGCCGCCGTTTTGTAATTGCCTGGCAATTTTGCCAATTGTGGTGGTTTTTCCTGCACCGTTAACACCAACCACCAACAGTACAAATGGCGTGTCGCTGTCGGGTATTTCTAGTGGCTGCTGACACGGTAGTAACAAGTTGTTTAGCTGCTCGCGCAGTACAGCTTGCAGGTCAATATTGTTACTTGTAGCAGAATTTCGAACAGACTCGACAATACCGGAGGCCGTGTTCACACTGACGTCGCTCATAACCAGCTGCGCTTCCAGATCCTCAAGTAAGCTCTCATCGAGCTTGTTGCCGCGCAAGAAATCGAGCAGACCGCTGGTGAAGCGCTTGCGGGTTTTGGCAAGCTTTGCATCCAGCTTGTCTACCTCTTCTGCTGTGACATCCGCCAGTGGTTTATCGGATGTGGCAGTTTGGGCATCCGGCTTTACCCCGGTAGAAGGATTCGCAGCGTCCTCTGTTGGTTCTTTCTTTAGGAAACTGAATAAGCCCATGATGTGATTTTAGCAGTCGCAGTGGAAACGGATTAATATGATGACACGCCAGACGTGCTAAATCAGGATTCATCATTGCCATGAGTATAAACAAGCCGCGCAATGTACGCATAATTTCCGGTAGCATGCGTGGATCGAAAATCCTGTTCCCGGCGGTACCCGGATTGCGTCCAACTGGAGATCGGGTTCGGGAAACCTTATTTGCGTGGTTGCAATCAATCATTGTCGATAGCAACTGCCTCGATATGTTTGCCGGTTCCGGTGCGCTGGGACTGGAGGCAGCTTCTCGAGGTGCTGAGCAAGTCATTCTTGTCGAAAAGAACCGTACGGCATCTGGTGCCATAAGCGAAAATGCCAACCGGCTTGGCTTTGACAACATTAAGGTCCTGGCGGCTGATGCATTGAATGATACGGTGTACCGGGATCAGACAATCCCTCGACAATTTAACCTGGTATTTATCGATCCGCCTTTTTCTGAAAACCTGCATGCAGAGGCGATAGAGTGTGTGGTGCGCAACGATCTTCTGATGCCGGCTGCGTGGGTTTATCTGGAGTCGGGCCGTAAGGGAGAGCCCATTCAGGTGCCGCAAGCCTGGGATTTGCATCGGGAAAAACTGGCCGGCGAAGTTCGAATGCAGCTGTATCACGTGATTGCAGGCGTCTGACAGGCGTGCAATGATATTCACTCGACATATCAGAGTGGATCGAGTTCAGTGGACATCACAGCAATCTATCCGGGTACATTTGATCCCGTGACGCTTGGCCATATTGATGTTGCCAGCCGTGCGGCGAAAATGTTTGACCATCTGATTATCGGTGTGGCGGCGAGCCCTGGTAAGGAACCGCATTTCGATCTCAAGCATCGCTGCGATATGGTTGGGGAAGTTCTGTCGGAATTTCCCAATGTGCGGGTAGAGACTTTCAGTGGTCTGTTGGTTGATTTTGCTAATCGGCAAGAAGCGTCTGTGATTGTGCGCGGCCTGAGGGCGGTATCTGATTTTGAATATGAAGTGCAGCTTGCAAATTTGAACCGGCAGATGGAACCGGATGTAGAAACTGTGTTTATTGCTGCCGCGAGTCAGTATACGTTTGTATCCTCCAGTATAGTGCGTGAGATTGCAGCGCTTGGTGGTGATGTATCCAAGTTTGTTGATCCGTTGGTTGAGTCTGCCTTAAAAAAAAGCAACAGTAAGAAGTAACTTTATTCATGGCACTTATCATCACAGACGAATGTATTAATTGCGATGTGTGTGAGCCCGAGTGCCCGAATGGTGCCATCACGCAGGGTATAGAGATCTATGAAATCAATCCGGCGTTATGTACCGAGTGTGTTGGCCATTTTGAAACCTCTCAATGCGTTGAGGTTTGTCCGGTAGATTGCATTCCGCTTGATCCGGATCATATTGAATCACAAACGCAATTGATGGATAAATACCATCGTATTATTGCGGTTCAGGTTGATAACCAGAATTCGGAAACCTGATCAAATTACGACTGGCAGTGACTGCAGAAGAAAGTTGATCTTTGCCCAATTGTACGTTGCTTGATAATCCTGCCACATTGCCGGCATGGTTCTCCTTCACGACCGTAAACGTTTAGCGTTTGCTGAAAATATCCGGGTTCACCTTCCGAGTTAACAAAGTCCCGTAACGTGGTACCGCCGGATTTAATGGCAGCCGTCAATACCGACTTAATTTCCGTTGCCAGTAAACCATAGGCGGCGGCGGTGACTCTGCCCGCGGCTTTGCCAGGCCGTATACCTGCACGAAACAGTGCCTCACTGGCATAGATGTTACCCACGCCGACGACAACATGACTGTTCATTATAAAATTCTTAACCGCAACTTTCTTCTTGCGGGATTGTTGAAAGAGGTAGTTACCGGTGAATTCATCACTTAAGGGTTCAGGCCCGAGCGCTGCCAGCAGTGGATGTTGCTCCGCAGGTTCACGGGTCCATAATATTGAACCAAATCGTCGCGGATCGTGATAGATCATGGATTTACTGCCACTGAGCTCAAACATCACATGGTCGTGCTTGCGAATTTCATACTTTGGATCGGCAAACTTCGGATCAGCAATTCGTAAACTGCCGGACATACCCAGGTGCATGATTATCGAACCGATTCCGGTACTTGCAATAATGTATTTGCCGCGTCGTTCAAGTCGTAGTATTTTTTGATTTTCAGCTGCGTGAATGTCATCCGGTACCAACCATCGAAGCTGAGGCTGTCGCACGGTGATTGCTTTTATTTTTTTGTTCAGCAGGTAGGGTGTGATACCACGCAAGGTGGTTTCGACCTCTGGAAGTTCGGGCATGTCTGGTGGTATCTGTGCGGCAGTCGGAAGCGTGCAACCTATTGGTCGAGTATAACAAGTGCCGGTCCGCAGGATAACGCGGTCAGCTGCGGGCTACGAATCCGCTAGTAAGTCTACCAGGCCTAGCTTCTTGGCTGTCGTATCCGGAATCAGGTAGGTGAATTTCTGATCCTTGGTTATGGTATAGCCAATTTCAGAAAGTGATGCGCTCAGTACCCGTATTTGATCATCTTCTGTCACCCGGATTTCTATCGAATTGTTCGCATTATCGGTTCGGTTGGTATCGACGATGCGTAAGGCTTTAAGGTCTGTCCATACCGCAGGTTGTTCAAGCACCGTATCACCGATTGTTAAACGGTCAACTTTGCCGGTGATATTCAGATCAACAAAAACTGTCTCTGCGGCTGCGAGCATTGGCAGGATGGTATCCGGTTGCAGAAATACCTGATCCCCGCTGCGAACATAGCGAAGCTTGCTTACCGGTTCCACAGTGCCAAGTAGATATTCGGTGTCGTTTATCTTGAGTGTCACTGGGTCGGCAAAGATCTCTTCATGTGGCAGATCTTTCAGCCGGTAGCTGCGCTGGCTGTATTTGTTCGTGTCCAGTAACGGTTGCACGCGAAGTGATTGTGCCGGTGCTGCAATTGGATAGGTTTGATGCCAGATATTTCCAACCCTCTCTAACGTGACGAGTGGTTGGTTATTGATAAACGCGGATACTGCCTGAGGTTCTCCTATCTGATGAATCGCCGGGTGCGTTGGTGCTTTGTTATATAAAGTGCCATCCAGCAGGATGCCGATGCCCAAGAGTCCAATGACTGTTGTCAGGAAAAGGTTGGATAGTTTTGCGGTAGGCATTGTTAACTCATTAACCATGCTGCCTGCGATACCACACACCTGCAGCGGTGGAAATCATCAAGCCTGGAAGCAGCAGCAATGAAACACCGGCAAGCCAGAACATTGCGGCTCGTGACAGATCAATTTGTGTGTCTTTGTGCAGAGAAGTATCTATGGCAATTATTGTGTTGTCACCGACACTCCAGTTCAACAAACGATTACCCAGATCGCGATTCCCACCATTGGCTATCCATGCATCAGCAAGAAAGTCACCGTCTCCGGCAACGATAATACGTTGCTGTTTGTTATTGCGGCTTCTCTCCATGGCAAAAATCAGTGGAATTGGTCCGCTAACCTCGCGCTCGTCATCACCATAGATAACTTCTCCGCTGAGTGCTCCGGTTTCTGTCCACGCATTCTCAGTCGATTGAACGAGTGGTGTCACTTGCCATTCGCGTTTCGCGTTATACGCCAGGCCGCTGGCTTGAGGAAACAGGGTGACGTCTGCAAATCCTTTGGTAGCATCGTGTCGCAGGTAGTTATTTGCTACTGCAAAGTCCGGTCTATCAACCTGTAGTTGCTGGGCTGCCATGTCGATAACTACTCCCGGCAGCCGATCAATGCCAAGCTCAATGGCAAGTGGTTTAAGCCCATCGTCGCTGTCCGGCTCTGTTAGCCAGATAAGGTTGCCACCGTTTGAGATGAACTCGAGCAGTAGTGCGACTTCCTGAGCAAGAAATCGTTGCAAAGGGCCCGCAACAACCAGTGTGGTGTCACTGGCTGCCAGAGAAGTTTGATCGGTGAGCTTAATATTGTCGACATTAAAGCCGGACGCCACTAGCTGTTGTGTGAACACACCGAGATCTGCATTGCTTTGGCTCTTTATGGAACGCTCGCCGTGACCGGTGGTGAAAAGCACTGTGTGGTTTTTGCTTCGTGCCAGTCGCAGCATGGCTGTGGTCAGCACTTGCTCAGAGATCTGAGTCAATCTTTGCGTCCGTTTGCGATAGCGAATAAACACCTCGCCTCCCGGTGCTACATCGAGTTGCCGCATTCTTTGTGGATCAAGCGCCGGGTCAGTCAGTGTGATGGTTAAGTCCGGTTTGCCAGCTTTGTATTTATTTAACAGGGAGGTAACAGAGTCAATCTGTGGATCCTGCGGATTAATGAACACCTCAACTTCAAGTGGTCCGGTCAAAAGTGAAAGTGTCTCTACAGACTGTGAAGTGAGTGTGTGCTGTGAATCTGCCGTCATGTCTTTGAGGGCATATAGACGCTGTGCAAGTGTGCAGGCAGCTATCAAGCACAACACAATAAGTGAGGTTCGAGTGGTCGCTGGTGACAGCATATTCTTCAGCCGATTCATACTGAACGGCTCCTTGTCCGCTGTGCATCAAGCCGCCAAATACCAAGAGTAAGCAGGATGCTTGTAAGCGCCAGGAAATATGCAATGTCACGGGTATCGAGCAGGCCCTGCATGAAACTGTGCAGATGTGCCGAGGGTGATAAAAATTGCAAAAGTCCGTTTGCAGAAGTTGCAGCCGCCATCCACAGCATGACTAAAGTGGCAAAGCTTAGAAAAGCCGCGAGTACTGAGCGATTGGATAGCGAGGAGTAGAACAAGGTCAGGGCAGATCCGGTGCTGATAAACAATACCAAACCAGTGGCCGCGGTGAGCAGGTGTGCTGTGTCGAGTTTTGTGCTGAACGAGAGAATCGTTAACAGCACAGCGCCAATTGCTAAAACAACACACTGAAAAACCATAGCGCCGAGAAATTTGCCGAGTACCAGTTGCGATGCAGTAACTGGCAGGCTCAACAGAAAATTGAATCGGTTTGCCTGTTTGTCGCCAGCAATCAGGTGCATGCATAAAAGTGGTGTGGCGACTATGAAAACGATACTCACCGGTGCCAGAAAATTTACGATTAAGTGGTTGCTTAACCCGCCAGCTGGAACCACAGACATCGCCTGTTGTTGAATATAGCGTTCGACGGCGGAAAGAAACAACCATCCGAATATCAGTTGCAACAATCCTGCAGCCAGCCATGCAAACGGCGAGCGCACCAATAGTTTCAGTTCATGCAGTGTGATCTGGGTAATCATCTAGTAGCGTCTTTAGTTAAATGGGAGCTATTGGTCTGTGCAGTTGTTGCCAGTTGTTTGAACAGGCTCTCCAGGTAGTTTTCTGATGCTGTAATCTGGGTAGCCTGTAGATCTCTGGATTTAAGCATGGCTTGGAGATGATCCGGTGCTAACGCGTTGCCCGTAACCAGCCAGTGTCCGGCTTTGGTTTTGCAGGCGTGTGTCACTCCCGGTAGATCCTGCAGATTGAAATTGGCGTCGTCCAACAAACGTAGTGCGTATGAATTGTTTCGTTCGTCTGAAAGCAGCTTGAGTGGTGCATCCAGAATCTGCCGCCCTTTATCAATTAATATTACCTGGTTGCAGATTGAATTCACCTCTGACAAAAGGTGTGAAGAAAAGACTGTTGCCTGGTCTGATGCCAGTGTTGCAACCAGCTCTCGTATCTCCATTAGCTGTACCGGATCGAGGCCGTTCGATGGTTCATCAAGAATTAACACTTTTGGTGAGTGGATTAATGCCTGGGCAATATTGACGCGTTGCTGGAAACCGGTAGAGAGATTACCGATGATCCGATTGCGTACATCACCCAGAGCGCAGCGCTCGATGACCTGATCGACGCTGTTTTTTATAGCGCGTCTATCAATGCGCCGCATGCGAGCGATGAAATGTAGAAACTCGTTTACCTTGAATTCCGGATACACCGCTGGCTTGTCAGGCGCATAGCCAATTTTCATGCGCGGTGCGACGGTGTTTTCGTAGAGCTCATGTTCGCCGATCTGTACTGTGCCGCGGGCCGGTGCCATCGCGCCAGACAGCACTTTAAGCAGGGTTGATTTGCCTGCACCGTTGAGTCCGAGCAAGCCGAGCGTGTCGCCCTGATAAAGCGTAAAAGTGATGCCATCGAGCGCTTTCTGTACGCCGTAGATGACTGATATATCCTGTGCCATCAGGGCTGCTGTGCGTGGCGCGCGCGCGGACCTCGTGTTGGCCGGTGGCGCTATCCAATCGGACGAGCTTTCCGTCCAGCCGACACCCTGCATTTTTGGCCGATTTTGAGATTGGGGGGCTGGTTGCGATTTATTCTCAACGACAGCATCGACGGTCGTTTGGTCTGCATTATTATTGTTTTTCACAGCTCGTTTCGATCTGTTGTTTTGTCGATCCCGGACAGGCATTCGCGGTTCTGCAATTGCGTCATCAGGAATAGAAACTCCTGATGTTTATATAGTCGATGCCAGAGAAAGTTGCGCGGAAATTACTGAAATGCAGGCAGAGTGGCTGGTTCCGGCACAAGACACGTGGTGTTCACGAGTTGCAGAGATGTTGTCTGAGGCACAAAAAAAGCCCGGGCTGGCCGGGCTTTTCCATGTTGCTGCTTGGAGGAAGGTCAGTTACTTGATCTTAGCTTCCTTGTACGGCACGTGCTTTCGAACAACTGGATCAAACTTTTTGATTTCCATTTTCTCGGTCATGGTGCGCTTGTTTTTGGTGGTCGTGTAGTAGTGACCTGTACCAGCGCTTGAGACCAGCTTAATTTTATCTCTCACAATAGCTCCTTTGCCTTACGTTGGCGTCAGATTTAGACTTTTTCGCCACGGCCACGCAATTCTGCGAGCACGGTGTCAATGCCTTTTTTGTCAATGATTCGCATGCCTTTTGAAGACACACGGAGTTTCACGAAGCGCTTTTCCGCCTCAACCCAGAACTTGTGGGTATGAAGATTCGGCAGAAAACGTCTTCTGGTTCTATTTTTGGCGTGAGAGACGTTGTTGCCGCTCATTGGGCGTTTGCCGGTCACCTGGCATATTCGGGACATGTGCTTTGCTCCGCACTAACTTTTTACACAGAACCGCTTATTATATGAATAATCGCGGTTATTGCCAATACAATTTCGCCAATAAGTTCATTATCGACTGACTTGCCCGGAATTTGTCGTTAAAAGAGTCAGTTTCAGCCCAAATCGGTAAGCTCTTCGCCATGAATCGAAACAAACTGCTCGATATTGCTGCCGTTCAGACAGAGCTGGCGGGCAATGGACTGAATCTTTGTAAGGAATTTAACAGCGCTGACCTCGCAGTTTCGGTGCCGGAACTCGAGCTACCTGGTTCCTGCAAACACCTTTTGCTGATCGGCAGTGCCGGTGCTGATTTATGGAATGCAATGCCGTCTGATTATTTCAATCGGACGCATCCGGTAGATGAATATTCGATCGATTGCATTGAAAGCTGCCTCAGTAATCTGGTGGCGTCAGACCAGTGGTCAATCCTGTTTCCCGAGGTTCCTGGCCGTCACACGGAGGCGGTTGTGCCATTGCAAAAGCTGGGTGCGCTGGCGGGATGGCATCATTCTTCGCCGTTGGGTATTGGCATAAACGCCACGCACGGTCTGTGGTTCGCGTATCGTGCTGTTGTTGCATTGGATTCGAGCGTTCAAACGTTCGAAAGCTTTGTGGCATCTGAGTCACCGTGCTTGACTTGTGAGACCACACCCTGTCTGTCACATTGTCCAGCTGATGCGCTCTCGTTCGGTCAACAACCTGACCTCACTGCGTGTGTGACTCACCGGGTAGCAGATGACTCAAACTGTGTGAGTACCTGTCTGGCGCGTTTGGCCTGTCCGGTCGGTACACGCTTCAGGTATTCGGAACAACAAACGGCATACTTTTATAACCGTTCACTGGCCTCCGCAGAACGCTGGATTGAGAATAAAGATTGAGTTGCTTCTTGCAGCAAAGTTCAAACAAGAATTGTGAGAAAACGTAAGAGACCGAATGGATAAAGTATTCTTAAAAGCACTGCATACAACTCCTGTTATTGGCATCTATGATTGGGAACGCGAGATTCGTCAGGATGTGTACATAGATTTGATCATGGCAACTGATATTTCCCGGGCGGCAAGCACCGATGATATTCAGTATACGTTGAACTATAAGAGCATCTCCGATCGAATTGTCGAGTTTGCTAACAACAGTCGCTTTGGCTTGATAGAAGCGCTGGCTGAGCACATTTCTCAAATTGTGCGCAGCGAGTTTAATGTGCAGTGGGTAAGTGTGACGGTACATAAACCCGGTGCCATTGAGGCTGCTGAAGATCTTGGTGTCACTATTGAGCGTGGCACACTTGCGTAGAACTCAATTGCACAGCAGAGTAGTTTTTGAAACTATGCAGTTACCGAGGTATTAATAGTGGCTGAAGTCGAGCTGCCACCGCTAACGCCACAGCAAAAAGAAGTCAGTGATCTTTTTGTCGATCGAATTCGGGTTGCCATTAAGCGTGATGGTGGGATGTCCTTCAGTGAATATATGCAGCGCAGTTTGTATGAACCCGGGCTGGGTTACTATGTTAATGGTTTCAGCAAGCTCGGAAAAAATGGTGACTTTATTACCGCACCTGAGATATCGGAACACTTCGCTGTTTGTCTAGCCAATCAGTGTACGCAGGTGTTCGATGCGATTGGCAAGGCAGATATTCTTGAGTTTGGCGGCGGTAGCGGGAGACTGGCGGCTGACTTGCTGAAAACCCTTCTGCAGAAAAACAGCCTGCCGCTGAGTTATCAGATACTTGAGGTCAGCCCTGAGTTGCAACAGGAACAGCGTCAGCTTATAGAGTGTGAACTGCCAGCAGATGTGTGCAGCAAAGTAGTGTGGTTAAATCGCCTGCCGGAAAAATTTAACGGCGTAGTATTAGCGAATGAAGTACTTGATGCATTTGCTGTTGAGCGATTCAGGATTGTTGATGGTCAGCCTGAAAGGATTATGGTTGGTGCGTCTGACAATAGTTTTTACAGCTACCCGGCGGCTGATGACCAGATTAAGGAAACCGTATCTGCAATAGAAAGAGATTGTGATCGGGCGTTTGCGGAAGGCTATGAATCAGAATACTGTGCATTAGTAGCACCGTGGTGGCAATCGCTGGCAAGATGCATAGAGTCTGGTGCTGTAATTATTTGTGATTATGGCTCTGATCGGCGTCAGTATTATGCACCGAACAAACCCACTGGCACGCTACGCTGTTTTTTCCGGCATACCTTACACAGTGACCCGTTTGCACGTGCCGCGGTGCAGGATATCACCGCTGATGTAGATTTTACGTCAGTGGCTGTGGCGGCAACTGAGGCGGGTCTGGAACTTCAGGGGTACTCGCCCTTATCTGAATTTATGTTGTCACTTGATGTGCTTGATCATCATAAGCAGAAGTTGCAAGCACTGGATAAGCGTGAGCAGCTTGCTGCAACCGGTCAATTAAAGCGGGTGATTCTGTCGCAGGAGATGGGTGACCGATTTATGGTGATAGGTTTCTCTAAAGGCATAGACGCCCCCCTGAAAGGCTTTTCCAGAGCAGACTGGTCACGTTTATTGTAAGAAAATCTGTAGTTTCTTTATTCGCCTGGTTTATCCATTGGTCTATTCCCTGGGTACCTCTGCCTTCACTGTTTCTTTGTTGTCTCCGTGGACGGAATCTGCAGCGACGATTGTCACTACTTTTACCGAATCTGGAATTTCCACTCGCAGGCTGCGTGTGAACGGTTGTTCGTTAACATGCGGATGCAGTAGTTCACGTGACCCGAGCAGGTTGCCTGCCTCATCGAGTACGTCCCAACGATTAGCGTAGTGATCCCAACCGGTATCATCGTGCCGCAGAGTCACACTGATCCGGAATGCGCCGTCTCCGGCAGGAGTGATCTCTACCCCGGTTATCGCGGCGTCTCCTGCCTGTACATGGCTGCATAGAAAAAGAGTCGCAGCGACAGCCAGCAACCACTGGTGATAAGTGTTGAATATGCCGGTTCTTATTTGTATTGCCTGTGTTATTTTATGCATTGTTTGTTTTCCTTTGATCCAGGCCGACAACAGACCGGCGCAATTTTTTTATGACCCCTATTATCATGAGACATGCAGAGTGAGTAAAGCCGCAACCAGTACACAAACATCAATTCCACGACCTGTATCACCAGTATGGCAATTTGTCTGTCTGCTCGCACCCGTTGTGATGACAGGTTTTTACCTTGTTTATGCGTTGGTGGGTTTGATCATTGACGGATCAGACAAGGTCAAGTGGAGCGACGAAGCGTTGCAAGTCGGTATTCTGAGCACAATGATTATTGTCGTGATCAATGTACTGGTGATGGCTTATGCATTGTTCCATCGGTTGAAATTGTCTCATCTGCTCTGGATCTCGCCGATCGTGCACATCTCGATTGCCCTGGCGCTGACAGCGCTAATAGCCACACTGTTGGTTTGAACACGTGTTGGATTGAACTGTAGCGATGGAAGAGGGTCTTAAACAGGAGGTCGGGACGACCGGGTTGAGGTTTTGGCGCTGGTGGCTGGTTCTGGGGCTGTTGATGGTTTTGATTGTCGTGTACCTGTCACTGGCTAATGTCCGTCTGCCGCAGGTGCCATCTTCGGCTGGCGACAAATTTAATCATCTGATTGCCTACGGCGTTTTAGCAGGTTGGTTCGGTCAGTTGTTCACGGCAAGAAAGAGAATTTTATTGTTGGCTTTTCTTGTCTTGCTCGGCATTCTGCTGGAAGTTTTGCAGGGTATGACGCCGTATCGTTACTTTGACTGGTTCGATGCTGTTGCAAACACATTAGGTGTATTGACCGCTATGCTGGCACTGCACTTCGGTGCAGATAAAATTCTGTTGTGGTTTGAGAGTCGGTATTTGAAAGCCTCCTGAACTGCGTGAATCGATTATTAGAACGGGGCTTGTAATGAATGCTTTTAGATTAATTGTCGCGGTAGCAGTGTTTGGTTTTGCCATTGCCGCATTTTCAGGTGCTGCATTTTCTTTTGAATTAAAGAACTCCGCTGAATGGCCAAAGACAGACTTCACCAACAGCTCGGTAGATCACAGTGAGATCATGTCCGGTGGCCCTCCTAAAGATGGAATTCCGGCCATTGATAACCCTTCCTTTGTTGATAATACAGCTGCATCAGGCTGGTTGGGGGATAAAGAGCCTGTCATCACGATGGAGATAGATGGAATTGCCAGAGCGTATCCACTGCAGATACTGATGTGGCATGAGATTGTTAACGATGAAATTGGAGATAAAGCGATATCTGTTACGTTTTGTCCGCTGTGTAATGCGTCTATTGTTTTTGATCGTGATCTTAATGGTGTGCGCTATGATTTCGGCACCACTGGCCGGCTTAGACGCAGCGACATGGTGATGTACGACAGACAGACAGAAACATGGTGGCAGCAGTTTACCGGTGAGGGAATCATTGGCGAGTTGAATGGTGTAAAGCTCAAGCAAATTCCCTCAAAGATTGTTGCGTTTGAATCCTATAAAAAGCAGTTTCCTGATGGCGAAGTGTTATCACGGGATACCGGATTCCCAAGAAGATACGGCAGCAATCCGTATGCAGGCTATGACGATATCAATTCTTCGCCGTTTTTGTTTCGTGGCAAAGTTGATGATCGATTAAAACCAATGGAGCGTGTGCTAAGCCTGCGGTCAAATGACAAAACTATGCTGTTTGATCTGACTTCGCTTACGGACAACCCCGTCGTCAACTCTGAGTTTGAAGATACTGCTTTCGTAATATTTGCGTTTGAAGATATGAACTCAGCGCTGGATAAAGAGGACATCAGCTCTTCGCGGCTCATCCCATCGGCTGCAGTTTATGATGCGACTGTAGATGGGCAGAAGCTCAATTTTGAGTACGAGGGTGGTGTTGTAACCGATTCTGAAACCGGTTCTGTGTGGAATATTTTCGGTATCGCCGAAAAAGGCAAGCTCGCGGGCAAGCAGTTACAGCAGCTTGATCACGGAGTTCATTTCGCCTTTGCGTGGCTCGCGTTTGATCCCGAAGCGGAGATATTCAAGTATTAGGGCGCTGGCGATGTGGGTGGGAGGTTTCCGCCTGCGCAAGACAGCCGGGGCTGTAATTGTGACATAGTGTCAGCGATGCCCAACACCGGTAAGTTTTACTTGCAATTTAACGACAGCTCATCTAATTTGTCATGACGAATAGTGGTGGGGCAGTTGTTTCTTGTTCTGATTAGCCACACTCAAGCCATGAAATCCGGTTAAATCCGGGAAGCCTAACGATTGGAGTCCTGTTTTGAAATATCAGTTAGTTGTACCGATGCTGTGTGCCGTCCTGTTGGCCGCGTGTGGAGGTGATTCGACATCTGGAGCGGCAAATAATAACCCGACCGATAGTAGTAACAGCTCTGGCGATACTGATGGTACTGATGGAACCGACGGTACTGATGGTACTGATGGAACCGATGGAACGGATGGAACGGATGGAACGGATGGTACTAACGGCACAGGCGCAGAGGTTCCACCTAGTGGTGCTTTAGATACAGCGCAGCCATTGTTTGTTTGGCCTGCGGTTGCTAACGCAGAGCAATATAAAATTGTCGTTAAAGATGCAGGCGCCAGTGGTTACGCGCGATCTCTTGATCCGGTAGCCGCCAACTGTCAGACGGGTGAGGGGGTGTGTAGTGCGACTACATCACTCGCATATTTCGATAATCATCTGGATTGGTATGTGGAATCAACGGTTAATGGTCAGCCTGGACCTGTTTCAGATACCTACAACATCACCACACCTTTTTCAGAAAACATGCAACCAATTTTATCTAACACTAATGATCAGTGTGAGGCCTGGGCTGCTGTTGCCTATGACAAGTATATTGTTCTGAACAACACCTGGAATGCTGCGGAGATGTCCAGTGACAGTTGGTCGCAAATTATCAATGTAACAGAAAATGCCAACGGTACAGTCACACCGGCCTGGTCGTATGACTGGCTCGGACAGTTCGATACCAGTACAACTTTCGGTGAGTTTGAAGTTAAAGCCTATCCGGAAGTTCTGTATGGCCCGAAACTCGGCACGCACGTATCCGGTACCAAAGAAGAAACAGGTTTGCCCGAGCAGGTGATGAATCTTCCTGAGTTTGTGGTTCGTTATGATTTCAGTGAGACACTTGACGAAGACGCTGAGCGCAATGTTGCTCTGGAATCATTCTTCCATGATTCAGAAGACATACGTGGGCCATGCGACTTTGACGAAAATGGTAATCGTACCGATAACCGTGCCTACGAAATGATGATCTGGGTTAACAACCCGAGCATAAGAAGACCGGGTGATCTTGAACTGACCGGTGTGATGATCGACAACCAGTTATGGGATGTTTATATCAAGCCTCGTAGTAAAAAAGATTACATCGCATTTACCGCACAAACACCAACCACCAGTGGCACGTTGAACTGGAAGCGTTTTGTTGACTGGACGCGTGACTGGACTGCAGAAAATGCACAGATCCTTGAGATAGACGTGCTTGAACCTGAGTACTATATGGGAGCGATCGAGATCGGCACCGAGATGTGGTGGGGGTCAGGTTCTTTTACACTTAACGAGTTTGAAGTTAGTTTCTAAGTCTGGTTGCTCTTTTCGATAACAACAGATCCTGTGACAGGACAGTGTGGTTACTTCTCCACACTTAGCTGGTCATGACAGATTTGCCTTAGCCGGCCAGTCCTATTTCTCTAACCGGATTTGCAAAGAGCTCAGCTAGTTGCGGGTGTCGCGCCAGCACAGACAAACCCCCGGGGAGTCTTTCCGGATGCAGGGTTCCGGTTTCCCAGAGCGCAACGCCGTCAACTGTCACGGTCGGGTCAAGAATGTTCCAGCTGATTTCACCTGGAGCATATTGTCCGCAGGTATGAAAGTGCAGGATACGAGGGTTGCCAAATGCCGAGCCCGACCAGCGCATCATATCCGTCTCTGCATCAGCCTCGAAATTGCACCCCGGGTGGATGCCGGCGTGCCATGAGTCGACAAACCAAGGGTCTATAGATAATTGACTGGAAACGTCCCGGTAATGGTTTTCGACTCGCTTTACATCTTCATCAAGACCTTCAAAGCTTACGATACGATTGTCTTCGATGCATGCAAAGACATCGTTTGGCAATGGCAGATAGTAGGGATCATAGTATCGCGAGCCGGTGCCAATTAGGAATCGGCTTAACGCAATTCGTCCGCGAAAGCCTCGCGCCGGAATAGGTTGTGGTACAAGCAGGGGGAAGCGTTTCAACGTCACTTCGGCAGGTGCATCACCTCCCCGATCTGGACTGCCAGCATAGTTGGTCCCGAGCGGGCAGGTCACTCGAATCTCTTTAGAATTCTCGATAGTCGATTCAATCAGATGTTTGATTTCTGCCATTCCGTGATGGCAGGCAGTACCGAAGTTTGAGTTCAGTGATTTCTGGTCGAGTGTGTAGCACATTGTAGACGGAGGCATGTTGTCATTAGACTGGAAGCGAATCTGATCACCGACTCTGGAAAAGAATACGATATGGTCAAAGCCTCGAAGTGAATCAAGAAGTATGGCTTTTTCATCGTCATTGCTGACAAAGGAACTCGACTCCATCTCATACACGGTCATGCCAATAGATCGACCAGCCGCCGCTGCTAGTTTTGCTGCGCGTCTGTCATAAACACCATAGGCCTCTGGTTCACTAACGATTAGTAGCCTCTCACTCGCACTGCCGCCAACGCAGTTTTGAATCAGCGACATAGCGCCGGCGAAGTCAGTGGGCTCGTCACTGATCGTCATTGCAGGCAGTTTTCATTTGTGTAGTAGCCCACTGTGTCACCGTCTGTGCTTACCCCTAACCCGTTTAATAGTCGGTTCACGTAGTTGAAGTAGCCGATTATCTGATTCGCCTCGAGGATTTCGCCATCATTCAGACCAGTTTTTTTCAGCGCTTCAACGTCTGCCTGTGTCATATCGCCTGGCTGAAGTGTTAGCTTTCGAGCATAGTTGAGCAGTGCGAGTTCAGATCCTGTGAAGACTGTTTCTGGAGTTCCTGCCTGCAATGCCTTCTCGATTGCATCCGCTTTGGCGTTATCTGCGATCAGATGGCGTGCATTAGCCCAGTGATTGGCCAGTGAATACGGGCACTTATTCAGTATCGATACATAAGATGAGATAGTTTCCTGCAACCATTCGGGTAGCGTGTTGGTATCGTCGTGCAATGCGGCTCTATACAGCGCAACATGACCACGCATGGTATTCGGTCGGTGGGAGTGCACACGCATCACATTATCGACTGTACCGTGAGGTGTCCGGGCGAGCTTAAGCGCATCGAGCAAGTCGTCATCAGCGTCTTCGTCGCTGATCATACTGATCCAGGCGCTCATCGGCGAGCCTCCGACTGAACCGATAAAAAGGTAAGTTCCGGTGTAAGAATCTCAGTAAAACCATGTAACAGCTCCGCATCCACACTGAGGCTATCGCCTTCTTTTAGTATTATTTTCTGTTTGCCATAGTGATAGACACCGGAGCCGTTGAGTACTTGAATAAACAACACACCATGGCCGATATATCGAGGCAGTTCGCTATCCTGTTGCGTCACTGTGACGCGATGTGCTTCGAAGTTTAAATCCCGCCGCCGATGTACAGCGAGGTTGATGTAGTCATGTTTGTGGTCGCCCATTAGTCGGGTAGAAACAACACCGCTGCCTTTTGGTACATGGGTGAAGTCAGTGCGCTCTGTTGCAACATCGCGAAATAGACTGACGAGCGGTACATCCAGTGCGCCACTCAACGAAGTCATGGTCGAAATCGATGGTGAGACTTGTCCGCTTTCAATGCGGCTGATCATTGCCGCCGAAACACCGGACTCGTCTGCCAGTTGTCGAGCTGTGAGCGCAGATGTCTCACGCAGATCGCGCAATGCAGAGCCAATTGCGCGGTCGTTACATTCCGCATCTCTGTGGTCAAGCTGTCGGTCTTTTTCAATAGTGCCCATTTGCAATCACCTTTTTGAGTTAGTGCGATAGGAAAAGGCCTTTGCAAAGCGCCATTGCAGATAGTCACCGCAGGTAATGCTGTTCTCGGAAGTTGACAGGCCGGGTATCTCATTCGCATCTATAACTGTGTCAGGATCAGGATCGAAAGCGAGCACTAGTGACAATCGTTCCTGCCCCGAGGTATTGACGACGCGATGTGGTGTCGATTTGTATGCGCCGCCAGTCCAGCGGCAAAGAAGATCACCCACATTGACAACTAGTGTGCCGTCGATAGGTGGTGCGTGGATCCAGTTACCGTCTTTGTCTTCAACTTGCAAACCACCTGTGCTGTCCTGGCACAGAATGGTTAAAACGCCAAAATCTGTATGTGGTGCAACCCCAAATTGATTTTCACCTGAGTTCTCCGGTTGTGGTGGGTAGTACACAAACGACGCACGACTTAACGGCTGAGAACAGGTACGAAGAAAAAAATTTTCTTCTAAGTTCAAACCGCGGGCAAACCCGCGCATAAGTTGGTGCGCGACATCATGAGCGGCTTCGAAGTAAGCCATTGCAGATTGCTCCATTGAAGGAACGGCTGCAGGCCATTGATTCGGGCCGCGCAAAGAATGATCTTTTAATAATTGCTCATTTGCATTTTGATGTCCCCAGATAAAACTCTCCTTAAGATCGGGCTTTGCATCATCTTCCATCTTTGATGCGCCGGGTTTTAACCAACCCCTGTGATGCGAGGAGATAAGGACGTCAGACTTTTCTTCATCAGATTGTCTAAAGAAGGCGAATGCAGACCTGCGGGCCGTATCAATTGTGGTGTCAGGGATGCCGTGGGCTTTGACGTAGATGAAGCCGAGATTCTGGCTGGCGGCGTGCAACGCGGCCGCCACAGAGTCCGGATCCTGTCCGTTGCGCAGTGAGGTTAGATCCACTACCGGAATGCTGTCCTTGTGGGTGTGCTTGGCGGTTGCGTAGGCCATGAAATCCTATGTGCTCATCATCAAATTGCAGTATATGCATATAATTTATTCTCGTTCAACACATGCTTGGTCTGGTTTATCAACAGTGGCGTTTGCTGAAATGTTCCTTCACGCGGCGGTGGAATTGGTAAGATGAGAAGGTATGAGTGCCACCCAACCGATGATCGAAGCCTCAAACCTGGATAAGTTCTACGGCAAATTCCAGGCGCTGAAAAACATCAATTTTTCAGTAGCTCACGGTGAACGCGTGGTTATTTGTGGTCCTTCCGGTTCCGGAAAATCAACTTTAATTCGCTGCTTTAACGGCCTGGAAATTCACAATGCCGGAAAGCTGGTGGTGGATGGTATTGAGGTGTACGAGGGATCGCGTGAAATACGAACACTGCGACAGGAAGTCGGGATGGTATTTCAACAGTTCAATTTGTTTCCGCATCTGACTGTGCTGGAGAACCTGACAATCGGCCCCATTCGCGTTCGCAAGAAGTCAAAACAGGAAGCTGAGGCCAATGCCCGGACCTACCTTGAGCGCGTGCATATTCCAGAGCAAGCGGATAAGTACCCTAGCCAGCTATCTGGTGGCCAGCAGCAACGTGTGGCGATTGCGCGGTCTCTGTGTATGGAAACAAGAATCATGTTGTTTGATGAACCCACTTCTGCGCTTGATCCGGAAATGATCAATGAAGTGTTGGAGGTAATGGTCGACCTTGCGGAAAGCGGCGGGATGACAATGGTATGTGTCACCCATGAGATGGGCTTTGCACGCAAAGTTGCTGACAAAATGGTCTTTATGGATGAGGGAGAGATTATTGAGACAGCGCCTCCCGAGCGTTTTTTCACCGCACCGGAAACTGTGCGGTGTCAGGAATTTTTACAGCAGATTCTAGTGCATTAAATAAAATAGCGTGAATAGCCCAGCAGCCAACTATGTTCCACCGAAACCGCCGGCGCTGTCGCGTTTTTTTTCGTCAACACCGGTAAGTGTGTTGATCTATCTTGTTGTGATCGGTGCGATCATCATGTCTGCCTACAACGGCGCGCAGGCCATGGGTTACAACTGGCAGTGGTATCGGGTACCAAAATATTTCTACACGTTGACCGATGATGGATTTCAATGGGGTGAGATAGCCATTGGACTTGTTAAAACAATCGAAATTTCGACGCTTGCATTTCTATTAGCGATAGCCCTTGGGCTTGTCATTGCACTGTTAAGATTGTCCGGTCTAGTGGTGGGTGGTGCACTGTCTGTTGTTTTTCTTGAAATTGTTAGAAACACACCGTTGTTGGTGTTGTTATATCTTTTCTATTATGTGCTCGGACCAATATTTGATCTGGATCGCTATGTAGCGAGTATCTTATGTTTAGGGGTCTACCATGGTGCAATGGTGTCGGAGATATTCAGAGCCGGCATCAATGCTGTACCCACGTGTCAGTGGGAAGGTGCGAAATCAATTGGTATGTCAACGAGTCAGGTTTATCGCTATATCATACTGCCGCAATCTATACGCTTTATGCTTCCACCTCTGACCGGTGAAGCGGTTAACATGATTAAAAGTTCTGCTATCGTGAGTGTAATTGCGGTTGCGGAATTAACGACCATAGGCAGAAATATCATTTCTGACACTTATATGAGTTTTGAAGTATGGTTTACGATCGCGGCCGTTTATCTGGTCGTAACGTTAATTTTGTCGATCGGCGTATCATTCGTTGAGCGACGCTATGCGGTAACCTAAGCTGTAGCTTGTTGGATAAATTTAAACAATCAATAGGAGAGTTTGTTGAATATAGTAAAGCGAATCAGTACCGGTATTATATTGCTTTTACTTGCACTCGGGCTCTGCGCCCCGGTCTTGGCGCAGCAAGCGAGCAAAGAGCTGTCTTCTGAAAGCGTCATAGAGACTATCAAAAAACGCCAGGCCATCAAGATCGGTTTGTCGATATTTAAGCCCTGGTCTATGCGTGATAAGAACGGTGACCTCATCGGCTTTGAGTTAGACGTAGGGACCAAGCTTGCCGAAGATATGGGTGTCGAGGCGGAGTTTATCCCGACTGCATGGGACGGAATTATTCCGGCGCTGGTTAGCGGCAAGTTTGACGCGATCATCAGCGGCATGACGACCACGCCGCAGCGGAACCTGACTATTAACTTTACTGATCCATACGCCTATTCCGGACTAACCATTTTAGCAAATACAAAAATGACAGCGGATCTAGAGGCAATTGAAGATTACAACAGTGAGGAAGTCACGTTTGCCGCGCGTCGCGGTGCGACACCGGCGGCCCTAATTCCGCAGATGTTTCCAAAAGCCAAGCTGCTGCTATTTGATGAAGACGGTGCCTCCACTCAGGAAGTACTGAACGGCAAAGCGCACGCTACAATGGCATCCGAGCCAACACCATCAAGTGAGGCTAGACGATATCCGGATGTCTTGAATGTACCTTTTAATACTGCGTTCTCTGCCACAGGCGAGGCATTTGGTATACGCAAAGGTGATCCTGATGCGATCAACTTTTTTAATAACTGGATCAATATGCACACTAAGAATGGCTGGCTAAAAGAACGCCACGACTATTGGTTCCGGGGTGATGAATGGTCGAGTATGGTTCCTGATGAGTAGTGTAGGTTGACCTGTTAATAAAGGCATGTGCAAAGCCTTGGCTATCCAGCCGAGGCCGGAACGGACCTTAGACGTTTCGGCCTTGGTCGTGTTGTCGTTGCTGACTATCCGCTCCAGTGCAATCCATTCTAGTGCGAACTAAGGCCCGAAGACTGCATTGGCTGGACTTTGTGCTACTGGCGATTGTGCTGGTGTTCATCGGATTCATCTGGTTCCGCATTGACGGAGCCCTGAATTACAAGTGGCGCTGGGACATCATTCCCAACTACATTGTTCGCTGGCACCCTGAGAAACAAACCTGGGTTGCCAATCTATTGCTCCAGGGTGTCATTACCACTATCCGGGTAAGCATCTACGCCAGCGTTCTCGCGCTGATATTAGGGGTAATTTTAGGAATAGCGCGGTGTGCGAATAATCTGGCTGTTCGAATGCTGGCTAGAACGTATCTTGAAGTGTTACGGAATATTCCACCGGTTGTTGTAATTTTCATCTTTTTCTTCTTTCTCTCAGAGCAATTGGTCACGGCATTTAATATTGAGGGCTGGGCACGTTCGATCGCTCGTCAGGAGGATAATGATACGTGGGAGTTCTTCTTTGGAGATATGAGAAGGTTTCCTTCTTTGGTATCCGGTGTTGTTGTACTTGCGTTATTCGAAAGTGCTTTTGTTGGTGAAATTGTTCGCGCAGGCATTCAATCAGTGGGCAAGGGGCAAATTGAAGCTGCGCAGTCTATTGGTATGGGTAAGCCTGATCAATTGCGGTTTATCGTATTACCGCAAGCGCTTAAGAAGGTAGTGCCCCCAATGGCGAATCAGTTTATTTCCCTAATCAAAGACAGTTCTATCATCTCGCTGATCTCGGTGCAGGAACTCACTTTCAAAACTGTTGAACTGGTTGCATCGACGCGCGCTATTTTTGAAGCGTGGATTACGACAGCTGTTTTCTATTTTTTGATATGCTTCACCTTATCAATGCTATTCCGAAAGTTGGAAAAGCCCGGTGACATCGTCCACTAATCACATGCCCGCAATACAGACACCGATCACCCAGACCATGGCACGGTAAAATAATTCCGGCAAAATGACCGGGCGAGCGTGAAGAAAGGTATGGTCCAGATAGCAGTGCCTGCGCAGCAGGGTTGCGCGTAGTCAACACACACTTCTTTCAAATCGGGCTTTCTGCGTGATTCTGTTGCCGGTAGCCCGATGTTTGAAGACCTTGATTCAACAATGCCGTGAGCGGGGATTGCAATTTTCCCCGCGACCGGTATAACTAACGTTATCGAATCTCGGGTTTTCACTGTGTACGAATTATCGCAGCAGGTACTCCGGACAGATGCGGCGGGGATGCCACTGGAGTGGATTAACTATCAGGATGCGGTGCGGTTTTACCACGCCGGTCGGGTAGCTTATTTTCTTGGTAGTCCGGTTTACCGGCTGCGTGGTGGTATAAATTCCCTAACTGGTGCTCGCAGCGAGATCGAAGTGAATGCGATCGTAGCGACTCATGGAACTAACAAAACTCTGACCCACAGCTACATACCGCCGCTCAGTAACCGGACCTTGTTCAAGCGCGACGGCAGAGTTTGCTTGTACTGCGGTCAGCACTTTATGGCATCTATGTTATCTCGAGATCACGTCACGCCGTTGTCGCAAGGTGGTGCAGACTCATGGAAGAATGTGGTTACTGCTTGCAAGCGTTGTAATAATCACAAAGCGGGAAGAACGCCTGAGCAGGCGGGTATGGCATTGTTGGCGATTCCGTTTCAACCGACGCACGCTGAGTATATCTACTTAAAAGGTAAGCGCGTGCTGGCTGATCAAATGGACTTTCTCCGTTCACATTTCCCTCGCAAGAGTCCATTGCGTCATCGCGGGGATGTTACGCAGAAAGCAATATCGCCTTAGTTTCAGTAGCAAAGTTTATGGGTTGGTGAATCAACCCGGTGACTCGGTTCGGTGTTGTCTGATAAACATTTTTATCTTAGATAACCGTGCTGCGCGTATTGCCTCCCCGATATCGCTTTCTCGTGCCTTTGCACTTGCAGCAACTGAAGCAGTATCGATACTTTGCGCAGCACTTAGTATATTGCGCAGGTAGTCAGCCTGCGGATATTCGCGATCTTCAAAAGTTTTTCTACCGCGTGAGTCGGCTTCGCAAACCTGCAGGTATTGCTCAAACCTTTCGGGACGTCTGAAAGCGTCGAGGTTGCTGATTAATTTCAATAAGCTGGTAGGTTTTAGTTCAAATGCCCGATGGCAATGAGTGTGATAACGTGCTGTCAGGGTTGCGAGTTGTCGGTAATCGTTTGGAAGTCGCAGACGCCTACATAGCTCTTCTGTGATGTCAGCACCGCGCTGTTCGTGGTGATGATGCCCTGGAAGTATATCTGCCGGGGTGGTTGCTTTACCAAGATCATGACAGAGCGCTGCGAATCTTGTCGCCGGATCATTGCTTCGCTTACAGATTTGTTGCAGTACCATTTCATTGTGAATACCGCAGTCAATTTCAGGGTGAAACTCAGCTCGTTGTGGTACACCATAAAGCGCATCGAACTCTGGTAGTAACTTCTGTAACGCGCCACAATCTCGTAGTGTTTGTATAAAAGGTTGTGGGTCGGGGTAGGTTAGTGCGCGCTGAAATTCTGACCAGACCCGTTCAACCGACAGTGTTTGTAGTTCTCCAGAGTGAGCAATGTCAGTCATTAGTGCGATAGTTTCATCTGCAACAGTGAATTCAAGTGGTTGGAATTTGGCGCAAAATCTGGCGACCCTGAGCACTCTTAACGGATCTTCTGCAAATGCTGGTGATACATGCCGGAGGAGTCGCGCATCGATGTCCCCTCTACCGTTATAGGGATCGATTACGTTGCCGTTTTCGTCACGTGCGATAGCATTGATCGTCAGGTCGCGGCGTAATAAATCTTCTTCCAGTGTGACCGAGGGGTCTGTGTTAAACGCGAAACCCTGATGTCCGGCAGAGATCTTGCGCTCGGTACGTGCAAGTGCATATTCCTCATGCGTTTCCGGATGCAGATAAACAGGAAAGTCTTTACCTACCTGACGGTAACCCAGGTCCTGCATATCCTGAACAGTGGCACCCACCACTACCCAGTCCCTGTCGACCACGGGTTGTGACAGGATTTCATCCCGTACCGCGCCTCCAACCAGGTAAACTTTAAAGTGGGGGTTATTGGTCAAATTCGTGTTACCGTATTTAGAAATTGCAAGCGGGTGCTGCGCTTTATTAGGCCAAATTATATTAGCAACTGATTCTATGAATAAAATGACCACCAGAGCATTTTCACTGACCGGGCATCCACTTAAATTAGCGGCATTTCTGTTGGGCGTTCTGTTGTTAGCCGGGTGCAGCAGTGTTGGTTACTACTCCCAGATTGTATCCGGTCACATGCGTATTGTAATGGGCAAACGCCCTGTTGCAGAAATTGTTTCTGACGAGTCCGTAAACGAAATAACTAAGCATCGCCTGGAGGTGGCTCGGCAAGCACGGCAATTCGCGATTGAAAAGCTGGGACTGCCTGATAACAACAGTTATACCAGTTTTTATGATACCGGCAGAAACTATGTCACCTGGAATGTTGTTGCTGCCGAAGAGTTTTCATTCAAACCGCGCAATTGGTGTTTCCCGATCGCCGGTTGCGTATCGTACCGTGGCTATTACGCAGAGGAAGATGCTGTAGCGTACGCACAGGGTCTGGCAGGTGAAGGGTTTGATGTCGCTGTGAATGGCGCTACTGCTTACTCTACGCTTGGTTGGTTCAAAGATCCGCTGCTTAACACCATGTTGGCTCGCAGCGATTCCTCCATTGCGTCATTGCTATTTCATGAGCTGGCCCACCAGCAATTATATGTGGGGGACGACAGCACCTTCAACGAGTCATTTGCCTCGTTTGTAGAAAAAGAAGGTTTGCGACAGTGGCAGCAGCATATCGAAAAAAATGATCCAACCAAGCGGGATGGCGACAGAGCAGAACAACTGGAGCTGAGAAAGCAGCGTCAGAGAGATTTCATCGACTTGTTGCGCAGTACAAGAGACGGATTGGAAGAACTTTATAGCTCATCCCTTAGCGAAGATGAAATGCGGTCTGCGAAAGCCTTGCGCTTTGAGCAAATGCGTGAGGAGTACAATGCGCTAAAGGAAAGCTGGGGGGGTTATGCAGGCTACGATGGTTGGTTTTCGCGTGATCTGAATAATGCCCGGCTGGTGTCGGTTGCAACCTACAATGACTATGTGCCGGCATTTGAGAAAATGTTCAAACAGCAAGGTAGCTCATTCGAGAAATTTTACACCGCCGCCCTGGACGTCTCCAGATTGCCAGCTTCGGAACGGACCCGGATAATGGAGGAACTTCTCGATAATACTTCAGTCTTGAGTCAGTAACTTGATTGTAAAATGCGACACGACAAAACAGAAAGTGCGTGCCAGATCACACCGCAGCTAGGTACTATTAAGCGTGTGAGTGTTTTACGGGTTGCCGAATCGAGTTTTACTGTGTGTTTGTGTGGAGTCGTCGGCGATACGATAACCCGAAGTGACAAATTTTCGGAATAGCACCGGGAATTTGTAAACAGATCGGGGCAAAATGATTTTTTGGTCCGGCAAAGTCGATAGTGGTTTGGTCCAGGAGATCGAACTGACAACACATTGACCACGAGAGGCTGTCGAATATGAGCATCTTTAATCATTACCAGTCACGCTACGAAATAAAGCAGCATGAGGAATATTCGCTGCAGGAATTTCTGCAGCTATGCAAGGAACAACCGGATACTTACGCCAGTGCCGCAGAGCGATTACTCAAGGCGATCGGTGAGCCGGAAGTTGTTGATACTTCGAAAGACCCGCGCCTTAGCCGGATATTTTCCAATAAAGTTATAAAACGCTATCCGGCCTTCTCGGAGTTTTACGGTATGGAGGAGGCGATCGAGAATATTGTTGCCTACTTTAAACATGCCGCACAGGGTCTGGAAGAAAAGAAACAGATTTTGTATCTGCTCGGACCTGTGGGTGGTGGTAAGTCATCATTGGCAGAGCGACTTAAGTCGCTGGTGCAACAGCAACCGATATATTGTCTGGAAGGGTCGCCGGTAAACGAATCACCACTGGGACTTTTTGATCCGATTGAAGATGGTGGAATTCTTGAGGAAGACTATGGAATCCCGCTTCGCTATGTACAAACTATTATGTCGCCGTGGGCAGTTAAGCGTCTGCATGAATACGGTGGTGATATCAGCAAGTTCAGGGTAGTTAAAAAGTATCCGTCAATACTTGACCAGACCAGTGTATCCAAGACAGAGCCCGGGGATGAAAATAATCAGGATATCTCAGCACTCGTCGGCAAGGTGGATATCAGAAAGCTTGAGGATTTTCCACAGAGTGATCCGGATGCGTATAGCTATTCCGGAGCGTTGTGCCTTGCAAATCAGGGCTTAATGGAATTTGTTGAGATGTTCAAAGCACCTATCAAGGTGTTACATCCATTGCTGACCGCTACCCAGGAGGGTAACTACAACGGTACCGAGAGTATCGGTGCTATTCCGTTTGACGGTGTCATCATGGCGCATTCAAATGAATCGGAGTGGCAGACTTTCAGAAACAATAAAAACAATGAAGCATTTATTGATCGAATATTTATCGTCAAAGTGCCTTATTGTCTGCGGGTTTCTGAAGAAGTAAAAATATATCAAAAACTATTGAACAGTAGCTCATTGCTGAATGCGCACTGTGCGCCTGATACGTTAAAAATGCTGGCGCAGTTTGTTGCACTTTCACGACTAAAAGAACCTGAGAACTCCAGCGTTTACTCAAAGATGCGAGTTTATGATGGTGAAAATCTGAAAGATACAGATCCAAAGGCAAAATCAATTCAGGAGTACCGGGATACAGCGGGTGTAGACGAAGGTATGACTGGGCTGTCGACCCGTTTTGCGTTCAAAATACTATCCAAGGTGTTTAACTTCGATGCTACAGAAGTTGCAGCCAATCCGGTGCATCTGTTGTACGTGCTTGAGCAGCAGATAGAGAAAGAGCAGTTCCCGAAAGAGTTGCATGATCGCTACATGGGACACATAAAAGAGTTTCTCGCGCCGCGTTATGTTGATTTTATCGGTAAGGAAATACAAACCGCCTATCTGGAGTCTTACTCTGAGTACGGTCAAAATCTGTTTGATCGCTATGTTACCTATGCGGATTTCTGGATTCAGGATCAGGAGTACCGCGACCCTGAGACTGGTGAGATGTTCGATCGACACTCTTTGAACGAAGAGCTCGAAAAAATCGAGAAACCCGCCGGCATTAGTAATCCGAAAGACTTCCGCAACGAAATAGTTAATTTCGTCTTGCGTGCGCGTGCGAATAATAACGGCAGTAATCCAGCCTGGACCAGTTACGAGAAACTGCGCAGCGTGATCGAGAAGAAGATGTTTTCAAGCACGGAAGATCTTCTGCCGGTAATTTCTTTCAATGCCAAGTCTTCCGGAGATGAACAGCAAAAGCATGATGAGTTTGTCAAGCGAATGGTGGAGAGAGGTTACACCGAGAAGCAGGTAAGACTGCTTGCGGAATGGTATTTGAGAGTTCGTAAATCGCAATAGCAAACCAAAGCTCGGCGGAGAGTTGATTGTGAGTTACATTATTGATCGCAGACTGAATAGCAAAGATAAAAGCGCTGTTAACAGGCAGCGTTTTATCAAGCGCTATAAAAAACATATAAAACAGGCAGTATCTGATGCGGTCAGTAAACGCAGTATCACTGACATGGAACGCGGCGAGAATATCGGTATTCCGCAGCAGGATATCAGTGAGCCTGCCTTCGGTCACGGGAAAGGCGGTGTCAGAGAAAGGGTATTGCCGGGTAACAAAGATTTCGTAACCGGCGACAGAATCAGGCGGCCTGACGGTGGCGACGGCCAGGGGTCGGGAGCGGGTTCCGCTTCGGATGCCGGTGGAGGCATGGATGAGTTTGTTTTTCAGATCACCCAGGATGAGTTTCTTGAGTTTATGTTTGATGATCTCGAGCTGCCGAATTTGGTGCGTCGTCAACTAGCTGTAACCGAAACCTTCAAGCTGGTGAAAGCCGGAATCAGTGAAGAGGGCACACCCAATCAGCTTAATGTTGTCAGATCGATGCGCAGCGCTTATGCAAGGCGTATCGCGCTGGGCGCAAAAAAAAGACGACGGGTAAAGGAGATTGTTGCGGAACTCGAAAGTGCAGAGGGTAGTGATGCGCAGGTTTTGCGCGTAGAACTGGAAGAGCTTGAACGAAGACTTGGCAATATTCCTTTCATTGATGACTTTGATCTTAAGTACAACATACAAAAGAAACAGCCACAGCCAACATCTAAAGCGGTTATGTTTTGCCTGATGGATGTTTCAGGTTCTATGGATCAGCGTACTAAAGACATTGCTAAACGTTTTTTTATACTGCTGTATTTATTTCTGCAACGAAATTACGAAAAAACTGATGTGGTGTTTATTCGACACCATTCAACTGCGAAGGAAGTTGATGAGCAGGAGTTTTTCTATTCCCGAGAGACAGGGGGTACGGTGGTCTCCAGTGCTCTGAAATTAATGCGGGAAATCATTGCTGAGCGATACCCTGTTTCTGAGTGGAATATTTATGGCGCCCAGGCTTCGGATGGAGACAACTGGACCAACGACTCTTCCATTTGTTATGACCTGTTGGCGAACGAGCTATTGCCCATGTTGCAGTACTACTGCTACATAGAAATTACTGACCGTGGTCATCAGGAGTTGTGGAATTATTACGAGAAGCTGGCTGAACAACACGGTGATGCGTTTGCCTTGCGGGAAATCGAAGGTTACACAGATATCTATCCTGTGTTTCGTGAATTGTTCCAACGCCAGGCTGACGGGCAGAAGCTCAGTCAAACGGCAGGTCGATAGCCATGGCCGTGATATCTGAAAGCTCGGAATGGACTTTTGAGCTGATCGAAAAGTATGACGCTGAGATTGCCCGAATTGCCGAGTCTTACGGGCTTGATACCTACCCGAATCAGATAGAGATAATTCGATCAGACCAGATGATGGATGCCTATGCGTCGGTAGGTATGCCCATCGGTTACAATCATTGGTCCTTCGGTAAGGAGTTTCTCAATGTAGAGCGAGGTTATCAGCGCGGTCAGATGGGGCTCGCCTATGAAATTGTGATCAATAGTGACCCGTGTGTTGCGTATCTTATGGAAGAGAACAGCATGATGATGCAGGCACTGGTAATTGCCCACGCCTGTTACGGACACAACTCGTTCTTCAAAAATAATTACCTGTTCAAAAGCTGGACAGATGCAAGCTCCATTATTGACTATCTGGTGTTTGCGCGTAAGTTTATCGCCGACTGTGAAGAACGACACGGTACTCATGAGGTAGAGCGTGTTCTTGATTCCTGCCACGCGCTGAGGAACTACGGTACCGACCGGTACAAACGACCTTATCCGATTTCTGCTGCAGAAGAAAAAGCCAGGCAGGAGGAGCGGGCTGAGTACATTCAAAGACAATTGAATGATTTGTGGCGTACGATACCGCGTGGTAAATCGTCTGCCGCTGTTAGAGAGGTTGCCCGTTTCCCGTCAGAGCCGCAGGAAAATCTGCTCTACTTTATTGAAAAGAACGCGCCATTGTTGGAACCGTGGCAGCGCGAAATCGTACGTATAGTCAGAAAAATTGCACAGTATTTCTACCCGCAGCGTCAAACTCAGGTAATGAACGAGGGTTGGGCTACGTTCTGGCATTACACCATTTTAAATGATCTGTTTGATCAGGGGCTGGTAACTGAAGGCTTTATGATGGAGTTTCTCCATTCGCACAGCAGCGTTGTAGCGCAACCGGCTTTTGATAGCCCGTACTTCAATGGTATTAATCCCTATGCACTTGGATTTTCAATGATGCGGGATATTCGTAGAATCTGTGAGTCGCCAACCGAGGAAGACAAATACTGGTTTCCTGATCTTGCCGGAAGTGACTGGCTATCTTCGTTGCACTTTGCGATGCAGAACTACAAAGACGAGAGTTTTATTCAACAGTATCTGTCACCGAAAGTGATTCGCGATCTTCAGCTTTACTATATCACCGACAATGACAGATCAGACGCCATAGAGGTGTCTGCTATCCATGATGAAAATGGCTATCGACTTGTTAGAGATGCCCTGGCGCAGCACTATAACCTCAGTACACAGGAACCGGACATACAGGTCTACGAGGTGGATGTAAAAGGTGATCGGTCATTGTCACTACATCATCAGCAAAATAGTCGCAGACCACTGAATGATAATACCGAGGAAGTGTTAAAGCATCTGCACCGCTTGTGGGGCTTTGATGTTTATCTATTCTCGTACAATGGAGATGAAGTGACCGACACAATCAGAGTACCAGGAAAAGGGCTCAGTCTGGTATAGCTTTGTCTGACGCCGGATTCCTTGTTAGTAGGTCCTGGCGTCTGTGCTATTCGTTTGGCACATCACGTCTTGCCAACTCCCGATAGTGCTGTAGACGGCTTTGACGATTCATTTTTCCAAGATAAGTTGGAACGATCTTGCTGACTGAAGTTGGCTGCTGCGAGTCACTGTCTTCACAAACGCTGTCTATTTTCATAGAGTTGAAATTATCCCGACTAAATGGCTTACCCGGGATAAGTTCCATCATAAACGCCTGAATTTTCGCAATGCCGTTCGGTAGTGGAATTATTTTTCGTTTTATACCGAGAACTTCGCTTGTGTATTGGACGATTTCCTGCAGCGTGAATACCTCGGGACCACACATGTTATACGATTGGCCGATTGTTGAAGGATCATCAATCGCACTCACGATCGCATTTGCAACATCGCCTACATAGACAGGTGCAAAGCGTGCGTCTGCACACGCAAGCGGCATAAATGGCATGGCTTGCAGCAGATTCGCAAAACGTGTGTATAAGCCATCACTATTACCAAACATGACTGAGGGGCAGAAAATTGTGACTGGTAAGCCCGATTGTTTTAGCAAGTCTGCTGCACGGCCTTTGGTTCGCAGATAGTCGCTTGGTCCGTTCTCCGAGTCAGCGTGTAGGGAGCTCACTTGAATAATGCGGGTATTTTGCTTTGCAGCGGCAGTGATAATATTCTCGGCGAGCTTCACATGTGCCTGTTCAAATGTACCGCCGTGACCGATGCTTGTGTTCAGAATACCAACCAGGTTGATTACAATATCCTGGTTTTTAAATGCAGCCGTTAACGCCTCCGCATCGTAAGGATCTACCTGTTCCACATTGAGCGTTGGTACGACGCGAAGCGAGCGCATTTTTCTGACGTCTCTGGTCAGTACAGTGATTTTCTTCGCTTTAGCGTCGCCGTTTCGACGTGACAGCTGGTCCGCGAGTTCGGTACCCAGAAAACCGCTGCCTCCGATCAGACAAATGTTTTGTGTATTCGACATCGTAGTGAACTGTTGCTCTTGCTTGATTCTGTAAAGTAGCGGGGTGATGTATTAAGCCCCGATCGTATGATCCGGCCCGAACAGACGGGTAGGAACTGGATTTGTCGAAGTATAGCGATGTTCTCGCCTTGGTGTGAAATCAGTTTGTTGTGATCAGCCCGTAGCCCGCGACCCCTGGTCATTTACCAGGCGTAGCTGCCAGACTGCGCGGGCCAGGTTAGGCAACCGGGTTTTCGGGCTCGGGATATTTCCCTGCGGCATACTGCACCAGCGACTTGATTGACAAACCCTGTAGCGTCACAGACATGATGACTATCACATATGTGATGGCGACGATGATATCCCGCTCCGGACCAATAGGGAGTGAAAGTGCCAATGCAACTGATATACCTCCTCTGATGCCACCCCAGGTAAGAATTGAGATTACATGCGGGTGGAAGCTTTGACGTAGCTTCATGATCGACACGGGTATTCCTACTGCGGTGAATCGCGCTGCGAGTACAACAAAAAACATGATAACGCCCGCAATAACGTAGTCACCTTTTATACCTAACACGATAACTTCAAGACCGATCAACATGAACAGTACGGCGTTGAGAATTTCGTCTATTAGTTCCCAGAAAGTATCGAGGTTTTCACGCGTGGTGTCTGTCATTGCAAAGCTTCTGCCCTGATTACCGATTAAAAGACCTGCCACGACAATGGCGATCGGACCGGATATATGTAGAGCGCGCGCGGCAGCATAGCCACCCATCACAAGTGCAAGAGTTAACAGGACTTCTACATGGTAGTTATCAATTGACTTGACTAGCCGGTAGACAAAATAGCCGACAATGAAACCGAAGATCGCGCCACCGACTGTCTCCTGAACAAATAATTTTATAGCGCCTACTGGCGTGGCTGCATGTGAATCTCCGACTGCAATGCCAAGCACCACCAGGAATACCACGACCGCAATACCATCGTTAAACAGCGATTCACCGGCAATCTTTGTTTCGAGCGATTTACTCGCGTTGGCGGTCTTTAAGATCGAAAGTACGGCGACAGGATCAGTTGGCGCGATAAGCGAACCGAACAACAGGCAGTAGATGAATGGCATTTCCAATCCGAACAGGCCGAGCAGGAAATATGAGGCGATGCCCACCAGAAAGGTGCTTGTGATGACACCGATTGATGCGAGGATACCGACGACCCACGCCTTGTCTTTCAATTCGTTCAGGTTAATGTGCAAAGCGCCGGCAAACAACAGGAAACTGAGCATGCCTTCCATTAACGTTGCGTCAAAATTGACTCCGGAGAGCAACTTTTTCGTATACTCAGCGCCGAAGGTTAACCCGGCTTTTGATAACAACACCATAAAAAGAGAAAAGACCAGGGAAATGACCATGATGCCAATAGTGATTGGCAAGCGAATAAACCGATAGTTGATGTAGGCGAACAGTGCAGTGACTGTCATTAGGAGACTAGCGGTGCCTAGTAGATCCATGGGTTATATCCAGTGGGTTTTTATTATGATGGTGGTTAATGTTTTGGTTTCAGGTAGTGCGGGTCGGAGCATACGTGAAAATCTGCGCTATCTTATTACACTCTGCTTATTACAGTTCCTGCGTCCAGCAAATTTGAAGCATGGCTTATTATAGATCCGGATTCCTTTATCGGGAAGAAATGACCAATCAATTCATCATGGGTTACAAAAAACCGGCCGGATGGCTAGCCGGACCGGAAAGGTCTGATGATCGCTAATCTTGACTACAATGTGCGTGAATCGCAGCGAGCCCGCAATGTGACATTGAAAGTCAGTCGCCGTCGCGGCCTGGAGGTCGTTGTGCCTGAAGGATTTGATCATCAACGACTGCCGGAGATTTTAAGCTCCCGTCGAGCGTGGATTGACGGCCAACTGGAGCGCATTGATTCGTTACCGGGACGTTTTGATGAAAACTGGCCACCGAGGCATCTCTCACTGCAGGCGGCCGGTGCGTCTTTTGAGCTGGATTATCACGAAGTCAGTGGGGATCGAATCAACCTGGAGCAGCTCGGTGACAGGATCAAAATATTCCGGCCGCTCGAGGTGGATGATGAAAGTCTGGTGTGCCTTTTTATCAGTTGGCTGAAGGGCTATGCGAAACAGCACTATGCCTCATTGGCGAAAGAGTTATCTGACGAGTCCGGGCTGCATTTCAAGAAGCTTGTTGTGCGCGGCCAGAAAACTCGCTGGGGTAGCTATTCGTCACGCGGAACTTTGAGCCTCAATTACAAGCTATTGTTTCTGCCCGAGCAGCTCCTGCGACATGTCATATTGCATGAGTTATCACATTCGGTGCACATGAACCACTCTGAAAAGTTTTGGGCTTTACTGAACCAGCTAGACCCTGATACACAGCTGCATGATAAACAGTTATCGCAGGCGTGGAAGTATTTACCACCGTGGCTTGATTAGTCTGGTTCAGTTAATTAAACGCGACTATTGCCAGGCAAGGTATTGTCGACACTCCGTTAAATCTATTGTTAATGAATTCTTCCATTAAAAATGTATCTCCACAGCAGGCTTATCAGGCAGCGCTTGATTCTGGCCAGCTTCAGGCTGACCCGCTGCAGCTTGAAGTAGTTGCCAGATTGCAGCGCCTTTATGATCGATTGTTGATTGTAGAAAAAATGCCGGAAACTCCGAAACACAAAGGTGGATTTTTTAGCAGCCTGTTTGGCAAATCAAAGTCGGCTCCAATCGTAAAGCCAGTAACTGGATTATATCTTTGGGGTGGGGTCGGGCGCGGTAAAACAATGCTTTGTGACATGTTCTACGCAGGACTGCCAACGCAGAAAAAAAAGCGTGTCCATTTTCACCGGTTCATGCAAGGGGTTCATGATCAGCTCTCTGAAATCAAACACGCAGAATCACCGTTGGAAATTGTGGCAGAAACAATAGCCAATGATTGCATCGTTTTGGTGCTTGATGAAATGCATGTCAACGATATCACCGATGCGATGTTGATGGGTGGTTTGCTACAGGGGTTATTCAGGCGAGGGGTTGCCCTGGTAACAACCTCAAACATTGAGCCGGACGGTTTATATAAAGATGGATTGCAAAGGGCGCGTTTTCTACCGGCGATTGACGCAATAAAAAAACATGTAGATGTGGTTTATCTCGGTGGCGATATTGACTACCGTATGCGGTTGCTTCAAAACGCAGAGGTATATCGTACACCGCTGGATGATGATTCCGATACTGTGCTTGCAGCACAGTTCAAAGCTATGGTGGCAGGTGAATATAAAGAAGCAGGATTAATCGAAATCAATGGCCGCGATATTCAATCGCGGTTGCTTGCTGATGGTCTGGTATGGTTTGAGTTTGATGAATTGTGCAACACAACGCGCTCTACTGATGACTATATTGAGCTGGCTCGTGCGCACCATACTGTGTTGCTCGGCAACGTACCGGTGATGAATGATACAAACAATGATGCAACGCGGAGATTCATCAACATGATTGATGAATTTTACGATCGCGGTGTGAAGCTGGTGATTACTGCCGAGGTGCGTCCCGAGTCACTTTATACGGGTAACCGCCTGCAATTCGAGTTTGATCGCACGGTAAGTCGTCTCAGTGAAATGCAGTCACCAGAGTATCTCTCTGCACCGCACTTATCGTAAGTTGCTCAACGTATCGGTTTTTTACTGATCGGCTGTGGTGCTGTTGTCAGAGGCATCGGGTTTAGCGTCTGATTCATTTTTTCGCCCGGTAGCATGTTTCTGGGTTCTCCAGGGTGCTCGTCGGGATTTCCCGGTCTCACGTTTTCCGGATTCGTTTTTTGTGTCTGATCCGTTTTCAGCTGACTGAGCGTCTACAGAGTCTCCATTCCCGGTTTCGACTGACTGCTGTGGCTGATCCGGGGTTTGAATTTCTGAGTCGATGCCCGAGTCGCTTCCAGTATCGTTACCTGAGTCATTACTTTGTGGTGCGCTGTTGTCAGATGAGGCTGCATTGTTGGGGGAGCGACTGTTGCGATTGCGTGGATTGCGCCTGTTCTGATTTTTGTTCACTCCGCCGTCATTACTTTTATCATTATCTTTATTGGTGTTTCTGGCTTCAGCTCGCTCTACTGCAATCTGTTGTGCTGCAAACCGTGCTTGATCTTCTCGGTACCAGTCACTGCTTCTGTATTGGTCAATGCCACCATATGAATCACCGTGACTCCAGCTATTCCCGTTTGAATTCTGGCCATTGCGACTGTGGCCCTGGGGTCTGCGGCCATTGTGCTGAGGTCTGTTGTTGTTTGCCGGTCTTCGGTTGCCGTTGTTGCCTGTTTGAGAACTGTTGCCGTTGGCCTGATTGCCGAAGTTATCAGCGTTTCTTTGTTGTCGACCCTGGTTTTTATTCTTGTTTTGATTCTGGGGTCGTCTGGCTTTTTGCGGTGGTCTGCGATTAGGTTTGCCGTTGGGTTGGTTGCCTGCCTGGTTGCCTGCTTGGGCACTTGCGGTATTGCTGTTACTGGCATTGTCGGGTCGCGGTTTCGGCTTGCGCGGACGACGGTTGGCATTTGAAGGCTTGTTGTTGGGTGTCTCTGACATATTGTGCTTCTTTGGCTAATCGCTTCTTCAGACAATGACGACGCGTAAACGCAGTCGGCTAAGACTCTTCGGACTCTTGAAGTTGGCCGAACCTAAGCAGATGGCGCGTAGCCAGTGCCAGGAAAATTTTTATCAGCATTTTGGATACTGGTTGCTTATCAATGCAGTGACAACAAACATCTATTCAAGAACTCGTGATTGATTAAGTAATTAGCAGCCTGACCAACCAAAGCACGTTTTATTTATTGGATGCTTACGATTGTCGCAGCTACTTGTTCCGGTAAATTATGACCGGTGGTTGGCAATCCGGTAGCAGGTATTCTGGCCTGCTTAGCTGTACCGATTGCATTCTCGCAGTTTTGCTGCGGTATCCGGCGGTAGCTGGCCGGATGTGTCGTCGCCTAGCGACTGACTGTTATCTGTAGTTTAGCAAACTTTCGGCTCGACATACCAGCAGTTCCTCCGATTGTACTAAACAGGCTGTGGGGTCTGTCCGGTTTCTGTATTGGTCTCTGGTGTTGACCGCGCCGGCGGATCTGGTTGCACTGACCAGTTGCTCCTGCCCTGGCTGGTTCTTTGGGCCAAGTTTTGGTCTGGTTCTCTCTGGTCTGGTGCTCTCTGGTCTGGTTTTTGGCTAGTTGCTGAGTGGTGCGCCAGTTTCTATACGGTTCCCAGCAACCGCTACCTTGGTAGCAGGGCTATTGGATACGCCGGTGTGTGAGTCGAGCGCGCCTGTTTCGAATATCGGATTTGTATCGAGTAACGTCGTTGATTCCAGTATTGTGTCGGATTCGGTAAGCGGGCCCGATCCGACTAATACACCCTGTTCTGAAACGATGCTGGCGTGGGTCTGAGTAAGATCATCGAAATCAACTGGATGATTGGTTAGATAAAGTAACAGGGCTGCAAACGCGATTTCAGCGGCAATCACAACACCTGACTCGAAAGGTACTGTGGTGTGCTTTTCATGACGTGGCTTTGAATTCAGCGTTGCATGATACGGCGTTGGTGTGGAATTCCCTGTTTTCATCATTTTTTATTATTTTTATTTTGATGACAGTAAAATCTGACGAAACGTACCTCGTCGGAACCACTGGGTAGTTGTGAAGCTCATGAGTTGCCATTGGGCAGCTGCGACATGGAATTGTAGCGTGTTTTTTTGACTTTTCAGATTTGAAATCGCTATTAACCTTCATGTAATCAGCGTGAAAATGTCTCATTGCAGCAGTTATTTAGTGCAATACGAACTGGGTCACACTTTCATGTAAGCAAGCTTCTGATGGGCGTTAAGCGAAAATTATCGCTGAACTGTTTATACCTGCTCCAAACAGATACAATACTGACAGCGATATTAGTTGAGACCTTGCGATGAAAAAGAGCGGTATTTTGCTGGATGAATTAGCAGAAAAGCTTGGTCAAGCTCTTCCTCCAGGAGCTGCAAGTCTGAAAGCAGATTTTGAAAAAAATGCCCGTGCCTCAGTGCAATCAGCACTTGGTAAAATGGACCTGGTAACACGTGAAGAGTTTGATATTCAAGTGGCTCTGCTTGAAAGAACTCGCGAAAAGCTTGACCGGCTTGAAAAGTTGTTTGAGGAATCGAATAAAAATTCTGCTGGCTAATCTCTCCGAAGGCAGTTGCTGGCGCAGAGAAACGCGCATGGTATTGATAAAATATCCATGTAGTCATCTTGAAGTATCCAAGCCCATGGGTACTTGTGCTCAATAGTACATAAGCAGTAAATTTCGAAGTAACAGGTTGTAAGAAGTTGAATTTGTCAGTGGTAAATAGCCGAGCACTTGTCGGTGTTAACGCAGTCCCCGTATCGGTGGAAATTCACCTCTCAGGTGGGTTACCCGCACTGTCTATTGTCGGCATGCCGGAAACAGCAGTACGGGAAAGCAAAGATCGCGTTCGTGCTGCTCTGCTGAATTCAGGTTTCGAATTTCCACCAAGCCGGATAACGGTAAACCTTGCTCCTGCTGACTTACCCAAATCCGGTGGCCGATTCGATCTGCCGATTGCAATGGGGTTGCTGGCCGCTTCAAGTCAGCTCGATAGTGGTCTTTTAGATCGATACGAGTTTATTGGTGAGCTGGCGCTCGGTGGCGAATTGCGCGGGGTAACTGGCGCACTCCCAACCGCGCTGGCGACGCAAGGTAGTGGCCGGGGTCTGGTTGTCAGTGCCGAAAATGCGGCCGAGGCCAGTCTGGCAGAGCACTGCGAGGTTTTCACGGCAGAAACGTTGCTCGAATTGTGTAATCAGCTGGTATCACCGCAGGGACTGCGAAGGTTGCAGCCTGACTCAGGTGAGCCCAAAGCGTTGCCGAGAAATACACCGGACCTTGCAGATGTGCGTGGCCAGTATCAGGCCCGACGAGCGCTGGAAATAGCTGCCAGTGGCGGCCATAACATGCTGTTTGTCGGCCCGCCTGGCACGGGTAAGTCTATGCTTGCGAGCAGATTACCGGCAGTGATGCCGTCGATGTCGCTCGAAGAAGCGCTGGAAACAGCGTCTGTCGCATCTATCAGTAGTGGAGGGTTCGATGTGTCCGCCTTCCGGGAAAGACCATATCGCGCTCCGCACCACACGGCTTCCGGAGTTGCTTTGGTAGGAGGTGGTGGGCAGCCAAAACCCGGCGAAATCTCGTTAGCGCATAACGGGGTCCTGTTTCTTGATGAGTTGCCGGAATTCCCGCGGCATGTATTGGATGTAATGCGTGAGCCAATTGAGAACGGCGAGATCACAATCTCACGCGCCGGGCAGCAGGCTGATTTTCCGGCCCGCATTCAGCTGGTCGCCGCAATGAATCCATGCCCTTGCGGTTACTTTGGCGATGAGCGTGAGCCGTGTCGCTGTAGCCCGGATCAAATATCACGTTACCAATCACGAATATCCGGTCCGCTGCTTGATCGGGTTGATATTCAAATAGAAGTAAAACGCATCGCCTATGATCAGCTACGTAGTGATGCAAAAAAAGGTGAGTGTAGCCAGGCAGTCAGGCAGCGAGTTGAGCAGGCGAATCGGTTGCAGTTAGCGCGCAGCGGAAAGTCGAATGCAAGACTAAGCAACAATGAGGTTGAAAAATACTGTCAGCTCAATGAAGCACAACATGCCTGGCTTGGCGCGGCGCTTGAAAAGTTTAATCTGTCTGCACGGGCAATACACCGCACGCTTAAAGTCGCCCGCACAGTGGCAGACATGGAGCAATCAACAGAAATAAAAGCAGAGCACCTTAAAGAGGCGCTAAGTTATCGCGCGAAACTGGGTGATACTTCGAACCTACGTAGTGAGCTGTAAACAGACTGGAGCCGTGAAATGGTTCAACACTGAAAAGGGCTATAGATTCGCTCTCAACGAATCCGGTGAAGAAGTTTCATCCCGGAGAGTCGGCCGGCCGATGTAGTGGTATCGACCACTTTATGGAGCGATACATGATTGTCGTCCTTGTGTTCTAAATCTGTAACCAATGGTTATGACGTTACGACGCGAAACTCAACAAATTCTTTGCGTCATGACATATTTCGTTGTAATTTATGGATACACACCCTTCTTGACGGTGTTCTGCTCCGGCTGGCCCTGCACTTATTCAACTTTTTGAATCAATCATATGACTGACGATGCCAGATTAGACCAGGACAACAATGAGCACGGTGGTGATACTGCACTACCATATCTGGAACGTACCCTTGTAATCAATGGCCAAGAGTTTGGTCAGGAACACCTGTTGACTCTAACTGGTCCCATTGTAGTTTTAGGTGAGCCAGGAGCAGGTAAAACGCAGTTGTTTGCTAGTGTGGCAGACCGTCTTGGTGTCGAAATGCAAGATGCAAGAATATTCGCTAACAAAACTGCTGAACGGGCTGATGGGGCAAAATATCTTCTAGTCGATGCGATGGATGAGGTCTCTATGATTGAGGGAAGTGGAGCAATTGACAAGTTGCTCTTTGCATCATCTGCTGTCGGCGCTGATACGTTTATGATCTCAACTCGATCTGCACATTGGAATGAAGCGCGAAAAATCTATACCGAAAAGTGCTTCGGTGAAGAGCTGACGGTTGTTCGCATACTCCCTTTAACCCATGATCAACAAGAGATTCTTTTTTGTTATCTACTACCCGGACATGACTTCAACGTATTTAAAAACAAAATAGAAAAAGTAGGCCTTGATGATCTTTTAGGGAATCCTAACCTTTTGAAGCTAGTTGTGCGTGGTTACGGTCGTACTGATGGTGAGATAGAATCAAAAACTGGCGTTTTTGCTAGTGCTATAGAACTTTTGGTAGCCGAACATAATGAAGAAAAGCCACATCAGGCACTTCCATCGATCGAACGTTTGGTGGCGATCGGTGACGAGGTGTGTGCTAAAGCGCTTTTGGCTGGTGCAATTGGCATTTCAAATTTTGAAAATAGCAGTACACGTGAATTTCCCTACAGGGAATCACTCAGCTGTGGTGAATGTATGGAGTACCTCGTAAACTCTGGGCTATTTACATCTTCAAGCCATGGAGCTAACTTCCATGAATTAACCCACAGAACAATTGTTGAGTTCTGTGCTGCGCGTTATTTGGCGAAAAGTGTACAAGACCCACAAAGTATCTTTAGCTTAAGTCGGCTGTTGTCACTTATTGCGCCTAATGGTTTTGTGCGGGAGGAGTTTCGTGGGGTTTTGGGTTGGCTTACAACCCAGCTCACTAATAACGACTCACGGAAGAGGATAATAAACATCGATCCGGTCTCTGTGTTCGCAGCTGGAGATCCGCCGCAGTTAGATGATAATTCGAAGGTGGCGTTGCTAAGAGCGTTGTGTCGTGTATCGAAAGAAGATCCCGCTTCATTTGGTGCAGTAGATTGGTATCGAATGAATGTGCGTGGATTTTTCTCACCGTCAGTCATGACGGAAGCGCAAGAAATATTAGAGGATCCAGATACCACATCGAATCTAAAGTCTGTGCTTTTGAGATCGATGGCTGGTGCTAATTTGACCTCATGTATCAACGATTCGCTACTTAGGTTAGCAACAAATAAAGAAGAGAGTAGGCATGTGCGGTCCTATGCATTGCAAACATGGGAATTTGAAAAAATCACACTTGAAAAAACGATTGAGAAAATTCTTTGTGAAAATAGTGAAGATGCTTTGGATATCGTACTTTCTTCCCTTGGAGAGCTGCGACTAAAAGAACTTGGTACTAATCTGTTGCTGTTATTGGCAAATAGGTTTGGTGAAATTTATAGCGCGGATCGTGATCGGTATGCATCTCTATACGTGTCAAATAAAATTGTATTGCAGAACGCCATCTATGGCGTGTTGCTTGAGAGCGCAATTCAGATGCTTGGTACGATTACGTCGGAGCTAACGTGTGCGTGTGAGGATGAAAAAGCCTATAGATGTGATTGTCGGGCTGGAATGAGTTTTGTGGCTAGTATGATCTTGGATCGAGTGCTGAGAGATGAGGGCTTTGAACTGGATGCAAAACAAGTGTGGTCGTGGATAAAACCAATGCGCTTCAGTTTCACTGGTGGGGGTCGGAGCGAAGACGAGAGCTTTTTAAGTGAGAATGAAGAGGCCCGTCGTGCAATTCAGCTAGTTGCGTTACGTGAAAATAGAACTGCTAAGGGTATGAGGGATGCTGTATTCCACATAAACCATCATGGTTATCGTGATTTGTATTTTTCGCTTGACGACATTCACTCTATTTTATGTGTGGCTTTTGAGGAGGACGATATTGCGTTGTGGGAAACGTTTTATCCCGGTATAGATTATCGTCACCAAGAAAATATAAATCTACTGAACCGTCGTCGCCTCATGAGGGGGCACGCACGAGAGAAGCTCGACTTTATGCGTGCATGGTATTTACTTGAGCATGCTGACAAAAAAAACCGAATGACAATAACGGATGGTTTCACGCGGAAGCATCGCCGATTCATGAGAAGATGTGATCGCGAGAATGTAGAGGAGCAAAAAGAACTTCAAAAGGAATTTGATAAACACAAAAAGTCAATTCAAGAAGGAAAGAACATACAGTGGCTTGTTCATTTGGCATGTCACTATTTCACCGGTGATAATAGAACCATAGAAAAGCTGACGTTGCCGAGTGGCGAATTTATTGAGTTGTCTTTGCGTAACAGCTTGCAATATTTGAGTGATCAGGTCCCTAGTTTAGAAGACGAGGCTAAGTCCAGCGCAGAGGGTAAAACACCGTATGTGGTGATTGTAGCGCATGCTGCGACGTTAGCTGAGTTTATACATACGGGCACGGTTAAGTATATCGATAAACGTATACTGGAGGTGGTTAAAACACAAGGTTCTACTAGCTACGGTAACAGGCAAGAGTGGAGTATGCTTAATCGCTTTCAGGAAGAGTTGAACGGCGTTTTATTCAACGATGAAGGATCTGCCGAAAAATACGCGAGAGCTTATGTTGAGGGGCGGCTTAATGTGAACGCTAAACACATAAATACTCATTGGTTTCTAACTGAAGCGCCTTTTGAGCGGCTTAGGTCAATTTTGCCTTTGGAGTGGCTGGGTCAGTATCCAGGTGCCTGTTCCGACGTGATTAAGGAGTTGTTTGAAATCGCAATATCTCATTCTGATCCAGTGGCCGTGAGAACTATTGCTGAAGAAGCTAGGGAATTAATTAAGAGTGACGTAAAGCATGAATTGAGGGACTATTGGTACTTGATGGGGTTTCTGTTAGAGGATAGTTTGTCGGCGCCCTCTCAGTCATGGTTGCAAGAAAATAAAGAAAGAATTTTACTTGTGCAGAGCCATGTTGATAAAAATGCGGGTGGGGAGGAGTATATGGAATGCAACCTGAATGCTGAGAAAGTAGAATTTTTGTTAGACACCTTCATTGGTCAATGGCCGCAGGTTGAATTGCCTGATCACTGGGGGACAGGTGATCCGCCTGGCCATACTGCCTACAGGTTCATTGCCAAAGACTTACCTTGGCAACTTGTTAAGGGATGATAGCCGTGATGCCCTGCGGGTTTTGGATCAACTATTAAATAACGATAACTATGGCCATCTGTTTGGTGTGTTCAGAATGGTGCGAGCGCGAGCGTTAAGGAAATCAGCTCATCTTCACTATAAAGCGCCTAATATTTCGAGTGTCGTTGGTGTTTTGGATAAGGGTAATGTCGCGTCTGTGGAGGATTTGCGTGCGTATTTTGTTGAGTGTTTGAAAGATTTGCAAGAGAGCATCTACGGATCTGAGCTTGATGTAAGGTCCTTATTCTTTGATGGAGGTAAAAGGGTAGACGAAAAAATCGCGTGTCGACGGATAGTTAATCAATTGCAGGCGCGGTTAGAGTCCCTTGAAGTAACAGTAGAAATTGAAGATGAAATGGCTGATCAAAAGCGCTGCGATATAACACTTCAAAAAAATATTGAAGGTCGGACAGTACTTTTGGTAGTTGAAGTGAAAGGTCAATGGCATGACGAGCTATATACTGCAGCTGCGGAGCAGTTAGAGAAACGCTATATGAACCACCCTAATGCGGAAGATCAGGGTGTTTACCTCGTCTTATGGTTTGGTGAAGAGGAGAAAGTGGCGAATAAGAAGAATGAGGAGTTTGAGTCCGCTGTACAGTTAAGTCGATCTGTTGAAGAGTCCATGTCTGACGATCTACGTAAGCGTATTGATGTGGTGACTATAGACTTCTCCAGAAACAACTCTTAAGTGTGACGTTAGGGAAGTTAGGGGCTTCGCTCGGGAGTAGGGCGTAGAAAAATCTGATTGTCATCCAAAACACCATCCATATGCTTTTTGCTATGAAGAGTATGACTGACAATACGACAGCCATTCTTTGCAGACGAATTCTTGCGTTCACCGGTTGGAGCGGTGAAGAAATACAAGAAACAGAGGAAAATCTGATGATATGGAGTATTGGTTGCGTCTTTTCCGCTTCCTAATTGATGAGCGTGTGCTCATCCACCCTGAAATGTGTTGCAAGAGTCTTCTCTCACAATCCCATATGTGGCGTTTTGCTAGGATATGTTCTCATAGGACTCTGATCATTCGCGTAAGTGTTTGAAGTATCGGTCTTTTACTCGAAAGTCATCATGGGAAACACGTGGATGTCCATGTGGTTGTTTTGGCGATGAGCGCGAGACTTGCCGCTGCGGCCCTGATCAAATATCGCGTTTTAAATTTAGTGTGTTAGCGAATAGATCAAGTAGTTTATACCGAAGCGATAAGCCAGTGACGTCATTGCCATTGGGTACACAGGGTCGTCTGCGTGCTCCCAGGCATCACCCACATCCATATTAAAATTGATAGCCACCATCAAACGGTTGTGCTCGTCGTAAATACCACGCCATGCTGGTGGTGAGTGAGGCATCTGCACCAACACGCTATTACCATCGCTATAAAGATGCCTGCGGCCCGGTATCTGGGTCCGTTGTTCAAGTTCGTAGAGAACGTGAAGTAACTCGTCACCGGGCGGTATATCAATGATGGGATGTTCTGGTAGAACCTGGCGCATCACTTCGTGAAAAGTATTCCATTGCTGCGGTCCGTGAAAATCATCAACCACCATAAAGCCGCCGCGTAGAAGATATTTGCGCAGCTGTTGTTGCTCAGCGTTACTGAGGTGCCATCTGCCTGGTTGCTGAACGAACAGGAACGGAAGATCGAATAAGGCATTGTCGGTTAAGCGGATGTGATGGCTGTCTGTTGCAATATTTATATTTGTGTAACGTTGCACGCCGTCTGTGAAGTGCTGTTCTGCTTCGGGCCAGTCTATTGACCACCACGGACGCCCCGGCCCCCATGTACTGTGTGAGTTATGATCATAAATGAGCCGCGCAATCTTGAATTCACTGTTGGTTGGCCCTGTTTCTGTTGAGTGATTGCGCTCGGTGCTGCGAGAAAGTGCGCTACCAGAATAGAAAGCGACAGTGAAGACAAGCAATAACAAAGGAGGCCAGCGTAGCGGTCTCTTCTGCAACCTAAACACACGGGATCTAGAAAAAAACAAAGCCATGTCAGGAAGTGACACGGCTTTGGTTAACCGCAGCTGTTGGCAGGCAATAGTGATGCGGACGTCTGGCAACATCACAGCCGGTGCCTTATTCTGTTTTGCCGGTTTACCGGATTAACGCTTACGCAGGTTTATAGCCTAGTTATAAGTGACAACCTGTGATTCCAGCGCTTCCTGTTCACGCTGTTTTCTCAATAACTCCAACAGAGTCGGGTCAGTTTCTTTTGCGATGAGCAGTTCTTCGCTATCGGCTTGTTTCTCGGCGTAGTGGCCATGCTCACAACCACCTGCCAATGCAACGCCAGAGATGAAAGGGGCGACAACAAAAGAAACGACAATAAGCAGCTTTTTCATGAATTTTCTCCCAGTGAAATTTCAGCTTATCACATAGGGTATGGAAGATGAGAGTTCTGTTGACCAGTCAATCCTTCGGTGGCTTGATGGCATTCCAAGCGGTTGCAGAAGTGGTTAGTTGCATCACCAATATTCATCACTTCATCAACGAGGGGTGCTTGAATGCGATGGTTCAACCAGTGTCAGCCCGGGAATGTCTGATCATGAAACCGTAAATGACGGGGTACGTTGCGCCACCTTGTGCTTCTGCAGCACGACATAGTCGGGTAAGCCGTTCTTATAGGGTGGATAGTCCTCACCAACGATCAATGGTTGCAGATACTTCCGACATGCCTCAGTAATAAAAAATCCGTCTTCATCGATGTATTCCGGTGGCATCATTTCTTCAACGTTTGCCACCTTCGACAGTGGCGCTTTGCCGACTTCCCAGCGGTACGGATTGTTACTGGTTCTAACAATCGTGGGCATCACTGCGTTTTCACCTTGTACGGCAAATTCTACTGCTGCTCTGCCTAGCGCATAAGCGTGTTCTACATCCGTAGCAGCAGCAATATGGCGGGCAGCTCGCTGCAGGTAATCACAAACAGCCCAATGGCATTTGTGGCCATCAGCATGTTTGATTAAGTCGGCCACCACCGGTGCAACACCACCTAACTGTGCATGACCGAAGGCATCGGTAACTCCTGAATCAGAAAGAAATTTACCATCCGGAGTCTTTACGCCTTCAGATACAACGACGCAACAATGACCTTTGCGATGAATAGTCGCGTTTACTTTATCGAGAAAAGCCTGCTGTTTGAATTCGACTTCGGGGAGAAGGATGATGTCCGGCCCTAGATCGTGATCATCTGATGTGGCAAGACCTGCGGCTGCCGCAATCCAGCCCGCGTGTCGGCCCATTACTTCCATGACAAATACCTTGGTGGAAGTCGATGACATTGAGGCGACATCGAGTGATGCTTCCAGTATTGAGACTGCGACATACTTGGCAACAGATGCAAAACCCGGTGAGCTATCGGTGAACGGCAGATCGTTGTCAATAGTCTTTGGAACGCCGATACAGGTTATCGGGTAGTCCATTGATTCAGAAAGTTGTGAGACCTTGTGTGCTGTGTCCTGCGAGTCACCGCCACCGTTGTAAAAGAAGTACCGGATATCGTGGGCCTTGAAGACTTCGATCAGTCGTTCGTACTCGCGTTTGTGCTCTTGCAGTGACTTAAGTTTGTATCTGCAGGAGCCAAAAGCGCCGCACGGTGTGTGCCTGAGGGCTTCGATATCGCTGTCAGATTCGAGACTGACGTCGATCAGGTTTTCCGTAAGTGCCCCGAGAATTCCATTTTCACCCACGTATAACTTGTTTATATGTTCCGGGTATTTACGCGCGGTTTGAATCACACCGGCTGCTGAGGCATTGATGACCGATGTTACTCCACCGGATTGTCCGTAGAAGGCGTTGTAGGCAGGCATAGTTGATTCTGTAGTTGTTTGTTAAACTATACAACGTTGCGATACAAGAGTGCTATCGCATCACGAACGGATTGGCCATTGGCTTATCAGAAGTGTTGATCCAGGTAGTTTGCGTTCGGGTGTAGTCCATGATTGAATCCATCCCCGCTTCGCGGCCGTAGCCTGATTGATTGAATCCACCAAACGGTGCGATCGGTGAGACAGCGCGATAAGTGTTGATCCAGCAAATGCCCGAATTCAACCTATTAGATACCCGGTGTGCGGTTGCGATGTTTTGAGTAAAGACACCGGAGCCCAACCCGTAGTCGCTGTTGTTTGCCAGTGATATCGCTTCGTCTTCCGTGTCAAAAGGCAGTAGTGACATGACAGGGCCGAACATTTCTACCTGCATGGTTTCAGTGCCGGCATCTTTGCATTCTACAAGCGTGGGATTGAAGTAATGGTTCGACAGACCTGCAGTTCTACTGCCGCCGGCGCGAATCACCGCACCTTGCGCTATTGATTTTTTCAGTGTGTCTTCAATTCGTTCGACCTGAGCAACAGTACATAACGGGCCGAGGTGTGTGTTGTTGTCCTGCGGATCGCCAACAATAATATTTTTTGTGCGTTGTTCGACCTCACTGGCGATGTGTTCAAAAATATTGCGTTGTACAAATCCGCGTGATCCCGCCACGCAGGACTGACCGGATGCACCGAAGTTTCCGGCAATTAAGCCGTTCACGGCATTTTCAATATTGGCATCATCAAAAATAATAATCGGTGATTTACCGCCAAGTTCCAGTGAGGTTACGGCAAAGTTCTCTGCCGAGTTGCGCACAACATGGCGTGCTGTTTCAGGACCGCCTGTAAAAGCTATTCGGTCAATGTCTTTATGTTGTGTTAACGGAATGGCGCAGTTTTCAGCGTCACCGGTGATAACCGATACTACGCCATCCGGAAATCCTGCCTGTTGAATTAACTTTGCAAATTCAAGCATCGGTGCCGGTGCGATTTCTGAGGCTTTAAGAATTACACTACAGCCTGCGGCCAGTGCAGGGCCGAGTTTAGTGGCGGTTAAAAACATTTGTGCATTCCACGGTACAACTGCGGCGACCACCCCAATCGGTTTGCGTTTGGTAAAAACATGCATATCGGGTTTGTCGATTGGGAGTACCGCACCTTCAATCTTGTCGGCCAAACCGGCAAAGTATCGGTAGTAGTCACCAACATATCGGGTCTGCGAAATCGTTTCGGTTGCAAGCTTACCGCTGTCTGTGGTTTCAACCCGGCCGATAGTCTCAGCGTTCAGATCGATGAGATCGGCGAGCCGATAGAGAAGCTTGCCGCGCATAGTCGGCAGCATGTCACGCCATTGCGGGTCGTTAAGCACTGATCTGGCGCCGAGTACGGCGGTTTCTACATCGCGTTTTGAAGCGCAGCTGAAGGTGGCCCAGGTATTACCTGTGGCAGGATTGACCGACTCCGAAGTCTGGCCTTCACTGCCATCTCTCCATTCACCATTGATAAACAACTGGTAGTGGGGGAGGTTAGTCATGGGGTATTACCTGGTGTCTATTAGGCGAGTGTACTGCATTCAAACAAGGTCATATTGTTCAATTCAGTACCCTAACTGAGATTAAGTGAACGCTGGCATAACGTTATCTATAAACCGGCTTAATGAAGCTCGCTTGCGCTCAAATGACATGCCGCTATCCAGCCACATGGAAAATTCATCATAGCCAAGATCTTCATAACGTTTGATCTGATCAATCACTTCTTGTGCTGTACCGATTGTAAGGTCGCGTTTCAGGTTGGAAGCGGACATCATGGCATTGCTTTCTAACTCCTCCTGACTTAAAGGATCAAGATGTCCTTGAGTCACCGTGCGTTTATTCTGAAACCAGGCCCCGAAGTAGTTATAGAAACGGCTCAATTCTTTTGATGCGGCTTCTGTGTCTGCCTGATCATGGGAAACGTAGGTATGGTGTAGCAACATGATCTTTGGCCTTGGGCCGCTGTATGAATCACAGGCATCGTTAAAGCGTTGCATCAAAGACTCTATTTCTTCCATACCCTGCCAGAGTGGTGTGACTTGTACATTAAAGCCACCATGCACGGCGAATTCATGGCTGTTAGGGTCACGCGCAGCAATCCAGATTGGCGGGCCGCCGTCCTGAACCGGTTTAGGTACAGCGGTGGTAGACGGGAACTGATAGAACTCACCTTCGTGTTGGCAGTCGCCGTGCCACAGCTGGCGTAACAGCGGTGTGGTCTCGCGCATACGCTGACCTGCCCGCCACGCATCGAGTTCAGGCATCAGTCTTTCGTATTCATAAGTGTATGCACCGCGGGCAATGCCTAGCTCGAGCCTTCCGTTGGTTATCAGATCTGTCATAGCGGCCTCACCAGCCAGCTTTATCGGATGCCAGAATGGCGCGATAACAGTTCCGGTGCCTAGCTTGACGTTTCTGGTTTGTCTTGCAAGATCGGTAATTGTGATAAACGGGTTGGGAGCAATGGTGAACTCCATGCCATGATGTTCACCAGTCCAGATAGCACGCATACCACCGTCATCTGCCATTTTGCACAAAGAGATGAACTCTTCGTATAGCTGTGCATGGCTTGTGTTGTCAGCGTTCGAGTCGCTTATGCGCTCCATGTGAGCGAACAGTGAAAATTGCATAACTATTCCTATACACCTGTATAACTTTGTTGATCAGGTGATTGTGATTCGCAGCGTGTGAAAAAACCTATGATTGCATGAGTTGTTGCAGCGCCATGTGTGAGTGACATCATGTGTCTCGCTCCAGCTATCGTAATGTACTTTGCATCAGGTACCAGCTCACTCATTTTCTTTGACATTGCCGGCGTTGAATTAGGTTCATCTGAACCGGTAATAAACAATGCGGGACACTCAATGCCGGCAAGTTGCTCATCGGTTGGTGCGTCTGCCTTTGCGAAAGCCCGGTAGGCACTGCGGTAGCCAGCCGGATTCACTGAGGTTAACCAATTATTGCAATTGTCTGCCGCACGCGCATTTGTGCCAGTTGGTTCAGTGCCAAACCATCTCACCAATGTGGCAGCGGGGTCGGGAATATCTTCAGAATTTAGCTGTGCTGCACGTTTCCGGACTGCGTTGATTGCTGCGCGGTCTCTTCTATAAATCCCGTTGAGAACGGCGATGCCTGTTGTTTTGCTCTTGTAGCGAACAGCCATATCCAGTGCAATGAGTGCCCCCATTGAATGCCCGGTAATGATCGTCGGCTGATCAATATCGTTTGCAATAGCGTCGGTGTACTCGAACAGTGTCGGGTCATCGTTGTTAAGGCAGTCGCGCATGCCATGACCGGGCAAATCCAAAATGCGAACTGCAAAATGCTGCGCCAGATGGTCTCGAACATTGTCCCAATATTGAGAGTTCATTCCAACACCATGAACAAGCAGCATAGCGGGTCCGCTGCTGTTGTTGTGTGATGTTATTGTTGGGCGGATGTTAGATCGCAGCCGGGTTGTCGACATCATGGCCGAGTTCTTTGAGATCCTGATAGCGATCCCCGATACGGTGGTGTGGTCGACCACCGGTAGCTGCACCAAGTACAATTACTAACTCATTGGCACGCGGTGCATCTGCAATTGAGAATTGAATAGTCAGATAGTGGGAACGACGACCGGCATCGTGTTTGTCCATTAACGGTATGGTGATTGGTGCGTTGGCTGGCCCGCGAGTATTGGCAAACGATAAATAGCTGGTAGCTCCCACTGCACTGCGATAGTTGTTGCCAAACCTCAGGGTATGAATCAGTGCTGATGCGTGCTCTATCTCACCGTCCAGCCCTACCACTGCAGATTTTCCATAGGCCTCTATGTTCTCTCCCCCCGTGCCACCTTTTGCATCACCGCCTGCAAGCTTAATCATTCGACTGGTCAGTGCTTCGCCGAGAATCGGGCCGTATTCATAGATTTCGGGATTCAGGTCTTCAACGTAGCGGCCAGCCCATGGGTTTTGAATCACTGCAGCAACGGCAAACATCCTCCACGGTTGTGGTGCTGGCTTGAAGCCCTCAATCAGGATTTCTTCATCGAAGGTGACGTATTTTCGAACGGCTGGCATTTTAGGTATCTCTGCGTACTGATTTTCGCTCGCGCTATGGTAGCTTTTAGACAGTCTAAAATTCAACGAATACCATTCTCCGACTCGCCTTGCTGCCCTAAACTGACAGTACTGCAGGGTGAGCCAGGGAGATATAGGCTAAGTTAAAATAGAAAGTGGCGAAAACAATCTATCCACTGTGATGCCGGCTCGTTACACTCCATTCTACTTCTAACAGGTATACCCAATGAGCAACGTGATCGACGGCAAAGCATTTGCGGCAAACCTTCGTGCAGATTTGGGTGAGAAGATTGCCAGACTAAAGAGTCAGCACAACATTGTCCCCGGACTTGCCGTGGTGTTGGTCGGAGAGGATCCGGCCAGCCAGGTTTATGTTCGGAATAAAGGCAAGCAAACCGTTGAAGCTGGCATGCAGAGTTTTGAACATAAACTGCCGGACACTACATCGCAGGATGAGTTGATGACATTAATCGATCAGCTCAATGCCGATGATGCGATACACGGGATCCTGGTTCAGCTACCACTGCCAAAGCAGATCGAAGAGGAGGCAGTGATAAATCATATCAACCCGGAAAAGGACGTTGACGGGTTTCATCTGAGCAACGTTGGTCGGCTGGCCATTGGTGATCCCGGAATTGTTCCGTGTACACCACTGGGATGCATCATGATGCTTAAAGATGCATTGGGTGATCTGTCCGGATTACATGCAGTGGTTGTGGGTCGTTCGAATATTGTCGGTAAGCCGATGGCGTCACTGCTGTTGCAGGAGAACTGCACTGTAGAAATAACGCACTCACGTACCAGAAACCTGCAGGAGGAGTGTCTGCGCGCGGACATTCTCGTCGCCGCAGTCGGGCGACCTGAAATGATCAAAGGGGATTGGGTAAAGCCTGGAGCCACGGTAATAGATGTGGGTATCAACCGAATCGATACAGAAGGCGGAAAGACTAAGCTGGTGGGTGATGTAGAGTTTTCTTCAGCTGCAAAAGTTGCCGGAAAAATCACTCCGGTGCCGGGTGGTGTCGGTCCAATGACTATTGCCTGTCTGTTGCACAACACCCTGCAGCAAGCCTGCAAGATTAACGGCGTGGATGTACCTGCGTAACACGTGACCTGCGTAACGGTTTTTTATGCGTAGCGTTTTGGAGTGTCGGGTGGTGACTTTCTAAAGCGCTTGTAATTCCACATGTACTGTGTCGGTGCAATCGCAATGCATGCTTCCACACACTTGTTTAGTGCTGTTGCGGAGATAATCGGGTCTTTGTCGTACAGTTCATCATTCGGCTTTAAATAGTGCATCCGGTAACCGCGTCCTTTTGGTAGTCTTTCAACCGCAGTAAAGATGACCGGCGCTCCGGTTTTGCGTGCCAGGTTACTCATAAAGGTCATCGTGTAGGCGGGTACCCCGAACAACGGTGCAAACACACCATGATTCAAAGCGGGTTCCTGATCGGGCAGAATCGCAATAGCGTCCCCGTTCTTAAGCGCCCGTACCAGCTGCGCCAGTCCACGATTCGAAATCGGGTAGCACTTACCGCCAAATCGCTCTCGCGACGCAATTACTGGCTCGTCGATACTGGTGTTTCGGTTTGGCCGGTAGAGAAAATGAATGGGTGCTTCGATGGACAACACCAGGCCTGCGAGCTCCCAGGCGCCGAAGTGGGGTGATGCGACTATCACACCCCTGCCGAGAGATTTGGCCTGATCAAGATGGTGTCGGCCGATCTCTGCTGTGATCAGTGAGCGTACCCGGCTTTTTTCCCAGAACCAGAATGGCCCGAGCTCGGTAACATTTTTACCGGTTTCACACAGATTGCGTCTTGCCTGAGCATCGCGTTGAGTATTGCTTTGTTCAGGGAAGCATAACGCTAGATTGCGTTCGACGGTTTTGAGGTTTCGATCGGATCGCTTGAAGGTAAGCCACCCCACTGCAGTGCCAATGGCATGATTGAGTGGGAGCGGCAGGCATGCGATCAAACGCAGCAATGCTCCTGCCATGGAAGTCGTGTTAATCAAGTCGCAGAGCCGGATCAGAACCGGATATGATAGGCCGGTGATACTTAAACGCAGGAGTGTGGCACGACGCTGGTTGCTCTGCAATCGCCAGCCTGTGTCAACACACTGTGGGTGAGCAAGATGCTGTTCCGGGAGGCTGTCATCATCTGGGGCAATATTGCCGTTTTAGGCAATCTCGGGATTGTCGTGCAAAAACCGCGCATCAAAGTCTCGCAGTTAACCAGTGGTGGAATATTAGAGGTGGATTCAGGTTGATCGCACTTTTACAGAGAGTCAGCTCAGCCAGCGTTTCGATTGGTGGCGAAATAACGGGCAGTATTGGTGTGGGTACGCTGGTGCTGGCAGCCGTTGAAGTCGGAGACACAGAGGCAACTGCCGCAAAAATGGTTCGGAAAATTTCCCGCTACCGGATGTTTTCAGATGACAACGGCCGCATGAATCTCAGTCTGCTGGATACTGGCGGGGAGTTGCTGCTGGTGCCGCAATTCACACTCGCCGCCGATACCGGGCGCGGTTTGCGACCGGGTTTCAGTAAAGGTGCATCTCCTGCCGAAGGACGTCTGCTATTTGATACACTGGTAAGTCTTGCTGGTGAACTGGGTTGCCGCGTACAAGCCGGTCAGTTCGGTGCCGACATGCAGGTAGCGCTGGTGAATGATGGACCGGTGACCTTTTGGTTGCAGGAATCGCCTGTTTGATTCTCCGATTTAAGATTTTAGAAATTGCCGAAAAAAGATGAATACACGTACCGCAAGCGTATCGCGAAACACCAATGAGACCAGGATTGTGGTCGACCTTGATCTTGATGGAAGCGGTAAGGGTACCTTTAATACCGGCGTACCATTTTTCGAGCATATGCTGGATCAACTATGCAGACACGGCATGCTCGATCTTACGGTCGAGTGCGATGGTGATACCCACATTGACGATCATCACTCTGTCGAAGATACGGGGATTGTCATTGGGCAGGCGTTTGCGCAGGCACTTGGTGATAAAGCCGGTATTAACCGCTATGGCCACGCCTATGTGCCATTGGATGAAGCCTTGTCTCGAGTGGTGATTGATTTTTCCGGTCGGCCTGGTTTGCACTTTGACTGCGTGTTTAACAGAGACAAAGTAGGAACCTTCGATGTTGAGCTTTGCTACGAGTTTTTTCACGGCTTTGTTAATCATGCCGGTGCTACCCTGCACATAGATAACATCAAAGGTGAGAATGAACACCACAAGATTGAAACCGTCTTTAAGGCATTTGGTCGTGCGATAAGAATGGCGGTTGAGTCTGATGCAAAGCTCGGTGGTAAACCGGCATCAACTAAAGGTGTGCTGTAGGCGAATGGAAGACCTGATTTACTATCGTCGCGGACACTCATTGGCATGACAACGATTGCGATTGTCGACTACGGCATGGGGAATCTGCGCTCTGTGGCCAAGGCATTGGAGCACGTAGCGCCCAGGGCTCGTATTACAGTGACTTCCTCGGCCACTGACATCGCCGCGGCCGATCGGGTGGTTTTTCCAGGTCAGGGTGCGGCACGCGATTGTATGGCGAGTCTGCGTTCGCATAATCTTATTGAGTCTATAGCGGGTGCGTTTAAAAACAAACCGTTTCTCGGCATCTGCATGGGCCTGCAGGTTTTGTTTGAGTTAAGTGACGAGAATGACGGTGTGCCATGTCTGGGTTATGTGGAAGGTAGCGTAATGCGCTTTGAGCGATCAGCCGGGGAGCGCGAATTCAAAATTCCACATATGGGTTGGAACCAGGTTGGCCAGTCTGTCGATCACAAGCTGTGGAATAAAATTGAAGATAATTCGCACTTCTACTTTGTGCATAGTTTTTATGTAGAGCCTGAAGATAAGGAGATAGTTTCAGGTACAACGTCCTATCTGGTGGACTTCTGCAGTGCGATTGCAAGCCACAACATATTCGCCACTCAGTTTCACCCGGAAAAAAGTGCAGAGAGTGGCTTGCAATTGTTAAAAAATTTCAGTGAATGGCAGCCGGTTTAAAAAACGCTATGCAAATTATCCCCGCAATAGATCTTAAAGATGGTCAGTGTGTTCGACTAAAACAGGGCCGGATGGACGATGATACGGTTTTCTCTGATGATGTGGTCGCGACCGCAGGCCGATGGGTGGATGCAGGTACAAGCAGGTTGCATATTGTAGATTTGGATGGTGCGTTCGCTGGCGAGCCGCGCAACGGTGAGATTATTCGCGAGGTTTGTAAATCTTATCCGGACTTGCAGATACAGGTTGGTGGAGGCATTCGGGATGAAAACATCGCAGCGCGTTATATAGATGCAGGGGTGCAATGGATAATTATCGGTACTCAGGCGGTACGGGAACCTGCAATAGTCGAGCGGCTTTGCAAGCGTCATCCGGGTAACGTGATCGTCGGGCTGGATGCGCGGGATGGCAAAGTCGCATTGAGTGGCTGGGCTGAAAACTCAGATCAGGATGCGATTGAACTTGCAAAGTCTTTTGAAGGCGTTGGTGTCAGTGGCATTGTTTATACGGATATCGAGCGTGACGGCATGATGCAGGGTTTCAATTCAGAAGCCACTGCAGCGCTGGCACGGGAGATTGATATTCCCGTTTATGCATCAGGTGGTGTCAACTCTTACGAGGATATCGACAGGCTCTGTCAGATAGCGGATGTGGGTGTTGCCGGTGCGATTGTCGGTCGTGCAATGTATGACGGAACTATTGAGCTTGAAGCAGCTCAGCGGCAGGTTGAAACAACACTGGCAGGACTTTCGAACTGATGGGCCTGGTGAGCTTGATGGGCCCGTGTGAGCTAGTGGGCCCGGTGAACTGATGGGTTTGGCTAAGCGGGTTATTCCCTGCCTCGATGTTGATGGGGGTCGGGTTGTTAAAGGCATCAACTTTGTCGATATTGTCGATGCCGGTGATCCGGTAGAAGCGGCACGTCGATATGGCGACGCCGGTGCGGATGAGCTGACCTTTTTAGATATCACTGCAAGTGTTGATAATCGAGACACCATTTATCACGTCGTTGAAAAGGTCGCCTCGGAAGTTTTTATCCCGTTAACTGTCGGTGGTGGAGTGCGCGCGGTGTCTGACATTCGAAAACTGTTAAACGCTGGCGCTGATAAAGTCAGCATTAACACCGCAGCTGTACATAACCCGGCACTGGTTAAAGAGGCGGCTGATCACGTTGGCAGTCAGTGTATAGTCGTGGCGATTGATGCCAAAGGCGTGCACCGTGAAGGTGAAACACCGCGCTGGGAAATATTCACCCACGGGGGTCGTAAAGAGACCGGACTCGATGCAATAGAGTGGGCAATCAAAATGACAGAGCTTGGTGCAGGTGAGTTGCTGGTCACTAGTATGGATCGTGACGGTACCAAGTCCGGTTTCAACTTACCGCTCACCCGCGCGATTGCAGATGCAGTGTCGGTACCGGTGATTGCTTCGGGTGGTGTCGGTACCCTGGAACATCTTGTTGAAGGTGTTGAGCAGGGTGGTGCTAATGCAGTGCTGGCGGCGAGCATTTTCCACTTCGGTGAATACACGGTGTCACAGGCAAAGCAGGCCATGCGGGACGCCGGTATCGAGGTACGGCTATGACCGTAGTAACGCTCCCGGCTGACTGGCTCGATGAATTAAAGTGGGATGAGCAAGGTCTGATTCCGGCAATTGCTCAGGATGATCAGACCGGTGATGTACTGATGGTGGCATGGATGAACCGCGATGCGCTAGCCAGGACCGTTGAAACCGGCCAGGCGGTTTACTGGTCGCGATCGCGCAAAAAGTTGTGGCACAAGGGCGAGTCTTCCGGCCATCTGCAGCGGGTATCTGATATTCGCACCGACTGTGATGCCGATGTCATTTTGCTCAAAGTTCAGCAAACCGGTGGGATTGCCTGCCACACCGGCCGATACAGCTGCTTTTACCGACAGCTCCAAAAAAAGTCCGATAGTAAGCAGACAGATAGCCATAAATGGCGTGAAACCGACCCGATAATCAAAGATCCGGGCGAAATTTATCCCGGTGACCAGTAAACTCCCCCTATGAGCGATAAAATACTCGGAGATCTGGCGCTGGAGCTTGAAAAGCGAAAGTCGTCAGATGCGGCAGATTCTTATGTGGCGAGCTTGTATAAGGCAGGAACAGACGCCATTCTAAAAAAGGTGGGCGAAGAGGCCACAGAAACTATAATTGCCGTAAAATCGGGCAAACGCGATGATATCGTTCACGAGACCGCCGATCTGTGGTTCCACACATTAGTGATGCTGGCAGAGCAAGGCCTGGGTCCTGAGGATGTGTTGCAGGAGCTTCAGCGTCGCTTCGGTGAGTCCGGGCACGATGAAAAAGCGTCCCGTCGCCGCCAGTAGATTGCCCACACCGCACACTGACAACTGAAAATATTTTATAAAGAGGCTAACGTTATGATGCCAAGTATTCCCCAACTATTGATTGTATTGGCCATTGTGGTTCTGATATTCGGCGCTAAGAGATTACGTAATCTCGGTGGTGATCTCGGAGGTGCGGTTAAAGGATTTAAAGAAGCTGTAAAAGAAGATGGAACTGCTGATGGTGACGATGCTGAAGCCGGCAAGCTTGAGAATGTGGCAGAGCGGGTTGCCGATGAAGTTAAAGATAAGAAAGAAGTCTGATCTGAACCTGCATTTGCCGGAGTAGCACGCCATGTTTGACATGGGTTTTCAGGAAGTCGTTCTCATTGGAATAATTGCTCTGATCATTATCGGACCCGAGCGACTGCCATCGGTTGCGCGTAACATCGGTAAATATGTTGGCAAGATGCAGCGCTTTGTTGCCGGTGTTAAAAGTGACATCGCGTCCGAGTTGCAAACTGATGAACTGCGCAACATGTTATCCAGCCAGGAAGATCAGATTCGCGAATTGAAGACGATGGTAAAAGAGACGCAGTCTGATCTTGAGAAAACGGCAAAGCAAGCGCAGAAGTCTGTCAGCGAAGGGATGGATGGTGCAGTTGCTCAGGTGAAAGATGCGGCGGAGGTGGCCAAAGAGTCAGCTACTGAAAATAGCAATAAAATGAAAGATATTGCTCGAGCCGCCGGTTACAATACTTACGGTGAGATAGAAGATCAGGCCTTGAATGGTAGCGAAACCAGTACTGCGACCAGTGCTGCGACCAGTACAGTGGCCAATGCAGAAGATCAGAAGTCTAACAACAATAATGATCCTGATTTAAAAGATCAGGACTCCAGCCAGTCTGCATGAACCTGCGTTCCGTCAAACAAGCGAGCCTGCGGGTTAAAAAGCGAACCCTGTAGTTATGAGCAACAAAATTCCAGGTGATGGCGAAGGTGCAGAGATGGGGCTATTGTCGCATCTTGTCGAGCTTCGGGACCGACTGCTACGCATGCTGCTTGCGGTGGGTATTTTCTTTTTATGTTTGTTTCCGTTCTCTAAAACCATTTGGACTTATCTGTCCGAGCCGCTAACAAGGCACGCGGGAACAATGCAGGCGATCGATATCGCGTCCCCGTTTCTTATTCCGTTTAAAGTCTGTTTACTGCTTTCTGTAATACTTGCAGCACCGGTACTGCTTTATCAGATCTGGGCTTTTGTTGCTCCCGGATTATACAAACATGAGAAACGGCTTGTTACGCCGTTACTTGTCTCCAGCACCTTGCTGTTTTATCTCGGTATGGCATTCGCGTACTTTGTGGTGTTTCCACTGGTATTCGGGTTTTTTAACCGTGTTGCCCCTGAAGGTGTTGAGGTTGTGCCCGATATTGGTCGCTACCTGGATTTTATTATCACTATTTTTATTGCCTTTGGTGTGGCGTTTGAAGTGCCTGTAGCAACAGTTCTGTTGGTTGCGATCGGCGTGACAACACCGGAAGATCTCGCGAAGAAACGACCGTATTTTATTGTCTGTGCGTTCATTATCGGAATGTTCCTGACGCCACCGGATGTAATTTCCCAGACGCTGCTGGCAATTCCGATGTGGCTGCTCTATGAAGTAGGGATATTTTTCTCGCGTGCCTTTTTAAAGCGTAAGCAAGAGTTCTCGGAAGCTGCAGAGGCGAAATACAATGAAGCCGACATGACTGCCGAAGAGGAAGCTGCGGCGGATGAGCTGAATAATAGTGAAGTGCCTAAGTAGGATTTTTCGTATTCACTTACGTTGTGCTCCGGCTTTTAAAAATCCAGTCTACCCAATTAAAAACTACTAAAAATTCAGGGCGATTACGTTCATGATGATCAGTGCGAAACCTCCCAGACGTGCCACCATGCTGATTATCATGGATGGCATTGGCATGAACCCGAGTAAGCTTGACAATGCAGTTGCTCTCGCTAAGACGCCAAATCTTGACGAGCTCTATTCATCTAATCCGGTAAC